>CAVBBO010000057.1:0-73812 GCA_963593695.1 Escherichia coli | reverse complement strand
TTTCCGAAAAGCGAGTGCAAAGGTATAGAGAATTTCAATACCCTCCAAATATTTCGAGAATTATTTTTCAAAAATGTTTGATAATTGATATGAATCAAGGAAAAAGGGGGCTTAATAGGCGGGGGATAGACTATTATAGACTTTTATAGACAGAATAGACAAATATAGACGATTTTAGGCGGAGAGGCAGCCGGGTGGGACGGAGAGGCAGCCATGCGGGGACGCGGACGAGCCCTAACCATCCCTACCCGCCCTTGCTAAGCAAAAAAGTTTTTTGGCAAGATGGGCGCAAACAAGAGCGCAAGGAAAAGAAAGAATAGGATGAGGGTGAAAACGATGCGCGAAGCCAGAAAAAAAGATGTGCGATGTTCGAAAAAAACGATGAGCGAATCCCGACAAAAAACGATGAGCGATGCTCGAAAAAAAGAAGTGCGAAGTTAGGAAATGGTAAAAAACTGTTAGAAACAAGCACTCATGAAATTAAAATAGAGTATCTTTGCAGTGTTGTACTAAAACCACATAAAGAACCAAGAACAAACAAGAATAAACAAGAATAAAAAAGCAACGAACTATGAAAAGGCTACTAATATCGTGTGTCTCTACAATCATCGCCATGACCATGTCGGCACAAACCGTGCAACGCATGAGCGACCTGAAACCTGAGCAAAAGTCAAAAGCCATCAAGTTGAAACTCACTGGCGAGCTTTCCTCAGATCGCAATGGTGACTATCGCCAAATGCGCGACCTTTGTTTTCAGGTGCGCCACATAGACCTCGGTGATGCACAAAGTAAGGAAATACCCAAGAACGCCTTTCACTCACGCCATCAACTGGAAAGTATTGTCTTGCCCAGGACTCTGAAGACGATTGGCACGCAAGCTTTCTTCGCATGCGACAAGCTTGGCACCATTAGCATACCACAATCAGTGGAAAGCATTGGGGCCGCCGCTTTCTCAGGATGCAAAGGCATCACCGAACTTACCATTGAGGGCAATCCAATAATAGGCGAATATGCATTCGCACGCTTAGAGAATCTGAAAACCGTCAAGGTGGAGTCCAAAACGCCACCCAAAGCCGACGTGACTTCGTTTTACAGCGTAGAGCCAGGCAAGGTGCGCCTCATAGTTCCAAAAGGCAGCGAAGGACTATACAAGAAGGCTGCAGGCTGGAGCCGCTTCTTCGCCGAGCCAAAATTTGCCAAAGAGGTGAGCGAACCCACCAATTGCCTCGCCCCTGTACCAAGGGATTTGACCGTGCAGAAAGGCGCAAAAGCCATGAATGTGCGCACGGCGTGGAACATAATTGTCAATAAAGATGGCGACACGTCATTAAATAATGAAGTCGAGCAGGCCCGCCTCATGCTCACCAACCGCATAGGCAACATTGTGAACAGCCGTCAGCGTGGCGTGCAGCTATGCCTGCAACTTGACGAGACCCTTGACGATGACGAGGCTTACACCCTCACCGTAAACGCAAAAGGTGTCAACATCAGCGGCAAGACATCACGAGGCGTGTTTTGGGGATTGATGACACTTGACCAAATCCTCAGAGGCTCAGGCACTAAAGATTGCGTTGATGCCATTCCGCAACTCACCATAAAAGACACTCCACGCACGCATGTCCGCGAGTTGATGGTAGACCCCGCGCGCACTTTTATTCCATACGAAGACCTGAAGGCCTTTGTGCCCGAAATGGCACGCTATAAGCTTAACGCCCTCCACCTGCACTTGGTCGACGACCAGGCATGGCGCATAGAAATAAAAAAATATCCACAACTGACAGCGCAAGCCTCGTCACGTTGGGGCATGGACGACATGCTTGCGCCATATAAAGGATTCTACACCCAAGAACAGATGCGCGACCTCGTGGAGTTTGCGGCACGCTATCACGTAGAGATAGTGCCGGAGATAGAGATGCCCGGACATGAAGTTGCAGCCATAAGCGTGTTCCCAGAACTGACCTGCCACCAACGCCAGGTACCTGTCCGCACCACCTGCGGCGTATCAAACGAGTTGCTCTGCCCTGGCAACGACTTCACCTACGAATTTCTTGGCAACGTGTTTAAGGAACTCGCCGACATCTTCCCGTCAAAATATATCCATCTTGGCGGCGACGAGGCCGGCAACCCAGCCCTTGACTGTTGGACAGACTGCCCGAAATGCCAAGCACTAAAGCAAAAGCTCGGCATAACGTCCACCGACCGTTCAGAGAACTGGAAGCTGCAAGGCTATCTCTTCGACAACATAATAAAACTGTTGCGCGACACCTACCACAAGACTCCAATGTTCTGGTATGAAACCGACTTCAAGAAGATACAGCCAGGATGCGTCACCTTTGCATGGCGCAACGGACTTACCGACAAAGCTCTCAAGGCTGCCGTAGAAAACAATGCACGCATCATGCTCTGCCCTGGCGAGCACTGCTACTTTGATTATCCCATGGCCAAAGGCGACATGCCCGAGGTGAACTGGGGCATGCCTGTGACATCACTGAAAGACACCTATTCGCTCAACCCTGCATGGGGCATGGACAAGAGCTTTGAGGACAACAACCTCTTCGGCGTGGCAGGCACGCTCTGGAGCGAGTGCATAACGTCGCCCGAACGAATCTATTACCAAGCCTATCCACGCGCCATAGCCCTTGCCGAGGCAGGATGGAGCCCACAGGACAAACGCTCATGGGAGTCGTTCTTGCAACGCATGCAACCCATGGCAAAAGACATGATGCGCCGCGGCATCTCGTTCTCAATGGAATATTAAACAAGCCACGACCAACTACACATTATTATATATAACGTTTAGGATGAAGACCAAAACCACACTCCTTCTATTGGTGGCATTGGCAACCACTGCAACAAATGCCTTTGCCACCCCAAGGAAGGCTTTAAAGACCGACAAGAACGCCGAGGCAAGAATAGAAGCCGGCATGCGTACCATAAACGAAGACGCGGCACGTGCCCATGTCTCCTTTCTCGCCGACGACCTGCTTGAGGGACGCAGGGCAGGCGAGCGCGGCTCGCGTATCGCCAAGCGCTATATAGAGTCGCAGATATGCGAAGCCGGACTGAAACCCCTTCTTGGTGACTCATACGAGCAACCTTTCGAGGCTTGCGGCACACAGAAGCTAAAGCGCGGCATTCGCTTCTACGTAAACGCCGACTCTATAGCCAAGATAAAGCAAGGCGTTTACCAGTCACTCGGCTTAAGCAATGTGCTTGCCGTGTTGCCTGGACAGGAAAGCGATGAATATGTGGTGGTAGGAGCGCATCTCGACCATGAAGGCCAGTATGCCGACGTGGCTGGCGATGGCATATACAACGGCGCCGACGACAACGCATCGGGCGTGTCTGCCGTGCTGCAGATCATGAAGGCATTTGTGGCAAGCGGAGAACAACCCAAACGCACCGTGGTATTCGCCTTTTGGGACGGCGAGGAGCAAGGCCTGCTCGGATCACAATATTTCACCGACCATTTCGATGGAATGTCAAAGGTGAAGGGTTATCTCAACTTCGACATGGTGGGGAGCGGAACAGACAGCAAATATCTCATGTATTTCTTCACCGCCGCACATCCCAAGCTCGGAGAATGGCTCAAGGGCGACATCAACAAATACAAGTTCTGCACCTTCGAACCCGACTATCGCGCATGGGAGAATCCCGTAGGAGGCAGCGACCAGCAATCGTTCCACCTCAAAGGCGTGCCTATCGTTTGGTATCATACGGGTGGACAGCCCCACTACAACCAACCTTCGGATGAGGCCTCGACATTGAACTATCCCAAACTCACCGACATAACACGCGCCGCATATCTCACGACATGGCATATGGCAAACGAGGCTATTTATTAGGCAAATCAACAAAAAACTCAAAACAGAAAAAAAGTTTACCAGTCAAAGCTATGTTTACAATTATTTTAATACCTTTGCAGCCTTATCTACAAACATATTAAGGAAAGGATTGTTTTCATAGCATTATGAAAAGACTTCAAAACACAGCGCTGACGCTGTTCGTCAGCATTCTCCTTCCCTTGGCTTGCCATGCCGAAGGGAAGTTCGTACCATTCAAATATGGCAACTTCGACACATGGGTTATCCGCCACGTTCATGAGTCATCAATAATAGGCGGCAACACAAAGACCCTCTACGAGATTGGCCCCAATCGTGAGATCACAGGCGAAAAACCATACGTAAACCTTGGCGGCTCGCCTTGGGGCACCAGCAACGTGATGGCAAAAGTGATGGGAGTAGTGAAGACCAACAACTCCGTTTGCCGCGATACCCACGGCTCGGGCCATTGCGTCAAGATGGAAACCCACATAGAGACCTGCAGGGTGCTCGGCCTCATGGACATCAAGGTGCTCGCCGCCGGCAGCATCTTCCTTGGCGACATGAAAGAACCCATCACGGGCACCAAGGAAGGTGTAAAGGCGCTAAACTGGGGCATACCCTTCAACCTCCGCCCTAAGGCCATCAGGTTCGACTACCGCGTGCAAGTGCCAGGAAACAAGAACCGCACAAAGCAGACAGGATTCTCAAAGGTGTCCACAGTGGCAGGCCCTGACAATTGCATCGCCATACTATATTTGCAGAAGCGCCACGAGGATGCCAAGGGAAACATCACGGCACAACGCATAGGCACAATGGTGGTGAAATACGGCAAGTCAACCAACGGTTGGGTCAATGGCGCCACCTATGACATCCACTATGGCAACATCACCGACAAGCCTTTCTACGATGCCGCCACAATGGGACTGCGCACCACCGACTACGCCCGCAACTCAAAAGGCAAGAGCGTGATTGTGCACGAGACAGGGTGGGCATCGTCGGCAGACACCCCGACACATATTATATTACAGTTCTCATCCAGCCATGGCGGCGCCTACATAGGCACAGTTGGCAACACATTTTGGGTGGACAACGTTGGACTAGTGTACTAATGAGACTATCACTGCTTTCACTCCTCATGACCCTCGTCACGACCAATGCCGTGGCAGTGGAGCTCACCGATACAGTTGCGACATCGAAGAAGCGCAGTGTCGTGACTCGCATCCTCGACTATTTCAACGATGCCAACAAGAGCAAGAAAAAGCAAGGCTTGGATTTTTCCATAATCGGCGGGCCACACTACAGCACCGACACTAAACTTGGCATAGGACTTGTGGCATCCGGACTATATCATTCGGCCCAACGCGACAGTCTGCTGCCGCCCAGCAATGTCTCGGTGTTTGGCGACTTCTCTACCGTAGGCTTCTACATGGTAGGCATCCGTGGCACGCACATATTTCCTGGCGACCACCAGCGCATCGACTACACCTCTTATTTCTACTCTTTCCCGAGTTATTTTTGGGGAGTGGGATTTGACCAAGGCGACAACGATGCCAACAAGAGCAAGCTCAAGCGCGGGCAGGCGCAGATAAAGGCCAGTTGGCTGTTCCGAGCCTCCGGCAGCCTGTTCATAGGGCCCACGTTGTCATTCGACTATGTCAACGCAAGCCACATCGACAACCCCGAGCTTCTCAACGGGCAACGCCATACGACCACAAACATAGGAGCCGGCCTCACTGTGCTCTACGACACCCGCGACAACCTGACGGCACCAAAACGCGGTGTCTACCTGTCGTTGCAGCAAGTGTGCCGGCCACGGTTCATGGCAAACCATTACGCGTTTTCCACCACCGACCTCCGCGCCAGCGGCTATATACCCGTATCCTCCGCCACGCTGATAGCCCTCGACTTCCGCACGGAGTTCAACTATGGCAACCCATCGTGGGGCATGATGGCCAAGCTTGGCGGCAGCAACACCATGCGAGGCTACTATGAGGGCCGTTATCGCGACAAGAACAAGATGGAAGGCGAAATAGAGCTTCGCCAACACGTGTGGAAACGCAATGGCATAGTGGCTTGGATAGGTCTGGGCACAGTGTTCAACAAGTTCAGTTCGATGAGGGCACGCCACATACTGCCCAACTACGGATTAGGCTACAGGTGGGAATTCAAGAAGAACGTAAACGTGCGCCTCGACTACGGCTTCGGCAAGTCAGGGCAAAGCGGATTCCTCTTCAACATCAACGAGGCTTTCTAAGACAGCCTCATCCTATTTTCCAATAATGACAAATGAGCAATAAGCTGCGTTTCATACTTTCTCCGACATTTCTTTCCCGCTACGCTGTCATAGCACTGACAGTGCCCAACCTGGCACTGTCGATAACCGACTCCATGCCTCTTGTTGCCGCTATAGCCAACGTCTTCCTGCCCATGTCGGCATACGCCATCATCATGTCGCTCTCGCATCGTCCCGGCAGGCAGGTGTGGGTTCTCTTCCCCCTGGTGTTTTTCGCTGCCTTCCAGATGGTGCTCGTTTACCTCTATGGCGGTGGCGTGATAGCGACCGACATGTTTCTCAACCTCATCACGACCAACCCTGGCGAGGCGATGGAACTGCTCGACAACCTCGTGCCGGCAGTCGCAGGAGTCTTTGTGCTCTACCTGCCGTTGCTTGTTGTGGCGGCAGTGCAATGGTCGCGCCACATCACGCTTGGCGACACCATCCGCCGTCGCGTTCGTCGTCTTGCCTTGGCAGCAGGGGCGGCGACAACACTCCTCACCGCTTCGCTTTACATTGTCTATCCCAAGGGCGAGGAGAAAGCTGGCAGGTTCGAATACAGGATAGAGAACCATCTTTACCCTGCAAACGTGTTCTACAATCTCTATCTCGCCATTCATGAAAGTTGGCTATCGTCTCATTATCAAGAAAGCGTGGCACAGTATCGCTTCAATTCCGTCTCCCAGCACGACAATGACTCCACTGAGGTATACATAATGGTAGTTGGCGAGACTGCACGCTCGCGCAACTTCCAGCTCTATGGTTATCCACGGCAGACCAACCCCATGCTATCAAAAGAGAAAGGGCTGATGGTGTTCAAAGGCGCACGCTCACAATCCAACACGACCCACAAGAGCGTCCCCATGCTCTTGACCGCCGCCAATGCCGAAGACCACGACCGCCTATACCACGAGAAGGGCATAATAGCGGCATTTCGCGAGGCAGGGTTCCACACAGCGTTCTTTTCCAACCAACGACGCAACCACTCGTATATCGACTTCCTCGGCGAAGAGGCCAACGACGTGTGCTTCATCCGTGAGCACAGTGCCAATGAGTTCACCAGCGATTCGCAGCTCCTTCCATACGTGAGAAGGGAACTCGCGAAGCATCCAAGAAAATTGTTCATCGTGCTCCATATGTACGGTTCCCACTTCAACTATCGCGACCGCTACCCAAAGGCCAAAGCACGCTTCTTGCCCGACATGCCCTCCGAGGCAAAGGCAGAGAACCATCCACAACTGCTCAACGCTTACGACAACACCATCCTGGAGACCGACCGTTTCCTTGCAGACCTCATATCCATGCTTAAGCGGCAAGGCTGCGCATCGGCATTGCTCTATACCTCCGACCACGGTGAGAACATCTTCGACGACAGTCGCAAATTGTTTCTTCACGCCTCGCCACGTCCCTCAGCCTACGACACCGACGTGCCTCTGCTCGTTTGGACATCAGACGCATACAACCGCCTGTATCCATCAACCGCAAACGCGCTAAGGGGCAACCTGTACAAGGGCGTCGAGTCTAACGCTTCCGTTTTCCCGACAATGCTCACGATAGGCGGCATCAAAACTAAAACAGACCTCGACAGCCTTTCGCTTGCCAACCCTGCCTACAAGCTCGGCACACGCTATTATCTCAACGACCACAACCACGCTGTACCATTGTCGGCATACGGAATAAAATGACAGCATATTAACGACCATCGCAATACAAGACCATGATACCAAAAGACTTCGCAGAATATACACGACGACTTATGGGCGACGCCCTCTACTCAACCTTGGAAAGCGGCCTGGCACAGGAAGCTCCGGTCAGCGTGCGTCTCAACCCATTCAAGACCCACGACACACTTGACAATTGCGACCAAGTGCCATGGTGCGGACTGGGCTATTGGCTCACAGACCGCCCCGCGTTCACTTTCGACCCTCTGCTCCACGCTGGCCTATATTACGTTCAAGAAGCATCATCGATGTTTATCACCGAAGCCATAAGGCAATGCCTTGAGCGTAGCATCATTTCCAACGAGCCGCTGCTTGCAGCCGACATTTGCGCCGCCCCGGGAGGCAAGTCAACCGCCCTGCGCTCCGTCCTCCCCGAAGGCAGCCTGCTGCTGAGCAACGAGCCAATGAAGCCAAGGGCAAGCGTGCTCAAGGAGAATATGGTAAAGTTTGGGCATCCCGATGTCATCGTGACAAACAATTTCCCTCGCGACTACAAGAAAACGGGACTCAAGTTTGACCTTGTGGTGGCGGACGTGCCGTGTTCCGGCGAGGGAATGTTTCGCAAGGACGCTGGCGCAATAGACGAATGGAGCGTACAGAACGTGGAGAAATGCCGACTGCTGCAACGTTCCATCATAGACGACATCTGGCCTTGCCTGAAACCGGGTGGCACGCTCGTCTACTCCACTTGCACCTTCAACGCTCACGAGGACGAGGAAAACGTTCAGTGGATCGCAGACACACTTGGGGCAGAAATCATCAGCTTGGACATTCCCGCCGAATGGAACATCACTGGGGCTCTCGTTGGTTCGATGCCTTGCTGCCGTTTCATTCCCGGACGCACGCGCGGCGAGGGACTGTTCATGGCCGTCCTGAAAAAGAATGGCACCGACAAGAAAGACAACGACAAAAAAGGCAATGCCATGTCGACAGAAGGCAAGGGTAAGAGCAAGAACAAAGCCTCCGAGTTAGACAAATGGCTGGTTGGCGATTTCTCCATAGTGGAGTCGAAAGACTCTCTCAGGGCAATACCGTCGCGCTGGCTTCCTATATATAATAATGTGGCCAAATGGCTCCATGTCATTCACGCAGGTGTGGAGTTGGGTGTGAGAAAAGGCAAGGATGTGATTCCCGACACGGCTCTCGCCCTCAGCACGGCTCTCGACAAGTCGGCTTTCCCTCAAGCCGAGCTCGATTTCACCCAAGCCGTCAATTACCTGAGAAAAGAGGCAGTGACCTTACCCGCGGGCGCTCCTCGCGGCTTTACCATTGTCACCTACCACCAACAACCCCTGGGTTTCGTGAAAAACATAGGCCAACGGGCCAACAACCTCTATCCGCAAGAATGGAAAATAAAGAGCTCACACATCCCATCGTCAGCATCATCGTTGCCTTGGCGCGCAACCGCGCGATAGGTCGTCGAGGCACACTGCCTTGGCACCTGCCAGAAGACCTCGCCCATTTCAAGAGCACCACTTGGGGTCACGCCATCATCATGGGAAGGCACACCTTTGAGTCGCTGCCCCATGGAGCGTTGCCAGGGCGCCGCAACATAGTGGTGAGCACCACGCTCCGCACGTTGCCAGGTTGTGAGGTATACGCCTCTTTCGATGAAGCATTGAACCATTGCGCGCAAAACGGGAATAACGACACCATGAAAGAAGTGTTCGTCATCGGCGGTGCCGCTCTCTATCAAACGGCACTGCCTTTTGCCCACCGAATGTATATCACGTTGGTAGACCAGGAGCCCAAGGATGCCGACACGTTCTTCCCGGAATTTGACACCGACAAATGGCAAGAAGCGGAACGGCAACAGCACGATGGTTTCGCGTTCACAGTATGGACTTTAAAGAATTTAAATCATGGATAAGAATACACAAGCATACCTCGACTTCCTGCGCTTCAGCCTTCACGACGGGGCTGAGCTGCCAGCCTCAACCCACGACATCGATTGGGACGGCCTGCTCAAGTTCGGCACAAGCCAATGCATACGTGGCGTGCTTTTCCGTGGTATCAAGAAACTGGACGCTTCAACCCCACACCCCACGGCAGGGCAACTGGGACAGTGGCTGACTTTCCTGTCAGCGATAAAGAAGGCAAACGTGCAAGTTTACCGCGACGCAGACTTCGTCACGAGGGCACATAAGAAGGAGACTGGCTTCGACAGCGTCGTGATGAAAGGTCAGGCAAACGCCCTGATGTATCCCGATCCTTATATGCGTGAACCGGGCGACATTGACCTTTGGACGACAGCATCCACAAGGCAAGTCATACGTTGGGCACGCCGTCACGACCCGAAAGCTATCATTGGATACCACCACATAGACGTGAAAGGACTACGCACGCCCGTGGAGGTGCACTACGTTCCTTCCTTCATGGGAAATCTTTTCTACGAGTGGCGATTGCGACAATATTTCAATAAAGAAAAAGACAAGCAGTTTCGCAACAAAGGCGTATTGCCCGACGGCTTAGGTGAGATTGGAGTTCTTTGTCCCGACTTCGACTGCATCTTCCAACTGTCGCACATGATGCATCATTTCTTCTTCGAGGGGCTGGGCTTCAGGCAAGTGGTCGACTTCTATTATCTTCTTCGTTCCATGCCTACGATAGACAAGGATATCATGGTCAAGGTGAAGCGTCTGAACATGCGCAAGTTCACTGCCGCCATGATGTTCATCATGCACGACATCTTAGGACTGGAACAAGAGAAACTGCTCTGTGAGCCTAATCCCAAAACTGGCATGATGCTTCTTGAGGAGATGTTGAAGGCTGGCAACTTCGGCTTCCATGACGAAAGATACGACTTTTCCAACCTTCCCCTTTGGCGGCAATATCTTCTTGAGACCTACCGCAACCTCCATTTCGCCAAGACGTTTCCGTCGGAAACCATCTTCGGCAGGCCTCTGTCGCGCTTCTGGCACGCGGCCTACAAGTTTTGGCTGTCGTCGACTGTCGGTTGAGCGCTGAAATCTATCGGCAGCTGACGGTCGATGACGGCATTGAAGCTGACGATGGTCTCCGAGCGAGAAAGACCCAACGGCTGAAGCTTGTCGTGGATTATGTTGAGAAGGTCGTGGTTGTTGTGAGCGAATATCTTGATGAACATGTCGAAGCCGCCCGTAGTGTAGTGGCACTCCGTCACCTCAGGAATCTGCCGCAACTTCTCCACCACCTGGTCAAACTTCTCAGGATCCTTGAGATACAGACCCACATAGGCACATGTCTCATAGCCTATTTTCTCGGGGTCGATGATAAACTGGGAGCCCTTGATTATACCAAGGGACGTGAGTTTCTGGATGCGCTGATGAATAGCGGCACCACTGACATTGCATGCCCTTGCCACCTCAAGGAAGGGTATACGTGCGTCACTTTGAATAAGTTGCAGGATTTTTTTGTCTAATGCATCTATAACTTGGCGTGCCATTATATAAGATATATCTTTTAATAATAGGACAAAGGTACGAACTTTTCTGATAATTTGCAACTTTTCAAGACTTTATATATCCAAAGTCTCACATACAGAACACTCTATGGCACGAAAATAACAGACTTGGGTAAATTCAAGACTATTTATCCGCGCCTTGGCTACGCTTGTCGGTAGCCGAATAGTTTATACGATATGCCTTTGCCTCCCTGAGGGCTTGATTCACATCGCTTATTATTTGCATCTTGGTGCCTCGGTCTGCTTTTATCGACACCGTCATCTGCTCTTGGTCTTCCGGCGACATCCTGTTTCGTTCTGCCGAGACATAATCGGCGACCTCCGACGGTGAGATAAACTTGTCGTTGAGCTGTATCCGCGTGTCGCTGCCGTAAACCTTGCGCAGCTCCGCGGTGGGACGGCCTATATAGATATGTGTCACCGAGGTCTTCTTGGTAAGGCGTGTGAGCTCCGTGCCTTGCGGCGTGCGAAACTTCACCTTGACTGTTTCCTTCTGCATGTGAGTGACAATCATGAAGAAGAAAAGCACCGTGAAGATGAGGTCGGGAAGCGACGCGGTATTAAGCCCCGGCACCTCGTGCCTTTTGCGTTGAAACATTGTCATTGCCCGCCTCCTTTCCCATTGTATTGTTCGGTAATTCGCTGTGGGCAGACGTCTCTCACCTTGTCGCGCTGCTCTTGCGACAACGCAGAATAATGGTTGCCGTAAAGCTGCAAAGCCGTTTGTTCACGCAGGTTGCGATAAGCTGCCACGAGCTCCTGCTGCATGGCGAAATAGGCGTCATAGCTTGCCTGCGGATCCACGCTGACAGTGATGAGATGGCGCTTCCCCACCCTTTCCACGAAGTTCTCTACTTCATGGCGCAACCTGCCCACGGGAAAAGGCTTGTCATCGACCGACAGCTGGTTCTCGGCGTTGATGGCGAGCCTCAACGTAGTGCCCTTCTCCACAAACGACTGCTGCGCATCGTCCTTGCCCGTCGGGGTAAGCTGCCGCCTCAGTCCCTTGTCGATGTCCATGTTGGTAGTGACAAGGAAGAAGATAAGGAGCATGAACGAGATGTCTGCCGTCGATGTGGTGTTAAGCCCTGGCACCCGTCGTGATTTACGCTTGAACATCATGGCTTGCGAATGTATTTTGTGGCACCATACACAACCGTGGCAACGGCCACGAGTATCATCACCAAAGAGGTGGAGACGAACATGCCCGACGCCTTAAGCCAAAACGCGTCGGTATAGTCAAGCCCGTTTATCCTCATTGGATCCGACGACGCCAATAGAAACGTCAGGAGAAGCATCACGGCAGTGCCCGCGGCTACGGCCAAGCCTATCTTCCTCACGGGAATGTTGTTGACCACGCGCTCGCCGCCCCTGTTCACCTTGCCGCTCCTTATCGCCGACCACGCCGCCACGCCTATGGCTCCCGCCGTGAGCAGAAGCATGAGCACGAGAAGCGCGTCGGTAAACAACGGCGCATTGAAATTGCCGTCGTCCTCGTAAGGCCGGTCAAACCCGACAAGCCAAAAGAGGCCGAACACCAACACGGTGATGCCGCTCAACACGTAGAGCAGCCGCGTGGGCAACTTTCTATAATCTATAGTCATAAATCAGCCCTCCTTGTTGGCGTTCTTGTATCGGACGATAGCGTCCATGAGCGTTATGGCCGACTCTTCCATCTGCGAAGTGAGATGGTCTATCTTCGACAGGATATAGTTGTAGAACAATTGCAGGATAAGCGCCACTATTATGCCAAAAATGGTGGTTATGAGCGCCACCTTCATGCCCGCCGCCACAATGGTCGGGCTTATGTCGCCCGCGGTCTGTATCTGGTCGAAAGCCATGACCATGCCCACCACGGTGCCGAGGAAGCCGAGCGACGGAGCCATGGCGATGAAGAGCGTTATCCACGAGCATCCCTTCTCCAGGTTGGCGTCCTGCACCGAGCCGTAGCTCACAATGCTCCGCTCTATGTTGTCCATCTTCTCGTCTATGCGTTCCAAGCCCTGATAGCATATCGATGCCACCGGCCCACGCGTGTCGCGGCACTGCGCCTTTCCTGCCTCTATGTCGCCAGACTCAACATGCTTGCTGAGGTCTGCCATGAACTTCTTGGCGTCAATCTCGCAAAGGCTGAGATATATGATGCGCTCTATGCAGAAAGCGAGCCCCAACACCAAAGCCAATGCCACAAACGACATGAAACCGGCGTTGCCCTCTATAAACTTGGTCTTGAGCGACTTGTAGAAACCCTGTCCTTCCTCTGCCGGCATTCCGGCATCGGCATCCAGACCTGCGGTAGCCGACGCACTGTCGGCATCCATGAGCGAGTCGACCGCAGCATCATCAATGGCAGCCGCTTCGTCGGCCG
The DNA here is from genome assembly GCA_963593695.1 of Escherichia coli. Lineage (GTDB taxonomy): Bacteria > Bacteroidota > Bacteroidia > Bacteroidales > Bacteroidaceae > Prevotella. Next base: position 60,182 of record CAVBBO010000057.1, on the reverse strand, counting down.
TTGCCGACGAAGCCGTGTCGGCTTGTTGGGTGGAAGACGGCTGCTTGGCGGTTGAGGATGTCGCCTTGGCCTCTGCCGTGGGCTTCGCAGCGGGCTTGCCGGCAGGCGACTTTTGTGCCCAAGCCGTGGACACGCAAAATACGAGCGCGACGCAAATTATAACACTGGCAAGCGACAACGTGGCTTTGCCATACTTGTTGACTTTCTTGTAAGACATATTCATTCTATCAAAACCACGGCAAAGTTACTCCAATTTATGATTTAAGCAAAGAAAAACACATAAGATTATGTGTATTTTTTTTGGCTCTACGCCGCCGTATAGGGGGAAAATCGTCGTGCCAGAATCGTCCGTTCGGCTTTCCATTGGCAAAGCAACGGCTTTCCATTGGCAAAGCAACGGCTTTCCATTGACGAAGCATCGGCTTTCCATTGGCAAAGCAACGACCCTGTGCCGCGACCGCACCACGGCGGGGGAAAAGCCGTGGCGGCGGACGCATGTTATGGTTGAAAAATATTTTGCAAATAAAACAATCAAAGCATGAGTCTTTAGGTTTTTCTTCGTATCTTTGCATAAGATAAGCTACGGCTCGGCACAACATTCAAGCCAGCTTGATGTTCTGCACTCACCTTACATTATCTTTGCAATTATAACTATTCCGTAAATACAACCCTCTGTAATGGAAAAACGTAATTTTGTCACGATTGCCGACCTCGACAAGCAACATCTTCTCTACCTTCTTCAAATGGCCGAAGAGTTTGAGCGTCATCCCAATCGCGAAATCCTCAAGGGCAAGGTCGTAGCCACCCTTTTCTTCGAACCCTCGACCCGCACACAGTTGTCGTTCCAGACAGCAGCCAACCGCCTTGGAGCCCGTGTCATCGGTTTCTCCGACGCCAAGACCTCAAGCACCACCAAAGGCGAGACGCTCAAGGACACGATTCTCATGGTGAGCAACTACGCCGACATCATCGTGATGCGCCACTTCATCGAAGGCGCGGCACAATATGCCTCAGAGGTCGCTCCCGTGCCCATCGTCAACGCTGGCGACGGCGCGCACATGCACCCCTCGCAGTGTCTTCTCGACCTCTACAGCATCTACAAGACACAAGGCACCCTCGAAAACCTCAACATCTATCTCGTGGGCGACTTGAAATACGGCCGCACAGTCCACTCCCTCATCACGGCCATGCGCCACTTCAACCCCACGTTCCACTTCATCTCACCCAAGGAGCTCGCCATGCCGCAAGAGTATAAGGACTATTGCGCCGCCAACGGCATACGCTACGTGGAGCACACCGAGTTTACCGAAGAGGAGATTGCCGACGCCGACATATTATACATGACGCGCGTGCAGAAGGAGAGATTCTCCGACCTCATGGAATATGAGCGCGTGAAGAACGTCTACATCCTCCGCAACTCCATGCTCAGCAAGGCAAAGCCCAACATGAAAATCATGCACCCGCTGCCAAGGGTCAACGAGATTGCCTACGACGTGGACGACAATCCTCACGCCTACTACATCCAGCAGGCCAAGAACGGACTCTTCGCACGCGAGGCCATCTACTGCCACTGTCTCGGCATAACACTCGACGAGATAAAGAACGACAAGACTATCATAGAGTGAGAACGAGGAAAACAAAAACAAGACACCATGTCAAAGAAAGAACTTCAGGTAGCCGCCATTGAGAACGGCACCGTAATAGACCATATACCAGCCAACAAGACCTACCAAGTGGTGAAACTTCTTCGCCTTGAGGAGATAAGCACCCCCGTCACCATTGGCTACAACCTCCCGTCGAGCAAGATGGGGAGGAAGGGCATTATAAAAATCGCTGACAAGTATTTCACCGACGCGGAGATAAACCGCCTCTCGGTGATCGCGCCAAACATTGTGCTCAACATCATCCACAACTACAACGTGGTGGAGAAGAAACGCGTGGAGACACCATTGGAGCTGCACGGTATCGTGAAGTGCAACAACCCCAAGTGCATCACCAACAACGAGCCAATGAAGACCTACTTCAGCGTCGACAAGGTGAAGAGCCTCGTGAGATGTCACTATTGCGACAAGGAGCAACGACTCGACGAGGTCACCTTGGCATGACACAACTTATATTATTAACCTAACTATAATCCGGACGATTATGCAGCAAGACAACATGATTTTCGAGCTCATCGAACAGGAGCACCAGCGCCAGCTTAGGGGCATGGAGCTTATAGCCAGCGAGAACTTTGTTTCCGACGAGGTAATGGCGGCCATGGGCAGCTACCTCACCAACAAATATGCCGAGGGCCTTCCCGGCAAGCGCTACTACGGCGGTTGCCAGGTGGTGGACCAAGTGGAACAACTTGCCATCGACCGCGTGAAACGCCTCTTCGGTGCCGAGTTTGCCAACGTGCAGCCCCACTCCGGCGCACAGGCCAACCAAGCCGTGCTGCTCGCCGTGCTAAAGCCAGGCGACACCTTCATGGGTCTCGACCTCGACCAGGGCGGACACCTGTCGCACGGTGCCAGCGTGAACACCTCGGGCATACTCTACAACCACATAGGCTACACCCTCAGCCGCGAGACCGGCCGCATCGACTACGACGAGATGGAACGCCTCGCCCTGGAGAACAAGCCGAAGCTCATCATCGGCGGCGGATCGGCATACAGCCGCGAATGGGACTATGAGCGCATGCGCAAGATAGCCGACGAGGTTGGCGCACTGCTCATGATAGACATGGCACACCCAGCCGGACTCATTGCAGCCGGACTGCTGAACAACCCCGTGAAATATGCCCACATCGTGACGACGACAACCCACAAGACTCTTCGCGGCCCTCGCGGAGGCGTCATCCTCATGGGCAAGGACTTCGACAACCCGTGGGACTTGCGCACCAAGAAAGGCGAGCTGAAGAAGATGAGCCAGCTCATAAACTCAGCCGTCTTCCCCGGCAACCAAGGCGGACCGCTTGAGCACGTCATAGCTGCCAAGGCCGTGGGCTTCAACGAGAACCTGCAGCCATCATGGATCGAGTATGCCAAGCAGGTCAAGACCAATGCCGCCGTGCTCGCGCAAGACCTTATCGACAAGGGATTCGCCATCGTCTCAGGAGGCACCGACAACCACTCCATGCTGCTCGACCTCAGGCCAAAGTACCCAGACCTGACGGGCAAGGTGGCAGAGAACGCACTCGTGGCAGCCGACATCACGGTGAACAAGAACAAGGTGCCATACGACGAGCGCTCGGCGTTCCAGACATCAGGCATCAGGCTCGGCACAGCCGCCATGACCACCCGTGGCGCCAAGGAAGACATGATGCACCTCATTGCCGACCTCATCGACGAGGTGCTCGCCGACCCGGAGAACGACAAGGTGATAAAGAGCGTGCGCGAGAAGGTGAACGCCACCATGAGCCAGTATCCGCTCTTCGCTTATTGATAAGAACAACAACGAATTATATTTTTTAACATATCACAATGAACAGAACAGAACTCATAGCAAAGGTAGCCGAGCGCGCAGAGGTCTCAAAGGCCGACGCAGCGAAGTACCTCAACACGGTTCTCGGTGTCATTGCCGACAACCTCACCAAGGGCGACAAGGAACTTGCCCTGCCCGATTTCGGTCGATTCTACGTAAAGCAAGTGCCTGAGCGCACGGGCATCAACCCACGCACTAAGGAGAAGATCACCATCGAGGCACACGAGAAGCTGGTTTTCAAGCCTTCCGACAACCTCGACCTCTACACACGCAAACATTGCTAAGCAAACAGCAAAAGCATTGGGGACGGTCACGCACAAGGACCGTCCCTTTATTTTATATTCACAAGCACCACACGGCATGGAGACTAACAGCTTCACAGAGAGCCCCGACGGAAGGCAAGAACCCAACGAGGGTGGCATGCCCCTGAGCATCGTCGTCTTCGAGGACGACCCCTACCACTTCAGGCTTATCCGTCACCACCTCGCCGCCATCAACCCCGACCACGAGGTTTTGGGACCGTTGACATCGGCTGAAGCGGGCAAGGCGTTCTTCTCCTACCACCAAGACATCGACCTCATCATAGCCGACATCCGCCTGACCGACGGTCTCGTGTTCGAGGCACTTGCCTACGCCCCCGACGACATTCCGGTAATCTTCACCACCGCCCACGACTGCTACGCCCTCGAAGCCTTCAACCACAACAGCCTCTGCTATCTCCTCAAACCCATCGGCGAGCGTGCCTTGGCAAAGGCCATAAAAAAGACAATGCCCCTCATAAGAAACGCCAAGCACGACTTAGGGAGGCAGCCAACGACCTGCACCTATGGCAGCCAGCACCGCCACGACTTCCTCGTGAAGACACCAACAGGCCAGAGACGCGTCCACGTGCCAATGCTGCGATACGTGGCATCGGAAAACAAGTCAACCTACCTGCACCTTATCGACGGAACGTCGTTCACCATCGACCTGACGCTGGAAGAGCTAGCCAGGCAACTCGACCCAGGAGCCTTCATGCGCGCAAACCGCAAATATATCGTCCCGAAAGAACAGGTGATGGGGTTTGAGCATCTCGCCAATGGCAGACTTCGGCTCACATTGTATGGAGACGCTTGCCCGGAGATAATAGTAAGCCGCACACACCGCAACGAAGTGTGCGAATGGTTAGGCAAACAATAACAGTTCATCCCTATAAAACGACACTTCGGTATAATATCGAGCCTTTTGTCGCCTCTTTCTTTACCAATAGAGTTACCTTTGTTTCGCTAAAAGAACATAACAGGTAATAAACAGAATAGAGATGGTAACAAAGAACGATACTTTAAGAAAGTTATTCGAGACCCATTACACATGGATTGAAGGTTTCAACCGCAACGTGCGCCGCTACTACGACCGCCTGGCAATGATTGACCCCTACTCGAACCGTCAATGGACATACAAGGAGCTCAACAACGAGGTGAACCGCTTTGCCAACACGCTGCTGGAGGACGGATTCGAGAGTGGCGACGTGGCGATGGTGATGACCCAAAACTGCCCCGAGTTTGCCTTCGCCTACATTTCCACCCAGAAGATCCACGGCGTGATGTCGCCAGTGAGCTTCCGCCTGAGCGCCGGCGAGCTTGCCCACAACCTCGACGACTCGAAGCCGAAGGTCATAATCTTCGACAACAAGCGCAAGGACACGGTGCTGCAAGCCGTGAAGGCAAGCGGTCTGCAGCCCAAGCGCCTCATCGTCACCGACGGCATCACCGACGGGGAGGTTGTGTCCTACCACGACTATGTTGACACGGCATCAAACCGCGAGCCCGCGGTAGCCGAGCCTATCAACATCTACGAGGAGACCACGCGCCTCTATACCTCTGGCACCACCGGCAGACCCAAGGGCGTGCCATTGACGTCGATCAACGAGGTGCTGTCCGCCCACGACATCATGATCCACTTCCCCATGAGCTTCCGCGACGTGACGCTGAACACCACGCCATGGTTCCACCGCGGAGGCATCCACTGCGGAGGCCCCTGCCCCACGTTCTACGCCGGCGGCACGCTCGTGGTAATGAACAAGTTCGATGCCGTGAACACGCTCCGCTACGTGTCGCGCTACCACATCACCTTCGTCATAGGCGTGCCCACAGTGCTTGAGGAGCTTGCCGACGCGCAGGAGAAGAACGACTACGACCTCTCGTCGCTCTCGGGCATCATCACTATGGGCTCACCGCTGGAGCGTTCTGCCTGCCTGCGTTACCAAAGGGTGCTCACGCCGAACATCTACAACGGCTACGGCACCACGGAGACTCTGTGGAACACATTCCTCCGCCCGTTCGACTTGCCCGAATACGCAGGCACGGCAGGCGCGTCGATGGTAGACGACGACGTGCGCGTGGTGAAGATCTACGATGACCACAAGGCCGATCCCGACGACGTGGTGGCAATGGACAGCCAAGAGATTGGCGAGGTCGTGATATGCTCGCCGGCGAAGTCGCCTTATATGTATTTCAACAACGAAAAGGAGACCAGCAACAAGTACAACAACGGGTTCATATACACTGGCGACCTCGCCACGTGGGACAAGAACCAATACATAACCATCCTTGGCCGCAAGGACGACATGATCATCTCCTCGGGCGAGAACATTTACCCGACAGAGATCGAGGAGGTGCTCAACAAGCACCCGAAGGTGAAGGACTGCATCGTGACATCGGTGCCCGACAAGGTGCGCGGACAGATGGTCACCGCCTACGTGGTGAGAGCTGGCCACAGCCTCAAGCCAGAAGACCTCGACCAGTTCTGCAAGGAGTCGCCCGACATTGCCAACTTCAAGCGCCCACGCTTCTACCGCTTCGTGGAGCAGATACCGCGCAATGCCACGGGCAAGAAGCTCCACGTGCGCATAAAGGCCATAGCCAAGGACGATCTCGTCAACGGCCTGCTCTACAGGGTATGACACTAAGCAACCCTCTTCCACGCCAATAAAACGGCGTGGGAGAAAACAAGATAGAAACAAACATGATAGACAGAGAACAAAAGGTAGAATACCATCACTCCATGTCCATCCAACTGCGCTGGATGGATGCCGACGCCTTCGGGCACGTAAACAACACGATGTATTTCCAGTTTTACGACACGGCAAAGATGGAGTATTTCCGCGCAGCGTGCCCTAATCTTGTGGGCAAGATCGCTATCGTCACCGTGCACGTCGAGGCCGACTTCATGCACCAGGTCTACACCAGTGAGGGCGAGGTGACGGTGCAGTCGGCTATCACACGCATAGGCAACAGCAGCTTCACCATAAGGCAACAGCTCGTGGGCAAGGACGGCGAACTGAAATGCGTTGGCGAGACCATCATGGTGCTCTACGACACCAAGAAGGGCGAGAAGGTTGACTTCTCACCGGAATGGCGCGCCATGATCGAGAATTTCGAGAAGAGAAAACTCTAAGGCGCAAGTACCACAAAACCAACGGCATTGGCTTTACTCTGAAAAGCCAATGCCATATCACTAAAAAAACGCGCCCACAATGGGCACGTTTGCATACTTACTGAAAAGCGAAGCCCCACCAATGTCGGGAGCCTCGCTTTTTTGTTATCCATTTACTGCTCTCTCAACAAGCAAGGCAGGACCTTCTCGGTCACGGCGCCTTCGACGCTCACCGACGCCACGAGAGGCTTGGTGTCTGCCGCGTTGCGAGCCACCAGCACGCTATAGTTACCACTCTCCACCTGCCACTGGCTGTCTGCCTCGCAGAAAGAGGCAAGCTCGGCATACGGAATAGTGATCTTCACCGTCTGCTCATTGCCCGGTGACAAAAGGCCGGTCTTGGCAAAGCCGCGCAACTCCCTTGCCGGCTTTCGCATATCGTTGCCAGGAGCGGTCACATAGACCTGCACAACCTCCTTACCCTTATATTTGCCCGTGTTTTTCACGGTTACCGTCACGTTGATGTCGCCATTGTCGGCTTTCGACACTTTGAAGCCGCTATAAGCAAACGAGGTGTAGCTGAGGCCATAGCCGAAGGGGAAAGCCGCTGGCACTTTGTTGCTCAAATAATGGCGATAGCCCACGAATATACCATCATTGTATTCGGTGAAGTCGACGTTGCGCTCATTCTTGCCTTCGCCAATGCCCTTGCCCATGAACATGCCCATGATGTCTTTCACCTTGATACTGTCGGGCGTGGGAAAGTCGTTCTTGGAGAGCACGTCGTCGTAGCTCAGCGGCCACGACATTGGCAAACGGCCGGAAGGCGTCTCCTTGCCCGTGAGGATGTCGGCCACGGAGTTGCCACCCTCCTGACCTGGCAACCACGACAGGAGCACAGCATCGGGCTGGGCTATCCAGCTCTTGGTCTCAATCACGCCACACACGTTGAGTATCACCACCACCTTCTTGCCTGCCTTGTGGAAGCTTTGGCACACGTCGGCTATCATCTGCTTCTCAGCGGCTGTAAGGTTGAAGTTGTCGTCGATATGGCGGTCGAGGAACTCACCCGACTGCTTTCCAATGGTAATCACGGCCATGTCGTTTTGCTTGGCGGTAGCAGCAAGGTCTATGTCGCCGAGGCTCATCTCCGGAATGAATCGTCCCGGCAAGAATGCCTCCAAAGGATTCGCGGGCTTTGGCATGTTATTCTTTGCCTCGGGAATATAGGTTGAATAGGCTGTCGCGACAGACTCATCGAGAGAGAGGCCGGCATTTTTCAAACCATCGAGCAAACTTACCACATAAGCATGGTTGACATTGCCCGAGCCTGTGCCGCCGGCGATGAAGTCGTAGCTGGTGTTGCCGAAGAGTGCCACGTTCTTCACATTGTCATTCAATGGCAGAGTCTGCTTCAAATTCTTCAGAAGCACCATACCTTCGGTTGCCGTGCTGCGTGCCACTTGTGCGTGAGCCTTGAGGTCTGGACTGTTGTCATACTTATAATTCTTGAATCGTGGTGTGCGCAGGATGTATTCAAGTATGCGCTTGACATTTCTGTCAATGATCTCGCGCGGCAACTTGCCGTTGAGCACTGCTTTCTTTATAGCGGTCTTTTGCTGCGCCTTGCCCGGCATCAGAATCTCGTTGCCAGCCTGCATCTGCGCAGCCGCGTCGCGACCTCCATACCAGTCGGTCATCACCACACCGTCGAAGCCCCACTCGTTGCGCAGAATCTCGGTCACGAGGTCGGCCCTTTCACTCGCCATTGTTCCGTTGATGAGGTTGTAAGAAGTCATCACCGTCCAAGGCTTAGCCTCTTTCACCACTATCTCAAACGGCTTGAGATAAATCTCACGGAAGGCGCGTGGAGTACCTATCACGTTGTTGCCCGTGCGGTTTGTCTCCTGATTGTTCAGCGCGAAATGCTTGAGCGAAGTGCCCACGCCATTCTCCTGTATACCACTCACCATCTGCGCGCAAATCTTTCCGGCAAGCAGCGGATCTTCTGAGTAATACTCGAAGTTGCGTCCACAGAGAGGGTTGCGCATGATATTGGTGGCTGGAGCCAGAAGCACGTCCACGCCATAGTGCAGCACCTCGTCGCCCATCGCCTTGCCCACCGAGCGCACAAGCTCTGGATTCCAAGTGGAACTCATGACCGTGGCCACAGGGAAGTGGGTGCAATAGAATGTCTTGTCGGTGTCCTTGCGCTTGGGGTCGATGCGCAGACCGGCAGGGCCGTCGGCAACCACCGTAGTGGGAATGCCAAGGCGGGGAATACCATTTATCTGTCCTGCTGCCCCGGGCACTATCTGCGCCTGGTTGCCAATGGTTGCCGACATTGTGGCGACCTGGTTTCCTGCAGAACCTACTATCAGCTCTATTTTTTCGTCTAGCGTCATCGCCTTGACGACCTCAGCTATTGGTGCCACGCCCAACTGCGGAGCTGCAGAAGGAGCTTGCGCAAAGGATATGGTTGCTCCTACGCATACCACGCAGGAAGCAATAATCACACGTTGTATCATCATCTTTCCAACTATCATTTGAATATTTTCTGCGAGAACTCGGTGAGATACAAGCGCCAGTTGCGCCAGATGTGTCCACCCTCGGTCTCCACATAGGTGTAAGGATAATTGTGCTCAGTGAGGTAGCGGCGAAGGTCGGCATTGCTCTCATAGAGGAAATCTGTCTTGCCTATGGCTATCCAATAAAGTTTTGGCTTTCCGGCAAACAGCTTTGCCATCTGCTCGCCAAACTTCTTGTTCTTCGACATCTGGTCGTAGAAGTTGGAGCGATCCCAGCCCCCGTTGACATTGAGCCCTGCAGAGAACAAGCCTATGTAGTCGAACTTGTCGGGGAAGCGGCGCGAGATGTCGAACGAGTGGCCACCACCCATTGACAAGCCGCAAATGGCACGGTGAGCCTTATCCTTAGCCACCTTGTAATGGCTCTCAATATAGTTCATCACGTCGGGGAAACTCTCGTCCATCGACGCTACGGCCTTAGCACCCTGATAACCCATGAACGATGGCACGTACATGCCTGCCGACCACTCGCCCGGGGCAGCCTGGCAGTTGGGGTTGCCATTGGTCATCACCACCACCATCGGCTTCACCTTGCCCGCGGCGATGAGGTTGTCGAGTATCTGCGACGCGCGTCCCAACTCCGACCAGGCGTTCTCGTCGCCACCGGCACCGTGCAAGAGATACATCACTGGATAGTTTTTGCCCTTGTCGTATCCGGCTGGAGTGTAGACGGTCATGCGTCGCTGCATCTTCAGAGTGGGCGACGAATACCACACCTTCTCAAGGTTGCCGTGAAGCACCTCGTTCACGCTATACAGGTCGCCGCAGTCGCCCTTCTTCTCGGTAATGATAAACATGTTGGTCTCCGACGTGATGTCGCGTTGGATATAGACACTGCCCGGGTCAACAATCTTCACGCCATCGAGCACGAGGTTGTAGGAGTAAAGCTCAGGCGAGAGTTTTGAGCTGGTGAAAGTCCAAACGCCCTTCTCGTCCTTCGTCATGTCAGCCACGCCAGGCTGTTCCATCTTGCCGATAGGCGTATCTATGGTCTTGGGGGCGAGGAAGTCGCCCGTTATCTGTACTTGTTTGGCCTGAGGCGCGGCAAGTCGGAATGTCACCGTGTTGTCAGTGTTTACCTCCGGCGAGACCACCGGCACTTGGTTGAACAATGCCTGTTGTGCGAAGCTGCTTGCGCTGACAAATAGGGCGCAGGCGATGATCCTGATTTTCTTCATAATCTAATATTATTTGTTTTGTTATTTGTTGTCAGTTGAAATGAATTTCACATTAAACGCTCCTGTCGTGGTGACTGTATTGCCATCGGCCGTGGTTGTGCCAAGGTTGGCTCCTGAGATACTGTAGAGCGTGGCACCGTCGCTGGCCTTTGCCGTGGTGATGGTGATCTTCCCGCTGGTGATATATTGCACCATGCCATTGGCATCCACATAGTAACTGCCACCTGCCATGCCATAGTCTGGATACACCCATCCATTGTCGCAATACCACGCCTCATGCGAACTGCCCTGCACTGTGTAGGTGCCGACAAGGGAAGGAGTGGCTGTGTTCTCTGCATTGACGAGGTCGAGATAAACCGACGGCGCACCAGCTGGAGAGGTCACTGTGAGCGAATATTTGGCGACTCCTTCATAGACCGTGGTCTGGCCTGTAGACCAGTCGTATGCCGTCACGGGTGAAGTTTGTATTGCCATAGTATAACCCGACGGTTCGGGATCATCCTCGCCCACCGTGAACTTCATCGCCCCCTTGTAGTCGAGCTTATAGCGCTTGCCGTTGGCATCGGCAAAGAGCGCACTCACATAGTATTTTCTATCGATGACATTCACGTCGGCATCGCCGCTTGTGATCTGAGTGCCGTTAACCGTGGCGGTGCACTTGCCGGAGGCAATGGCATCGGCAATGGTGTAGGTGCCTTCCTGCAGTATCCACTCCGAAGAGCGGAACCCCAAGGAGAACGTGGTGCCAGCATTGGTAAAGTCCACGTTGAGCGACTTTATGCCCTTGCCGAGCTTTGTCGTTGCCTGCACGGTGGCTGTCGTGGTGCTGCATATCGTCATGTCGGAATAAGTGCCCTGCAGGTCGTCTATGGCGTCATTGCCGCAAGCCGACAAGGTGAAGAGGGCAAAGGCTGCGCCAAGTGTTATGATATATCGTTTCATACGCTTTGTCTTATTTGATTGTTAACATTATTACCATCCTTCATTTTGCTTAATGTTAGGATTGAGTTCCGTTTCCTTGAGAGGAATTGGCAGGAGCTTGTGCTTTGCCTTGAATCCGCAGTCGGAGTTGGTATAGTCCCACGACACTCCCGTTGACGAGAATACTGGTATCTGCTTGCCCTGAGATGCGAGTGCCGTCTCGGCATCACCCCAACGCACGAGATCCTGATAGCGCACAGTCTCTAGGCAGAGCTCGAGCCTCTTCTCGGTCTTTATGTCGTCGAGGGTGACCGTGGCGAGCGGTGTCTCTTTGGCGCGAGCGCGGATAAGGTTGACATACTCGGTTGCCTTCTGCGCATTGCCACTCTGCAGATGAGCCTCCGCTGCGAGCAGAAGCACCTCGGCGTAGCGCATGATGCGCTGGTCGGTATACTGCAGCACCTGGAAACCGGGGAAGTCGTTCACGCAGTCTGACTTGAGCACGCGGTTCTTGTACATGAAGTAGCCCTCGTTGCCATAGGCGTTTACACCTGCCTGCATCACCGCACCATAGTCTTTCAACTGGTCATAGGTCAGCATGGTGTGGCGCAGGCGATAGCCGTCCTTACCCTCAGCCTTAACAAAGGCCTCGTAGAGCGACTTGCGGGGATTCAGGAATCCATAGGTGCCGGTGGCAACCTCCGTGGCAGCTCTTCCCGTGAGACTCATGCTGCTGGTGCGCCATCCCTGCATGATGTAGAGCATGGAGAACTCTGACCATGCCTTCTCGGGGTCATTGCGCAACTGGCACTCGAGCATGGACTCGCAGTTGTTGTTTGCCAAGGCATGAAACTGCAGGTCGTAGTCGCCCTCATAGAGCTTATACTTGCCCGATGCCACCACCTTGTCGAGCATGGCGGCAGCCTCGGCATGCTTTCCCTCAAAGAGATACGCCTTGCCGAGCATCGCCTCTGCCACTTCAAGAGTGACATGAGTGCCTGTCTCGCTGTCGTCGGCAGATGACTTTGACTCCAGCGCTCCGGAAGAGATAGCGGCATTGAGGTCACTCTCAACGATAGCCCATAGGGCTTCGGGGGTGCTGTTTGCCTGACGGTACTCTTCAGACTGGAGCAAATGATCCACAAGGGGAGCATTGCCGAAGAGCGTTACCAACTCGAAGTTTGCCCACGCACGGAAAAAGCGGGCCTCTGCCACAGAGCGGGCCTTAATGTGAGTGTCGGGTTCTACTTTTTCTATTATAAGGTTGGCTTTATAAATGAGGGCATACATGCTGCTGAAGAGACTTTGCACCATACTGTTGTCGGTGCCGTAGGTATACTCGTTGAGCTGCTCCATCTGGGTGTTGTCACCACGCTGGCCGCCACCACACCATACATCGTCGGAGAGCAAGTTCTTGGTAAAGAACCAATTATAATAGAGGTCACGCAAGGAGATATACATGGATGCCGTGGCTCCGAGGGCCTCATCGTCGGTCTTGTAGAAGTCTTCCTGACTTCCCATGTTGCCGTGTTTCTGTATATCGAGCCGGTCGTCACATCCCACAAAGACAAATGCGAGCATGAGGACTAGACTGTAGATTATGTTCTTTTTCATATGCTTTTGTTGTGTGTTTATCGTTGATAGCAATGTAGTGTCAGAACTCTATGTTGGCACCTATCACCACCTTCTTTGACATCGGGTAGGATCCCTTGTCGATGCCCATGCCCGAGGTGGCATTGACAGATGCCTCCGGGTCGAAGCCTGGGTAACTGGTGAAAGTGAAGAAGTCGTCGAGCGACACGTAGAGGCGCAGGTTGGAGATGGCAACCTTCTTGAGCACCTGTTTGGGCAAGGTGTAGCCGAGCTGTATCTGCTTTATTTTGAAATAGGAACCGTTGTAGACCATGGCGCTTGAGCAGGCATATTTGTCCATGTTGTCGGCACCGGCGCGCGGACGTGTGCCGGCGTGGTTGGATGCTGTCCATCGGTCGTCATAGAAGACCTCTTTGAGCTTGTTGGTCATCGGATAGTCGGGACGGTTGATACAGTTGAATATCTTGTTACCGTAGGATCCTGTGCCGAAAACGGTGAGATCGAGTCCCTTGTAGGCTGCCGTGAGGGTGATGCCGTAGGTGAACTTCGGGATAGCATTGCCGATATCGGTGAGGTCGCCGTCGGAGATGTCGCCACTGTTGTCAAGGTCGGCAAAGAGCGGGTTGCCTGTCTCAGGGTCAATACCCGTGAACTTGTAGCCACGGAAGTAATAGACAGGATAGTTTTGCTCAAAATAGGTAATGGTGTAGGTATGGAAGGTGCTTCCGCCGAGTCGCGTAATCGACGGATCAATGTAGGTCACCTTGTTGCTGAGCGTGGCGAGGTTGGTGCGCACGCTGTAGTTGAAGTCCTTGATGTGGTCGCGCCATCCGAGCTCAAACTCGAATCCCTTGTTCTCCACGTTGCCGGCATTGAGTGGCGAAGTGGTGCCGCCGATGACAAGCGAAGGTGTGGTGCCCGAAACGAGCAGGTCCTTGGTCTTCTTGACATAGTAGTCGGCAGAGAAGTTGAGACGACCGTTGAAGAGATAGGTGTCGATACCGAAATCGAGCTGTTCGGACGTCTCCCACTTCAGCTTGTCGTTGCCCATTGTGGATGGTGCCACGCCTGTGGTGTAGACGTTTCCAGGGGCAAAGGCATAGATACTGCCATTGGCCATGTCTGTGCTGTAGAGATAACCCGAGAGGACTGCCAAGGAACCGTTTTGTCCCCATGACGCACGCAACTTGAAGTTGTTGACCACATTGCGCAGGGGTTCGAAGAATTTCTCCTCAGACACCGCCCATCCTGCCGACACCGCGGGGAAGTAGCCCCAACGGTTTGTCGATGGCAGTTTCGACAGGTCGGCAGCGTCGGCACGGAGCGAAGCCTGAAGCATGTATCGGTTCTTATAGTCGTAGCCTATGCGACCGAAATAAGATAGCTTGGATGTGCGTGTCTTCTCGCCGCTCACGCCCTTGGTAGAAGAAGCGGAGGCATAGTTGAGATAATAGAACAGAGGGTCGTTCTTCTTGAGGGCATCCTCGCCATTGGCGGAGAGCGTGCCACCCACATAGTCATAACTTGATTCCTGATACGACATACCTGCCATGACTGTTATGGTGTGGACATCGGCTATGCGCCGCGTATAGTTGATGAAGTTCTCCCACTGATAGTAGATGGAGGTAGAAGACGTGCCGCTCTGCGACAGGTAGTCGTTGCTCTGCACTGCATTGCCATAATAAGGCAGCGAGGTGGTCGACGAGCGCGTGCCCGACAAGCGGTAGCCGAAGCGCGAGGTGAAAACAAATCCCTTGAAGGGTTTGAAGTCGGCATAGGCTGAGCCATTGACATTGAATCCGCTGCTGCGTGATATGGAGTTGTCGCGCATGATGAGGGGATTGAAACTCTCGCCGTTGAAAAAGCGCGAGATGCCGTAGTAGTTGCCGTCGGCATCTGTCATGAGCGTCTTGCCCAATGCCAATGCGGATGCCATGTGCGAGGGCAGGTTGTCGGGAGAATATGTCACGGGAGTCAATGGGTCCATGAGGAGCACCGAGGTGAGGGTGCTGCCATACTCGTTGCCGCCCGACACGGTACGCGAATTGTATTTCTCTATCTGGTTGGTGGTGCCCACCTTGAGCCATGTCTTGATGTTGTATTCCGCGTTGATTGTTCCTGTAAGGCGACGATAGACATCTTTGTTGCTGCGAACAATGCCATCGTTGTTAAGGTAGGTCACCGAGGCATAGTAGTTGCCGTCTTTGTTGCCACCGGTGAAAGCCACGTTGTGCTTCATCATGTGACCCTTGCCGTAGGTGGCATCTATCCAGTTGGTGTTGGTTTGTCCGTCCCAGTTCTTGAGCAGATAGTCTTGCGTGAAGGTGCCGCCCTCTGTCATATAATTAATGTATTGCTCTGAATTGAGCAACTTGGGCATGTGTGCCAGCGACTCGGTGGTGTATTGGAAATCGTAGGATATCTTGCCCAGGCCATTCTTGCCTTTCTTAGTGGTGATAAGCACCACGCCGTTGCCAGCCTCGGCTCCGTAGATGGCGGCAGAGGCGGCGTCCTTGAGGATTTCCATCGATGCGATGTCGTTGGGGTCAATGCCGGAGATGTCGCTCAGGCGCACACCGTCTACAACATAGAGAGGATCAGAAGACACGTTGGAAGAGAAACCGCGTATGCGAATAGTGGGCGAAGAGCCTGGAGAGGATGTGTTGCCTATGACCTGCACGCCGGCGGTCTTGCCCTGAAGGGCTGACTTGGCATTGGTGATGGTGCGGTTTTCCATGTCCTCGGCCTTTACCTGCGAGATGGCTCCGGTGACGGAACTTTTCTTCTGGATGCCGTAGCCCACCACAACAACGTCGTCGAGAACCTTGGAGTCTTCTTTCAACACGATTTTCATCTTAGGAGCGGCTTTCAAGTCCATCGTGGAATAGCCCACATAGCTCACCTGGATGGTGGAGCCTCGGCTCACTTGAATGATAAAGTTTCCGTCGAGATCGGTCACCACTCCGCGCGACGAGCCTTTCTCCTTGATGGTTACACCTATCATAGGTTCGCCTGTAGCATCGACCACATGGCCCGTCACTTTGAAAAGTTGCTGTGCCCACGTGGGAAGCCCCAACAAGGCAAACAATACAAATAATAATAAACGATTCATTAGTTTTCGCATGTTTTTGGGTTTTGGTTTTCTGCCGCAAAGTTAGCCACTCTTTTCCATCACGTCTTTCTCGATAATACTTTTGACTTTCGCGTTGGTTAAAAGCACATTCTTCCTCGTTTAAATTCTTTTCTAAATGTTCAAAGGTGCACAAAACCAACGTTTTTCTGACAAGAAATGCCTATTTTTGCAATGTAAATACCACACGCTTAAACCATGAGAAAACCCTTTTTCTTGCCATCGACCCTATTGACGCTCGCCATAACGTCCCTATTGTTTTATGGTTGCGGCAAACCCTGCCAGCAACCCACACTCATCGACGAGGACAATACGATGGTGATATCCGACGACATCTCCAACCAGCACGTCAAGGCTTTTGCCGAAGACCGCTATGGGCAAATCTGGATAGCCACGTTCAGGGGTCTCAACAAGTATGACGGCAACAAGTATTACCAATATTTCTGTACCGACGATTCCACGGGCTTGCCCGACAACAACATTCAAGACATTGCTCGCGATGCCAAGGGAAGGCTGTGGGTCGCCACCGTCAATGGCGTCTGCCAATACACGTCTGCCAACACTTTCGAGCGCATACCCACGGAAAGCAAGAACCGCAACGTAGTGCAGTTGGCATGCTCGCGAGACGGCAGGGTGTTCGCCTTCAGCATCTTTACCATACAGGAATACGAAGAGAAGAGCAAGCGCTTTGTCATACGGAAAGACACTCTCGACCCGTTCAAGATGTTCACGGGCAGCATTGCCATAGACAGCGACAACCGTCTCTGGCATACCTACAGAAACTGTCTGTCTTGCTATTCCGTCGACGGCATGCGCCTCATAAGGAAAGTGAACCTGCCCAACGGCTTCTTCGCCGCAAGCTCCGACTTGCTCGATGGCAACAAGCTATGGATAAAAGGCTTTGGCGGCGTGCTCTGTTTCGACACCCACGAGTGCCGCTTCCTGCCTTTGCCGGCATCCATCTCGAAGAACCCAGGCATCTTGGGCGGTGTAAACAAAGTGCACAGGTATGACAAGTCCACCATATTGTTCAGCACTTATCGCAAAGGCTTGCTTGCCTACAATGAAACCTCGGACAAGATGTCAGTTCCCGGTCAACCCTCGTTTCCTTTCCGGCACCCGGGTTTCAAGGTCACGGGGATGTTTACCGATAGCCACCATAACCTTTGGATGGGATCAGACGACCAAGGATTCTCCGTGGACTACAAATACAGCACGTTTTTCAACGGGAACGCATATCTGGACAAGACCATTGGCCACCAGTCGGTGCTTGCCATAGCAAGCGACCGACACGACAACGTGTTCATTTCCACGAAGATGAGCGGACTGTATGCCTATAATCTCTCCACCAATGTCATAAGCAAGATACCTACCGAGGAAATCTTCCCCAATGAGAAAAACGCTGAAATCAAAAGCTTGCTCGTGGATAGCCGTGGCTTTCTCTGGCTGGTAAGTGGGCCGACCGTGGCAAAGACCCATTATGACGGGTCACGGCTGCAGTTGACGCGTCGCCACGACACATACTATCCCATGTCTCTCACCGAGAGTAGGGATGGCACCGTGTGGGCATCATTGGCAGGCTATCACGCCACGGCTTTCCTTCCCGACGGCACCATGAAAACCACACAGGTATATCCTGCCACGTTTTGTTTCATGCCTTGCATCAAGCAGCTTCGCGACGGCAGGATGCTCACAGCCGCGTTTAATCAAGACCTTGCCACGATAAACCCACGCTCCTTCGGAGTGCAACGTCTCGCCATACCTGCCGATAGCATGAAGAAGGCGGTGAGACGCTCGGTGTTCATACCTACCGACATGCTCCAAACCGACGACTCCACATTATATTTAGGCACCGTGACCAACGGACTGCTTCGCCTCTCTCTCCGTTCCGGCCACGCGGAGCGCATTCACGGACTGTCATGCTCTGACATCGGGGCCATCATCTCCGACCGGGAGCACAACCTATGGGTGAGCACCATGAACGGTCTCAACCGGATTGACGGCAAGACCGGGAAGGTCACGTCGTTTTTCAAGACCGACGGCACTGGAGGCAACCAGTACAACGACCGCGCCGCGTGCTTGCTACCAAATGGCGAGCTCATCTTCGGCGGCACCCACGGCCTCACCTTCTTCAATCCCGAACGCAAGCATAACGTGGAGAAAACGCGTCTCGTGTTTGAGACTCTAAGGGTACACAACCAAGTGGTGAACCCACAAGAGGGCGGATGCATCGACAGCATAATGGAGGAACGGCCGGTGATAAGGCTCAAGCACAATCAAAACAGTTTCGGCATCACCTACGCGGCATTGGCATACGGCGACTATGAGAGGGTGAACTATGCCTACAAGCTCGAAGGATTCGACGACGACTGGGTGGACGCTGGCAAACGGCGCGAGGCTTACTACGCCAACCTGCCAGTGGGGCAATATACACTCAAGGTTAAGGCCCACAGCAAGGGCCACCAGACCCTTCAAGCCGAAAACGAGATAGAAATCATCGTGTGTCCCGCGCCATGGAACAGCTGGTGGGCTTGGATGGTCTACATCGCCATTGCCGTCATGATACTGGCCAAAGTAAGGGCCATAAGAAACCGCATCGTGCGAAACAAGCTTGAGATACAGAAGGCTCAACAGGAGAAAGAGCACGAGAAGAAGGTCAACGCCATGAACATGAGCTTCTTCTCCAACATCTCGCATGAGTTCCGCACGCCGCTGACGATGATTGCCGGTCCCGTGGGGATGCTATGCGACGACAAGTCGTTGCCAAACGACAAGCGGAAGCTCCTGCTGATAATACAAAGGAGCGTAGCGAGGATGCTGCGACTCGTAAACCAACTCATGGACTTCAACAAGCTGGAAAACGACACGCTCATGCTGAAAGTGGCACGAGTCGACATCATTGACCAGTTGCGGCTCATCTGCGACATCTTCAAGGTCAACGCCAAGGAAAAGGACATCACCATGAGAACGGAAGGCTTGGAAGACTCTTTCCTCATGAAACTCGACAGCGACAAGCTCGACAAGATTGTGAGCAACCTCCTGTCCAACGCCTTGAAGTTCACGCCCAAGGGCGGACGCATCAACGTCGGCTTCGACGTGGAGGAAGGCAACGCCGTGATACGCGTCAGCGACTCCGGTCCCGGCATTCCGCCAAGCGAGCGCGAGAATATATTCAAGAGGTTCTACCAGCTCAACAACAAGCAAGAGGGCGTTTACAACTGGGGCACGGGCATTGGGCTATACTTCTCCCGACGGCTTGCGGAGCTGCACCACGGGTCGCTGACTGCCGGAAGCGCAGAGGATGGACACGGCGCGACGTTCACGCTGACGCTGCCCACCGACGAGACCGTCTACAGTCCCGACGAGCAGGCCATACTTGACGAGAGCCAGCAAACAGCATTCCCTCTCGGTGAGTCGTTGCCGCAGATTCTCGACAAGCAGGCGGAGAGGCAAGACAACCCCACGGTGCTCGTCGTGGACGACGACACGGAGGTGGTCAACTATCTGCAAACGCTGCTCATGCCATATTATAATGTGACATACAAGTTCGACGCCGACAGCGCCTACAAGTCGATATGCGAGAACGAGCCGGACATCATTCTCTGCGACGTGATCATGCCGGGGAAAAACGGCTACGAGCTCTGCCGGGAGGTGAAAGCCAACCTGCAGGTGTGCCACATACCGATGATTCTCGTCACCGCCAAGGCCACGGTGGAGAACCAGGTGGAGGGCCTCAACACGGGAGCCGACGCTTATATCACCAAGCCTTTCGACCCCAAGCTCATGCTTGCCATGATACACTCGCTGCTCGACAACCGCGAAAAGCTCAAGCAACTTCTCACCCACTCCACCCAAACCACAGACAAGATAGAGAAAGGACTGTCTCCACAAGACAAGGTCTTCATCGAGCAACTTTATCATGTCATGGAGGAGGGTTTGTCCAATGCGGAGCTCGACGTGGCGCATCTCACGGCCAGCCTGCACGTGTCGCGCACCAAGCTCTATTACAAGATGAAAGGACTCACTGGGTCCAACCCAAGCGCATTCTTCAAGACATACAAGCTCAACCGCGCCGCCGAACTGATAAGGGAGGGCAAATACACCATCAGCGAGGTGGCCGACATGACAGGCTTCAGCACCCCGAGCCATTTCTCCACGAGCTTCAAGAAGCAGTTTGGCGTCTCTCCGAGCGAGTACGCATAGTTATGGCAAGGGCGTGCAATGACCGTCCACATCAACACACTCCATTAAAAAAAGCGAAGCTCTCAATCGGGAGCTTCGCTTTTTTTAATGGAGTGTATCTATATATGATTATTTGTCAACGTCCCACCATACGCGTGAGTCCATTCGGTCACCACCAGAGAGGCGGCTCACGGCTGCATTGTAGTTGGCTGAGTTGACCTGGCTCTCTGAAGTCGGGTAGCGGAAACGGCGTGGGATAGAACCGCCGTTTGTGGCGCACAGAGCGTCCTTGGCAGCCTGACTGTTAGGAACGAGCTTGGGATAGCCACTGCGGCGCCAGTTGGAGAACACCTCATACTCGTCGCCAAATGAGTTGATATAGTATTGGGTGTTGATCTGCTCCAAAGCCGTTGCTGCATTGTAAGGGTTGTTCTCGAGATACTTCTCGGCAGCTGCCTCAAGTGAGCCATACTTGTCGGTCACGATCTTGATGGCGGCAGAGCCGTTGCGGAACTGTGTGAACTGCTTGAAGGCAGCCTTCACGCCATTCTCATAGTGGGTCTTTGCGTCGCCCGATACATAACCGCGAACCACGGCCTCGGCAAGGAGAAGCTCCTGCTGAGCGTAGGTGAGGATGAATGTAGGAGTGGTCGGGTCTGCATAAGTGCAACGGTTTGGCGAAGAGAAGTTCTTGGCATAGTCGCTGCGCCAGGTCTCGTCGTTGAACTTAGACCAGATAGAGCCTTGCACCTGTGCCTCAGGACTCTTGCCGATGAAGTATTGGCTGTTGGGGCCGTCGCTATAGCCGCCCTGGAGCAGGCCCTGCTGAGCTTCGAACGACATATCGCCGTAGTCGTTGGCAGTCCATGTGCCGCTGGCGTTCGACTGGATGTCGGTGTACTGGCCACTGCCGGCATAAGGAGCTACTGTGGCGATTAGCGACAGACGTGGGTCGTTGGTGTTCTTGAGCATGCTCACGAAGAAGTCGGAGATGAAGAACTCACGGTCCTCATGAGCGATGATCTTTGCCCAAGGCTCGCAAGAGTCGTTGCCGGTGGAAGCGTCGGCAGAGTGCTCAAGCTTCACGTTGTCGTCGTTGCTGGTGAGCAGACCGTTGCTGACAGCCTTTGCGGCATAGGTCTTGGCAGTGGCTTCGTCAACCTTCACGAGGCGCATTGCGAGACGCAGCATGAGCGAGTTGGCAAACTTCTTCCACTTCGATGCGTCGCCGCTGAAGTAGAGGTCGGCAGTGAGCATCTTCGCCGTGCCGCTGCCGAGGTTGGCCTGAGCCTCATCGAGCTCCTTGAGCATGCTCTTGTAGATGCTCTCCTGTGTGTCGTATTCAGGATAAGAATACTGTGCGGGGCGTCCTGCCTGAGAGTAAGGTATGTCACCGTAGAGGTCGGTCATCTTGCTGAAAGCATAGACACGCATTACGCGGGCAATGTTCCAGTCGGTCTCCATGCCTTGTTCGTTCTGCCATTTGTCGTAGACAGTGGTAACGTCGCGCATGGCACCGCGGTCGCTGTTGTATGTGTCCCAGTAAGATCCGGAGTAGCCGTCGCTCCATGCGTAGCGGCCGTAATCGCCCCACCAGTTGATGGAAACGAGCTGCTGCACGAACTGCGCAGAGTAGATGCAGCCTGTGCGCCACTGGTCCCAGTCGGAACCGAGCGCCTGATGCTGGGCGTTGGAGAACAGCATCTCGTAGGGCACTGTTCCAGAGTTGAGGCTCTCAGGGTTGTTGTTGAGGTCGCCAAAATCGCCACAACTTGTCATTCCCAATGTGAGAGCAGATGCTAACAATATACTATAGATTTTCATTGTTGTGTCTTATTTGAGTTTTTTAGAACTTAACATTCAAGTTGAAACCAATGTTGCGGCTTGCTGGATAACCGTTCAACTCAAGGCCCTGGGCGTTGGTGTTGTTGATGCACGACTCTGGGTCGATGTTTGGAGTGTGCTTCATGATGGTCCAGAGGTTACGTCCTACGAGCGAGAGGCTCAAGCCCTTGATGAACCTTGTCTTCGTCAGCATGCTGCTTGGGAAGGTGTAGCCAAATGAGATCTCGCGGAGCTTGATGAAGTCGGCGCTGTAGACAAACTCCTCGCCGATGTTCTCGCTTGCGATAGCCCTGAAGTAGTCGTAAGATGTAACGCTTGTGGTGTTCTTCTGGCCTGTTGCCTCGTCGATACCGTCCATGCAGATAGTACCAGCGGGGTTGTCCTTTGTACGTCCCTGAAGAGTGTTCTTGTGTAGACCGTTCTGATAGAGCTGGTGGTTGGTACCCGAGAAGATCTTGGCACCGAACTTGAAGTCGAGCAGGAAGCCGAGGTTGAAGCCCTTGTATGTGAAGGTGTTGCGCCAACCGCCTGTCCATTTGTAGACTGCGTTGCCGAGTACCTCCTTCTCATCAGAGTGCTGTGGCAGACCGTTCTTCAGCAAGAGCTGGCCCTGGTCGTTGCGCTTGTACTTGTAGCCCACGATCTGAGCGAAGGGCTGGCCTACAATCTGGTAGATGGTAACGTCGCCGTTGCGCGACTGGCCGCCGTCAACGGTGATGCGGTCAGTGCCGTCGGCAAGTTTCTTCACCTCAGAGTTGTTGTAGGCGAAGTTGAGCGTGGTGTTCCATGAGAAGTCCTTGTTGCGCACTGGATAAGCATCGACCATGAACTCGAAACCTGAGTTCTGGATCTCACCCATGTTGGCCTTCATTGCTGAGTAGCCCGAAGCTGAAGATGTAGACACGGAGAGGATATCGTCTGAGGTCTTCTTCTGGTAGTAAGCCATGTCGAAGCTCAAGCGGTTCTGGAAGAAGGCAAGGTTAAGACCAACCTCAAACTCGGTAATCTTGATAGGCTTCAGGGTCTCGTTTGGATAAGTGTCACCGTTGTTCTGCGTGGCAGTCTGGTTGCCGTTCACGCTATAGTTGCGCAGCTTGTAGAGCAACAGGTTCTGGTAGGCTGATGTTCCGTTTGATGCGAAAGCGTAGCCTGCGCGCACCTTACCGAAGTCGAACCACTGCGGCAACGACTCGCGGAATGAGTCGGTGAACACCCAAGAGAGTGTTGCAGAGGGATAGAAATAGCTGTTGTTTTGCGGAGAAAGTGTAGAGAACCAGTCGTTGCGTCCGGTGAGGTTCAAGAACACTTGGTTGCGCCAACCGAGGTCCACGGTTCCGTAGAATGAGTTGACCTGATAGCGAACGGTCTCCTTCTTTGGGCTCTGGCCTGTAGAAGCGATGTTGTTCACCGACCACAGACCGTCCACGGTGAATGGACGTGCACCGTCGGCCGTGTAGTAGGTGCGGTATTCGTTGTACATCTTGTTGCCGCCGAATGTTGCGCCAACGCTGAGGTCGCCAAACTCCTTGTTGAATCCCAAGAGGAAGTTGTAGTTGTTCTCGGCGAAGTTCTTCTCATACTCGTTCAGGTAACCGTTGGGGTCAGCGGCAGCGCCCTTTGGCTGCACCTGCTTGTACTCCAGGCTGTAGCCGTCGTGCTGCACGGCACCTTGCACATAGAGCCAGTCGGTGATGTCGTACTTCAAGGTTATGGCACCTATCAGGCGGTTACGTCTCATGGTGTTGGTCTTGCGATACTGCAACCAGTAAGGGTTGTTGAAGTACACGTTTGTACCGCCAATCATCTCCGATCCGTCTTCGTTGGTACCCCATCCTGCAGAAGTGCCCTTCATCCAGTCCATGTTGAATGAGTTGCCGCGGTAGAGCAGCGACGCATTGGTGTTGCCGTTGCCGTCGGAGAGGTTCGAACGTCCGTTAGAGTTGTCGAAGGTGTAGTTGGCTGTCACCGTGGCCGAGAGGTTCTTCAGAATCTGGTAGGTGGTGTTCATGTTAAGGCCGAGCTGGCGGTTGCCTGAGTTTGGCAGGATGCTCTTCTCCTTATTGTAAGAGGCACCGAAGCGGTAGGTCACTTCCTTGCCCGAGCCAGAGATGGCCACGGAGGTGTTTGTCGTGACACCGGTGCGGTAGAACTGCTTCCAGATGTCGTTGTAGGCATACTTGTAGGTGTCGCCCTTGAAGTTGACGGCGTCGCTGCCGTCGAGGTATCCGCCCCACGACTGCGACTCGCCTTTCTGTGCGTCGGTAGCCGTGAGTGGCTTGTTGCCCTGTATGCCGAGACCGTACTCCTTTTGGAAGTCGCGATAGTCGTAGATGGTATTGAAAGTGAGGTTCTCGTTCACCTCTATGCTCACGGGCTTGCCTTTCTGGCCGCTCTTTGTCGTGATGAGGATGGCACCGTTACCACCGCGGAAACCGTAGAGGGCAGAAGCGGCAGCACCTTTCAGCACCTGGATGCTCTCAATGTCGTCGGCATTGATGTTGGACAGACCGTCGCCAAGGTCGGCACCGCCCCACTGGCCTGCCGAGCCCTGGTTGGTGTTGTCCATAGGCACACCGTCGACAACGTAAAGTGGTTGGTTGTTGCCAGAGATTGACGCATTACCACGGATCACAACACGTGAAGAACCCATGGAACCTGTACCGTTGCCGGCCACTGACACGCCGGCGATCTTACCAGAGAGGGCGTTACCTACGTTCGGGTCACGTGCGAGCTGAAACTCGTCACCGCCCACCTTTGTGGTGGAATAGCCGAGCGAACGTGCCTGGCGCTTGATGCCGAGGGCGGTCACCACGACCTCGTCGATGGCTTGGCTCTCGTCCTGCAAGGTGACGTCGATGAGGTTCTTGCCTTCCACCGACACCACTTGGGTCTTGGCACCGAGATAAGAGACTTCGAGTTTTGCCTTTGGCGAAGGAACCGTAATGGTATAGTTGCCATCAATGTCGGTCACAGCAGCACTCTTGGAGTCGCCATGCACTTTGATAGTTGCACCGATTACCGGTTCTCCTGTAGCATCCTTTACAGTACCTTTGACCACGGTGCTCTGTGCGCTGGCAACAGCCGCCGACAGCACAAGCGCACCCGTCAAGCATACTCTCCTAAGGGAGTGTACATAGAAACTTTTCTTTTTCATTGCTTTTAGGATTGTTGTTATATGAAGGTTTTGTCAATAATGACGTAACGTTTATTTCACATGTTTTAAAGAGGACTGCAAAGGTAACAAAAAAACCACATCCGTCTCCCATGAGAACTGTTAAACCTGACAAAACAAAGAGAAAAAGCATTTAGCTTATAAAAAACAAGCTATTTTTAGCATCACTTAACAGCCTCTGTTTCTGAATTTTGCCTATATTTGCCACTGCAATCTCCATGACTTGAAGATTATCTACACATATAATAACTATCTACCATGAACAACAACCAATTGATATTCAACGCCAACACCGTAATAGACCAACTGCAGTTGGCACCCGAGGAAATAACACGCGAGGACATAGTGCGCTTCGTGAGGAAAAACAACATACGCCGTGTCAACTTCATGTACCCCGGCGGAGACGGCAGGGTGAAGACGCTCAACTTCGTGCTGTCCGACCTCGACTACCTGCAGACCATCCTCACCTGCGGCGAGCGCGTAGACGGCTCCAGCCTCTTCTCGTTCATTGAGGCGGCAAGCAGCGACCTCTACGTGCTGCCACGCTTCTCCACGGCTTTCGTCGACCCCTTCAGCGAGGAACCTACGCTGTGCATGCTCTGCTCCTTCTTCAACAAGAACGGGCAACCATTGGAATCATCGCCCGAGCACACGCTCCACAAGGCAGTGGAGACGTTCAAGGCCACCACGGGCATGGAGTTTGAGGCAATGGGCGAACTGGAATATTATGTCATAAAGAAAGCCGACGACAACTACAAGGCACGCGACCAGCACGGCTATCACGAGAGTGCGCCTTACGCCAAGATGGGCGAGTTCAGGCAAAAATGCATGGACTATATTGCCAAGGCGGGCGGACACATCAAATATGGCCACTCAGAGGTTGGCAACTTCGAGCTCGAAGGCTTGCTCTACGAGCAAAACGAAATCGAGTTTCTGCCAATGCCGGCAACACGGGCTGCCGACGAGCTTCTCATAGCCAAATGGGTCATCAGGAACCTCGCCTGGCGGGAGGGGCTCGACGTGACGTTCGCCCCGAAGATCACCACGGGCAAGGCTGGCTCTGGCCTGCACATCCACATGAGGCTCATGAAAGACGGGCGCAACATGCTGCTGACACGCGGCAAGCTCAACGACAACGCGCGCAAGGCGATAGCCGGATGCATGGATCTCGCGCCAAGCCTCACGGCGTTCGGCAACAAGATTCCGACAAGCTATTTCCGTCTTGTGCCACACCAAGAGGCACCGACCAACATCTGTTGGGGCATGAGCAACCGCTCAGCTCTCGTCCGTGTGCCATTGGGCTGGACGTCGGGCGTGGACATGGGCCACATTGCCAACCCCCTGGAACAGGAAGTGCCCTACGAGGAGCGCGGAAGCGTGAAACAGACTTTCGAGATTCGCTCGGCAGACGGCTCGGCAGACGTGTACCAATACATTGCCGCGCTATGCGTGGCGTGCCGCCACGGCTTCGAGATGGACAATGCCCTCGACGAGGCAGAGCGCACCTTCGTGGATGGCGACATCAACGACCCGGCCCACGCCGAGAGGCTCGCACAGCTCGACCACCTGCCCGACTCTTGCGATGCGTCTGCCGAATGCCTGCTCAGGCAGCGTGCCGTTTATGAGGCAAACCACATCTTCTCGCCACACATGATCAACGGCATAGTGAAGGAGCTGAAGTCGTACAACGACCGCACGCTGCGCCACGACATTGCCAACGACAGGCACGAGATCGGCATCCTCGTGAAGAAGTTCTTCCATTGCGGATAACGACGACGCGCATAATGCTTTACACTTCGTCCATCCTCCACAACTTCCAACCGTCAAATTGCATGATGACCTTGTGCAGCGTCGTGCCCTGGCGAAGGGCCTCTACCCTCGGGGCCTCGGCGTAACGCCTTATCTGCTCCTCGGCATTCTGCCACTGCTTATCTGCCCTCGCCGCGTAGTGGTCTTGCTCCTCACCTTTCTCCCTCTTGGGCAATAGCTTCAACTCAAGGATATAGCTGTGCCTGGTGGGGTAATGGGTGAGGTCGGGCAGGAGAAAGAAGTCGCAGTAGCCATGGCTGAGTTCCAGCTCCGGTGCCGTGTAGTAATAGGGATTCAAGCTGAGATAAGCCATGAAGAAGCCTTGCAGGTTTCGCTCGGCCTCTATACCGTCGCGCACCGACGACACTTTCTCGTAGGCATCAGCCATGTGCTCCAACGCCTCACGCCACTTGCCGTCAAAGGCCATATAGGTGAACATAGTGACGAGGTTGTTCGTGTTGACATGCCTCACTTCCTGATACTCGTCGCGCAGGAAGCCGTAATACTGCTTGCGTACGTTGTTGTTGGGGATGCCAAGGATAAGCTGGCTGCCAAGCACGCCCTTGATGGTCAGCATGCCGTAATAGAACAGCAGGCTCGGAAACACCTCAGGGACGGTGATGTCGTGAGCAGCGAACGTGGTGAAAAGCGGTGCCACAATCTCGCCTTTCTCGGCGATGGTGCGTATAACGCCCTTACGGTCGCCGTCCATCTTGTCGAGCTGCAGCAGTTTCTTCATCTTGTTGTAGTCGGTCTTCGTGTTGGGGTCTATCATCTCCTCAGGTGACCGTCCGTAGCTCATGTAGTTGCGCAGGTAATAAATCACCATGTCGCAGTTGAACATCTTGCTCTGCGTAAAGAATGCATCCGCTGAAAAGCAATAGTTGTCATACCAAGGCTTCATCTCCTTGACCACGGCATCTACGTCGCAGTCGGGGCGCACCTCCCCTGTGCTCTTGTAATAATTGAAGATATTATATACATCTTCGGTTGAGAAGCCAAGCATCTGGTTGAACTCTGGCTTGGTGGATATGTGCCACCCTATATTGAAGCCGCTCGTCACGTCGTCGAGCGTCACGGGGCTCACGCCAGTGATGAAGATGCGTTCAAAAGTGCCCTTGAACTTCTTGAAGATGTCGCGGTAGAAGCCTTCGGCGTGGGTCATGGCCCAATATACCTTCTCGCCCTGCTCGTTGAGCACGGTGTTGGTGAAGTTGTCGTATTCGTCTATGATGAGGTAGAGGGGATAACCCTTGGTTCTTGCCTCATTCTGTATGATTGCAAGTTTACCGCCCGCGTCCTTGGCGGCATAAACATTTTGCTTAATCATGTCAGAATAATACTCGTCATAATAACGGACAAAGCCGTCAAGTTGCACGCCCAAATAGAAGTTGAACTTCTCCTCCAAGTTGTCTATGCTCCCCCCAACCATCGAGAAGTCGAGGTACAGCACCTGATATCTGCCACGAGAGGCTGTCGGATGCTTGCCTATCCACAGGTTACCGAACCACTGTTCAAACTTGTCTTTCGTGCGGCAGTCGTAGTAAGCGTGCAGCATGCCCAAGAAGACGCTCTTTCCGAAACGCCTGGGACGTATGAAAATGATATACCGGGCCTGCTTCTCCAGTTCCGGGATATACATGGTCTTGTCCACATAGTATAGGTTCTGCTCCACCATTGTCCGGAAATCGGAGACTCCATAAGGGACTTCCTTGACATTCTGTACCATAGACGTTTCATTTGAATTAATCAGACACCACAAAGTTAATGCTAAAAAACGACATCATCAAATTTACGACAAATATAATCCACAAGAAAGTCGGGCATCAATGGATATGCCTACATATATTATTACTGTTTTTGCAGAAACATTAACGGGAAGATACTTTTTGCTGACACACCATCGTCTCATTCACGGACGGGCCATACGGGGCGCGGACGGGCACAGGGCCCGCCCCTGCAAGGCATTATAGATGTGTGAAAGAAACGGCGTCGGCTTTGCAATGGAAAGACATCGGCTTTCCAATGGAAAGGCGATGGCATTTCACTGAAAAGGCGTTGGCTTTCCAATGGAATGCCAACGCCTTTTCAATGGAATGTTGAACCCTCTGTTTTTCAGGCTCTTATATACACCGCACTCTCATGACGATATAGTGCGGCAGAAATCGGGGAAGGTCACTTCAAGTCGACGGACTTGACGCTCCTTATGTTGCCCGTCATGGGGTCGAACACCACTTGTGCCGACTGTTTCTTGCCGAAGAGCTCACCGCTGATCGACTGCACGAAACCGAATTGCGCCATGCTGGTCTCGTAGGTGGCCACGGTGGTGCTGCCATTGGTGAGCGTAGCCTTGACCTTGGAAGGCAAGCAAGAGCGGAGCCCGATGTCGGCCTTGTCTTCCTTCTTCTTCTCGGTGACGTTAGCCGAAGGGTCGGTGGCGGTGTGCTCGTCGACGATGGTCAACTCGTAAGGCTCGCCGCTGAGGTCGTCGGCATCTACGAGGCCAAAGTGGGAAGAGAAGCGGAAGAGCACCGTGCGCCCTTCGCGCTCTGGCACGAAACTGATTTGCGTCCACGTGGTATCGGTCTCCGTGTAGCCGTCGAAGAGCTGCCGCAAGGCGTTCTCCTGTCTGTTCATGTTGTCGTACATGAGCTTGAGCTGCGCCCCGTCCTTGGGCAGGTTGTCCGCCTCGCCCCGGCTGAGGGAGTTGCGGCTGTCGCGGATGTCGTATATCTCCTTTGCCGTGAGCTCCGCCATCTTTGCCTTGGAGCCAGCCGAGAGAATGTCCTCGGTCATGAAGTCGGAAGGGTTGAGGCGCTTCTGCTTTGGCGCGGGCGTGAACACACGCTCGGGCAACGCTGGCTGCGTGGCGCTGGTGTTGATGGCAAGGAGCTGTCCGCCATGCGTCAGCTCCACATTCTCTATGGAGCGTCGCTTGTCCATGACGAGCGTGAACTGCCGCGAGGTGTCGGGGATGGCAGTCTTGTCGATGTCAATCCCTATCAGGCGGTAAGTCGTCGACGGCTTCTGCGGCACCTTATCCTTCATGAATCGCTCAGAATACTGGCAGAAGTCGCCAGGGGTATATTGCGTTTTCTCCACCTTTATGGTGAATCGCAAGCCGTTCTTGGGGAGCATATAGCTTGTTCCCTCTACGCTCTGCGCCGATGCCGAGAGCGTGACGAAAGACATGGCGGCCATCAAGCCGCGAAGAGTGTGGTTCTTCATAGTTATGTAAGATATAAGCTTCATTCCAAGCGCTTGAAAGCCTTTGGTAGATAATTTATGATGTCGCTCGCTATGAGGCTCTCCTTTCCAAGCTCCTTGGCGGCGAGGTCACCGGCAAGCCCATGGATGTACATTCCGAGGGCGCACGCGTCAACCTGCTCGTAGCCTCTGGCGAGGAGCGCGGTGATGATGCCCGTGAGCACGTCGCCACTGCCCGCCGTCGCCATTCCGCTGTTGCCCGTGGGGTTGAACAACACGGTGCCGTCGGGCAGGCACAAGGCTGAATAATGACCTTTCAGGATGATATATCCATGTATGCGCGCCGCCATCTGGCGGGCACGCATGAGCCGGTCGTAAGAACTGGCGCTCGCGCTTCCCATGAGGCGGTCGAACTCCTTGGGGTGCGGGGTGAGGATGATGCCCTTGGGCAGCTGCTGTATCCATGCCTGATGACTCGCCAAGATGTTCACGGCATCGGCATCGGCCACCACTGGGCACTTGGCGCGGCTTATCTGGCCTATGAGCGCCACGGCGGTGGTCTCCGACAGTCCAAGTCCCGGGCCAATGCCGAGAGAGTCGAAATCGTCGCACGTCACGCTCTCGGAGAACTCATAGTCGTCCTTGTCGAGCTGCAGCACGGCCTCGGGCACGCTGATCTGCATTATGTCGTAGTTGCGCGCCGGCGTGTGAACCGTGACCTTGCCCACTCCAGCCCTGAGGCAAGCCTTGGTGGCAAGCACGGCGGCTCCCGACATTCCGTAGCTGCCAGCCACTATGAGCGAGTGGCCCATGGTGCCCTTGTTGGCGAAGTCGGGGCGGCGGCGCAAGAGCGCGAGCACGTCGTTTTCCTCCAGTATGCGGCACTTGGCATCGGTCTGCCTGATATATTCGGGACTGAGCCTGATGTCGATGACCTTGAGACGGCCGATGAAACGCTGGCAGTCGGCAAAGAGCATCGACAGCTTCTTTTGCTGTATGGTGAGGGTCAGGTTGGCGTGGATGATGTTGGCGTGGACATTATAGGTGTTGTCCTCGCACATCAAGCCCGACGGCAGGTCGATGCTGACCACCTGGCACGGGCTCTGGTTGATATACTTGACCAGCGTGGCGAAACCGCCCATGAGGGTCTTGTTGAGCCCCGAACCAAAGAGGCCGTCCACCACCACCGTGTCGGCATCGAGCGTCGGGGGATCGAAACTGAGCGAGATCTCCGTGAACTGCACCTTGCGCTGCTCCACGAGGCGGTCGCGGTTGGTGGCGCAGTCGGCAGACAACTTGTCGTGGATGTTAAACAAATAGGCCGACACCTTATAGCCGGCATCGGCGAGCAATCGCGCCACGGCAAGGGCATCGCCGCCGTTGTTGCCCGGACCGGCGAAGACGACCATTGGCGTGCTGTCGGTCCACTCTTGCATGATGGCAGAGGCGAGGGCCTTGGCGGCACGCTCCATGAGATCGATGCCCTTTACGGGTTCGTGCTCTATCGTATACTTGTCAAGCTCATGTATCTGAGCAGCAGTAAATATCTTCATACCAGTGCAAAAGTACAAAAAGAATGGTGATTAAAGGAAAAGTATCACCTATTTTTCGTAATTTTGCAGTATTATTCAAAATTCAACGAATCAAACATCGCATTATGAGCACCATTAAAGTTAAGGACAAGACGTTCAAGACGTTTATCCCAGAGGATGAGATTCAACGGCGCGTGAAGGCCGTTGCTGAAAAAATCAACAAGGACCTCGAAGGCCGGAACCCTCTGTTTTTAGCGGTTCTCAACGGCTCGTTCATGTTTGCCGCCGACCTAATGCGATACATCACCATTCCGTGCGAGATATCATTCGTGAAGCTCGCCTCCTACCAGGGCACCACGTCGACGGGAAAGGTCAAGGAGATAATCGGCATCAACGAGAACCTGCAAGACCGCACCGTGGTCATCGTGGAAGACATCGTGGACACGGGCAAGACCATGAAGCGCATGCTTGAGACCCTCGGCACACGCAAGCCGGAGTCGCTCCACATCTGCACGCTGCTCGTGAAGCCCAACAAGCTGGAGGAGGATCTGAAGATAGAGTACGCGGCAATGGAGATACCCAACGACTTCATCGTGGGATACGGTCTCGACTACGACCAGCAGGGCCGCAACCTCCGCGACATCTACACCGTCGTGGAAGACTGACCCAGGAGGGCACTGCCACGGCACGCACAAGCCGGAGCGATGCCATACGACAGACTACACATTATTCTAACAATACAACAAGAAATGAAGAACATTGTTATTTTCGGCGCCCCTGGTTCAGGCAAGGGCACCCAAAGCGAGAAGATGATTGAGAAATACGGCCTCGGCCACATCTCCACAGGAGACGTGCTGCGCGACCAGATCAAGCGTGGCACGGAGCTGGGCAAGACCGCCAAGGGATATATCGACAACGGCCAACTCATACCCGACGACCTCATGGTGAGCATCCTCGCCGACGTTTACGACGGCTTCGGCAAAGAGCACGCGGGCGTGATCTTCGACGGTTTCCCACGCACCATCCCACAAGCGCAAGCCTTGAAGGACATGCTCGCTGAGCGCGGACACAAGGTGGCTGCCATGATAGAGCTCGACGTGCCCGAGGAGGAGCTCATGAAGCGTCTCATCAAGCGCGGACAGGAGAGCGGTCGCTCCGACGACAACGAGGAGACCATAAAGAAGCGCCTCACCGTGTATCACAACCAGACATCCCCACTCATCGACTGGTATGAGAAAGAGGGCATCCACCACCACATCAACGGCCTTGGAGAACTCGACAGGATTTTCGGGGACATCTGCGCCGTCATTGACGCTTTAGCATAACCATGGAGTCGAACTTTGTAGACTACGTGCGCATCGTCTGCCGCTCGGGAAAGGGCGGCAGGGGGTCGGCGCACCTCAGACACGTGAAGTACCAGCCCAACGGCGGTCCCGACGGAGGCGACGGAGGGCATGGCGGCAGCGTCATACTGCGCGGCAACCACAACTATTGGACCTTGCTGCACCTGAAATACCAGAAGCACGTCTTCGCCGAGCATGGTGGCAACGGAAGTTCCGACAAGTGCCACGGCACCAACGGCAAAGACGAGTATATCGACGTGCCATGCGGAACCGTGGTCTACAATGCTGAGACGGGAAAGTATGTGTGCGACATCACTCACGACGGCCAAGAGGTGGTGCTCCTCCAAGGAGGACGCGGCGGACTGGGCAACTTCCAATTCCGCACAGCCACACGCCAGGCACCACGATTCGCACAGCCGGGTGAGCCAGCACAGGAGATGACCGTCATCATGGAGCTCAAGCTCCTTGCCGACGTGGGTCTCGTTGGATTTCCCAACGCCGGAAAGTCGACACTGCTCTCTGCCCTGTCGAGCGCGAAGCCGAAGATAGCCAACTATCCCTTCACCACCCTTGAGCCTTCGCTCGGCATTGTGAGCTACCGCGACGGCAAGTCGTTTGTCATGGCAGACATCCCCGGCATCATCGAGGGTGCAAGCGAGGGCAAGGGACTCGGACTGCGATTCCTGCGACACATAGAGCGCAACTCGCTGCTGCTCTTCATGGTGCCAGGCGAGAGCGACAACATAAAGCACGACTACGAGGTGCTGCTCGGAGAGCTCGCCAAGTTTAACCCCGACATGCTGGAGAAGCACCGCGTGCTCGCCATCACCAAGAGCGACCTGCTCGACGATGAGCTGATAGAGATGCTGAAGGAGGAGCTGCCCGACGACCTGCCAACGGTGTTCATATCGTCAGTGACCGGGTTTGGCATCGACCAGCTCAAGGACACGCTTTGGAAAGAGCTCAACAGCGAGAGCAACAAACTGGCGGAGATCACGGCAGAAGACACGCTCGTGCACCGCGACAAGGACATGACAGCCTTCAAGCAGGAGATGCTCGACGAGGATGCCGACGAAGACGACATAGAAGTGGTTGACGTGGAAGACTTCGACGAGGATGACGCATGACGAAGGTCACGGATAATACTCTTTAAATTGATGATGATAGAACCTGTTCTACATTTATACAACATTGGCGAAGCCTTAGGGTTGAAAACGACCGAAGGCTTCGCCAAATTCGATAATGGCAACGTCGTAGCGTTCTCAACCACCCGACACGGAGGTGTGAGCCATGGACGATACGGCAAGCTGAACATCAACCCCTATTGCGGCGACGACATGGCGGCAATAGCCGACAACCGCGCCGCACTTTGCAGCAAGTTGGGCATCGACGACAGCCACCTCGTGCTGCCCCACCAAGTGCACGGCACCAAGTGCCTCAACGTGGACACGACATTGCTACAAGCCTCCCCAAGCGAGAGGCAGCGGATGCTCGACGGCTACGATGCCATCATGACAAACCTCAAGGGCGTGTGCATTGGCGTTTCCACTGCCGACTGCATACCCGTGCTCGTCTACGACCAGCGAAGTCACGCCACGGCTGCCATTCATGCCGGATGGCGAGGCACCGTGGAGAGGATAGTGGAGAAGACGCTCCTCGCGATGAAAGCCAGCTACGGCAC
The DNA here is from genome assembly GCA_963593695.1 of Escherichia coli. Taxonomy (GTDB): domain Bacteria; phylum Bacteroidota; class Bacteroidia; order Bacteroidales; family Bacteroidaceae; genus Prevotella. The sequence goes on along the minus strand of CAVBBO010000057.1, from coordinate 25,122 downwards.
CGAGGCAAGCGACATCGTGGCGGTCGTAGGCCCGGGAATATCACTCGCCCGCTTCGAGGTGGGGCAAGAAGTCTATGACGCATTCGCCTCCGCCGGCTTCGAGATGGGCGACATTGCGAAGCGTTTCCCTTGCAAGGCTGACCCGCAAACAGAGAAGTGGCACATCGACCTGCCTCTCTGCAACAAGCTGCAACTGATGCACGCCGGCGTTAAAGAGCAGAGCATTTTGTGCTCCGGCATCTGCACCTACGACAACGCCGACGACTTCTTCTCCGCGCGACGCCTGGGCATCAATTCCGGGCGGATATATACGGGCATAATGATAAAGCAATAAGAATAATGAACACCATAAACAACCTATTAAAAACTCTTCTTCTCTTTACGCTGCTTTCAGCCACAACTCTCATCGCTTCGGCGCAACGCACATTCACCGCGTTGGAGCAGTCGTCGATAAGCGTGCCCACACCGGGCTTGTTCACTCGAAGCAACGCTTTCAACATACAGTTTGGCATTCTCAAGCCCGAAGAATATTCCTTTCCATTGCCCGTTGGAAAGGCTGAGGTGAAAGGCGGACAGGCTTTGGAAATCACAACCACCAAGGGCGACGCCGTGAAAGCCATGTTCGCCGGCTACGTGCGCCTGTCACGCCGCATGACACAATACGGCAACACCATCGTCATTCGCCACGACAATGGTCTTGAGACCGTCTACGCCTACAACGCTCAAAACCTCGTTAGTGTTGGCACGCGTGTCAAGGCAGGACAGACCATTGCCATAGCCGGAGGCGACAACGGCAAGGTGTTTTGCCTCTTCTCCATCATGGTCAACGGCGGTTGGATAAACCCCGAGACCGTGATAAACCCCAAGAGCCACAAGCTGCGCAACCAGGTGCTGCAATGCAAGAAATCAGGCAAGAACGTCTCAGTGACCGTGCTCAACCCCGAGAAGGAGGAAAGTCTGTCGCTTGACCCTGACGCAAGCAACGAGGACTATGAGAATGGCTCATTGCTCAAGATCGACTTGCAGAAGATTGAGCAACAACACTGGGCGTACCCTCTCCCCGATGCCCACGTCATCAGCCCTTACGGCGCGCGAGGCAGACGAGGACACGCCGGAGTGGACATCAAGACCCAGGCAAACGACGAGGTGCTGGCGGCATTTGATGGCGTGGTGGAAAAGTCGGGGCCTTATTTCGCTTATGGCAACTACATCGTCATACGCCATGCCTTCGGGTTCTCCACTTGCTATAGCCATCAGTCGAAAAACTTCGTGAAAGTGGGACAAAAAGTGAAGGCAGGCGAGGTTATCGGCCTCACCGGACAAACCGGGCGCGCCACCACCCCTCACCTGCACTTCGAAATCCGCTTCTGCGGAAAAGCCATCGATCCCGCCATCTTCTTCGACCATGCCAACCATTCCCTCAAGGCGCAAACGCTCACGGTGAAGAAAGGACAGAAGAACCTGACGACACAGAAAAGCAAATAGCCACGCAAGACATAGACACCGCGTACGATATGTTTTTGCCTGGTGCGGCCAGAAGGACCGCACCAGGCTATTTTGGTTCCATGTTGATTCGTGTGGATAATATACTTTCTTGAGGATTTCTTGCACACGGATTTAAAAGATTTAAAAGATTGCTACGCCGCAAGCGGCTACGCGGTGATTAATACCTATGCGCAAGGGCGGGTCTTGAGCCTATCTGCATCCCAAATGGTAAAAGGATGAAGAAAAACGGTATGTGTAATCGGCGAAGCCGACATCTTTAAAATCTTTTAAATCCGTGTGAGATGAAATATGTGAAAAAAAACGCCCACACGAATCAACATAGCACAGCTATTTTACCACAATCCGTTCTCGCCTTTTAACAAATTTCCGCCCCCTTCTTTAGCTCTTCCAAGAAATCAATTCTTCAAATATTTCAGCATTTTCGTATCAAATTGACATTTTAACACTAAAAATCTACTTTTTTTGCTGGTTTATTTGATGGATTAAGAAAAATAACATAACTTTGCGAAAAGATAAAGAACACAAACATTTGTTTAACGACCAATGGAGATTTACGACAGGTTTTCAGGACAAGCCTTGCAAGGCTTGCATCGCTTTAGGGCTGTCATGTTCAGTCCCACTTTTTAAGGCTATCCCCCCAGCGGGATAATCCATTTTTCCTTGTCAATGAAGAGCGTGTTTTCTCTGGCCGACAAGGACAAGGCATTGTGTTATATATAGTCTTCTCGTAGAGGAGCATATATAAACCTATCCAATAAGAAACTTTTAGAAGATTTATATATGAGAATGAAGGTTTTATTAGCTTCCCTGTTGCTCGCCGCATCAGGGCAAGTGATGGCACAATCTTCCGGACAGATTGGAGGACAAGTCATCGACGAGAACGGAGACCCAGTGATTGGAGCTCAAGTGAAGGTAAAAGGAGCCAAGTCTGGCACCGTGACCGATACCAACGGCAACTTCTCCCTGCCCGACGCCAAGCGTGGCGACATCATCGTCATCAACTACCTCGGAATGGACTCGCGCACCATGAAGGCGGCTCCCGGCATGAAGGTGAGCATGCAATCGCAAGACCAGCAGCTCGACGAGGTGCTCGTGGTGGCTTTCGGTCAACAGAAGAAATCGTCGTTCACCGGATCGGCTGGCGTGGTAAAGAGCGACGTGCTCGACAAGAAGCAGGTGACCAACGTGTTCAGCGGTCTGCAAGGTGAGATAGCCGGTGTGCAGATGGCCCAGTCGTCGGGTTCGCCCAACGCCACACCTTCATTCGCCATACGTGGTTTCGGCTCTATCAACGCCGGCACGTCACCACTCATCATCGTGGACGGCGCACCCTATGAGGGCGGATGGAACAACCTCAACCCCAACGACGTGGAAAACGTGACCGTGCTGAAAGATGCTGCCAGCAACGCCCTCTACGGAGCGCGCGGCGCCAACGGCGTGATCCTTGTGACCACAAAGAAGGGCAAAGCCGACAAGCCAACCATCTCGGTTGACATGAAGTGGGGAGCAAGCAGCAAGGCATCGGTAGACTATGACCGCATCACCGACCCTGCACAATACTACGAGACTTACTACACCGCACTATATAATTATAATGTACGCGACAAGGGCCTGTCGGCATACGACGCCCACGTGGCAGCCAACAACACCATAGGCAGCACCGGCGACCAGGGCGGACTGGGCTACATCGTCTATACCGTGCCCGAAGGCGAATATCTCATCGGTGCCAACGGCAGGCTGAACCCCAATGCCTCGCTTGGCCGACGAGTATACAACAACGGAAAATACTACACCCTGTTGCCAGACAACTGGGAAGACGAGGCTTTCCGCACATCGCTACGCCAGGAATACGACCTGAGCATAAGCGGCGGTAGCGACAAGCTCACCTACTACGGTTCGATGGGATACCTGAAGCAAGACGGTATTGTATACAATTCCGACTTCGACCGTCTCTCAACACGCTTCAAGGCCGACTACCAAGCCAACAAATGGCTGAAGGTTGGCGCAGACGCTTCATACACACGCTCGGGCGTGAACGACGTGTCGACAGGCAGCCAGACCGTGTTTGACATCGCCACCAACTACGGCCCTGTATATCCCGTCTACCTGCGCGACGGCGAAGGCAACATCATGACCGACAGCAACGGCAAGATGTACGACTACGGTGACGGCACCGTGGGCTCGCAGCGCCCGACGCAGCTCGACCCTGCCCGCAACTTCCTGCAGGCCGACAAGCTCAACACCAACCACACAGACATGGATATCTTCTCGATGAGCGGATATGTGGACATCACACCGATTGAAGGACTGAAGATAACCATCAACGGTTCTGTGCTCGACAACGAGAGCAAGGCCACCTACACCATCCAGCCATTCTACGGCAACACCGCCACCACCTATCCCGGCGGCTATGTGGGCAAGACCAACAACAGCACCTATACCATCAACACGCAGCAGCTCGTGAACTATACCCATACCTTCGGCCAGATGCACAACCTCACGGCCATGGTGGGACACGAATACTACAAATACAAATACTCCTACCTGAGCGGCGACAAGCAGAACATGTTCTCCTATTTCGGCTCGCAGGAGCTTGACGGAGCCGTGACCGAAATCTCTGCCAGCGGCAACACCACCAACTACAATACCGAAGGCTACTTCAGCCGCGTGATGTACGACTATGACGGACGCTACTTCGCGTCAGCCTCCTATCGCCGCGACGCCTCCTCGCGCTTCCATCCCGACCACCGCTGGGGCAACTTCTACTCGATCGGCGGAGCATGGATCATCTCCAAGGAATCATGGTTCAAGTCGTCGTGGATAGACATGCTCAAGCTCAAGGCTTCGTGGGGTCAGCAAGGCAACGACGCCATCGGTGACTTCCGCTACACCGACACCTACTACTTGAGCAACTTCGACGGTCAGGTGAGCTTCGTGCTCAACACCGTGGGCAACAAGAACATAACCTGGGAGACCAACAGCAACTTCAACGTAGGCTTGGAGTTTGAGCTCCTCAAGCACCGCATCACCGGTAGCGTGGAATACTTCAGCCGCAAGACCACCGACATGCTTACCTTCGTGAGCGTCCCCATGTCGGGCGGATACTCAGGTTCATACGCCAACGTGGGCGACATGACGAACAGTGGTGTCGAGCTTGACTTGCACTTCAACCCCATACGCACCAAAGACTGGAACTGGATGATAAACCTCAACGCCACCCACTTCAAGAACAAGGTGACCATGCTCAACGACGAGAACAAGGGCAACACCCTCGACGGACACCAAGGATACGTCAACGGCAACTACTTTGTGGGTGAGGGTCTGCCCCTGCACACCTTCCGCCTGAAGCGCTACGCAGGCGTGTCTGCCAACGGCGAATCGATGTGGTATGTGCGCAACGACGCCACGGGCGAGCTCAGCACCACCACCGACTCAAGCAAGGGCTCTTATTTCAACTGCGGCACCTCAGACCCCGACGTCTACGGCGGTTTCAGCACCACACTTAGCTACAAGGGCTTCGACCTCTCCGTCACCTTCAACTACTCGCTTGGCGGCAAGGCCATCGACTATGGCTATCAAGCCTTGATGAAGAACCCATCGACAGGTGTCACAGGCTTCGCCATTCACAAAGACCAGCTCAAGGCATGGAGCGAGACCAACACCAGCAGCAACATACCTCGCTTCCAATACGCCACAAAGGACAACGACACAAGCTCGAACATCACGTCGGACCGATTCCTCACCAACGCTTCTACGCTTACGCTGCAAAACGTGAACTTTGGCTACTCTCTGCCCAGCAACCTGGTGCATCGCCTGCATCTCACCAAGCTACGCTTGTATGTGTCGGGCCAGAACCTGTGCTACTTCAGTCACCGCAAGGGCTTTGACCCACGCAGCAGTTTCTGGGGCAGTGCAACGGCCACCGACTATGCTCAGGAGCGCACCATCACCGGAGGCATATCAGTGCAGTTCTAATCGATTGGAATTAAAATATAAGGCATAGAAGACTAATAATTTTCCAGCAAGCCTTATAAACAAAGAAAAAAAACAAAACGACACATCACTATGAAAACAAATATCCGACATATCATCACAGCTGCCGGCGCCGCACTCGCCATGTGCTCGATGAGCAGTTGTATAGAAGAGGTGACACCCACCGATCTGGCCACGCCCGACGTGATCAACTCGTCGAGCACCTCGCTGACATATCTGTGCAACAGCCTGCCGGCGTTCCTCACCACATGGGACACCTACGGCACAACCGGCAACACGCAAGACTGGGGCTACCCCTGCCAGATATACATGCGCGAAGTGTTTGGCGAAGACTTCCCCGCAAGCGACAACGGCTACAACTACTGGTCGTACTACGAAGACGGTTCGAGCCTGCGCTACGCCTATTATTACCCATACTATTATTATTACTCGTTCATCAAGAACGCCAACAACGTGATAAGCACCGCACGCGGAAACGAGTCGAGCGAGGCAAAGCCTTTCCTTGGCCAGGGCCTCGGCTACCGCGCCATGCTCTATCTTGACATGGCCCGTCTCTACGAATACCGCACGACGGGCGTGTCGACTCTCGACAAGGAAGCCGAGAAGCTGGGCTCATACGGCATCACCGTGCCAATCGTGACCGAGAACACTTCGGCTACCGCCCTCACCAACAACCCTTGCGCGCCCTTCACCACCATGTACCGCTTCATCATGCACGACCTCGACGAAGCCGAGACATGCCTGACAGGCTACGTGCGCACCAACAAGGCGTTTATGGACCGCAGCGTGATCTACGGCCTCAAAGCCCGTCTGTGGCTCACCATCGCCAGCCGTGTGGACCAAAGCGCCGACGACTTGCAGAAGATGAAAAATGCAGATGCCAACACCGACGGCTATGGCACCTTGGGCATCACCGATGCCAACTACTGCTATGCCAAAGCTGCCGAGTATGCACAGAAGGCCATGAGCGGCTACTCTCCTATGACCCAAGCCGAGTGGACCAACGTGTCGACGGGCTTCAACACTGCCAACGACTCATGGATACTGGGCACACTGGTCAACAGCAAGGAGCAGATAAACACCAACTACTGGAACACCTTCCTGGGCTGGATGGCATCTGAACCCGAATGGGGCATGTGCACCTCCAAGTATAATGGTTTCCGCTGCATAAGCAAACGCCTCTACGACAAGATTGGGGCGGGCGACTGGCGACGCAACAGCTGGATAAACCCCAACGACGTGATCACCGCCGACGAGGTGAAGGCTCAGACCTCGAAGACCATTCCGTCGAAATACAAGACGCAGATAACCGACATCTCGACCTGGAGCAAGCTGCCCGCCTACGCCAACCTGAAGTTCCGCCCCGGCAGCGGCGAGCTAACCACGCTCGAAACCGGCTTGATAGCCTCTATGCCTCTGATGCGCTACGAAGAGATGATGTTCGACTACATCGAAGCCATTGCCCACACGCAGGGCGTGGCCATAGCAGCCGAGAAGCTGAAAACATGGGTGAACACCTACCGCTACACCGACAGGTCGTATAAGTGCTCTTCATCGGACATGGACTCGTTTATCACTGACCTCATGGTGCAGCGCCGCATAGAGCTTTGGGGTGAGGGACTGGTGTTCTTCGACTACAAGCGACTCAACCTGCCAGTGCACCGCAGCTATGCCGGAACCAACTACGCTTCGAACATGCAGCTCAACTCATACAACAACTGCGTGGCTCCGTGGATGAACTACATGATACCTGAGACCGAGAAGGACATGAACCCCGCAGTGATCATAGGCCCCAACTGCTCGGGAGCTATCACAGTCCAATAATCTAAGCGTTAAGTTTATATCCACTCACATTATTTATATTAAACAGATATAACAATGAAAGCAACATATCATTATATATGCGCACTGCTCCTTGCATCGGTCGCCCTGGTGCTGGGATCATGCAGCGAAGAAGATGCCTACGAGCGCGCCCCGCAGGTGGCAGAAGGAGTGATAAGGGCCTACTTCCCCGCATCCAACACGTCAGACGTGATAATCTCGCCACAAGAATATGCAGAAAAGCCAACCGACACGGTGAAGGTGTGTCGTCACAACGCCAGCGGACAGGTTACCGTTCCTGTAATCGTCGACTACGCCGACTCGGTGTTCCAATTCCCAGCCTCGGTCACTTTTGCCGACGGCGACAGCGTGGCAGACATGGTGGTGGGTCTGAACAACCTGAAGATGTACAAGGAATACAAATACTCCGTGCACTTGGACGAATCGTATGCCAACCCCTATCTGAAAGAGGATGAGGGCTCATACAAGTTCAACTACAAGGTGATGGTCTCACAGTGGGAGAAGGTAATACAGGGAGCTTGCTTCCTGTTCTCAAACAACGAGTTGCCCACAACCTACTCGGACATATACCACTTGGAGGGAGTGAACCAGTTCTACATCGAGAACTTCCTCGGTTCTGGCGTCAACCTCAAGTTCAAGATCATTCCCGCAGGCGAAGACGGCACCTACTCAGCCGACAACTTCAACCCGAACAACATAAGCACTTGGAAGGGTGTCATCGTACCACTAAGCAACTACTACATGGATTATGATGCCGACTACGACTACAACTACTGGTGGCTGCTTGACGACAATGGCGAATATGTCTCATGGAACATAGAGGGGCATGAGCACGGCGGAGTGAGCTACATAGACTTCCTCTTGAAAGAGAACGGCGAGAGCTACTGCGGCATAGACATGAACGGATCCACCACCGAGTCGGCAGGATGGTCGACGTCTTACATCTACTATACCGACAATTCCTCTGGCTGGGCCTATATGTATATATACTTCGACATCGGCGACATGCCCGCCGACGTGAGGGAGAAATACGAAAAGACAAAAAACTGACACCTCTCGTCTTTATTTTCAAATTCACGACTTTTTCAAATAAAAAGAAAAACACAAGAATATGAAATTCATATCATCAATACATAAGGCCGCCTTGCTACTCGTGGCAGTGCTTGTGGCCGTAGCGGCTACCTCGTGCAAGGACAACGACAACTTAACCACCACACAGTTGGCTTCGCCATCAGTCAATGCCGGCGACAAGAGCGTTAGCACGCTGGCCTTCAGCTGGACCAAGGTGGAAGGCGCATCGCAGTATGCCTACGAACTAGTAGACGCCAACGGCACTCACGTCACAGGTGGCGTGACCACCACCACGTCGATGGTGGCCACCGGACTCACCGCCAACACCGAATACACTCTCAAGGTGTGGGCATACGGCCCCTACGGCGGCGACAAGACCACCTCGCCAACCGTTGAACTCAAGGCCACTACAAACGACTACATCCCGCTGGCTACCATCAAGAGCATTGACGCAGGCTCGGGTGTCGACATGGTCACCATTACATGGCCGGAGGTGGAACACGCCACCGCCTACATGTACACGGTATACAACGAAACAGACAGCATAGTTGCCGAAGGCACCGTGAGCACAAACAGCTTCAGCGCGGCTCTCGACCTGGGCACCTACAAAGCCACGCTCGTGGCCATAAGCTCCGACGAGAACTACAGCAACTCCGAACCCGTGACCTTTGAGTTCCAGCGCACCAAGGGCGAGAAGTGGCGCCGCACAGGCACACTCACCAGTGCCGTACTTAGCAAGTCGTTCAAGGCCACTCTGGTGTGCTACTCCGACGGCACCTACGAATTGCTGTCGCCCTACGGCGAAGACGGCTACAGCTTCGCGTTCAAGAAGAACAGCGACGCCACATTCACCATCACAAGCGTTGAGCCAGACAACTACAGCTACTACAACTTCTATGTGGCCAGCGACTACTATGCCAACATCTACACTTCGGCCTACGGCTCATCTAGCTACTCCGAGTTCAAGGGCGACGAGACGGGCGGCAGCATGTGGTGGATGACTTATCTCTACACCGCCAGCGGCACCAACCTTGGCTGGGGTTACGAACAGTTCGACTGGGATGGCGAAGGCGATGAGCAGGTGGATGAGATTCCTGCCGGATGCAAGGAGTCGGTTGACCCGCTCATGACCACGACCTGGAGCCAGTGGTACCCCTACAGCAACTTGTGCCCCACGCTGACCGACGGCTCGCACGCAGCCACCGGATGCATGGCCACAGCTATGGCGCAGATCATGAACTATTATAAGTATCCCTCTACCTACTCCGACGGCACAACCATCGACTGGGGCAACATGATCGACACCTACGAAAACGGGAACTTTACCGATGCACAGGCCACAGCCGTCGCCACTCTCATGAGCAAGGTGGGCACCGCCATCAGCATGACCTATGGTGCCTCCAGCACATGCTACGCTGAGAACGTGGAATCGGGCATCCCAACTGCCTTCGGCTACAAGGTGAAATATTACGGCTACCGCGACTACCCCACGGACAAGGACGAGACCAAGTGGAAGGCTATCATTTTCAAGGAACTGAGCGCAGGCCACCCCGTGCTCTACGGTGGCACCTCATACCTCAACGGCTACGACAACTACTTCTCTCACGCCTTCGTAATCGACGGCTACAAGAAGAATGGCATGGTGCACGTGAACTACGGTTTCGGCGGTGCAGGTGATGCCTGGGTTTCCATCGACAAGATGGAGATGACTGGCATCAGCGGATGGAGCGACGAAAACTTCGACACCTATCAGACCCTTACCGTGATTCACCTTCCGCAAGATGGCGACATCGACTATGACCTGTAATCACGATCATCCAGCATAACATAAGCAATACTGAAATCCCCGCATGCCCATGCTTGGCATGCGGGGATTTTTTTGCTCTGACCTGTTTTTGCAAAATAATTGCTACCTTTGCACCACACACTAAATCAACATGGACAACTTAGTAGAAGTAAGGAATGTCACGAAAAGGTTTGGCAGCCACGTGGCGCTCAACGACGTGTCATTATCGGTGAGCCGTGGCAGGATATTCGGACTGCTTGGCCCAAACGGTGCCGGAAAGACAACGCTGATAAGGATTCTCAACCGCATCACCGCCCCCGACAGCGGTGAGATATTGTTTGACGGTCGCCACATGGAGCCCGACGATGTTTACAAGATAGGCTATCTGCCCGAGGAGCGAGGTCTCTACCGCAAGATGAAGGTTGGCGAGCAAGCCGTATATCTCGCCCGTCTGAAAGGCTTGAGCAAGCAAGAAGCGGAGAGGCGACTGAGCATATGGTTCGACAAGTTTGGCATCATGCCTTGGTGGAACCGCAAGCTCGAAGAACTGTCGAAAGGCATGGCGCAGAAAATACAATTCATCACAACCGTGCTCCATGAGCCCGAGCTTCTTATCTTCGACGAGCCTTTCTCCGGCTTCGACCCCGTAAACGCCGAGCAGCTCAAGCAGGAGATTCTCAAACTCAGGGACAAGGGCCACACCATCATCTTCTCTACACACAACATGGCAAGCGTGGAGGAGATTTGCGACGACATAGCCTTGATAAACCACTCAGAGGTGATGATGCAAGGCGAGATGAGAAGCATAAAAGACAGTTTCCGCACTGGACTATACGAATTGAAGACCAGCGCGCCCCTACCCGACCGCGACGACCTGCCGTACAAGATAACGGAGCACGACAACTCGCGCGGCACAGAGCGATACCTGCTTCAGGCCAACGAGGGAGTAGGCGGCAACGAGCTTGTGCGCACGCTCAGCGAGATGGTCGAGGTGAGGCATTTCGCAGAACACGTGCCATCGATGAACGACATCTTCCTTAAAGTGATAGGCAAGGAAACAAAGCTAAACGAAGAGCAGACAGAAAGCAAGCAATGAACAAGATACTGATCATCATCCAGCGCGAATTTCTAAAGCGCGTGAGAACCAAAAGCTTTATCATCCTCACTATTGCCATGCCCTTCATCATGGCGGCACTCGTCATCGTGCCGCTGTGCTTGTCGATGATTGAAAACGACAAGCCGCAAAGCGTGGCAGTGATAGACCCCACTGGCGTGTACGCAGCGGCGTTGCGAGAGTCGAAGTCGTTTGCCTTCACCGCCCAGCCTGCCATAACCGAGGAGATGCGCTCGGAAGAGTCGCCCTACGACGCTGTAGTGGCGATATCCGGCGACCTCGTGAAAAACAAGGGCAAGGTCACGTTATACAGCCATAAGGAGATTCCGGTAAACCTGCTCGACTACGTTCAGTCGAAACTCAACGAGACGGTACAGAAACAAAAGCTCCAGGCCTTGGGTATAGCCAGCCTCGACAAGATAATAGACGACGTACAACGCGACGTGAAGATGAACACCGTGAGATGGAGCGAGGAAGGTGACGAACAAGCCTCCAGCACCTATGTGGCAATTATCGTGGGAGGCATATTCATGCTTCTCATCTATATCTTCGTCTTATCCTACGGCAGCATGATCATGCAGAGCGTGATAGAAGAGAAGACCAACCGCATAGTGGAACTCTTGGTGAGCAGTGTCAAGCCTTTCCAACTGATGATGGGCAAGATCATCGGCGTGATGCTTGTCGGCATAACGCAAATGGCGCTGTGGGGCGTGATGCTGTCTGTCATAATGACCGTGGCATCGGTGGTCTTCGGCATTGGGCAAGACCCGTCGATGGCGGCTGGCCAGCCCATGGCCCCGCCGACGGTTGCCCTGAGCCAAGAAACGCATGATATACTCGCGGCCATTGTGAACCTGCCGTATGTGGAGATAAGCTTGATGTTCATCATCATGTTCATTGGCGGCTACCTGCTCTATGCCAGCCTATTTACCGCCACGGGAGCTTGCATCAATGAGCAAGAAGACGCCAACCAGTTTGTTGTACCCATAACGATGATTACCCTCTTTGGCCTCTACGCCGCCATGTACAGCATGGGCAACACCAATGGTCCCTTGGCATTCTGGACATCGCTCTTTCCGCTCACGTCGCCAATCGTGATGATGATTCGCCTGCCATTTGGCGTGCCACTGTGGCAAGAGGTTCTGAGCGTCGTCTTGCTCTACGCCTCGGCATTGCTCATGATATGGGTCAGCGGAAAGATCTATCGTGTCGGCATACTCATGTATGGCAAAAAGCCAAGCATAAAGGAGATAATAAAATGGATGCGCTATAAATAAGTCTTTATCGCCCTTACAAGGCGGCAAAGGCCACGCATGCCAAAAACATTAAGCAACAACAGTTTCAAACTACCCACGAAGCGCATCGTGGGCAGTTTTACGTCTGCCACGTCGCCAGTGTAGATGTAGGTCTGCAACTGGATGTCGAGCACGTGGCGGTAATACTCCTTGAAGCCAGGATGGACATTCAATCTCTTGCTCGACAAGATTGCGAGATGCGCGTCGAGCAGATCGCGGTATTCTGCTCCGCCAGCCTGGCAAGAAATGCCCAAGGGGTTGATGGTGTAATGGTAAAGCCCCAATGAAGTAGTCGTGACCTTTCGCACATGTTTCAAGAGCTGCCACAACGTGGGCACGTCCTCAAACTTCTTACCGCTGGGGAAAGAAACATGGTTGAACAATTGACGCTTGTATATCTTATTACAAGCGTAGGTGTGGGCATAGGCTTGACCTTGAAGCCAATAATCCACCATGCAGGTGTATGTATGGTCGGGAAAAACAACGCGCGAGGCAAGCCCACGTCCACCATCACGCACAAGAGAATATTCAATGATGTCGGCATCGCCATCCTTCATCTTGTGGAGCAACGCCGGATAAGTGCAAGGCTCAAGATGGTCGTCGGAATCCACAAACGTAATAAACTCTCCTCGCGCCAGCCTGATGCCTGCGTTGCGCGCCTCGGAGAGGCCACGGTTTGGCTGATGAACAACAAGGATCCGCGGCGACTTGTATTCATCACAAATCACCGCGGATCCATCCGTAGAGCCATCGTCAACGATGACAATCTCCATCTCGTCAACATCTTGCGCCACAACGCTGTCGACACACCTCCGAAGCGTGCCGACAACATTATAGACAGGTATGATGACCGAGAGTAGCATCTTTTCTAAAACTCTATGACGAGTGCCTCGCGCTGTGTCAATGGCACGTTCTTGGAAATGTCTACCGCCTTGCCTGTTATGACATCCTTGGCGGTCTTGTTGTCCTTGATGACCTCGGCATAGCGAGCCACGTCGAGCACGTTGGCTGAGTGCTTGCCATTGAGAATGGTCATCACCGTCTTGCCACCATGCTGGCGTGCTATGACATAAACGCCATTATAAGGTATGAACTGGGTCTGCGAGCCCTTGCTTATGACCTCGTTGCCCTGACGCCAATGCAACAGGTTGCTCAACCAATTGAACATCTCGTTTTCCGCCTTGGTGCGCCCCTCAGCGGTGAAGCAATTGTGCTGGTCGCCCGAGAATCCGCCAGGGAAATCCTTGCGCACATTACCGTCAGTTACTTCCTTGGTGCCGTTCATCAGCACCTCGGTGCCGTAATAGAGTTGCGGAATGCGGTTGATGGTGAGCAGCAATGCCAAGGCTTGCTTGAGCATGGTAGAGTCTTTGGTGTTGCCAAGGAAGCGGTCGGTGTCGTGATTCTCTATGAAAGCCAACACAGAAGATGGGTTGGGATAGAGATAATCGTAGCAGAGCGAGTTGTAGATGCGGTTGAAACCGTTCCACCAAGCGTCCGTCTCCTCACGCTTTGCAAGGTTGAGCCTGTCGAAGAAAGCGAAGTCCATCACCGTTTTGAGATAGCTGTTTACCTTGGATAGCTTTGAGTCCTTTTGCCAAGAAGCCGTATATTGCGGCTCAGTCACCCACGTCTCTCCCACTGTGTTGAAGTTGGGATATTCGGTATCTATTGTCTTCATCCATTGCGCCATGGCCTCGCGGTCGGCATAAGGATAAGTGTCCATGCGTATGCCGTCGATGTCGGCTGTCTCTATCCACCACTCACTGTTTTGTATGAGATACTTTATCACGTGTGGGTTGCGCTGGTTGAGATCCGGCATCGACTTGACAAACCATCCGTCGGTGGTCTCAGCCATATCGACCTTTGAGGCGTAAGGGTCGAGCACAGGCGTGAGCTTGTAGCTGGTCTGAAGACCGTAGTTGGGGTTGTTGAACCAATCTTTCGATGGCATGTCGCGGTTCCAGATATGATAGTCGGAGCAATGGTTGAAAATCATGTCCATCACCACTTTCAGCCCTTGCTCGTGGCATTCACGTATCAGGCTGCAATACTCATCGTTTGAGCCAAAGCGCGAGTCCACCTTGTAGTAGTCGGTGGTGGCATAACCATGGTACGACGAGTTCGCACCCTCGTTGGGCCAGTCGTTCTCAAGAATGGGAGTGAACCACAGAGCCGTGACTCCAAGCTGCTTGAAATAGTCGAGATGCTGGCGTATGCCCTCAAGGTCGCCGCCATGTCGGAGCGACGGCTGCGTGCGGTCGCACAGTTGGTCGCGCATGCCTTTCACCACGTCGTTTTTCGGATTGCCGTTGGCGAAACGGTCGGGCATGAGCAAATAGAGCACGTCGGCATTGGTGAATCCCTGACGAGCCTCGCCTGCCTTTTGACGCTCCTTGAGCTCATATTTTATTTTCTTCCCGTCGAGCCTCAACGTCATCTCGCCAGCCTTGGAGTCCTTGAGGTTGAGATAAACGAAAAGGTAGTTGGGAGAGTCGAGGCGTACCACGGAGTCGACCTTTGCCCCGGGATAGTCGGTAGTGACGTTGCGCACGTCGCGTACACCCTTGCCGTAGAACATTATCTGGAGCGAAGGGTCTTTCATGCCCGCAAACCAATTGACGGGATCAACACGCAAGGCTGTGGCTGCGTTCATCATGGTCATGGTAAGAATGAATGAAAAAGTTAAAAACAGTCTTTTCATTATCGCTTATGTTGTTTTTTGTCTGTTTGATTGGCAGCATTGCCGTCTGCGAGAAAGGCAGACGGCAATGCAGCTATTTTTCTTTGATGGCGAAGACAGCCACGGAGCCAAGCAAGATGCTCACGCCCGCCACAACCATCATGCTGCTCTGCGCAGAGCCCACAAGCGCCAATATGACGCCTCCAATGGCTGCAGCCACAATCTGCGGAATGCAAATGGTGCCGTTGAACAAGCCTAAGTAGGCACCCATGTGGCCATAGCCTTGAAGGGCGTTGGTGACAAAGGTGAATGGCATGGCGAGCATGGCAGCCCAAGCGCAACCAATGAGCAAGAAAGGCACAAAGAGAACATATTGGTCGTGGATGAAAGCGCATGACACGAAACCTATGCCTCCAAGGACAAGACTGAGCGAATAGGCCAGCTTGCGGTTCTTGAACTTCGGCAACACTACGGCCCAGACTACGGAGCCTATGGCTTGCACGGCGAAAAGTATTCCCACCCAGTTGCCGGCGGCTTGATAACCCTCGCTCGACACGTCGGTGGTGCCCCAACAGTTGGCGGCAACGGTGCCGTTGGTATAAGTCCACATATACATGAACGAGAACCAGCAGAAGAACTGCACGAGACCCACCTTCCAGAATGTTGAAGGAGCGTTGCGCAACAGCACGAACCAGTTGCTTGAGCCTTCCTCTTTTTCCTCGACCGACTTCAATGAGCCGTTATACTCGTCGTATTCCTTTGGGTTCCACTCTTTGACCTTCATCACGGTGTAAACGACGCAAAGGATAAGAATGGCGGCACCCACATAGAAACTGTATATTACCGAATCGGGTATGGTTCCCTTGGCGGCGGTGTTGGCAATGCCCAAGGCTGCGAAGACGAACGGGAAGACATAGCCCACCAATGAACCTGCGTTGCACAGGAAACTCTGAATGGAATAAGCCAAGCCTTTCTGCTTCTCGTTTACCATGTCACCAACGAGCATCTTGAATGGTTGCATTGCCATGTTGATGCTGGTGTCGAGAAACATCAGGGCTATAAGGCCAAAGACCATAGCCGTGCTGACGGTCATGCCGAGAGAGCCGGAGTTGGGCAACAGGCACATCACGAGAACCGCTATGGCCGCACCAACGAAGAGGTAGGGAATGCGGCGACCGAAGCGGCACCACGTCTTGTCGGAACAAGTGCCGACGATGGGTTGCACGAGAATGCCCATCAACGGCGGCAATATCCAGAAATAGCTGAGATTGTGCGGATCAGCGCCAAGTGTCGCGAAGATGCGCGAGATGTTGGCACTCTGAAGGGCGTAGGCAATCTGCACGCCAAAGAAGCCAAAGCTGAGGTTCCATAACCCTCCAAACGACATGTCTGGCTTCTCTTTCAACATTCGTGGGGTCTCTTTATTCAATTCACTACTCATCGTATTTAATAATTATCCATGATTTCACATAAATCGTCAGCGTGTGGTACCTCTTATTACAAGACGCGTCCTCACGATTCTCTTCTCTATCTTTTCCATTGGCAACTCGCCTTCCACCTTGCTTATGAGGATGTTGGCTGCCTCCTCGCCTACCCTGACACCTCGTTGCTCTACCGTGGTGAGCATCGGGTCACTGGATATAGCACGTTGACCATTGGTGAATCCGCAGATGCTGATGTCCTCCGGCACCCTGAAGCCCATGCGCTTGGCGGTGTAGAGTATGCCTATGGCGGTGTCGTCGTTGACGGCGAAGAAGGCATCAGGAATCTCATCTTGCGACAGGAGTTCGGGCGTTATGGCCTCAGCGTCGGAGCGGTTGTCACAAATGCGGAAATATCTCTCTTCCGGCTTCAATCCGTTGCGCAACAACGCATCTCGATAACCATTATAGCGGTTCTTGCTTATCTCCATGGTCATCGGCGACCCATAGAAGGCGACACGACGACAACCACGCTCTATCATATAGTTGACGGCATTGAAGGCGCCTTGATAATCGTCGACGACTACACGGTCGCAATTGATGCCCGTGCAAATGCGGTCGTAGAACACGAGAGGCATGTGGCTGTCCATGATACGTTTGAAATGCTCGTAGCGCACCGTGTTCTTGGCCTCGGAGACGATGACCCCACATACGCGATTCTCCAGAAAACGCTTACAGATCAAGGTTTCCGCCTCATACTCGTCAAGGCTCTCGCTCACCATCAAGGTATAACCATGCGACATGGCCTCCTGGTTGATGCCGCTCAAGACCGACGAGAAATAGAAATGTTCAAACTGCGGCACAATAACGCCAATGGCCTTTGATGTCCTCGTGACATTGGTGCGCAAGCACTCGGCAAGCACGTTGGGGCAATAGTCATGCTCCTTGGCGTAAGACTTGATGCGCTCGCGCTGCTCAGCGCTTATCCGCGGACTGTCTTTCAACGCCCTCGACACCGTTGCCACGGAAACACCTATGGCCTCGGCTATGTCTCTCATTGTTATGGTAGAATGTGCCATTTAATCGCAGTTTTCAGGAATTCTTTTTTTGATTGTCGCAGTGCAAATTTAGTCTTTTTCCAATGCAACAAAAAGAAAAGTAAGCAAAAATATTGACATAAATCATGCAAACGATTACGCACACCGCTAAAAACATCTGGTTATGGATTTCTTTGTTGACTACTTTTGTTTACGTTTCCACTCTATTGCCTGTTCTGTCAACTTGTATTGCTGGCGAGGATGATTGGGAGTGTTTGGATATTTACGCTCTATTATGCTATCAGCAAGAGCTGGCATAAGATATAGCAGGTTGAAATTCTTTCTATCAGCCAATTCCATTTTTTGCATAATATTAGATGCAGACATATAATTTTCGTCCATAACCTCTATTAGTTGCAATACTTGTGGGGTACTTGTAGGGTACTTAGGGGGAACTTGTGGGGTACTTGTGGGGTGCTTGGGTCCAACTTGGGGCCAACTTGGGTCCAACTTATGTCCAACTTGTTCAGAGCTTAGCCCCAGTTGCAGCCCGACAGGTGTCTTCATCGGGTCCGTTATGGGACGCACAAATGTCACGCAAACGAATCCGCCATTGATGCTCCATGTCGGTTCTGGCACATTCTGCTCCTTGCACGCCTCCATGATACGGGATGCGCCAGAGCCCCAACTTTCCAGAAACGTGGTACGGTAAAGCACCTCTGCCATTAGTGGGTTGTACGGATAAGAACTGTGCGATTGCTTGATGGTCTCCGTACTGAGTTGCGGTGGCAGCACACCGGGATTCTCAATCTCTATGCGGTCATCGTATATGGCAATGCTCGGCGTAAGGTTATATTTTTCGAATTGTCTATGGCAAAGGCTGTTAGTAAGGGCTTCTCTCAATGCTTCGGCTGGAACTTCCATGTTTTCCTCACGACGAAAACCGACAATCTTACCGCTCATGTTCAAGTGCTTCAGGAAAAAAGCCATTCCGGCATCAAGCAGTTGGAAGAAGTTGCCTTCCACTCTCTGATTGTCAATAAACTCTATCTTGTTGATGCCACGGAAACGAGCCAAGCGCAACTGCATCTGTGTATAGCCCCTTAGCTTAGTGGAGAACAAGGCTGCAGCGGCATTGTTGGGAGCGCCATCATTCAGCAGTTCAAGTTTGCCGAGCACGTCCGACAGCGGTTCTGTCAAGGCCGTGGCTGGCATACGGTTTTTTTCCACACCAAGGCGCAAAGCTCCTCTGATGAGTTTCTCGTTCATATCGTCAATGGTGATGCCGTCTGCCGTTTGTCGCTCCCAAGCGTAATAGTTGGGCTTGTTGGCACGCAACCGTTCCTCAAACATAGTGCGTGGCATCAACTTCGTGGTGCTCTCCACCTTGTAATAAGGACTGCCATGATAGGTATAAGGAGCTGTTCCCCAAACAAACGCTTCGAAATACATGGCTATGATTTGACTGCCCGGCCTGTCTGGCACATCAATGTATTGGATGTCAACCGAAACTGCAGGTTCTAGACCGCTCAACGCTTGGGCTATTTCCCTTTGCGTGTTGTCAGTCACTTCCTGTCCGAGAATCTTGAGAGACTTCGGGGCAACGCCAAACACGAGCCAACCGCCAGCACCATTGAGGAATGCACAAGCCGTGTGCATCCCATCCTTCAACTCACCTGTAGTCTTCTTCAACTCCAGATGTACGTTCTCGTCGTTGGCTATAAGCCTTTCAAGTTCCTCAATGTTCATAGTCTCCTTTTTATTTCTTCTTCATTTTCTCCCAATGAAAGGTATCGAGCTTTCTTGCGATTTACGCACACCGCTAAAAACTCTTCTCCACGGTCAACCACTCGTCGTCGGTGGTCAGCTTAAACTTGGAAGACGTGTCGCCTGTCACGGTATCATCGCTGAAAAGTGCGCCAGTGAATTGGGTTATCTGGTTGCGGGCGACGGGCACGTTTTCGAACGTGCGGCTGCAAACCGTGTTGCCAGTAGGCCCAAGTCCCGTCACCTCTATTTTCAGCTCTTTGCTGTCGCTCTTGGGGAAGGTGAAGATCTCAAACTTGGCGGTTTTGCCTTTCATGTCGTCTGAAATAGAGTATTTGACCGTTTGGCGGGAATTGACGCAACCATTGCCCGTCAACCCGTCAAGGGTTGAGCTACCGCCAGTGTAATAGAATTGCAAGGTTGAGACACCGTCTGGCACCTTGTCGGTGGTGACGAACCTTACCATTGCCACGACACGATGCATGCTGACGTCTACGTCGAGCCCGTTGCCCTCGTTGACCGTGATGTCGTTGCTCCACAGGAACGTGTCAGACAGGTCGCCGCTGAACGTTATCTTGTCGGCATTGGTCGTCGTGGGAGCCTTGTCCTGGTTGTGGGCGAGTATCACGACCTTGTAAGACCCCGGATCAAGGCTCACAGCCAACGTGCCGAAATCATTATCGCCAGCTTTTTGAGTTGCCTTCAGCATGCGGGTTCCCCCTTGAAACACCGCTAGGTCTATCTGCTTGCACAAGTCTGAAACAGACTGCGAGCGCGATTGCGCCGTGGAGAAGGGCACGGTCTCAAACTGGCTTATCTTGAACTTGACCACCGACTTTCCCACGGTTGGTTGTTCCGGGTCCTCGGTTGCCAAGCGTTGACACGAAGCCACCCCAAGAACAAGGAGCGTGGCGAGGATGATACGCAGCTGACAGACATTCAAAAGTTTCATAAGCAATGATTTAGATTAATGATGTTCAGTTTTGTTGACAAAAATACGCTTTTCCTCGCGTAGTCACAAATATTTCACGGAAATAATGCCGTTTTATCGCAAACTTTGCGAGTTGGTGCAGTTTTCAACAAAACAAAAGCAAGGCGCAGCATCAATCAGCAATGACTATGAAAACAAGTGAGTTCACAAACTTGTGGACCACAAGTTTGTGAACTCACTTGTTTTTCGTTAACTTTGCATCCAAGTCAAAGTAACATGTTAACAAAAAAATGCAGAAGGCCTTCTTATGGCTTTTAGGCATAGTGCTGTGCTTGCAGCTTCGTGCCGAGGAGCCGCTGACCCGAAATATGCTGATGCTCTCGAATGTCAATACGGACAATGGACTCTCCAGCGCCCGAGTCTATTCGATAGTTGAGGCAGACGACGGGGTCATGTGGTTTAGCACCAAGCGTGGCGTTGACAGATACAATGGCCAACAGGTGAAAAACTATGTCTTGGCTACAGAGATGCAGTTTAGCGATGCTTGCGGACGAAACATCAAACTGGTGAAGGACAGCAGGCAAAACATCTATGCCTACGACAACAAGGGAAAGGTCTATATATATGATAAGGTGAAAGACACTTTCCAACTCCAGGTCAACCTGACGAATGTGCTGGGGGGAAGTATTGTGCTCAACGAACTCTTGGTCGATGGCAGGGGAGGTCTCTGGATGGCGTTGGACAGGGGCGTATATATGCTTGGCGGAAATGGCAAGGGGAAATACATCTTCAGGAATACTTATGTCAATCATCTCCGGTTCATCGGCAGGCAGTTGCTGATAGGTTCTCCTTCCGGTGTCTTCGTCTATTCGCCTCATGCAGGCAAGTCCCGGTTGGTATGGAGGGGAAATCCCGTGCTCTCGTCGTATCATGATGCGAAGGCCCATCAGATATGGTTGGGAACATTCCATCGAGGTATCCTCTTGCTCGATGATAGGTCGTGGAAACCCTTGCCTGCCATGCCGAAGTATGCCTCTTTGGCGGAGATTCCGCTCATCCCGGTTCGTTCCGTCATCCCTTACGATGCTACAACCATCTTGATGGCGGTGGATGGCGCCGGTGTTTATGCCTACGACAAGAAGACAGGTAAGACGAGCTTGCTCTTGAATACAGAAGGTCGACCGGAGAATGTATTGCAGGGCAATGGTGTCTATGCCCTTTGCAAGGATCGTTTGGGCGACCTTTGGATGGGGTCTTATACGGGAGGGGTCGACCTAGCCATTCAGATGGAGCACACTCTGGAGTTTGTGCGCCATGAACATCTCAACAGTCAGTCGCTCGTCAATAATGGCGTGAACGACATCATGCAAAGTGTGGATGCTCGGGGGCGGAACAGCAAGATATGGTATGCCACCGACAAGGGGGTAAGCATATATGACGAACAGTCCGGCCTGTGGCGACATACCTTATATAATAAGGTGGCACTTGCCTTGTGCCAAACTGCCGATGGAAAGGTCTTGGTGGGCACCTATGGCGATGGAGTTTATCAGATTCATGCCGACGGGAGCTGCGAGCAGGTTTATGCCGTGTCTAACGGCATGCTGAAGACCGACTACGTGTACGACATCTTCAAGGATAGTGAAGGTGGACTATGGATAGGTTGTTTGGATGGTGACTTGGCACATTTCCCGTCTTCGTCGGAAAAGCATGGAAGCACTGGACATTCAGTCGTCTTTTTGCCTATCAATGAGGTGCAAAGCATCATAGAGTCTCCCGACAAAAAGAGCATTGCGGTGGGTACCACCCATGGCTGTTATCGCATCGACAAGCAGAGCCATCGTGTGAGCCGATTCTTCTATCCTGCGGAATTTCCTGCCAGCGATTATAATTTCTTTGTCAATGCGATGGTCTTTCAGGATGCCCGGCACATCTGGATAGCCACCGATGGGGGAGGCTTGTACATCTACGACTGGCGGAAGCATCAACTCAAGAACTATACCACGGAGCAATCCTTGCCGTCCAATACCGTCAATGCCTTGATGAAGACTCCGGGCGGGAAAGTCTGGATGAGTACCGACAAGGGATTGGCCTTCATCGACCACGGCAAGGTGACCAACCTCAATTTCTTCAAGGGGTTGGAGCGAGAGTACAAGCGTATGGCGGCGGCCCGAACGCATGACGGACGGATGATATTCGGGAGCAGCGACGGAGCGGTGGTTCTGGCATCTAAGTTTGCCAGAGGATTGAATTATTCCGCTCCTCTGCATATCACGGGCGTTGAGGTGGAGACGAAGACTTTCGATGAGGCAGCCCAACAGGAAGAATGGAATGCCCGGCTCTTCGACATGTTGCAGGCAGGCAAGATGAGCTTCTCCCATGGCGAGAACACCCTCGTCGTGCATTTCGAGAGCATCAACTACCAGTATCAGCACGACATCCAGTATCAGTACTACCTGGAGGGCTACGACCATCGGTGGAGCGCGCCTTCTGCCTACCAGCAGGCTCGTTTTGCCAACTTGCCGCCTGGCAGTTACACCTTGCATGTCAAGGCTATCGGAAGAAGCAACGGGCGAGTGCTAGGCGAATCTTCCTTGCGCATCCATATCGCACAACCATGGTGGAACTCTTGGTGGGCATGGACTGTCTATCTCTATATCCTGTGTGCCATCGCCTATTTCGGGTGGGACTACTACAGGGAGCGTCTGCACCGCAAGTACTACGATGAGAAAATAAAGTTCTTCGTGAATACCGCCCACAACATCCGTACTCCGTTGAGCCTTGTCCTTGCTCCGCTCGCCGATTTGGCAAAAGACCAGAGTCTTGGGGAGAAAAACCGCAACTTCTTGGATATGGCGCAGCGCAATGGTGACAAGCTGCTGAAGATGGTAAGCGAATTGCTCGACTTCCAGAAGGTGGACCATGCAAAAAAGATCGTTCGTTCGCAACAAGTGGAGCTTTCTGTCTTCTTGCATCAGCAGGTAGACAAGTTCTTGGTGTCGGCAGACGAGAAGAATATCCAGCTCAGTCTGGCTACTTGCCAGCCATGTTCTTTCAGAACAGATATCTCAATGATGAACTTGATATTCGAGAACCTCCTCTCCAATGCCATCAAATATACGGAGAATGGAGGTAGTGTCACCGTCTCCGTCTCTGTGGACAAGACAGGCAAGCAAGTGGAGATCCGAGTGAGTGATACGGGTATAGGCATTCCAAAGTCGGAAATCAAGCACATCTTCCAGAGTTTCTACCGTGCTTCGAATGCCGTCAACTCACAGGAGATGGGAAGCGGACTGGGGTTGATGCTCACAAGGCAACTTGTGCAGAAGCTGGGAGGCAAACTTACTTTTGATAGCGAGGAAGGAAAGGGAACCACATTTGTGGTTGCATTGCCTTTGTCGAGTGTTCCTACTGAGGAATCTGCTTCCCCCAATGTCAAGGAAAGCAAGGACGATGATTCCGACACTAGGAAAGACACGCTCCTTTTTGTGGATGACAACGAGGATCTCCGTCAATATATCCGTATGGCATTCGCCGATAGTTATCATGTGGTGGACGTGGAGAGCGGCGAGACTGCCCTGAAGTATTTGGAGGAGAACGGTGAGTGTGACATCGTGGTGTCTGATGTGATGATGCCGGGTATGCAGGGAGATGAACTTTGCCGCCAGATCAAGGAAAACAGGGATACCAGTTGGTTGCCTGTCATCCTCTTGACGGCAAAGGCGGGTCGCGACTTCATGATAGAAGGTTTGGGACTGGGTGCCGACGATTACATTGCCAAGCCTTTCGACTCGGCTATCCTTGCCAGCAAGATAGACAGCATGTTGAAGAACCGTCGCCGACTGAGCCAATACTATATGGCGCAGAGCTTAGCTCTTGTCAGAAGAGAAGCGGCAGCCTCCTCCAAGGAACCGATGAATGCGGAAAAACTGGAGCCAGATTCACAAGTGTCGGATTCGCAGAAATCGGAATCACAGGTTTTTGCTCCACAGAAACTGAATCCTCAAGACCAAGCTTTCGTGGAGAAAGCCACTCGGTTGGTACTCGACAATCTGAGCGATACCCTTTTCGACATCGACTGCTTATGCCGAGAGATGGCGATGAGTCGCACGCTCTTCTACGGCAAGTTGAAGACCCTGACAGGGAAGGCCCCGCAAGACTTCATGCGCCTCATCCGTTTGGAACAGGCGGCTCAGTATCTGAAGCAGGGAGAGAGTGTCTTGGATGTTTCCGTGAAAACAGGTTTTGTGAATGTGAAGTATTTTAGTACGGTCTTCAAGAAACATTTTGGCGTATCACCAAGTAAATATTCATAACTATCTAATAATCAACAACAAGCACAAACAAAAAAGGTTTCAAACCTAACGATATGTTAGGTTTGAAACCTTTTTTGTTTGTATTCTAACCTACCTCGTCGTCCTTTTCTATACTTTTGCGGTCGAGTTCGCAAGAAAACCATAAACGAACTAAATAAAGTTAGCTTGACGCACTCTCAATAAACAACAACTAAAAACTAAGAATAATAAACTTAAGAATGAAAAGGAACTTTTTGAAGGTTTGCTTGCTATTTGTAAGCATATTCACGGCTCTTTTTTGTGATGCCCAAAACTTTCCTACCGCCCAGCAATGGAACAAGGACGTGATAGGTTGGAATCTCGGTAATGAGTTTGAATGCTCTG
>CAVBBO010000056.1:0-31906 GCA_963593695.1 Escherichia coli | reverse complement strand
GGATATGTTGTTTGCGTTCACCCCCAATCCAATCAGTTTGCGCTTCATGGCCTCATCTTTACCATTTGAGTGCCAATATAACTCCCAATCAGCATTTGCAATGTCTTGGTTTACTTCTATAATTCTCTTGATATATGGCATGTCTATGTCATTGAATGAAAAACCCATCACTATGAAGTGTTTGATCTTATTATAATTATAAAACTTGTCTTTATTTAATTCGATTCTATCTTTGACTTTCTTTGCTCCTTTGGCAATTCCTTGATTAATAAGTTCTTGAATGTCTGGCCTTATATGCGTTCCTAAATGATGCTTATTGTAGGATTGAAGTAGCTTAAACAAGGTGCTTTGATTTGAATCATGCCCTACGATTATACTATCGTTTTTATTTTTAATGGAATTGTGTATATGCCATACATTCTCTTCTTTTACATGATACGTTTGCTCCAGTAGAAGAGTATAATTGAAGGTAAAGAAATGTGCTTCCTGGTCTATTTTTAGCGAATCGTATTTTTTTACAATGACATTTATATCATTTATCCACCGCTTAAATAGTGAAGGAAGCGTGTATTTTAATAGGTTCTCCACTTTTAGCGCACCT
This sequence comes from Escherichia coli, assembly GCA_963593695.1. Taxonomy (GTDB): domain Bacteria; phylum Bacteroidota; class Bacteroidia; order Bacteroidales; family Bacteroidaceae; genus Prevotella. Next base: position 31,305 of record CAVBBO010000056.1, on the reverse strand, counting down.
ATGGCTTCTCCATTATATGATTTAACCAGATGATTATAATCTATTTCCGCTAACATCTTTTCAAAATCACTCCACCATAGTTCACTGTTTAGTTGGTTGCCATAGATGGTACTCATGACATTCCATAGCCTTCCATTTTTGTGGATGTAGTTGTCACGAAAGTTAGCGTATGATGTCCGTAATCCATGATGGAGGTCAAAGCCATTCCCTATTATGTAAAGGGTGTCTGTCATAATTCGATTATTATATAGCTTTCCACCACTTGCAAAACTACTCAGTTTGCCAACAACTATTGGTTCACGCGAGCCTTGATGCTCGTTGCGCCAACCTTGACTATTATCACCTTTTCTTGCGTGGCTATACCTGCCGAGCCGCCTTGCGCGGTCTGTCTACCGAGCAGTTTGCCTTCTGGGCTATAGAATAGGGCTTGCTCGCCATCGTTGAGGCCGCTGCAAGTCACGAGACCTTGGTCTGATGATACAACAAGCCCGCGCGTCTTGGCGGTGTTGATGTCCGTGCCGATTTTTCCGTCGTCCTTCACCCAGTAGAGCGTGGCGGTCGCGTTGTCTGAGGCACTGTATCCGTCGGCGGTGGCGTACACCTCGATGTCGTATGAGGCCGCAAGGTCAACGATGCCGTTGTCTATCGCCTCGTTGTTCTTTACGTCAGCACAGCTCAAGGTGTAGTGATATTCAGCTCCCTTCGTGGCATCGCTGAACAGCAGTTTGCCGCTGGCGAAGCTGATGATAGGTTTCTCGCATTTCTGTTTGTCCGACGTGTCACCCCCTTCTTTAATCTTGTATATGTATGGGAAATCCTTCCATGCCGTTGCAGCCTTGTAAGCGTCAACGTCAGGGACGTAGAGAATGCAAGTGGAGGGGCTGAAATGTGAGAAAGAAGTTTCCTTAGTTCCAGAGCTAACTGTTGGTGGAATTTGTGCAAGACAAGTTATGCTGGATAAAGACGTACAATCAAAGAAACAGGTATATCCTATATTCTTAATTGACGCAGGCAATGTTATGTTTGAAAGACTTTCGCAAAATTGAAAGCACATGTCTTCTATGGATGCGACAGACGATGGAATAGAAAGACTTGTAAGTTTATGGCAGTTGCCAAAACATGCTAGGCTTAGGATTGTGACTCCGTAAGGAATTTTGATTTCCGAAATAACCCAACATGCTTGAAAGCATTCCTCTCCAATTGACGTTACTGTCGAAGGAATTTCTATTGTTTTCATGTTACAGCAGTGATGAAAGCAATTTTTCCCTAACGTTTTCACTCCTTTAGGTATGACAATGCTTGTAATACCGCAACAAGAATCGAAGCAATTGTCTCCCAATGCAGTCACCTTGAACTCGATGTCATCAGCAGTGAAACTTGCGGGAATTACGACATCTCCTTTGTACTTGTCTTCGTTGTAAAGTAGCGTTGCCTCTTTGGTGTCGGGGTCTGCCATATACTTGAACCCATCCACATAGTAAATTTTTTGGTCGGCGTAGCAGCACATAGCCACTACAACGAGGGTGAAAAATGATAAAAATCTTTTCATGCGTTGATATTTATTTTTGAATGTTTGTGGCATTAAATGTCTAATTGGCTATTTCTCCCAATAATGAGATTGTATCCGTCTTTTGAATTCCATATTGTTTCTGAACCGTCAGAAGAGTCAAGAGAATAATCCAAAAGTCCATTTCCGTAAACGAGAATAGGAATTTCTCCTTCCTCTCCTTTGCTCCTTTGTTCTTTTGTTTTCTCTGTTAGTTTTTTGATTGTTTCTAAATTTTGGAAATAAAGAACCTCATCAATTTCTCTGAGGCATGTTGATAAGATTACGAACTTCAAGGCATGACCTAAGTGGAAATACTCTTCTCTTTCATTGTTAGGGCATCTCCTAATGAATCTATACTCTTGCTCATGCTCCCATTCTTTCCTTTTATGGAAGAAGATATCTTTTAATTGTTTTCTAACTTCTTCAGCAACATTGCTTGGAGTTTGTGACTTTGAAACGGCAAAGGAGTCTAACTTTTGAGTTTCGTCATAAATAACTTTTTCACGATATATATATTGTATGTCGTTATTCTTTTCAAGCTCTTCCTTATCAAATACTAAGCAAACACCTTTGCCTTTGTCGGCATAGTTTCCCCACATCTGGTGTAGGTCAAAGCCTTCTTTTTTGTCATCTTTCCTATCCATTGAGAAGCTTATCTGTCTATATTTGTACATCTCGTCATGTAATGCGTCAAGTACCTCTGATGGGAAATGGTCTATGTTTTGATTTTTGTCGTCAACATAACACAACTTGTCGTTTTCGTGAAGGTCATTCATGTTGTTCAGTCTTCCGAATCTCAAGCAATTAGACTTGATAATTTTCAATGCTGAATCAAATGACGTGAAATGATACAATTTGTCAGTCTGTTTGAACTTGTTTTTTATATCCATGTTGAAAAATTAAGTGTTTATATTTAGGTTGTTTTCCTCATGCACCCACTCGGTACATACGCCGTGGTAGCAACACCAAGGCCAGCTATTTCGATGGCTACCCGCTGCTGGCGTTTCGCACGTACCATGCGGCCGGTGATGCCAGTGAATGGGCCGGAGGTGACGATCACTTGGTCGCCACTCTTGAAGCGGCATTCTTGGTGGGAGACAAAGAGGATGTTGGGGTCGTCAACCTGGGAGAGGCGAATGAAGTTGTCCATCTGGCGGTCGGGGACGGTGAGTGGCGGGTTCTTGCCGTCGGGTCTCACGGCGAAGTGGTTGTAATAATAGCTCAGGCAGGTGTTGCCCGGGTCGTGGATTATCAGGTCAAGAGCCACGGGCGTGGTTCGGACAAAGAGGATGTTGGGTATCAGGGGCTTGGATACTGTCTTTCGCTTGCCGTCTGCTAGCCTTGCCTCGCTATGCATCGGGAGGAAGACCTCGAAGCCTTTGCCTTTGAGCCATTCGTGGGCTTTGAGTTCGCGGTTGTAGGACACACGAAGGACATGCCACGAGGCAGGTTCGTTGAGGACATTCTCTACCGACACCCCAGCCGTGGTCTTGCTGGAGATGGTGCGCAATGCCGATTGAGCACTTGGGGTAGGGTAGCCGCCCTGCCGGTTGTCCACATTAATCAACGTGTCCATTAGTAAGGGTATGAAAAAAGCGTGGGATGCTGTATCCGTTACCCGTCCCACGCTCTGAGGCTCTGGTAATGCCCACTGTAGTTGAACGAGCAACACAGAGCCCACGCGTGTATGTATATCATGCCCTTGGCATACCTTATGATAAGATAAGGTACGCCGCAGGTTGGTGAATACACACCCATGGACATCTATCGTTGCACCGTTCCTGACTACAGTTGAAATTTACCAGATTCCAGAACGTCAAGAACAAGCGTCAGATAAACGCCAATTCCATAAAAAGTACATGCCCCACAAGATTTGTTGTGGTTCATAGTCACAAAATTAAGAATATTATTTGATACTTGACAACTTTTTGATAGATTTTTTTGCATACAAGGATAGGCAGTTGGCCCAATGGGAAAAGATCTTTGGACAACAAACAAGACTTTTGATGAATTTTAACCGTGTCTGATGCAAGGTAATGGCAAGGTGAACATTTAATAGGCGGATAAGCAAATAAACATACAGACATATTATGAAGATCAGAGTTTTAAGTTTCGCGTTGCTCGCAAGCATCGCCATCGGATTGTCATCATGCCATTCGGCGGAGTCGGCTGTCGACTACAAGGAAACATCTCATTATTTCGTGCGCAACGACGTGACCGACTTTTCTCCGCGACTCATCAAGTCGGGCGTGGAGTTTGAACGCTACTTTGGTGCTGCCGCTACCATGGGTCCGGGCGGAATGCCGACAAGCATAGATTTCAAGAAGCAGAATGTCATCGCCATTATCGAACCTCAGACCAACATCGACACAGACATCAAGGTTTCGTCGATAAAGAAGCAGGACGGCAAGATAGCCGTAAGGTATAAGGTCGTGAAAACGGGTGAGCCGAAGAGCTACACTTCTGTGCCATGTCTTCTGCTGAGAATTGACAAGAAACACGGTAGTGATGCCGAGTTCATAAAGGAATAGAAGCAAGAGCTGGTAAACTGTCTTGCTGATTTTTTTTGCACATATTTCATCACACGGATCTCAAAGATTTTAAAGATTGCTACGCCGCAAGCGGCTACGCGGTGATTAATACCTACCCGCCCCTGCAAGGCATTATGGTATGCGCGTAATCGGCGAAGCCGACATCATTAAAATCTTTGAAATCCGGGTGAGCTGAAACAGATGAACAAGCCCCTCAAGTGTGTTGCCTTGCGGCTCACTTGAGGGGCTTGTTGCCTTTGTTTTTCTATTTCGTATGCGGATGAATCACTTTATCTTGCTGAGATACTTGTCCACGGCCTCAATGATGATGTCGTTGAGCGTGATGCGGTTGAGTTGCGTATCGTTGAGGGCTTTGTATTGAAGCATTCTGGCGTAGAGCGATTGTGGCATTCGGCATCCTACGCTCTTTATTGGCTCGCCAGCGAACTTGGCATTGCGGTCTGGAACCTCATGGCGTTGTGAAGCGTTGAGGCGTGGAGCCTCCTCTGTCTTTCTTGGGCGTGGGCGAGCGGGTGCGGTTCTTGGTCGATAGCTTCTCGGTTTTGCCAACTCAGTCATGTCCTCTTCTTGCGGCAGATCCTCTGGGGCTACCTGTTGAGGCTCTTGCTGCTGCACTGATGGTGTCTCGTCATTTCCCTGACCAAGTTCCGGCTCAGGGTAATTGGTGACGGCTTGCGTGTTTGCGTGCAATGGTGCAGCTTGTGATAATTGCTCAACGCTCTCATTATCAGTGGAATTGTCTACATTTTCTTTGCCGGCTTGCAACATTTTTGCCAATTGGTCTTGCAAGCTGCTCTTGTTTCTTGTTATCTTCATTCTCTTGTTTTCTTGATGTTTGTAAAACTGTGGAGTGGGGCAATTCTTGTAAGGATGAACGATTATTCCTCTCCGAAAATCGTCTTAGCCACCTTCATGTAATCTTCTGCCGCGCGGCATGACGGAGCATAGTCGATGACGTTGGTCATTCGTGTTTGTGCTTCCGCCACTTTCACAGAACGATGGATTGGGGTGGGGATGAGGGAGTCGTCGAAATTGTTCTCCAGGAAGTCTTGCAGCTCATTTGTTATAACAAGCTGGCTGTTGACCATTGTAGGCAGTAGAAGCATGTTGGCAAGGTTCGGGTTGAGCTCTTTCTTTATTTGTTTTGCCTGCTCAAGAATGCTTCCGACACCTGTCACGCTGAGACCTTCCATCTGAATAGGAACGAGCATCGTCGTTGCCATGGCCATGGCGTTGCACGTGCTTTGTGAGAGCGATGGAGGACAGTCGATGAGCATATAGTCGAAGTCGGTGAACACATTGCCTGTGGCGGTCTTCTCATCGATGGCCCCGTTTGTAAAATTATAATAGCCTTGCATTACGCACTTTGCAAGCACGAGGCGTGGAATGTTTTGGCCAAAGAGCGAAACGTCTATGTTCTGCATCTCTGACGAGCCGGGGACATAATAGATGCCTTCCGGCGAAGTGTACACCGGGATTTTTGCCACCTTCGTCATGGCATCATATATGGTCATGCGGGCATATTCGGGCAGGGTCTTCCTTAGGTCGTTCCATCCGAGAAGAAAAGAGAGGTTGCATTGTGGGTCAAGGTCTATCACGATCACTCTCTTTTGAGGATGAAGTTTGTGTAAGCATGCAGCAAGGGTCTGTACCGTGGTGGTCTTTCCTACGCCGCCCTTGAAGTTGGTAACTGAGACTACGTCTGACAGTTGATGAATTGTTGATTGTACTTCCATTATTCTTATTTCTTATATATTTGTCTGTCTTTCGCGCTTTTGCGCAATATCGCCTTTGCTTGAATGTTTATTTGCGCGCAATTATATTTACGCGTTTGCGCGCAATTTCGCTTGCGGTATTGCGCGCAACAATGCTACGCAGTTGTGCGCAATTTGAATTGCGGCATTGCGTGCAACGGTTCTGCATTGACTGTATGTTTGCATGCAATTCTGTTTGTATAATTGCGCACAATTTGTTTTGTGTTATTGCGCACAATGTGTTTTGCATTATTGCGCGCAATTGTCAAATGTTGATTGCGCGCAAATAATATTGTTGCATTGTTTTATTGCGTGCAAACCGTATTGCTTTATTGTGTTGTTGTGTGCAATCGCTAATCGTTGTTGAATTGCGGTGTTGTACATTTGTGCTATTGCGTGCAATGTGTCAATCATGCATTCGTGTTGCAAAGATACGAATTAATTGTGTAGTCGGAAAGGAAATGGAAAACAAAGTTGCTCTGCGCAAATAAAAATGGAGCTTATTTGTCAAATTTCTTCATAACTAGGCATTGCGCGTAAGAATAAATATTTTTTACCAACCTTATCCAGCTTGCAGCAGTAGTGGTTGATGCCGTTTGAAACTACGAGGTAGGGGGCATGCAACTGTAGATTGTATGCCGTGATTTGGTTGAAGACCTGTTGGGTGATGGGTACGGTGGGTGCTTTGTATTCGATAATCATCTTTGGGTGAAGCTCCCGGTCGTAGAGTACGCTGTCGGCGCGCAACGTTTTCGATCCTATGTGTAGCTGGACTTCGTTTGCGAGTAAGGCTTGGGGATAGCCAAGCGCATTGGTTAGCCAATGAATGAAGTGCTGGCGCACCCATTCCTCAGGTGTCAAGGCTACCCAACGTCGGCGTAGAGGGTCGAGCACTTGGCTGCGGCCGTCGGTGACGCGTGTTTTTATATCAAACGAAGGAAGGTTTAGTCGAATCATTTTATTAACTTTGCAAAGATAATAAATAATCTGAATAGTAAAAGTCTATGGCAGAGAAAAAAACGACGCCAACTTTTGATGGCATCATGCGTGACCTTAAAGATAATGTCTTCGCACCTATATATATATTGATGGGCGACGAGTCGTATTATATAGATCAGATTAGCAACTACATACAGTCTCATGCCTTGCCTGCCGACCAACAGGCCTTTGACCAGACTGTCGTGTTTGGGGCTGACGTGTCTGGTTCGCAGATTGCCGACCTTGCCATGCAGTTCCCCATGATGGCTCCGAAAAGGGTGATTGTCGTTAAAGAGGCTCAAGGGTTGCGCTCTATGGACAGGCTCGAACGCTATGCGCAAAATCCGCAGCCGAAGACCATACTTGTGGTTTGCTATAAAAACGGGGTTATGAACAAGCGGTCTAAGTTTGTCTCAGCTGTGGAGAAGAATGGGGTAGTGTTTGAAAGCAAGAAGTTGCGTGAGTGGCAATTGCCCGGTCATATACGTTCTTACCTCCAGACGAAGAAGTTTGGGATTGACGACAAGAGTGCAGCGATGATAGCCGACAATATTGGTGCAGACCTTAATCGCCTTTATTCGGAACTTGACAAATTGGTTATCTCTTTGCCGCCTGGTGAGAGTAGGGTTACTCCTGAAATGGTTGAGAGAAACATTGGCGTAAGCAAGGATTTCAATTCCTTTGAACTTCGTGACGCGATAGTAAACCGCAATGTCTTAAAGGCAAATATGATAATCAAATATTTTGACAATAATCCGAAGGCTGGTTCTCTCTTCTCTTTTCTGCCTCTCCTGTTTTCTTATTTTCAAAACTTGATGCTTGTCTATTATGCGCCCAATAATAAAGACCAAAATGCTTTGGCGGCTTACCTCGACATGAAGAATGCTTGGGGCATAAAAGACTATCTCGTGGGTATGAGAAATTACACTGGAAGGAAGACTTTGCAGATTCTCCAGAAATTGAGAGAGATTGACGCTAAAAGTAAGGGTTTAGACAATCCTTCAACCCCTGTTGGCGACCTCATGAAGGAGCTAATCTTCTTTATATTGCACTGAAAAACACTCTTTTTGGGCTTGTTTTATTCTATTTCGAGCGTCCTCGTGGACGCTTTTTTTAGGCCTAAATCGGTGAGAATGCGCAAGTTAGACTAAAATAAAGCTCCTGAGAATCGATTATTTACAGCCGCGCGACTATCTGGTCGTAAAAAATGGAGCCATGCGAAAAACTGGAGCTTTGCCAGCCGGAAATTTATTATTAAGAATTGTTAGGGTTTAGTGGCTGAAACTTTGGAATGCTAAATTTAAAACAAACAAGATTTGTGGTTTAGGTAAATAAATAATACTTTGAAGCTGCAAACTAATTTCGTGTAAATTTTGTTGATATTACAAATCTAAAACTTTAGTTTTACAAAGATAAAGAAATAAATATACAGTAAGTGTATATGAAGGTAAACGACATTAAATCAATATGTTATATAATAAACTTCAGAAGTTTGGGCTTTTTGATTCATCTAAATGACATGTTTTTATATAAAAATAGTACATATCTTATAAAGACTATGATTATAAAGATATAATATTATAATTATAGCCAACGACTTACTAAATTTCTGTGTTTTAATAGGTTAAGTCTTTAAAGGTTCAATTTATTTAAAGTTTTAAATTTAAAAGATAGACAAGTGATTACTAAAGCTAAATTTAGGCCATGTTTATTTATAAAGATAAAGTTTATAAATAATAAATTGTTCTTTATAAAGTTGTTTTTCTCAGAAAATAGATTTAACTTTGCAAATATAAAGCGAAAGGGCATTATTGCCCCCAAAAACACTTGAATCATGGAAAACGAGAATCTGAAGGATAGAATCAAGGAGATAATGGACAGCAAGCGCATGAACAATAAAGTGTTTGCAACTGAGACAGGCATCAACGAAGGAACCCTGAGTTTGCTCCTTCGTGGTAAGACCCAGCCTACCCTAAAACATTACGAGGCCATTCACACCCGTTTTCCCGATATTGCCATGGAATGGCTTTTTGATGGAAAAGGTCCAATGTATCAAGAGCAGCCCACTTCTCAGTCGGACGCTGACGCTTCCGCGAACCAACAACAGCCGACAGTTGCCACATCACCAGCCTCTTTGTCTGGAGATGTCTCTTCTTCAAGCAATGTCGCCCAAGGCATGGGTGGCTCACCTGTTCATTCCTCTACCCTTTTTGATCAAGGCAGCTATAAAAACGGTTTCGGAACTTCGGGCAATGATAAAAACGTTGTGAAAATAATCAACAATCATCAGCGCAAAATTACCGAGATAAGGGTCTTTTATGACGACCAAACTTGGGAGTCATTTGTTCCTAAAAAATAATTTCCCTCTCCTTTTTTGGCACGTACGGATAAAACAATTATCTTTGTGGTTGTAAAGTAAACCTTATATATAAGAAGAGGTAAACACGATTACCCTCACTTAATTTATAGCCATGAAAAAATATTGTTTAGACCTTCGTGTCGTATCAGCGACGCATCTTTCAGACCATCATGTCTTGTTGAAGTTGACCCACGACAATACTCTTCCCGACATGATGCCTGGCCAGTTTGTGGAAGTACGCATTGATAATTCCCCAAGCACATTTCTCCGTCGTCCAATCTCAATCAACTTCGTGGATTATGACCGCAATGAATTGTGGTTGCTTGTTGCGGGCATAGGCGACGGAACCCGTCGTCTTTGTCATTTGCACGAAAATTACACCGTTAATTGTCTCTTGCCCCTTGGCAATGGTTTTAGCCAACTCCCACACAAAAAAGTGCTGCTCGTGGGCGGAGGCGTTGGTGTAGCCCCTCTGCTTTGGCAAGGCTACAAGTTGAAGCAAGAAGGTGCAGAGCCTTCTTTTCTTTTGGGTGCCAGATCGGCGAAGGACTTGCTTGAGCTGGATTTTTTCAAGGAGATAGGTCCTGTTTACATCACCACAGAAGACGAGTCGGAGGGAGAAAAAGGCTTTGTCACCAACCATTCTATCTTACAACGCCAGCAATTCGATTTCATCCAGACCTGTGGACCAAAGCCAATGATGAAGGCCGTGGCCAAGTATGCCAAGGCTAATGGCATTGGTTGCGAGGCCTCGCTTGAGAACATGATGGCTTGTGGCTTGGGTGCATGCCTGTGCTGTGTGGAGAAGACGGTGGAAGGCAACCTTAGGGTGTGTCAAGATGGCCCCGTGTTCAATATCGACAAGCTGTTGTGGTGAAGTTAAGAAAGCTCTAAATGTAAAAATAAATTACGCAATATGGTAGACTTAAATGTAAAGATAAATAATTTTTCACTTCGCAATCCCATTTTGACGGCAAGTGGAACGTTTGGCTATGGTTTGGAGTATCAAGACCTGGTGCCATTGGAGGAACTGGGCGGCATTATAGTGAAGGGAACAACCCTTGAAAAGCGTGAGGGGAACGATTATCCACGCATGGCAGAGACAGCTTCAGGCATGCTCAATTGTGTAGGATTGCAAAACAAGGGAGTGGATTATTTCTGCGAAAACATCTATCCAAGGATTAAAGATATTGACACGAATTTCATAGTTAATGTGAGCGGAAACTCTCCCGAAAACTATGCGGAATGTGCCGCGCGAGTTGACTCTTTAGATAAGATTCCCGCTATCGAATTAAACATTTCCTGTCCTAATGTCAAGGATGGAGGCATGGCTTTTGGTGTCACATGCGAAGGTGCCGCGAGCGTCGTTAAAGCGGTCAGAAAAGCATATCACAAGACACTTATTGTGAAACTTTCGCCCAATGTCACAAACATCTCAGACATTGCTCGCGCATGTGAAGCAGAAGGTGCTGACGCCGTTTCGCTCATCAATACGCTTATGGGTATGGCAATCGACATAGAGCATCGTTGTTCCAAATTGTCTATCGGTACAGGAGGTCTCAGCGGTCCCGCAGTGAAACCTGTTGCCGTTCGCATGGTGCACGACGTTTACAAGGCTGTAAAGATTCCGGTGGTTGGCCTTGGCGGTATAATGACTGCGGAAGATGCCATCGAGTTTTTCATGGCAGGAGCCACCGCGGTAGAGATTGGCACCGCCAACTTCATTGATCCCACCGCCACCTTGAAAATCAAGAATGGCATTGCCTCTTGGTTGGAGCGGCACGGATGCAAGAGCGTCATGGACATTGTAGGCGTAGTATAATATAATAGATGTACGAGGATAGCTTTTATACAGACGAGGACTTGGAGTTCTCCCAAGTGGACGAAAACGAGTTGCCCGATTATCTTGACAGCATCCACAGTTGGGATTACTTCGCTCCTGAGGCGACTGAGAAACGCGACGATTTCTCCTACAATGCCGTAAGAGATCCCAACATCGGCGAACCGTTGCGTTCGCTTCAGCGGATGATACGCGAGCAGTCGTGGCAAATCACGGGCGCGAAGGCGTTTTATGAGCAGGCATTGCTCATGGCCGACTATGAGGAAGACGCACCCATCGTTGGCTTCATGAGCTATTTCCCGTCGTTTCGCGACATGTCGATTCCACAGTTGCAGAGCTATTTCGCCATTCGTCGCCAGCTTCGCTTGGGCAAGTTTCCCGACGTGTCATTGAGCTACATCTTCGTGTATGTCTACGAGACCTTGATGAAAGTAGGGGTCAACACCGCCGAAGAAGGTTATGAGATATTGTGCGAGCTCAACGAGGGCTATCGTAAGACCGAGCCCAAGTTGAGCAAATACCTGACACCGTGGATTCGCGATTATGTGGTCTACAATAACCTCGCATCCCATTTCGCTGAAGTCTTTAAGGCAGAGCATGAGCAAGACAAGATCGTCAGGCTTCTGTCCTCTTACGATACTGCCGATGAGCAAACACTCTTCTCCACGTTTTGCAACATTGGAAAGTATGACCCACGCAAGGGCGTGCTCTTCAAGAAAGAGGAGTCGCGCCTTGTCAGTTGTACGGTCGCGGTTTTAAGACATATTATTCCAGTCTTGGAAAAAAAACTTCTTCACCGTGTGGGAACCCTTTACACCGGAAGGCGTGTCAAGCGTTCCGCCCCAATGTTCTCCAATGCGTTGTTCTATGACCCGTCTCCCGTCAGAAACGTGGAGATAAAGGTCTCACCGCTTCATCGTTATTTTTGCCGTGGCGGATTGTGGACGCGCGACGAATATGTTGGAATCGACTTGACTTTTGTCAGACTCGTTGGCGCGATCCTTCGAGAGGTTGACAGTCAGCTTCGCGAGGCGCTTGGCGTAAAGCCCCGCCTAAGAACTTCGGCTGAAGTCTACTTTTATCATGAACAAATACACGATGTGGTCATGGCATGGCTTGCCGAGGACAGGCGCCGGCTTGCCGAGGAAGAGGCTGAGCGGCGAAGGGTGTCGATCAACTATGGAATGCTTGGCCGTATCAGAAACGATGCCGAGGTCGTAAAGGGCAAGTTGCTCGATGGCATGACCATCGAGGACGAGAATACGGCTCCCATTGAGCCGGTGCTTCAGCCGGTTGAGCCTGTCCCAAGCCAAACGCCCCATGAGGACGAAAGCCGCGAGCACGCCTTCCTCAGGCTCATGCTCACGGGTGGCGACTGGCGTCAGTATCTCCGTTCTATTCATGTGCCCGAGGGCGTGATGGTCGAGAACATCAACAATGAGATGATGGATAAGATAGGCGACATTGCGATAGAGGACAATGGCGACGGCATACAGCTCATCGAGGACTATCGTGAAGACATAGAAAGAATAATATATAATAATGTGTAATTCAAATATCAAGATTCCGCGGCGCATAGCCCAGAGTGTCATCAACTCACTCAAGGGAGGCGTGGTGCCGCGCATAGGCTTGCCTTTCGTCACCGTAGGGCGGCGCAAGGAGATAGAGGCGTTGCTCCACGATGTAGACATTGTTGGCGAGGGTGGCGCGTCGTTCCGTTTCATTGTCGGAAAGTATGGCAGCGGCAAGTCGTTTCTTCTCCAGACCATCCGCAACTATGTCATGGATCGTCGTTTTGTGGTCGTGGATGCCGACTTGTCGCCCGAGCGTCGTCTCCATGGCAACCAAGGGCAAGGCCTTGCCACCTATCGTGAGCTCATAAGAAACCTGAGCGTCAAGTCGAAGCCTGAAGGCGGAGCCCTCGCTATGGTTCTCGACAGGTGGATAAGTTCTGTCCAGACCGCCACTGCCGACACGTCAGGCGTCAGCCTCGACGATTCGAGGTTCCCCCAGCTGGTTGAGCAGCGCATCATGGCAATCGTCCATCAGATGCACGAGCTCGTTCATGGTTTCGACTTCGCGCGGTTGCTCACCCTCTATTACAGGGCATTCACCGATGGCGACGATGAACTTAAAGGCAGGGTCCTGAAATGGTTTCGCGGCGAGTACTCCACCAAGACCGAGGCGCGTCAGGAGCTTGGCGTGTCGGTAATCATCTCCGACGACGACTGGTACGACTATCTCAAGCTCTTGGCCTTTTTCTTCCGTCAGGCAGGATACCAAGGCCTTATGATTTTCATCGACGAGCTTGTGAATATCTACAAGATACCCCACGCCATCTCCCGGCAATACAACTATGAGAAGATTCTCACGATGTACAACGACGCGCTCCAAGGCAAGGCGCAGTTTATAGGCACCATCATGAGTGGCACGCCTCAGTGTGTCGAGGACCGTCATCGTGGCATCTACAGCTACGAGGCGTTGCGCTCGCGTCTTTCCGAGGGCAAGTTCGTGGCCCAGGGCCATCAAGACTTTCTTGGTCCCGTGCTACGCCTGCAGCCGCTCTCAAACGAGGAGATGTTTGTGCTTGCCGAGAAACTTGCCGATATCCACGCCTCGCTCTATGGCTATGAGAGGACGCTTACCGATGCCGACCTCACCACTTTCATCCAGGTTGAGTATGGCCGCATAGGAGCCAGCGACAACATCACCCCACGCGAGGTCATACGCGACTTCATCGAGCTGCTCGACATCGTCATGCAAACCCCTGGCAGCAATGTTCAAGAGCTTCTCCAAAGCCAGGCCTTCAGCTATGCCAAGCCCGCCGAGGAGGAGAAGAAAGATAATGTCGGTGGGCAGTTTGCCGAGTTCACCATTTAGGCCATGAACATCTTCTCCCGTTATTCTCCCGCCATTCAGCGTTACGTCTATTCCGAGGGATGGAGCAAGCTCCGCGCCATACAGGCAGCCGCCGGCGATGCCATCTTCAATTCGGATGCCCATGTCTTGCTTTCCGCTTCCACGGCATCGGGCAAGACCGAGGCGGCGTTTTTCCCCATCATCACGCTCTTGCAGGAGAATCCGCCTGCCACGGTGGGCTGTCTCTACATAGCGCCGCTCAAGGCTCTCATCAACGACCAGTTCACGCGTCTCAACGACATCTGCCGCGAGTGCGACATCGATGTGTGGCATTGGCATGGCGACGTGTCGCAGGAACAGAAGAAGAAACTCTTGCGTCGTCCGTCGGGCATACTCCAGATCACGCCCGAGAGCCTTGAGGCAATGCTCTTGCACCGCCATTCCCAAATACCGTCCCTCTTTGGCGACCTCCGCTTTGTGGTCATCGACGAGATCCACTCCTTCCTGCGTGGCGACCGTGGTGGTCAGATGCTCTGCCTTCTTGAGAGGCTCTCGCGCATGGCGGGAGTCAACCCCCGTCGCGTGGGATTGTCGGCAACCATTGGCCAGCCAGCCCTCGTGGGCGGTTTCCTCTCGGCAGGCACGGGCCGTGGAACCATCATACCAAAGATCCAGTCGCAGGGTGCCAAGTGGAGAATATCCGTGGCACATTTCTCCCTCTCGCCAAGTGGCAGTCAGGGTGATGCCCCGAAAGCCATGCTTGCCGCCACGCCATCGTCCACCGTCACGGGCAGCGTGGAGAGAGGCTATGCCGATGAAGAGCCGCTGGGCTACAATCCATTCCAAAGCGACGTGGAGCCTTCGCACCCTTCCCAAGCCCGGAGCGAGATGAAGGGCGGCAGTCCGTTTGTGAGGCCTTGGAAAGACGAAGGCAAGGGTGGGCAGACCGTCAGCGATGCCTTCGACCCGTCAATAAAATACATTCTCGACAACACGCGTGGCCATCGCAGCCTTATCTTCTCCAACTCGCGCGAGGAGTGCGAGGTGGTGTGTTCCACCCTTCGCATGTATTGCGAGGCATTGCGCGAGCCCGACCGTTTCCTCATCCATCATGGCAACCTTTCGGCGAGCTATCGTGAGAGCGCCGAGGCTGAGATCAAGCGCGAGGATTCGCTCATGACCGTTTGCACCACGTCGACCCTTGAGCTTGGCATCGACATCGGCAGGCTGGAACGCGCGTTCCAGATAGACGCGCCTTTCACGGTCGGTTCCTTTCTCCAGCGCATGGGGCGCACGGGTCGCCGTGGCGCACCGTCGGAGATGTGGTTCGTCATAAGGGAGGAGCAGGCTGAGCCCAGGGCCATGATGCCGCAAACCATCCCTTGGAAGCTCTTGCAGGCCATAGCCCTCATCGAGCTTTACCTCAAGGAGCGGTGGGTCGAGCCGCCGCGCGTGGGCCGCTTGCCCTATTCGTTGCTCTACCACCAAACCATGGCCACGCTTGCCTCGGGCGGCGAGATGTTGCCGGCTGAGTTGGCGGGGCGTGTGCTCTCGCTGAGCTATTTCCGCAACGTCAGCCAGGACGACTATCGTGTGCTCCTGCGCCACCTGCTCAAGATAGACCATATAGAGACCACAGAGCGTGGGGGGCTGATTGTGGGCATCAAGGGCGAGCGTGTGGTCAACAACTTCAAGTTTTATGCCGTCTTCCAGGAGAATGAGGAGTATAAGGTGAGGTGCGAGTCTAAGGAGATTGGCACCATCGTCAAGCCGCCACCTGTGCAAGACAAGATTGCCATCGCCGGCAGAGTGTGGGTCGTAGAGGAGGTGGACCGCAGTCGCCACATTGTCTATTGCCATCCCGTGAAAGGCATCGTGCCGGCATATTTCGGCGATGAGCCTGGCGACATCCATACCAAGATTCTTGAGAAGATGCACGACGTGCTCGCCTCGCCTTTCTCCGGCGAAGACTATCCTTACCTTTTGCCTCACGCCCGTTTCCGCCTCTCCCAAGCCATCGACACGGCTGGCAAGTCGGGTCTCGGCCTGAAGTGGCTTCTGCCCCTTGGTGGCAATATGTATGCCCTGTTCCCATGGCTTGGCAGCTATGCCTTCCTTGCCATGGAGCGTTTCATCCGCATCAGGTGTGGCGCGAGGTTGGGGCTCAAGGGTTTCAACTCTGCCCGGCCTTATTATATGCAGTTCACCCTTGGTGTCTCCGCCCCCGATTTCTTCAAGGTCATGGCAGAGGAGATAGCCAAGCCGCTTGACCCCATGGAGCTGCTCTATCCCAAGGAGACTCCCGTGTTCGACAAGTACGATGACCTCTTGCCCGTGGAGCTCACTCGCAAGGGCTTCGCCCATGGCGTGCTCGACGTTGCAAAGATGGTGGAGCGCGTGCGCCAGATGTGCGACATGGAGCCTGTGAAGCAAATCAGGTGATGTGGCATACGATGAAAAATTGTCACACTTTTCTTCGTACTTTTCTGTCGATTGGTCAGCGATATGATGCTTTCTATTAGCAAAATGTCACTTTCTTGTTAAATAATTTGCGTATTATCGAAATATATTCTAATTTTGCTTGCGAAAAGTAACGGGATATATATTGGGACGTTGCAATAAGGTTAAACAAAAACATATTGGCTTATGATCAAAAAGTTTACTCTCATTCTTGTGGCAGTGGTATGCTGCCTGTCTTCTCGCGCCGCCGTGACATCTGTCGACGATCTTCTTGGCAGCTATGTTGCTACAGCTGGAACCGATGGCACACAATATTTTTCTGGCTCGTGGGAAGACATGCCCACCGGTCATGTGGTTACTATCACGAAGGGTGACAGCGACAACACGATTGACATCCTCAACCTTTTGGGCTTTGGATACACTATCACCGCTACCGTAGACCTTGAAGCAAAGACCGTAACCGCAAGTCCGGTCAGCGAGTATGCTTCCTATTATACGCTTGCCGGTACAACAAGTGCCACTTCTGACATCGTGGGAAAAATAAATGACGATGGCTCATTGAGCTTCGACGACTTTACAGCTTGGTACGACGGGTATGTGTATATGTATTATGCGTCGGTTTCCATTGCCAAGTTCACATCTACCAGTGGTAGCGTAACCGGAACCATAAGCTACTATGGCACCGACGAAGCTACCGGCGATCCCGTACACACGGCCCAGACCACTCTCACCAAGTATCTGTATGGCGAGAGCGTTTACTATGGACTGAAGATGGACGGTGCTAAGGCTTCACCCGAAGAGCTTATATTCACCGTTGACGGCGATTCCATCACCATTCGCAATGGCTATCTGTCGTACGGGTACAGTGGCTCATACCTGTATTACTGCTACGGCGATGTCTACTGCACGTGGTTTGATACCTCAGAAGGCTGCTCTTCGTTCCCTTCAACCAACAGCAAGGAAGCCGGCACTCTGAGCATTTACCACTACGACTACGACAGCAACGAATCAAATAATGTAACAGGCACCATGACATTCACATGGTCGTCATCTGCAGGCTTGTCATCTGTCAAGGCCGACGAAGCAGCCAAGGATGCTCCTGTCTACGACCTGATGGGCCGCAGGGTGAGCGCCGCCAAAGCTCACGGAGTGTATATCCAGAACGGAAAGAAATTTGTGAAATAGTCAGTTCAAGGCCGCATAAAACGTGTTTTCCTTTATAGAGGAAAATGCAGTGTCTAAATGGTTGAAACACAGACGATTCGCTATGTCATTGAAAAGCCGTTGCCTTTCCATTGGAAAGGCAACGGCTTTTCAATGTAAGGCCATCGCCTTTCCATCGTAAAGCCGCAGCGATTTCATCGTAAAGCCGCAGCGGTCTTAATGCGCCCTTGTGTGTATAAAAAAACTATGTGCAAAGCGTAAAAAACAGGCGGATGGCCACAGTTTCCCAAAAGAATAATTAAATTTGCAGTCGTATACATAGGATTAGTGATTGCAAATTCGAGGAGAAAGATGAAGATTGTTGTTTCAAAGGAGATTGAGTCTGTGTGCCCGTCGTTTGTTGGCGCATGCGTCGAGGCTCAGGTGGTAAACAGTGAGTATTGCCAACCGTTGTGGGATGAGATAAACGCCTTGGGCGAACATTACCGTCAGACGCTCACCACGGAGACGCTGAAAGAGAAGTCGGGCATAGCCGCCACAAGGCGTGTGTATCGTGCCTGCGGCAAGGACCCCTCGCGCTATCGCCCTGCCTCCGAGGCGCTTATCCGTCGTCAGCTCACGGGCAAGAGCCTCTATCAGATAGACACGCTTGTAGACCTGGTCAACCTTGCGAGCATAGCCTATGGCTACAGCATTGGCGGATTCGATGCCGACAAGTTTGAGGGCGACACCCTGACGCTTGGCATTGGCCGTGAGGGCGAGCCGTATGAGGGCATAGGAAGAGGCATGATAAACATTGCCGGACTTCCTGTATATCGCGACAGCAAGGGTGGGGTAGGCACGCCTACATCCGACAACGAGCGCACGAAGATAAGCCTCGCAACAACCCATCTTCTGGTGCTTATCAATGGCTACGACGGCAACGAGCAGCAGGTGAGGGCAAACGCGGAGTATATTCAGGAGCTGCTAAAGAAGTATTGTGGCAGCGACGGTGGCAGTTTTTTCATATATTAAATGTGCT
Organism: Escherichia coli; assembly: GCA_963593695.1. Classification (GTDB taxonomy): domain Bacteria; phylum Bacteroidota; class Bacteroidia; order Bacteroidales; family Bacteroidaceae; genus Prevotella. The sequence goes on along the minus strand of CAVBBO010000056.1, from coordinate 12,769 downwards.
TTGGCACCATTGTGTCAAACAGATTTAGTAAATTTGCACACGATAATGAGTCGGCTGTAAAAATCTGTCGACGATAAACTGCATCAACAACAACACTGCAAAATGATAATAGGAATAGACGTTGGCATAAGCACGACAAAGATAGTGGGCATTACCGGTGACGAGGGCGTTGTGGCGCCCATACGCATACGCGCCACCGACCCAGTGACCTCCCTTTATGGAGCGTTTGGTAAATATCTGTACGACAACCAGATATCTTTGTCGGACATTGAGCGCGTGATGATCACGGGCGTAGGTGCCGCTTATGTCAATTCTCCCATTTATGGCTTGCCAACGGAGAAGGCCGAGGAATTTATCGCCGACGGCTTGGGCGCGCGCTATGAGACTGGGCTCGACCGCATGATTGTTGTGTCGATGGGCACGGGCACGAGCCTTGTGCAGTGCGACCATCATGGCATCCGCCACATAGGCGGCATCGGACTTGGTGGCGGCACGCTGGCGGGTCTCAGCCGGGTCATACTGAAAACCGACGACATGAAGCAGGTCATTTCGCTTGCCATGCAAGGCGACATATCCAACATCGACTTGCAGATAGGCGACATATCGCCCAACGCTTTGCCTGGCCTGCCAAAGCATGCCACGGCGTCCCTGTTTGGCAAGGCCAAGAGCAACGCCTCGCGCGAGGACATAGCCACGGGCATCATCACCACCGTGCTGCAGACCATCGGGTCAAGCTGCATCCTCTCGTCGCTCAACTCCGGCATAAGGGAATATGTGCTTATTGGCAACCTGACGTTGCTGCCACAGTGCAAGCAGGTGTTCCCGGGGCTTGAAAAGCTCTACAAGGTTCGTTTCATCATTCCAAAGCATTCGGAATTTTGCACGGCTATTGGAGCTGCATTAAGTTATAGGCACGCTTAGCCTTTCTGAACAATACAAAAACAACAAGGCGCCTTTGGGTCACATTGTCCCAAAGGCGCCTTGTTGTTTATTCGTGTCTGTGTTTATTCGTATTTCATGCTCTTGGCAGGATGAATGTGCGATATGAGGTAGCTCGGGCCAATCAGCACTATCACGCTCACGATGAGTGTGGCAATGTTGAGCGCCACGATTAGCGGCAAGTTGAACTCTATTGGCACCGTGTCGACATAGTAGGTGGCAGGGTCGAGTTTCACGATGCCCACGTATTTCTGCAACAGGCAAGCACCTATGCCAATCACGTTGCCTATCACGAGGCCCTTTCCTATAAGGAATGTGGCAAACCACAGGAAGAGATGCCTTATTGTCTTGTTGCGCGCGCCGAGAGCCTTCATTATGCCAATCATCGTGGTGCGCTCAAGAATGATGATGAGCAGTCCGGAAATCATCGTCACGCCTGCCACGGCGGTCATCAGCGCGAGTATGATCCACACGTTCATGTCGAGCAAGTCGAGCCATCTGAATATTTGCGGGTTGATTTCCTTTATGGTTTGCGACGTGTAAGTGGCACCGTAATGGTCTTGCCGCTTGTTGACCTGCTTTATGAACTGCCTCTCAACGTCGTCCACGTGGTTGAAGTCGTTGACGGTCACCTCTATTCCCGATACCTGGTCGGGCTGCCAGCCGTTCAGCTTCACGGCAGTGTTGAGGTCGGTGAAGCACATGTAAGAGTCGTATTGGCTGAGGTTGGTCTGGTAAATGCCCTGTATGGTGAACCTTCGTATCCTCACTCCGCTATTGTCGATGAAGTATGCGAAGACGCGCTGCCCTTGTTCCAGTTTCAACTTGCTGGCAATGCTTTGCGAAATCAGGATTTTGTTTGAGGACAACGTGTCTGAGAAGCGTGGGATGCTGCCCTTCACCATGTTGTCGTGTATGAAAGTGGAGTCCCACTCGCTTCCCACGCCCTTGAGCACGATGCCAAGGAAGTCGCTGTCGGTCTTCAGTATTCCCTGCTGATATGCGAACCTCTCGGCGTGTTTCACCCCGCTGATGGAGCGTATGGCTTTCATCATGCTGTCGCTCGCGGCTATGGGATACTGTTCCGACTCTGTTTGCGACACGAAGTTGGTCACCTGTATGTGCGACCCGAAACCTATGACTTTGGCTTGGATGGTATGCTTGAAGCCCAACACTACGCACACGGATACAATCATCACCGCCAAGCCTATAGCCACGCCTGCCGTGGCAATGGCAATGGCGGGGCGCGACACCTTGTGCTTGTCGCCCTTGTCTCCGTATATTCTCTTTGCTATGTAGAGCGGAAAGTTCATCACCTCACATTGTTATATTCACGTCGTTACAATCACCTCGCAGGTCACATCGTCTTCCCGGGATAGGCTTCAAGGGCCTTGCCCAAGACCACGAGCGCTCTTCTGAGGTCTTCTTTCTTGAGGACATAGGCCAGACGAACCTGGTTGCATCCAGCCCCTGGCGTGGTGTAGAAGCCGGAGGCAGGTGCCATCATGATGGTCTCGCCCTCGTAGTTGAACTCTTCAAGGCACCAGCGGCAAAACTCCTCGGAGTCGTCTACGGGAAGTTGCGCCACGGTGTAGAAGGCTCCCATGGGTATTGGTGAATATACTCCGGGAATGCGGTTAAGCCCATCGATGAGGCATTTGCGCCGCTCCACGTACTCGTCGTAAACGTTGCGGTAATACTCTTCCGGAGCGTCGAGAGACGCCTCGGCTATTATCTGTCCGATGAGAGGCGGGGAAAGGCGAGCCTGGCAGAACTTCATCACCGCCTTGCGCACCTCGCTGTTGTGGGTAATCAAGGCACCGACGCGGATGCCACACTCTGAATAGCGCTTCGACACGGAGTCGATGAGTATGACGTTGTCCTCAATACCCTTCAGGTGCATGGCGCTGATGTAGGGGCTGCCGGTGTAGATATACTCACGGTACACCTCGTCGGAAAAGAGATACAGGTCATACTTCTTGACGAGGTCGCGTATCTGGTTCATCTCGCGCCGTGTATACAAGTAACCCGTCGGGTTGTTGGGGTTGCAAATCATTATGGCGCGTGTCTTGTCGTTGATAAGCTCCTCAAACTTCTCTACCTTTGGCAGGGAGAACCCCTCGTCTATCGTGGTGGCAATGGTGCGAATCTTTGCGCCGGCAGATATGGCGAAAGCCATGTAGTTGGCGTAGGCTGGCTCCGGCACAATGATTTCATCGCCAGGGTTCAGGCAGCTCATGAAGGCGAAAAGCACAGCCTCGGAGCCACCAGAGGTGATGATGATCTCGTCGGGAGAAACGTTGATGTTGAACTTGGCGTAATAATCCACGAGCTTCTTGCGATAGGAGAGATAGCCCTGTGATGGAGAATACTCCAGCACCTTGCGGTCGATGTGTTTCAGCGCGTCGAGACCGCATTGCGGGGTGGGTAAGTCGGGTTGACCTATGTTGAGGTGATAAACCTTTATGCCACGTTGCTTTGCTTGCGCTGCCAAGGGGGCAAGCTTTCTTATTGGTGATTGTGGCATCTCAAGGCCACGTACTGATATTTCAGGCATTTTATGTTGATATTTCCAGGGCGCAAAGATACTTTTTTTTATTGACACGGCAAACGGTTTGCCTTTTTAAGTAATTGTTGAAAGACAACTTTCAGTCGTTTTTCCTGCCAAAAAAATATTGTCCCTTGTTTTTCGTCAATGATCCGTAGTTTATGGCATGTTTCGGGCAGTGGTGGTAGCAGGCGAAACAGGCGAGGCATGAGCCGTCGTGCTTCCATTGTGGCTCAAGGCCCTTGCCGCCATTTATGTTCTTGGTGGGGCATGCTTCTGCGCAGATGCCGCATTTTATGCAACGGTCGCTGTCTACCTTGAATTTCTTGTCGGTGATGAGATACTTCTCGAAGAAACCGCCGAGCAGACGTGAGTTGATTCGGGGCCAACGGCCAACGACGAGGTGGCTTGCCGCCTGGCAGTCTATGATTTCTTGGACATATTCTTTCAGTTCGGCGGCAGCCTTATCCTTCTTGACTTTCTCTTTCCTCGCGGTGTCAACGTTGAAGAAAGGCAGTCCGAGATACGACTCAGGCATAACGAGCGAGAACGACGCGTCCAATGGCAACCCCTTGGCTTTCAGGTAGTCACGGAGAATGTCCATTGTCTCGCCAATGTTGTCGCCAGCCGTGCATAGCCCGTAGACATAATGGCCTTTGGCGTTTGTTATGTTGAGGCGCTTGATAAACTCGCGCACGATTACAGGCGGCCTCCAACCGTGCACGGGGAAGCACAGCCCAAGCCGCTCGCCCTCCGCAAGCGTGAACTCGTATTGCCCGGAGCGTATCAGTTCGGGGATGAAAAGGAGCCTGTCGCTTGTCGCCTCAGCTATAGCTTTGGCAGCCCACCCCGTGTTGCCTGTGTCTGATAGGTACAGAATCATTTTGTGTAGAAGTCTATCACGTCTTGAAGGGCTTGCTTGCAAGCAGGGCAAAACTCCGGGTTCTCGTTGGTGCGCATGCGGCAATCGGCATAAGGACGATACACGCCCTTTACGCTGTAGCCGGCTCCCTCATAGAATCCGGCCTTAGGGTCCTTGCCGATGAGGTTCTCCCATTTTCCCTTGAAGTCAACTTTCGTGGTAATGTTTTTCTCCCAAGGCTCCACGTCGTGTGGATAAAGTGGCAATGCCTCTTGCTCGTAAGCGTATTCGTCGGCAAGTCCGGCGAAGCTGTGGCCAAACTCATGTACCAGCACGGGACGGAAAGTGGGGTGGTGTGCGGCGCACAGGTCGTAGCTGTTGAGCACTCCGCCGCCGCCATAGCGGTCGGTGTTTACAAGCACGATGATGTGCTCGTAGGGAATGCCTGCCAACCAGTTGTGAAGGGTCTTGAGGTGCAGGGTGGTGAGATAGCGGTCGCTATAGAAGGTGTCGTAGTTGGAAAGCACCGCAGTGCTTTTCCAGATGCCTTTGCCGGGCATGCTCACACCGCTTTCCTCCGACGGCGACTCCACGGCGACCACGTTGAACTTGTTTTTTGAACTCTTGAAAGGCTCGTAAGAGAACAAGAACCCGGTGGCACGCTGTGCGTCTTCGAGGAATTGTGACATCTCTGCCTTGGTGTAACCTTCTGCCACGAAGGCTATTCGGATGCAGCGTGTGGTGTCGGCAGCCTTCTGCAGGGTGACGTATGGAGTCACTGCCTTCTCCCCGATGTGACGTATGAGTATGTCTTTCGGGTCGACCTCGTGGGTGAGCGACGAACTCACTTGCCTGCGGTTGTCGCGGAGGTCGAGAGTGATGTCGGCAGGGCGTTTGGGCATTGGCACGAGAAAGACGTTCTCAAAGCTCTTGTCCAGCTTCTTTGCCTCGGGATATGTCTGCCACTCTTGGAAAAGGGTGGAGAAGGAGTTGCGGTATATCACCTTGCCCGTGGCGTGGTCGCGCATGGTTATCTGGCCATTGCCCTCCATGGGCAGCTCGCTTAGGTGTTGCCTCTTGCCATACCAGCGCGGCGACTGGCAGAGCTCGTCTACGGCGATATGCTGCTCGTGGTCGTTGCCGGAGAAGACGTAGTCCACGCGAAGGGTCTTGTCCTCAAACCAGGTGTCAAAGTCTTGCGCATGTACACACAAGTATACGAATGAGAATACGATGCAGAAAAGGATTTTTTTCATGGTTTATCTGACTTTAAGTTGTTGCCCGGCCACGATGGAATCGTCGGGGCTCATGTGGTTCATTTTGTAGAGGCTCTTCAGCCTTATGCCGTATGTCTGGGCGATGGAGTACATGCTCTCGCCCGCCTTGACTGTATGTGGCTTGTTCTTGAATGCCTTCGATGCCTTCTTCTGCTTCTTTTGCAGGTAGATGATGTCTCCGGCCGAGAGCGCGTCGTCCTTGTCGCGCTCGTTATACTTTGCCAGCTTCCGCCTGGATATGCCGGTTTCCTTTTCGAGACTGCGGAAGGTGTCACCCTTGCGCGCCACGATATAATAGTTCTTGTTGCACTTGGTAATCGGGTGGAAGCCTGTCGGGGAAGCAAGATGCTCTTTCGTGCTGTACTTGTCGGCCATGAAGTGGTCGTATTCCTTGGCGTGGTCGTATTGGTCAAGGCGATACCGCTCTATGATATTGATGATGTTGTCGGCATATCTTGGGTTCGTGGCGTAGCCGCATGCCTTCAAGCCTTTTGCCCAACCGCGATAGTCGGTGGGGCCAAGCTGGAAAAGCGTGGCATAGCGTTGGTTGTTGCGAAGAAACTTGCTGTGGTCCTCGTAGCTTTGCTTGGCGTTGTCGTATGCTCTGAAACACTCGCCCAAGGCGTCGTCGTCGGCGTTGATTGATCGCCCGGTCCATCCATGGCATTTTATGCCGAAGTGGTTGTTGCCCACCGTGGCAAGGCGGCTTTGCCCGGCGCGGCTCTCGAAAAGGCCTTGTGCCAAGGTTATGCTCGCAGGTATGCGATAGCGTTGCATTTGCTCTATTGCCAAGTCCTTAAACTGGCTGATATAGAGCTGATAAACCGTGTTTTGCGCTTTCTGTGCGTATGCTCCTGAAAAACGTGCGCAAAGGGCTAGCAACAGTAAAAAATATCTTAGGTAATACATGTGTTCTATGATGCGTGAGAATGCAATTGCAAAGTTAGTAAAAAAGAATGACTATGCGCGAAAAGAACACAAAAAAACCGCCAAGGGTAAAGCCCAAGGCGGAGTCTCTCAATTTTTTAATTTCGTGCTAACGAAGAAGCTTGACTTACTCAGCAACGGCTGTGTCAGCAGCAGCTGTGTCAACGGCAGCAGTATCAGCTGTGTCAACAGCAGTTGTGTCAGAATCAGCAGCAGGAGCTGCGCTCTGGTTCTTGTTGCCACATGATGCGAATGAGATAGCTGCGATAGCCACGAACATTAAAACTAATTTCTTCATTTTCTTTGCTTTTTAAATCTGTAAAACAATCTGTTTATTAACAACGGTGCAAAGGTAGACATTTTTTCAATACGTTGTTCTTTTTTTATCGACTTTTTTTGCCTCTTTTTGTAACTTTTTTATAACGCATTGATTATCAGTGGTGTATGCGGTTGCTAAACGGAGGCTCTTTTTGCACTGTTTTCTCTCAATCGTTGTTGTGTGCCTTAACGGGAAGGCATTTCTCCCCATGATATTGGAAATCTCTTATAATAATATAATGTGTAAGTCTGAATAAAACCGTACCTTTGCATGAAAATCGGATTATAATATGATAGACACATCGGCCTTCCAAGGCAAGAAGGCAAGATTTTATACATTAGGGTGCAAACTCAATTTCTCCGAGACCTCCACTTTTGCCAAGCTCCTGCGTGAGATGGGTGTCGTGGAGGCGGAAGAGGGCGAGAAGGCTGACATTTGCCTTGTCAACACCTGCTCGGTGACGGAGATGGCAGACCATAAGTGCCGTCAGGCTATCCACCGTTTGGTGAGGGAGAACCCCGGCGCTTTTATGGTGGTGACGGGATGCTATGCGCAGCTCGACTCCGAGAAGGTGAGCAAGATGGACGGTGTGGACCTTGTGCTTGGTTCCAACGAGAAGGCTGATCTCATACAATATCTCAACGATGCGTGGACACAGCCTGTGGATTCGGCCGACGATGGCCACAAGCACATCTTCCACAATGTCAAGACGAAAGACATCAAGAGTTTCCAACCTTCCTGCTCGCGAGGCAATCGCACGCGTTATTTCCTTAAGGTGCAGGATGGATGCAACTATTATTGCACTTATTGCACCATACCTTTCGCGCGTGGCAACTCGCGCAATCCCTCTATCGCCTCCCTCGTGGCTCAGGCTGAGCAAGCCGCGCGCGAGGGTGGCAAGGAAATCGTGCTCACGGGTGTCAACATCGGTGATTTCGGTGTGACCACAGGAGAGAAATTCATCGACTTGGTGAAGGCTCTTGATGGTGTGGAGGGCATCCGCCGCTTCCGCATCAGTTCGATAGAGCCCGATCTCATCAGCGACGAGTTGATAGAGTATTGTGCCAAGAGCCGTGCCTTCATGCCTCATTTCCATATCCCCCTGCAAAGTGGCAGCGACGAGGTGCTGCGGCTCATGCACCGCCGCTATTCGAGAGACTTGTTCGCCCACAAGATAGAACTCATAAAGAAATTGATGCCCGACGCTTTTATCGGTGTCGATGTGATGGTGGGCTGTCGTGGCGAGACTCCTGAGTGTTTTGAGGATGGTTACGCCTTCCTCGACTCGCTGCCGGTGACACAGCTCCACGTCTTTCCTTACTCTGAGCGTCGTGGCACGGCAGCACTGCGCATCAATTATGTCGTTGCCGACAAGGACAAGAAAGAGCGCGTGCACAAGTTGTTGAAACTGTCCGACGAGAAGACACTCGACTTCTATGCCCGGCATATTGGAAAGGAGGCGGAGGTGCTTTTCGAGAAGTCGGCCCACGGCAAGGCCATGCATGGCTTCACGAGAAACTACGTGCGTGTGGAACTGCCGCCTTCCGACGACAACGACCGCCTCGACAACGAGATTGTGAGGGTAAGATTGGGAGAATTCAATCATGCCCAGAATGCTCTAAAGGGACAGATACTATGAAAACCGCGATAGTAATACTCAACTGGAATGGCAGGAAGATGCTCGCGGAGTATCTGCCAAATGTGTTAAAGTTCTCGGAGGACGACGCGGAGGTGTGGGTGGCTGACAATGCCTCTACGGATGATTCGATGGAGATGCTCGCCGAGTGTTTCCCAAAGGTGCGCACGTTGCGCCACGATTGCAACTATGGTTTTGCGGAAGGCTACAACAGGGCGCTGGCACAGATAAAGGCCGACTACTATGTGCTGCTCAACTCCGACGTGGAAGTCACGCCACATTGGCTCACGCCGTTGGTGGAGTTTATGAATGCCCACGAGGATGTGGCGGCATGCCAGCCGAAGCTGTTGTCGGAAGTCGACAAGGGCAGTTTTGAGTATGCCGGAGCTTGCGGAGGATTTCTCGACAAGTATGGCTATCCGTTTTGCCGAGGCAGAATCTTCGACACGGTTGAGCGCGACCATGGACAATACGATAGTGTCACGGACGTGATGTGGGCCACGGGCGCGTGCCTCTTTATTCGTGCCGAAGACTATTGGAAGGTAGAAGGACTCGACTCCCGCTTCTTCGCCCATTGCGAGGAGATTGACCTGTGTTGGAGGCTTAGGCAGCGAGGCAGGAGGGTAGTGTGCTGCCCCGAGAGTAAGGTCTATCATGTGGGTGGCGGCACCTTGCCGAAGGGTAACCCAATGAAGACTTTCCTTAATTTCAGAAACAACCTTACGATGCTCTACAAGAATTTGCCCGACGATGAGTTGCGGCAAGTGATGCGCGCAAGGTTCTTCCTCGATTGGCTTGCTGCCGTGGAGATGCTTGTGCTGCAACGCAATGTTGGCGACTTCAAGGCCGTCATTCGTGGGCGTCGCGCTTTCAACAAATGGAAACACGACTTCGACAAGGACAGGCAAGAGATAGCCGCATCGCGACGGCTCAACCCCGTGCCGGAGCGTAAGCCGTTCAGCATCCTTTGGCAATATTATGCCAAGGGTCGCAAAGTGTTCAGTCAGTTGTAATAAGCAGGGCGGGTTCGGTGCCCGTCTGCAACAATCTTGATAATCAATCCCTGCAAAAAAGAAGCCTCGCTATCATGACGATAACGAGGCTTATTTGGTTTATTGAAACCTTCTTTTTGGATGAATATCCTTTGTGGATATTACTTACGCAGGCCAAGAGCCTTGATGATGTTACGGTAACGGTTGATGTCGCGCTCCTTGAGGTAAGTGAGCAGACGACGACGCTTACCTACGAGCTGAGTCAGTGAGCGAGTGGTCACGAAGTCCTTGTGGTTTGCCTTAACGTGCTCTGTCAGGTGAGAGATGCGATAGGTAAACAGTGCGATTTGTGCCTCTGCAGAACCTGTGTCTGTTACGCCCTTGCCATACTTGCCGAAGATCTCAGCCTTCTTTTCCTTGTCTAAATACATTTTTTTGAAATTGATTAATTTATTGGTGCATCAATGACATCCTTCCGCCGTCTGTGAGCCTTAATCACAACCCTGACAACCTCGAATGCTCCGGCTTCTCCGGAAATGCGGGTGCAAAGTTACTAAAAATTCGGCACTTAGCAATGCTTTCATATATTTTTTTTGTAATTTTGCACCCATATACAATAAGAATAGCTTTTATTTTAAGGTAGAAACGATGCAGGACATTCGTAACATTGCAGTGATTGCGCACGTCGACCATGGTAAAACCACGTTGGTTGACAAGATGATGCTCGCCGGAAAACTTTTCCGAGACGGAAAGGATGACAGCGGTGAGGTGCTCGACTCCAACGACTTGGAGCGTGAGCGAGGGATAACGATTCTTTCTAAAAATGTCTCTATAAATTGGAAAGGAGTAAAGATTAACATTCTCGACACCCCGGGTCACTCCGACTTCGGCGGCGAGGTTGAGCGCGTGCTCAACATGGCAGACGGTTGCCTGCTCTTGGTCGACGCTTTCGAGGGTCCAATGCCGCAGACGCGTTTCGTGCTGCAAAAGGCATTGCAGATAGGCTTGAAGCCTATCGTGGTGGTCAACAAGGTTGACAAGCCCAACTGCCGCCCTGAGCAAGTATACGAGATGGTGTTCGACCTCATGTGCGACCTCAACGCCACTGAGGACCAGCTCGACTTCCCCGTGGTCTATGGCTCTGCCAAGAATGGATGGATGGGCTCTGACTTCAAGACTCCGACAGACAACATCGACTATCTGCTCGATGAGATCGTGGAGAAAATACCTGCTCCAAAGCACTTGGAGGGCACGTCGCAGATGCTTATCACATCTCTTGACTACAGCAACTATACAGGCCGTATAGCCGTGGGTCGCGTACATCGTGGCACGCTCAAGGATGGCATGAACATCACTATCTGCCACCGTGACGGCTCACAGGAGAAGACAAAGATCAAGGAGCTTCACACCTTCGAGGGCATCACCCACAAGCGCGTGGACTCTGTGGACAGTGGCGACATTTGCGCCGTCATAGGCCTCGAGCATTTTGAGATTGGCGACACCATATCCGACTTTGAGAATCCAGAGCCATTGCCTCCTATCGCTGTCGACGAGCCTACAATGTCGATGCTCTTCACCATCAACGACTCGCCGTTCTTCGGTCGTGAGGGCAAGTTCTGCACATCTCGCCAGATCAGCGACCGCTTGGCTAAGGAACTGGAGAAAAACATTGCCTTGCGTGTGGAAACCGTCGAGGGCTACACCGACCGCTGGATAATAAAGGGTCGTGGCGTGCTCCACATCTCCGTGCTCATCGAGACAATGCGTCGCGAGGGTTACGAGCTGCAGGTTGGTCAGCCACAGGTAATCTACAAGGAAATAGACGGTCAGAAATATGAGCCTGTAGAGGAACTCGACATCAACGTTCCGCAGGACTACTCTTCAAAGATGGTCGACATGGTGACACGCCGCAAGGGCGAACTTACCGGCATGGACACCGAGGGCGACCGCGTCAACATCACCTTCGACATTCCTTCGCGTGGCATCATCGGCTTGCGCACCAATGTGCTCACGGCCAGCCAAGGCGAGGCCATCATGGCTCACCGTTATAAGGAGTATCAGCCCTTCAAGGGCGAGATTGTGCGCCGCACCAATGGCTCAATGGTGTCTATGGACACAGGCACGGCGTATGCTTATGCCATCGACAAGTTGCAGGATCGTGGCAAGTTCTTCATCGACCCGGGTGAGGAGGTTTACGCCGGCGAGGTGGTTGGCGAGCATGTCCACGACAACGACCTCGTAATCAATGTCTGCAAGGCCAAGCAGCTCACCAACGTGCGTGCCAGCGGTTCCGACGAGAAGGCTCACATCGTGCCGAAGACCGTGATGAGCCTTGAGGAGTGCCTTGAGTATATCAAGGGCGACGAGTACGTGGAGGTGACTCCGAAGTCTATGCGCATGCGCAAGATCATTCTCGACCACCTGGAGAGAAAGCGCGCCAACAAGGATTAAGCTTTTACGAGTTTTATTGACAACATTAGGGTATCCCCCTAAAATAATTTGTCCTCATTGCTTCTTTGCAAGCAATGAGGACTTTTTTATCCATGTTTCAAATAGTTTCAAAAACTTACTTTTCTTCTTCCACCATCCAGTCGGTGATGTTTCCCTGAGTGGAGTCGAAGTTGATACCTACCTTCGTCACGGGCTTGCCGCAGAGGGCGAAACGCTGGGCGTAGTTCCTGAGGTTGATTTGCTGCATGGCGGTCTGCGCATCCTTGTTCAGTTTCAGTTCGATGATGTAGAGGTCGGTGCGGGTAAGGAGTACGATATCGACCCTGCCCTTGGGAGTGTGCACCTCCACATCTACCAGATAGGCGGTGAGGAGGGAGAAGATAATGAAGAGCATCTGCTGGTAATGTCCCTCGTGGTTGGCCACGTTGCAGTAGGGCACGGTGCCGAGGAAGTCTTGCAAGAGATGCAGTGCTCCGTCCATGTCCTGCTTGTCGAGAGCCATGGCAATGCGGCGTGCTGTATTGGTGGTGGCAAGCGTATTGTTGTTGCCAAGTGCTCAATGGTTGATTTTGGGCGCAAAGATACGCATCTGTTCTCATTTTGACAAGAATAAGACTTGTTTACCCTTCTGTTTACTCGTTTTTGTTTGTAATTTTGCAGCCGATTTAGGACAACAACAAAACAGAAAAGAAAAATGCAGAATACAAGCAACACAAAGCTGGTGGGGAAGATATTCGCCACTGGTGTGATGTCGTTTTGCGGCGTGGTGAGCGAGACGGCGATGAATGTCACCTTCCCCACGTTGATGAATGAGTTTG
>CAVBBO010000055.1:0-50930 GCA_963593695.1 Escherichia coli | reverse complement strand
TCACAAGCCGCATGCTAATCTTTTGTTGTGTCTTAACTTTAATCATTAACAAGATGTGCTGTAAATCAGTACATTATAACTTAAATATTTTCGAATGAAAAGGAAGAAAAATGAAAGAATATAAGGCAAGAAATGCTGATGAGATTTTGGCAGTTTGGAAAACTAAAGCCCCTTTCGATAAGAGAAATCCATACTTCGGTTTATGGTTTGTTCTTTTTGTAGTTAGGCAAATTGCCGTACCTTTACTACCAAAATCAAGAGAAAGATATCCTCTCGTTTCTATGAGACATACTCATTGAGATAATCTCTAGACCTTGTTCCAACAAACTCTTTCAACTTTGACTCATTAGCATACTGGTTGATACTTACGCTCTCAAAAGCCGCTGGTGTCTTGTCATAGCCAATGGTTTCCTGTTGTGTCATCAACTTTCCATCGGATTCCATCAAATCCAACTGATAGAAATTCTTATCTTGCTTCAGTTCCAAGCTAATATTATCAGTAACTTTTCTACCTTGATAGAGCAACTTGTCTACTCCACCAACTTGAGCCACATACGCCCCCAATCTCTTCTCATAGACATTGCCCAACATCTCGAAAAGAGACAAGAAGTTACTCTTGCCTGCTCCATTGGCTCCAATCAAGAGATTGACGGGATGCAACTGAACAGACAGATTCTTGAAAGACTTATATCCTTGTATTTTTATTGAATCCATAATATTCTTTTTTATGACTGAAAAAAAACTTCCAACAATTTGTCAAGCACTGGTTTAAAGCCTCTAAACCACTCATCCTTAAAATTGTTATATTCCTTTTCAATATGCTCTTTTATTGCACCAGCTGTACCTTTTTTCCCAATCTGTATGCTTCTGAAATCTTTATGTGTACGAGCTTTTATCACAGGATCAATCTTAGAGGCATAAGACTCTTCTGAAAACAAGTCTTCCACCATATAAGAATTATTATCCTTGATTCTATTCTCTCCATTAGCTTTGCGTACATCCTCATCTGTAGTTGGATAGTTCGCAACAGGCAAGTAGCTATCTTGATAAAACATAGGAACAACCTTGTCGTTATCATCAGACAACGGCTTTATTTTTTTCCAACCATCGTTCCATCCACCATTGTCATAGTCAAAGAGAAATAATATCTTATCTATTCTATCCAAACATGGCGAAAGTATCTGATGATAGATTTCAACAGCTGCACTGGCACTGTTAGAAGAGAGGATAGTTATCTGACTTAATTTATCGTACTTGGTATCTTGCTTTACAAACACGGAGATTGCTTTTTTAAGATACATAGCATCATACTTACCTTCTACCACCAATATGTTTTTTGAGCTCAAAATAAAGGAACCTTCGAAGTAATCGATTGCGCCATCAGTCAAATCGCTTAGATGTTTCAAACCTTCTGCAATCTCCACAACACCACCGTGCATGTAAAAAATATTCTCGGCATGATATCCCTCCCAACGCTTATTCAAGAACATTGGGGAATGGGTTGCCATGATGGTTTGTCCATCAAAGTCCGAAATCAATCTAAGAAGCTCCTTTTTCATTGACACATGGGTGTGCGCATCTGGTTCATCCAACAGAATAAGGGAATTGGAATCTCCCAAGACTTTCGTGATACACTCGATAAGGATTAGTTTTTTCTCTCCCTCGCTCAAGTCTTCAAAATGATAGTCATTTATCTGTATATCAATATTTTCTATCAACTTATCCGCACGCATACCTGTTTTTGGATTTCGTTCGGGCATACAGAGGAAATACAAGTAATAAAACACCTGGGCATCTGGCGTTAAGTTGGGGTATGTATTGCACACCAAGTCCTCATACTTCAATTTTTCCATTGGTATTCCTTCCTGTCCATACTGCTGTTCTATACGAGCATACCAATTGGAGGCATCGTGGTTGTTCGCCTTGTTCCCTTCCCTTCTGGAAAATTGTACGATTACGCTCTGAACATCGATTTTCAAGACATTCTCAACAAACGACTTTATCTCTTCATTCTCGCTAAAGAGCAAAGAGATAAAGGCTATTTTCCAACAATACTTGTTGACATATAGGCTCTGTGGCTTGTATGCACCACCGCCAATGGCAGCGTTAAAGAAACGTACATAGTAATCCTTGTAGCAGAAATTCCACATTCGGTCATCTTCTCCGCTATAACATGAAATGAGTGAAGAAGGCATCTTGGGATGAGCATCCAACTCTACGACATTCCCAGCCTGGTCAACATTACCATAAAAGCAAGTTTCACCGTCCATTTCATACTCTATCCAGAAATTACCTATAGATACTGTGGATGGAAGTCCAAACATTCTGTCGAATACCAAACTGATTACCTCCAGCAAGTTGCTCTTGCCAGAGCCATTCAAACCTATCAGAGCTATATAGCCCTGATTCTCCTCAAAAGAATATTCACCTTGAATGTTCTTGTAGTGTTCTATATATAATTTCCTTAATCTCATAGTTATTCAAATATTGTTTGTTTAAACTCAGAAAGAGCTTTTTTTCTTAACAACTCACCATATTGTTTCAAATGTTTTGATTTTGACTGAATTTGAAGTACAGTCTCTACTATTGCTTGTTGCACATTAATTGGTGGTAAAGGAATTCTATAATCAGAAATAATCCCTGCATTTATATTAGGTTGAGCTCCACCATAAGCCATTTTTTTTAGATTTTCCTTTTGGGTTTGCAAATATATCCAAACAAAATCAGGGCTAACTTTATCTTTAAAATTGGTTAATACCGCACATGCCTGATTTGTAGTCGCCTCAATCCCTAACTTTGCCGTTTTTCCAATAGTTGCTCCATACATAGCAATAACAACAGACCCTTTTGGATACAACTTTGCAGAACTCATATCAAGTCCTAATTGTGTTATTTTTTCCTCCGTATCTTGCAAGATAGAATCATTCAACTCTCCAGTTTTTATCCAAGGAATGTTACCACCATAAAATTCCTTGCAACCACGCTTAGGGGTTCCCCCACTACTTATATCACACAATTGGGATATTTTATAACAGGGATAAAGAGAAGATGATATTGCATTTAAATTAGATGCTACAAAATCCAACCCCCATTGCATTATTGTCGAGAATTTTACGAATTCAATTCTACCTTTATCTATTTTATGAACTATGTTGTTATCTTCTACCCCCAATTGTTTATATACAAATTCTGAAATTTTAAAGGCTTCTTTTTCCGAATCTATATCTGCCGTATCAGCTTCTTTTATTCTTTCAAAGTAAGTCGTTATCAAAACTTTCTGTTCCTCCACCGAAGGCAGAGGTATCACTTGTTGCAGAAAAGTCTGAATATCAATACGCTTGCGATTGGTTGTGCCACTACTGCACTTACGGGCAAATTCTACAAACTGGGGAGTTGTGGAAATCAACACCATAAACTGCGGAAGAATCTTGGAAGAATCCACATCAAACACTGGGAAATCGTTGGTAACAATCGCCCCATCCAATTCTTCCGGTATCACTCCAAATGCACCGTTGCGAGCGTCAATCTTGGAAACGATGAACTGACCTGCACGAACCACAGTCTGTCGCTTGGTCCCGATTTCCGTGCCTTTCTTCAGTTGCCCGCCATTTCTTGCAACAACCCCTCCATTGTTCGTCTTAACGGTAACCTGCTTGTATTCCTCATCATCTTGAATATCGATCTGATTCTTGCTCTTTTTCAAGAACGAGCCTATCTTAGCCATTGGGTACTTGTTGGTAAAGCCCAATTGCTCCTCGACAACATATTGGACACTCCAGTTGGGAATGTCCTTGTAGTTGGCAAACTGTATGTAATGATAATCTACCTTACTCATGGTGTCTATCGTTCATAAAACGGCTCAGGTTCGCAAGCCATACCATCAATATACTTTGTTCTGCGCATAGTCCCATCAGTAAAAACGTTATACTCTGTGGCCTTCACAGACTTCTTCCAAAGCTGGTTTTCCTTCCTATACTTGGTAAACTCAGCCTCAAGCGGTATCAGTTCGTTGTCCGTTTGGGCTCCCGTTGTACTGATTCCTGCCTTTTGCACTTCCGCTATCGGGATTACATAATCGAAACGTTCCTTCACCAAAGCCTTCACCTCTTCCTCCATCAATGCCGACAGTTCCTTTTTTCTTGCCCTGAGAGCTTTCTTTTCTTCCTTTGGCAAGGCCTCCTTGCCACGTTTAGCCAACTTCTCATCTATATCCGACAATTCTTCATCGTATTTATCTTCCACCTCTTGGGATGCCTGAATATAAATCCGGTTATATTCTTCTGCCTCCTCTTCCGTGAATTTCTTAAAGAACAATAAACTTGGCTTTACCGTAGCTCCAGCAGCCATGAATACATCTTGTGGAATGGATACTATCAACAATATCTTCGCCTTGCTCTCCACAAAATCGCGTACTTTCTGTAAGTTCGTATTGTTCAATACCCCCTCGGGAAGAACGATTCCCATTCTTCCTCCCGGTTTCAGGAGATTAAGGCAACGCTCAATAAACAACACCTCTGTCAACCCACTGTATTTACCAATTTGGAACAAGTCGAGTATAGGCTGTCCGATATGGTCGTTCACCTGACGTAAGGCATTGTCATAGTTTTCCTTCCCATACCGATTCTCGTAAGCCTTGATTTTCTCGGCATCGGTGAATCTGTCGGCTTCCGTAATCCTCAGTTCCTTGTCAATTCTCGCCCCAAAAGGAGGATTGGTGAGTATCACGTCAAAGTGTCCTTCCCAAATACCATTGACATTCAGGAGGCCGTCATGGTGATGCACACCGCCATGACCGTCACCATGCATAATCATGTTCATCTTGGCTGTACGAGCCATACGCGGATTGGCATCGGTTCCATAGATGCAATCAAAGGAAAGGGAGCGCAAACGCCCCATTGGATTGTTGATGTCCAACTCATAGTTCATCTTGTTGAACGCATCCACAACCTTCCGGTCTATTTCCTCTTGCTTGCTCTTGGACAGTTTGGGATAGTCTTTCGTAAACAAGGATTTCTTTACATCCTCCTTTCTGGCTTCCACTTCATTCTCAATGTGTTCCCTCACATACTCGAAAGCACGAATCAAGAATCCTCCACTTCCACAACAAGGGTCACAAATGTATTCACCTTCTTGCGGGTCAAGCACTGACACCATAAAATCGACGATCGTACGAGGCGTGAAGAATTGTCCAAGCTCCCCGCGGAACGTCCTACCCAAGAACTGTTCAAAGGCGATGCCTTTGACATCATCCGAAGTCGTTGACAAGTTATATACCTGCAATTCTTTCACGATTTGCTCAAAACTGTTCTCACGGATCTTGATAGTCTCATTTTCGTCAAAGAGATGGTCTTTGGCAAAGTCCTCTTTTGTCTTGTTGAACAGAAACTGATAATAGTCGGGGGATTCCTTGGATTTTACAGCATCATACATTTTCTTTTGCTTCAAGAACTCCTCTTTTGAAAATATCTGAGTTCCAGAGTTGGTACGTTCGTATCTTATTTTGATAAACAAAATTTTGCTTATCTCATCAAAAGCAGCCTCTGGAGAAAGTTTGTCGTTGTTGCGAATGATATTATGACACTTGAAAAGCAACCGCGAGAACTCATCGCGAGTAAACGCTTTCGTCTGCAACAACATCGTTTTGATTTTCTTGTCATCATTTACTATATCAGCAGTAGGAATATCAACAATTTCTTCCAACTTTTTGGGCAGGGCATCCTCTACCACTTTAAAGATACGAGTTTCCTTTAAGTTGGTTGTCACAAAAAATTTTGCTCCAGCCCATGCAGCATAATTATATCCTTGAAAATAATCAGCCTGATGAATGGTTACATTCTCTGCCTTGCACTCCACCACTATGAGTGCTTTCTTATCATTTAATTTATCCTTTTCCGAACACCACACGACTATATCAGCACGAGCCGCACCTTGCCCACGCTGAGAATTTGTAACCGTTATTTCTTCTCCCATCTGTTTGATATTATAGCCGTAGCTGTTCACCAAACGGCAAACATATCGTTGACGAACTTCTTCTTCTGGCTTATATACAAGCCATTTGTCTCTAATAGGAGAATATATTTGGTTGTTTTCTATCTTTACTTCCATAGGATTGTATTTACCTTAACGAGGCAAATATGCACTTTTCTTGTGTATTTACCAAATTATTAAAAAAGAAAATCACGATTATCCCTTTTATTTCTTCCTCTTCAGCAATTCATTCTTGTCTATCACCACGAAGACGGTATCCACGACCCTGCCTTTTTCGCCATTCCCCATTCTCTTCAAGGGATTGGCAAAGTCCTTGTCGAGCACGGTGACGTCGTCTACGAAGTAATCGGTCTCGCCACGGTTGTTCAACACGTTCACGAAGCCCCATACCTCATGATAACGGATTTTCAACTTCCATCCTTCTACCTGGGCTTGCTTCATCAGGTTGATGAGCGAGTCTTGGTCGTGCCTGTCCTTGTCAAAGCTGAAGTAGAAAGGTTCGCCACTGGTGTTCATTCCCGTCTGTGTCATGTTGAGGCTTCCCTCCCATGTCTCCCACATCACACCTTTCTTGGTAAACTCTATCAAGTTGCCCACTTTCTCGCCCTGCGAGTAATTCTCCTTGCAGCTGCCAAAGGTCAGCACCATTGCCGCCAAGAGCAAATATGTCAATTTCTTCATGCGCTTGTCATTTTGTTCGCCACTCGTATGTAAATATGCAAAATAAGACTTTTTTGCCCAATAACTCAGATGGCAATCAAAAGATTTATACATTTTTATCAATTAGCAACAAAAGTCTTTCTACCTTTTCTTTTGCGTTACACTTGGTTTGTACTATCTTTGCCGAAAATATCGTGGAATATCGTATGCGAATTATGCGTTGGCGTGAAGCAATATTAAAGTCAAGCCTGTGGCTCTTGTTTGCCATAGTCTTGTTCGCCTCTTGTGGGCGCGACGAGCCTAAGCGGTCTGTCTACTATTGGCAGACCACGCTGCGCGTCGATGCCGCCGAGCGTGCCTTTCTTGCCCGCAATGGGGTGGGGAAGGTCTATTGCCGCTATTTCGACGTGGTGCCAGGCGACGACGGGCCGCAGCCCAACGCCACCATAGCCTTTGAGGGCGCTTTCCCCAAGACGGTGGAGGTGGTGCCCGTGGTCTTCATCGTGAACGACTGCATGAGGCAGTCTCACGACGGGCTGGCGGAGAAGATAGCAAAGCGCGTGGCACAGATGAACGTCACCAACGACCTGCCCGCCGCCAAGGAGTTGCAGATCGACTGCGACTGGACCATGACGACGCGAAAAACCTTTTTCGCCTTCCTGGAGAGGCTCCGCGCCCTATGCCACGACCGAGGCATGAAGCTGTCGGTCACCATACGCCTGCACCAGCTCTCGCAACCCGCGCCTCCTGCCGACCACGGTGTGCTGATGATGTACAACACGGGCGATGTGACCAAGCTCGCCGTGCACAAGCCCATCCTCGACATCAAGGACGTGATGCCCTATATGCGTTATCTCCGCGGCTATGGCTTGTCGCTCTCTTCGGCCTATCCGCTCTTCACCTGGCGCGTGCTCTTCCGCGGCGGCAAATACGTGGGCATAATGCATGGCGACGACGACCTGCCCGTGTTGCCGGGCGACTGCATAGCCGTGAGGCAGCCGGAGCTGGACGACATACTCAAGGCGAAGAAGGCCGTGGACGACGCGAGGAGCGATGCCAACAGCGAGATCATACTCTATGACTTGAACGATAAGAACATTAAACGATTCACCTATGAAAACTTTAAGGAAATTTACAAGTAGCTTGACCATAATGTTGCTTGCTGCCACCACCGCCCACGCGTGCGGATCGGAAGGCCCCCGCCACAACAACTACCTCTTCTCCGTGTTCAACCGATCGCTCATGAGCGACCGTTTCACCGATGCCACTGAGAAGTTCTGGCGAAGCTATGTCGGCAATGCTGATATGTCTGATTACAGGTGGGGAGGCCGCGAAGAGGTGATGAGCAAGGCCAAGAAGCTCAACGACACGGAGATGCAGACCTACTGCCGCAGGCTGAACAGCTATCTCGACAATTGTGTCATCTTCAACGCGTGGGAATATCCCACGAAGCAGCAGTTGGCACGCCGCACCACGACGCTCACTAACCTCCTGCAGGCATCCAAGACCTATCAAGGCAAGCGTCTCCGCGCCCAATACAACCTCATGCGCATGCGCGCCCTGCTCGGGCTGAAGCGCTATCAGGAAGGCGTCAACTTCTGGAACGCCACGGGGAAGCGCATGCAGCCAAGCGTGTATCGCGACATGGCGCGCAACATCTATGCCGGATGCCTGTGGCGCCTTGGCAAGAAGAGCCAGGCCATAGAGACCTATGCCGAGCAGGAAGACTACCAGAGCTTGAAATACTGCGTGCGAGGCTATCGCAACCTTGCGGGCATAAAGAAGGTGTATGCCACCAATCCCAAATCGGCCACGCTCACCTACCTCGTGCAAGACTTTGTGAACAACGTGCAGGAGACCATGGACATATACGACGAGAGCCGCATCGCCGCTGGCGAGGAGACAAAGGCCGAGCTCGACGAGCGCATGAAGGAAATAGATGCCAAGAACATCACCACGGCAGAGGCCAACAACTTCATCGCGTTTGCCAAGGGTGTGGTGGCGGAAGGCAAGACCAACGCCCCGTGCCTTTGGCAGACGGCGATAGGCTGCATAGAACACCAGCTGGGTCTCTACGACAAGGCGAAGGCGGACCTCGACAAGGCCATGTCGCTCGCTGGCACGCAGAGGATGAAGGACAACGCGCGCGCCATCTACGCCGCCAACTCCATCTTCGCTGAGAGACACCACGACGCGTCGTTCGACAAGTGGCTGGCAGGAGAGATGAAATGGCTCGACACCAAGTCGGCGGAGGAGCGCAAGAACGACACGCTCTACGATGCCGACCACTATCGCGACGTGCAAGAGCGCATGGTCTACAATGGGCTCGTGCCTATGCTCACCAATGAGGGACGCACCAATGCCGCCCTCGTGCTGTTGAGCGGCATGAACGACAACAATTGTTCTCCGCAGTGGTTTTACACCGGCATCTATTTCAACGCGCTCAACGATGCCAAGATAGACGACCTCAAGGCTTATGCCGAATATCTTGGCAAGCAACCGTCCGACTCGCTTGAGAGCTGGGCATGGCAGCGCGCCTACCGCGACGCCAACTTCTACAACGACATCATCGGCACGAGGCTCCTCGCTCAGGCGCGCTTTGCCGACGCCATACCCTTCCTGGAGAAGGTGAGCGTTGATTTCCTCAACATCCAGAACATAGCGCCTTATGCGGCACAACGCAGCTATGCCAAGGAACGGTGGATGAGCAAGCAGCCCGTGTCGCTATCCGAAGACTTTGGTGAGGACCAACAGGCGGCATTGCCCAAGCTGACGGAGAACAAGAAGTTGCGCTATTGCCGCGACATGCTGAGTCTCATGAGTCAGTATTCGCTCATGAAACCTTCGGAGGACCGCATGCGCAAGGCGTATGAACTTGCCACGATGTGGTATCAGGGCAGCCACGAGGGCGATTGCTGGTGGTTGAAACAGTATGGCGTGAGCGTCGTGCAAGACAGTGCCATGGTGGGCACCGCCGACTTCGTGGCCAAGGCCGTGACCCTGCTCGACGAGAGCGCGCAGAGCACCGACTTCCAGCTCAAGGAGAAGAGCCTCTATGCCCTCGCCTTCATGCACAGTGGCGGCCTTTGGTTCTTCGAGGGATGGGACGACGCCACGCAGCAGTTCTACGACATCAACAACATCAAGACGCAGCCCGCGACCAGGCAATACAAGGCCATGAAGACCTTGGCGGCATTCTATGCCGACAATGCCTCGCGTGTGGATGCCTTTGTGTCGAGGTGCGACATGCTCAGGCGCTTCCGCGGGCTTCAATGATTTTTGTTCTATGTTGATTCGTGTGGGTAAAATATACTTTTTGCGTATTTTCCACACGAAACCACAAGCGGCTACGTGATAATCAAAACAATTTGCAGGGGCGGGTAGGGATGATTAGTGCCCATCCGCACATAGGATGCATCTGTACGTCCACATTGGTTGTGAGCCATCCGGAGGGCGGGCCGGCACAAGACCGGCCCCTGCAAAGTGGTTGAAAGATCGTGTTGATTCATGCAATAAACGAGGTGGGAAAAACATTTTACAAGAGGTCTTCTGAGAATCGTTTTTTTTCAATCAAGCAGTCTTTTGGTCGAAACGAGGCGATTTTTAAACTGTTTGGTAAGATGTTGAATGTCAGTAGGTTGTGTTTCTGAAAATTTTTAGGCGTTGCCGAAGCGATATAATCGTTTCGGCTTTGCACTGGCATCGTGCCGGCTTTGCACTGTAAAGGCAACGGCTTTGCGCCGGAATTGCGTTGGCTTTCCATCGTAAAGCCGACGACATTTGGCTGCTATGGCAACAAAACATGGCCGAAAACCCACCGAAGGTGCTGTCAGGAGACTGCACAAAGCCGCTTTCCCGCTCTGGATACACCTGTTCCCAAGCGTTAAATTCCAGCAATAATATTTTACATTTCAACCGCTTTGCAGTGGCCGGTCTTGTGCCGGTCTTCAACCCGTATGGTTCGCAACCCGTATGGTCTGCAACCAATGTGGACACATTGATAAATACGACGCATTTTCCTTTCATGAGATTTACATGCACGGTCATTTTTTACATATTATGGCTGTCATTGTCATTTTTATTGCCTAAATTTGCTAACAAAACCATTTTTATTAATTTAAGACCTAATGCCGGAGGACGTATGTGCCTTCGGCTCTTTTGCGTTTTATGGAAGAGCCTTTTTTTGCGTATATTGACCGCATTTCCAGGTTTCAGCATGGACACGCATTGCCAAGTGCGGATTTTTTGCTAACTTTGCCCACAGAAAGCAATAAATCAATTATGGGAAAAGTAATACTCACTGGCGACCGTCCCACGGGCCGCCTCCATCTCGGACACTATGTGGGAAGTCTTCGTCGCCGTGTGGAACTTCAAAACAAGGGCGACTATGACCGTATGTTCGTCTTTATGGCCGACGTGCAGGCCCTTACCGACAACGCGTCAAACCCCGACAAGATACGCGACAACATCGTCAACGTGGCGCTCGACTATCTCTCAGCCGGCCTCGACCCCGCGAAGTGCACGCTCTATGTGCAAAGCCGCATCCCGGAGCTTGCTGAGCTGACGACGTATCTCATGAACATCGTCTCCGTGAGCCGCGTGCAGCGCAACCCCACGGTGAAGACCGAGGTCAAGCTCCGTGGCTTCGAGAACGACTCCATTCCTTTGGGCTTCTTCTGCTACCCCGTGTCGCAGGCAGCCGACATAGCCGCTTTCAAGGCTACCACCGTGCCCGCCGGCGAGGATCAGGAGCCGATGCTGGAGCTGACGCGTGAGCTCGTGAACCGTTTCAACAACACTTACGCCCCCGTGCTCGTGGAGCCAAAGATCATGCTCCCCGAGAACGCCACGGCGCGCCGCTTGCCAGGCACTGACGGCAAGGAGAAGATGTCGAAGAGCCTTGGCAACTGCATATACCTCTCCGACGACGCTGACACCGTGTGGAAGCAGGTGAAGGCGATGTATACCGATCCGACCCATCTCAACGTCTCAGACCCGGGCCACGTGGAGGGCAACGCCGTGTTCACTTATCTCGACGCCTTCGCCACCGACCAGGACTTTGCCGACTTCTGGCCGGAGTTCAGCAACCTCGACGAGCTGAAGGCTGCTTATCAGCATGGCGGCATTGGCGACATGAAGTGCAAGAAGCTGCTCAACAATGTCATCAACCGCATGCTCGACCCCATCAGGGCTCGCCGTGCCGAATATGAGAAAGACATACCCGAGATCTTCAACATCCTGAAGAAAGGCTCCGACGCTGCCCGCGAGGTGGCGGCACAGACCATGGACGAGGTGCGCAAGGCCATGCGCATAGACTATTTCGAGGACGAGGAACTGATAAAGGAGCAAACGAAGAAGTTCAGTGGAAAATAATCACGACTACGAGGTGATGGCCCCTGTGGGCAGCCGCGACTCGCTCGCCGCAGCTATCCAGGCCGGTGCCGACTCCGTGTATTTCGGGGTGGGGCAGCTCAACATGCGCTCTCACTCGGCAAACCATTTCGACCTCAACGACCTCGACTACATAGTCTCTACGTGTCGTGAGCACGACATCAAGACCTATCTCACCGTGAACACCATCATCTACGACGAGGACGTGGAGACCATGCACACCATCGTGGATGCCGCCGTGAAGGCGGGGGTGTCGGCGGTGATAGCCTCCGACGTGGCGGTGATGACCTATTGCCGCGCCAAGGGCATGGAGGTGCACCTGTCTACGCAGCTCAACATAAGCAACGTGGAGGCGCTGGAGTTCTACTCGCAGTTTGCCGACGTGAGCGTGCTGGCGCGCGAGCTCAACATGAAGCAGGTGGGGCATATCCACGACGAGATTCTGAGGCGTGGCATCTGCGGACCATCGGGCGAGCCGGTGCGGATAGAGATGTTTTGCCACGGAGCCCTCTGCATGGCAGTGTCGGGCAAGTGCTACATGAGCCTGCATGCCGTCAACCGGTCCGCCAACCGCGGGCAGTGCGTGCAGATATGCCGACGCAGCTACACCGTGACCGACAACGAGACGGCCAACCAGCTTGAGATAGACAACAAGTACATAATGAGCCCCAAGGACCTCAAGACGATACGCTTCATCGACAAGATGATGGAGGCGGGCGTGAGAGTGTTCAAGATAGAGGGGCGTGCCCGTGGGCCAGAATACGTGTACACCGTGGTGAGCTGCTACAAGGAAGCCATCAAGAGCGTGGTAGACGGCACCTTCACCGAGGAGAAGAAGGCGGTATGGGACGAGAGACTCGCCACCGTGTTCAACCGCGGTTTCTGGGACGGCTACTATCAAGGACAGACCATGGGAGAGTGGAACGACCAATACGGCTCGCTCGCCACCGAGAAGAAAACTCTCGTGGGCATGGTGAACAAGTATTTCAGCAAGATAGGCGTGGGCGAGATAGCGGTGCAGGCGAGCACGTTCAAGAAAGGCGACCGCCTGCTCATCACTGGACCCACGACCGGCGCGATGTATCTCGACGCCACAGAGATTCACGACGACAACGGCCCCATAGAGGAGACCGTGCAACACACCTACGTGTCGGTGCCCGTGCCAGGCAAGGTGAGGCCCCACGACAAGGTTTTCAGAATAGACAAAGCATGAAGATGGAATAACCCACATTCAACATGAGAAACTATAACTTAGGCTTCATCTCAAACGAGGACATTTACTCGCACGTAAAGGACACGGTGCTGCAATACAGGCGGAGCATCAACTTGAGAGAGTTCACCCACAACTTGGTTGACCCCATAAAGCTTACGTTCGACTCAAAGATTTATGGCCAGTCCATGAGGCAGACCATAGAGGCCGAGTGTATTCGGCAGATTGACAAGACCAACAACAACCGGATAGGCTATTTCCATCAATACCTTTTCAAGTATGCTGGCAATGGCTGGGAAGTGCCTGTCAATGGGACGAAAGGCGGCTTTGACGTGCTGAACGACAGACTACATTATTATATAGAGATGAAGAACAAGCACAACACCATGAATTCGTCTGCGGCACAGAAGACTTACATGAAGATGCAAGCCAAACTGCTTGAGGATGACAAGGCAACGTGTATGCTTGTTGAGGTTATAGCGAGGAAGTCGCAGGATATAAAGTGGGAGACGACGATTGACGGCAAGAAATTCATTCACGACAGGATACGCCGTGTCTCAATTGACAAGTTTTATGACCTCGTCTTTGGAGGAACACACGCCTTCTTCAAGTTGTGCAAGGCTTTGCCGTCCATATTGGACGATGTCATAAGCGATGACAAGTCCATAGTATTGGAGAACACAGTATACGAGGAGATGGACAAGGATGACTTTACCAAGAGCTTGTACCTGCTCGCCTTCTCAACGTATGAGGGGTTCGATAAATTCTAAAAGGAAAGATTATGCCAACGATTATATCCGCCGCAAACTTCGCTACCTTGATGGGAGTATCTGGACATACTGTTTCAATGTGGGGGGCAAGTGGTAAATACAAGGTTAAGGAAGATGATAACGGCAAGTTGTTCTTTGAACTTTCCGATTTGCAGTCTGTGCCAGAAATCGCCGAGATGACCAATTCCAAATGGGAAGAGGAAATGAAGGTAAAACCACTTCGTGAATATACCAGCATAGAGTTGTTCGCTGGGGCTGGCGGCCTTGCGCTGGGCATGAGCATGGCAGGATTCAAGCATGTGTTGTTGAGCGAGATAGACCATGACGCATGCGCCACGCTTATGCACAACCGTCCAAGTTGGCATGTGGCGGAAGGAGACATTCACCAATTGGACTTCTCCAAATACAAGGACAAAGTAGATTTGCTTACAGGAGGCTTCCCTTGTCAGGCATTCAGCTACGCTGGACTTAAGGGAGGCTTTGCCGATACTAGGGGAACCTTGTTCTTTGAGTTAGCACGTGCCGTAAAGGAAGTCAACCCAAAAGTCTTTATGTGCGAGAACGTGAAAGGCTTGGCATCGCACGACAATGGCAAGACGCTGGCTGTAATCAAGAATACTATCAAGGAACTTGGATATACTCTGGTAGAACCAAGGGTGTTGAAGGCCGTGAAATACATGGTTCCACAAAAACGAGAAAGGATAATTCTCGTAGCGATACGCAATGATTATGCAGAGAAAGTGGAGTTCAAGTGGCCTTCACCTTATCATCGCATAATGACCTTGCGTGATGCCTTTTACAAAGGCGACCTGTATGATACGGACGTACCAACTTCAGTTGGACAAACATATCCCGAAAAAAAGAAAAAGGTCTTGGACTTGGTGCCACAAGGAGGTGACTGGCGTGACTTGCCAGAGGAAGTCGCGAAGGAATACATGGGCGGCAGTTACTTTTTGGGTGGCGGCAAGACAGGTATGGCTCGTAGGTTATCTCTCGACGAGCCAAGCCTGACTCTTACTTGCGCTCCCGCGCAGAAACAGACGGAGCGTTGCCATCCTTTGGAAACGCGCCCATTGACTATCAGGGAATACGCGCGTATACAGACGTTCCCGGACGACTGGTCTTTTATGGGCAATGGCTCTTCGCAATATAAGCAAATAGGCAATGCCGTGCCTGTGAATCTCGCGTATGCCATGGGGCGGGCTTTGGTTAGGTTGCTCAATGACATAGAGCAACTTTGAAATATTATTTAGAAAGAAAATTATGGCAAAGACGATAAATGAATTGCAAGACGAGGTAGTGGCGGAGTTTTCCGACTTCGACGACTGGATGGACAAATACCAGATGCTCATAGACTTGGGCAACGACCTCGACACCTTGAACGACAAGTATAAGACGGAGCAGAACCTCATAGACGGTTGCCAGAGCCGCGTGTGGCTGCAATGCGACAACGTGGACGGCAAGCTCGTGTTTTCAGCCGACAGCGACGCACTGATAGTGAAAGGCATTGTGGCACTGCTCATACAGGTGCTCAGCGGCCACACGCCGAAGGAGATTCTCGATGCCGACCTTTATTTCATAGAGAAGATTGGGCTTCGCGAGCATCTCTCGCCCACGCGCAGCAACGGTCTGCTCGCCATGGTGAAGCAGATAAAGGCTTACGCCCTCGCCTATGACGCCAAGGAGCATGAGGAAGCTTAAGACCATAGAGATGCACCGCCTGAGCGTGGACGAGTTTAAGGCAGCGGAGAAGTTGCCGCTCATCGTCGTGCTCGACAATGTGCGCTCTTTGTATAACGTGGGCAGCGTGTTTCGGTCAGCCGACGCTTTCCGCGTGGAGGCGGTGTGGTTGTGCGGCGTGACAGGCTGTCCGCCAAATGCCGAGATTCACAAGACTGCACTCGGCGGAGAGGACAGCGTGGACTGGAAATATTTCAAGAACACGGAGGATGCCGTGAGGGAACTTCACGACAAAGGCTATTTTGTGTGGAGCGTTGAGCAGGTGGAAGGCTCCACTAAGCTCCAAGACCTGAAGGCGGGCAAGGATGCCGCTTGCGCCGTGATTCTCGGCAATGAGGTCAAGGGCGTGCAACAGAGTGTGGTAGACATGAGCGACGGTTGCCTGGAGATACCTCAGTTTGGCACCAAGCACAGCTTGAACGTGAGCACGACGGCGGGCATCGTCGTTTGGGAGTTTGCAAAGCAATTTATAAAATAAGAAGATAAGATGTTTGACATTTGCAGCATAGGCCACATCACGCGCGACAAGATAGTCACGCCGGAGAATACCGTCTACATGGCGGGCGGCACGTCGTTTTACATGACTTATGGCATGAGCCACTTGCCACGCAAGGTGAGCTATCAGCTCGTGACGAAGGTGGGCGAGGAAAGCAAGGACGACCTTGACAAGATAAAGTCGCTGGGTTTCGACACCTTGTGCTATCCGAGCAGGCATACCGTGTTTTTCGAGAACATTTATGGCAAGGACAGCAACGACCGCACGCAACGCGTGAGGTCAAAGGCTGATGCCTTCACCGTTGACGACGTGAAGCCCTTGGAGGCAAAGGTGTTTCACCTTGGCTCATTGCTCGCCGACGACTTCTCGCCCGAGGTGGTGGAGACGCTTGCCGAGAAAGGTACAGTCTCCATCGATGCCCAAGGATACCTGAGAGAGGTGGTGGGCGAAGAGGTGAGGCCGGTGGAGTGGAAGGACATGAAACGCGTGCTCCGTTACACGGGCATACTGAAGCTCAACGAGAGCGAGATGCAAACCATCGTGGGGAGCAACGACCCCTATGAGGTGGGCAAGAAGCTTGCGGCTTGTGGCGTGGGCGAGGTCGTGATAACACTTGGCAGCTATGGCTCGGTGATTTTCGCAGACGGCAAGGCGCATGACATTCCCGCCTACAAGCCAACGAAACTCGTCGATGCGACAGGTTGTGGCGACACCTATTCCACAGGCTACCTTTGGTGTAGGGCTCAGGGCATGAGCATTGATGAGGCTGGCAGGTTCGCCGCGGCAATGTGCTCGAAGAAGCTGGAGCATTCGGGACCCTTTGATGGCACGATAGACGACATAGAACAGTTGATAGGTTAAGCAAGAGAAAATGAACACAGAAAGGACAAGCAGCAAGTCGATATACCGAAGCATTCGCGATTATGCCATCATAGCCATAGCGATGATTATGGGCGTGATAGGCTTGAACCTTTTCCTCGTGCCCAACGAGATAACCATGGGAGGCACCATGGGTATAGCGGAGATAGTATATTGGGGAACGGGCATTCCAACCCAATACACCTATTTTGCGATCAACGCCGCATTGCTGGTATCCGCCTTGAAAGTGCTGGGGTGGCACTTTTGCGTAAAGACAATATATGCCGTGGTGGTGTTCACCGTGGGTTCTTCCGTCTTCCAATGGCTTGGCTTCGCCAATGCCCATCTCCTTGCCGACCAGAAGTTCATGGCGTGCATTGTGGGTGGTGTGTTCATGGGCACGAGCGTGGGTCTTGGGCTCTCGGCTGGCGGCAGCACGGGAGGCTCCGACGTGGTGGCGGCAATGATTCATAAATATCGCGACGTGTCGTTGGGGCATATCATCCTTTTTTGCGACCTCGCCATCATCACGTCGAGCTATGTGGTGTTGCACGATTGGGAGAAAGTGCTCTACGGCTACGTGTTGCTCTTCATCGTCTCTTTCTGCGTCGATTATGTCGTGAACTCGCTGCGCCGCTCGGTGCAGTTCCTTATAATATCCGAGAAATGGGAAGAGATAGGCGCGGCAATCAACAAGATCGCGGACAGAGGCTGCTCCACGCTCAACGGCAACGGGTTCTATTCCAAGCGTGATATAAAGGTGATATTCTGTATAGCCAAGAAGAGCGAGTCGTCGATGATCTTCGACCTCGTAGACGAGATAGACCCCGACGCTTTTGTGGCTCAAAGTGCCGTCATCGGTGTCTATGGCCAAGGTTTTGACCGCGTGAGAGTGAGAAAGAAAATAAGCCTGGAGGAGATAAAAAAGGAGATAAAGGCGTGAATAATGCGTCGTCTCCCATTAATTCAGTAATTTTGCATCAGCAATAACAAATTTGATATAAACGTTTATATAATATATGGCATTAAAATGTGGTATCGTGGGATTGCCCAACGTGGGTAAGTCCACGCTTTTCAACTGCCTGTCGAGCGCTAAGGCTCAGGCAGCCAATTTCCCTTTCTGTACGATAGAGCCCAACCTCGGTGTGATCACCGTGCCCGATGAGCGACTCACCAAACTCGCCGAGATTGTGCATCCGGGACGCATAGTGCCAGCCACGTGTGAGATCGTGGACATCGCCGGACTGGTGAAGGGCGCTTCGAAAGGTGAGGGCTTGGGCAACAAGTTTCTTGGCAATATTCGCGAGTGCGATGCCATTATCCATGTCATTCGCTGCTTCGATGATGACAATGTGGTGAGAGAGGGAGGAGCTCCTGTGGACCCTGCCGCCGACAAGGATGTGATCGATACAGAGCTGCAACTCAAAGACCTGGAGACCATAGAGGGCCAACTGTCAAAGCAAGAGAAGATTGCCGCATCGGGAAACAAGGACGCCAAGGTGCTTGTCGACGTGCTGCACGCCTATAAGGAGGTGCTCGACAAGGGCGAGAACGCCCGCGCTGTGACTTTTGAGACGAAGGAGGAGCAGAAGGCCGCTCACGACCTGTTCCTGCTCACTACAAAGCCTGTGCTCTATGTTTGCAACGTGGACGAGGCGAGCGCGAAGACAGGCAACAAATACAGTAAGATAGTGGAGGAGATTGCCGCGAAGGAGGGAGCCGAGGCTATGGTCATCGCCGCCAAGACAGAGGAAGACATAGCATCGCTCGACACCTATGAGGAGAAGATGCTCTTCCTCGACGATCTCGGACTGGAGGAGAGCGGCGTCAACCGACTCATAAAGAAGGCTTATCACTTGCTCAACCTGCAGACATTCATTACCGCAGGCGAGATGGAGGTCAAGGCTTGGACATTCCATAAGGGATGGAAGGCACCGCAGTGTGCTGGCGTGATACACACCGACTTTGAGAAAGGCTTCATCCGCGCAGAGGTCATCAAGTATGCCGACTATATGCAATATGGCTCGGAGACTGCCGTGAAAGAGGCTGGCAAGCTCAACATAGAGGGCAAGGAATATGAGGTGCAAGATGGCGACATTATGCACTTCCGCTTCAATGTTTAAACGGTTACGGCGATGACAAATCTGCTCTACATTGTTTGGAATCCTTCGGAAGTGATATTCCACGTGGGTTCCTTTGGCGTGAGGTGGTATGCCATGTGCTGGCTCATGGGTCTTCTGCTTGGCACGCTGCTGATGGCAAAACTCTACAAGGACGAGAAGATACCAGACGAGAAGTTTGATCCTCTCTTCATGTATATCTTCGTAAGCGTGCTCATTGGCGCGCGTCTCGGGCATTGCCTTTTCTATCAGCCCGACTATTTCCTGTCGTCGGGCAAACACGTAGTGGAAATGTTTTTGCCCATCCATTACATGACCGACGGCTCGTGGAAGTTCACTGGCTATGAGGGGCTTGCCTCTCACGGAGGCGTGATAGGAATGATAATCGCCATATTCATATATGCCAAGCGCAACAAGGTGAACGTGTGGACGGTGTTCGACAACATGGGTATATGCTCGTGTATCACGGCTACATTCATACGCTTGGGCAATCTCATGAACTCTGAGATTATAGGCAGGGTGACGGATGTGCCTTGGGCGTTCATCTTCGAGAAGGTAGACAAGTATCCACGTCATCCGGGACAGTTGTATGAGGCTATAGCCTATGCCTGCTTCTTCCTGGTGATCTACGCCATCTACAAGAAGCGCCCGGAGAAGGTAGGCAGTGGGTTCTATGTGGGTCTTTGCTTGACGCTTGTGTTCTCGGCACGCTTCCTGATAGAGTTTGTCAAGGATATTCAAGAGCCATTCGAGGCAGGCATGGCTCTCGACATGGGACAGATACTCTCCATTCCAATAATCGCCATCGGTGTGGCGTGCATGGTTGGCGGAAAATGGATGAAGAAGATAGGCGCGAAAATAAATGATTGATATTTCCTTTGCTGTTTGGGAAATAATCATTACCTTTGTGCCACAGTTTTAATGCATTGCATTATAACTCATTCGATAGCAGCTTGCGCTTGCAAGGCTGTTTATATAAAGGGCTCTGATAGTTCAATGGATAGAACGTAGGTTTCCTAAACCTTTGATCTGGGTTCGATTCCCAGTCAGAGTACAAGGCGTGAACAGTACGAGATTGCATCTTTGCAATTTCGTACTTTTTGCATTATGGATATTGCAAGGAGCATAAGGCTTGTTACGATTAAGCCCTATGTAGAAAAACACTAAGCCATATAAACAAAAATACGCTGGTACTCATCAACGAGCTCCAGCGCATTTTTATGTTTAACTTAAATTGATTTCAAACAGATGAATACCTCACGGTATCCATGCGTTTCCGTTAAACAATCTATCAAATCTACCTTAAACCTAATAACTAAAAACCTAAATCTATTACTACTAACCTAAACAATCTATTAACCTTTTGACAGTGCAAAGTTACACTTATTACAAATATATATCAAACATCTGATATGCTTTTTTTTGAAAAAACCTCGATTATTGATATAAATCAATTTTGTTGTGTGCGGACACATCTGTTTCTTGTAAGTAAAGCTCACTTATTTGCATTATATTGTTGGTTTTTCAAATCATTTTCTTACCTTTGCTAAACAATATAAATTCGATTAGATTATGGCAATGAGGGTGTTGATAGTCAATACGAGTGAGCGTGAGGGGGGGGCTGCGGTTGCTGCCAACCGCTTGATGGATGCGCTCAACAACAATGGCGTGAAAGCCAAGATGCTCGTTAGGGACAAGGAAACAGACAATATCACCGTTGTTGGCTTGAAAGGTGGACTTCTTCAGCGTTTCCATTTCTTGTGGGAGCGCTGGTGTGTGTATTATCACTTGTATTTCAAGCGTGAGCATCTTTTCGACCTTGACATAGCTAATACAGGTTATGACATCACGAAGTTGCCTGAGTTCAAGGAGGCTGACGTGATTCACCTTGCTTGGATAAACCAAGGCTTTCTCTCGTTGAATGTAATCAAGAAGATTATCAATAGCGGCAAGGCTGTTGTATGGACCATGCACGACTTGTGGCCAGCGACGGGTATTTGCCACTTCACTTTTGGTTGTGAGGCGTATAAGGGACAATGTCGCAAGTGTTTCTACCTTCCAAGTGGAGGACAGGCGACCGATTTGTCCACACGTGTGTTTAATAAGAAGAAAAAGGTTTATTATAACAGCGGGATACATTTTGTGGCATGCAGCAAGTGGCTTGGCGGTAGCGCACGGCAAAGTAGCTTGTTGACAGGCTTGCAACTGTCTGTCATTCCCAACCCTATTGACACTCACGTGTTTTATCCGAAAGACAAGAAAGAAGCCCGACTGCATTCCATGCTTCCAGAGGACAAGCGTTTGATACTTTTCGTTTCTCAGCGTGTAACAGCGGAACGCAAGGGCATGGCTTATTTTATCAAGGCAATATCCCTTCTTGTTGAGCGTTATCCGGAGATGAAGGAAAACACGGCGATAGCCATTCTTGGCGGTCGCGCCGATGAAGTAGTGTCGCAACTTGCCTTGCCATCATTCCCCTTGGGGTACGTCAGAAACGAGCGTCAGTTGGTGGACGTGTACAATTCTGCCGACGTGTTCGTCATACCGTCGCTTGATGAGAATCTGCCAAACACGATTATGGAGTCGATGGCTTGTGGCGTGCCCTCGGTTGGATTCAAGGTCGGCGGTATACCGGAGATGATAGACCATCAAAAGAACGGTTATGTGGCCAACTATAAGGATGCTGGTGACCTTGCCGCCGGCATGCATTGGGTTTTGGATGAGGCAGATAAGGAAGATTTGAAGAAGCAGTGCGTTCAGAAAGTAATGACTTGTTATTCGCAACGCTCAGTGGCCATGAGATATGTTGAGGTATATAATCAAGCACTTGCCTTCAAGAATTATAAATTGTAATCTATTGCATTCATGATTAAGTTTACGATAATCACTTGTACATTTAACGCGGCTTCGGTATTGCAACGTACCCTAAACAGTGTGTTGAGCCAGAAATACGCTTACATAGAGCATATAATCCTTGATGGCTTGTCGAAGGATGATACTGTGAGTTTGGCAATGGACTATAAGCAGCGCTCTGATAAATCGGATAATTGTCATGAGGTGACTGTCGTCTCGGAGAAGGACAGCGGTCTTTATGATGCCATGAACAAGGGCATCCGCCTTGCTACAGGCGAGTACATGATATTTCTCAATGCGGGAGATGTCTTTCCTGAGCCTGAGACATTGGAGGCTGTTGCCGCTTCTTTTTGCGACGGAGAGCAGTTGCCTGGCGTGCTTTATGGTGATACCGACATTGTGGCTATGGATGGTCATTTCCTGCGTCATCGCCGCTTGTGTCCTCCAAAGAAGCTCACGTGGCGGTCTTTCCAATGGGGGATGCTTGTTTGTCATCAGGCTTTTTACGCACGAACCGACCTCGCCAAGGAGACATTATATAATAATGTGGATTATCGTTTCTCTGCCGACGTTGACTGGTGTATTCGCATAATGAAACTTTGTGCGAAACGTCATTTGGCATTGCGCAATGTCAATGCGGTGGTGGTGAACTACCTTGATGGCGGTATGACAAACAAAAACCATAAGGCTTCGCTCAAGGAAAGATTCCGTGTCATGGCGAAACATTATGGTTTTGTGCGTACGACCATCCTACATCTTTATTTCGTAATCAGGTCTTTCGTGAGAAAATAGCTTTTATGCCTTAATCTTTTAATCGTAATCTTTATTCATGATGTTGTCAGATATTAGACATATCTGATGATCATTCCCGCCCTTACTTTCTGGTTCTTGCTTCTGAAACCGTTAAGGCTCATGATCTTTTCGACGCTTACGCCTACTTTCTTGGCGATAGACGCGAGGGTCTCTCCGTTTTGAACCTTATAGTATACACGCTCCGGGGCGTTCATGGCCACGCGCACATCTTCTGGTGTGTCGTCGTTGCTGCGTCCAAGTTCGCCATAGATCATGTCGTGTGTATATCCTCCGTTGCCAACCTTTCCACGTTCGCGTGTTGCCACCTCCGACTCGCTGTCGTATGTTCGCTTATTGAACGTGTAATAGTCGCCAGTTACGTCTTGGTTGCGGAAATCAAAGAAGAGGGCTGGATTCAAGGCCACTCCACAAAGGCGAGTCTCAAAATGCAAGTGGGAGCCAGTGCTTCGGCCAGTGTTGCCACCGAGGGCGATAGGCTCGCCTGCCCGCACGTTCTCGTTTTCGGCAACAAGTTGTTTTGATAGGTGTCCATAAATGGTCTCAAGGCCGTTGGGATGCCTTATGACAATATAATTTCCATAGCCCCCGGCTTCGTATCTTACGACTCGAACCTTTCCGGTGAAAGCGGCGCGGATGGTGTCGCCTGTATATACTTTAATGTCCAGTCCCTTGTGTTGGCGACCCCATCGTGAGCCAAAGTTGCTCGTCACTACACGGCTTGGCGTTGGCATGCAAAAATGTCGGAGGCTAATGGTGAAAGAGTCGGGGAGTTCTGTGGCACGGTGAGCGTAGGTGTTGTCCCATTCGTCACCGTAGAGTTGTGCGGCGGGCGACTGGTAATTTTCGCGTTCTATTACGCTCTTCACTTCTATAGAGTCGAGTTTCTTTGCTCTTCTGTCTATTGGAGCTTGTCTTGCTAATAGGTCTTGTGCCATTGTAGTGCTGGCAGTGAAAACGAAAAACAATAATGCCCCAACTATCTTGATGTTATTTTTTAATGCCATTCAGTGTAATTTCTTTCAGGTTTGCAACGATACAGTAACAGATGTTTCGTTTACATCCACAAAGATATAAAAAAAGAGCCAAGATTGATTTGGCTCAAGTGATTTTTATTGGTTGTTTAACAGAAATTGCGTACAATCGCGATTGTGTTAACATAAGTTAGGAAAATGATTGCCGTTCGTCAACTGATAACGCCCCAATTGACATTCGTGTTTTTCAGTTCTCTCAGATGTTGCCACAAAAGGTCATATTTGGGGTTTGTGCAGTTGGGGTCATCGTCGATAATCTTCTTTGCCTCGTTTCTAGCGAGCTGCACAATCTGTCCGTCACGGGCTATGTTGGCTATCTTCAGGTCGAAAGCCATACCGCTTTGAGCCGTTCCTTCCAAGTCGCCAGGGCCACGGAGCTTCAGGTCGGCCTCGGCAATCCTGAACCCGTCGTTGGTTTGGCACATAATGTCGATGCGCTTGCGAGTGTCTTGCGACAGTTCGTAGCTTGTCACGAGGATACAGAAACTTTGTTTTGCTCCACGTCCCACGCGTCCGCGAAGCTGATGGAGCTGTGAAAGTCCGAACCGCTGAGCGTCCATTATCACCATCACCGAGGCGTTGGGCACGTTTACACCAACCTCTATCACTGTGGTGGCGACAAGTATTTGCGTCTCCCCCTGCACAAACTTTTGCATTTCAGCCTCCTTGTCTTTTGGCTTCATCTGTCCATGAACCTTGCTCATTGAATATTGCGGGAATATCTGCTTCAGCGCCTCGTAACCATCCTCAAGGTTTTTCAAGTCCTTCTTCTTTCCCTCCTCAATGACCGGGAATACGATGTACACCTGTCTTCCCTCATTTATCTGCTTGGCGATGCCAGCGTAGAGGGAAGTCATTTGGTTGTTGTATTTGTGGATAGTGACTATGGGCTTTCTGCCCGGCGGCAACTCATCGATAACGCTCACGTCGAGGTCGCCATACAAAGTCATGGCAAGGGTGCGCGGTATGGGGGTCGCGGTCATAACAAGGATGTGTGGTGGTCGCTCGCTCTTCTTCCATAGTTTTGCTCGTTGTGCCACTCCGAAACGGTGCTGTTCGTCGATTACGGCAAGTCCAAGTTTTTTGAAGACCACGTTGTCCTCAATAATCGCGTGCGTACCCACAATAATATTAATGGAACCATTGGCGAGGGCTTCGAGCACCTCTGCCCGCCTCTTTCCCTTCACGATGCCGGTGAGGAGCTCCACCTTGATGTCCATACCTTGCAGAAACTCTGTTATAGTGTTCAAGTGCTGTTCTGCCAGAATTTCCGTTGGCGCCATTATGCAAGCCTGG
The DNA here is from genome assembly GCA_963593695.1 of Escherichia coli. Classification (GTDB taxonomy): domain Bacteria; phylum Bacteroidota; class Bacteroidia; order Bacteroidales; family Bacteroidaceae; genus Prevotella. The sequence goes on along the minus strand of CAVBBO010000055.1, from coordinate 25,704 downwards.
AATCCATTGCCGATGGCTATGAGCATTGCCATTAGTGCGACCAGAGTCTTACCGGAGCCTACGTCGCCTTGCAAAAGTCTGTTCATTTGAATGCCCGACCTCATGTCTTCGTGAATCTCGTGAACCACTCGTTTCTGGGCATTGGTCAATTCAAAAGGAAGGTTGTTCTTGTAAAAGTCGTTGAGAGGTGCACCGACACGCAAGAAAGTGAAGCCACGGTATTTGTGGCGTTGCTCTGTGGCGTAGCGCAGGATGTTGAGCTGCACGTAAAACAGTTCCTCGAATTTCAGTCGCTCCTGAGCTTGTTGCACGTCGCGCAGCGACTGCGGGTAGTGTATCTTCCTTAGAGCGTCGTCTCTTGATATGAGGCGCAGCCTTGCAATCAGCTCTTTCGGCAGCGTCTCAGGAATAGAGCCTTGAGGAATGCGCGCCACCAAAGCCTTCGTCATCTTCTCCATGGCTCTCGACGTGATGCCACGGTCTTTCATGGTTTGGGTGGTGATGTAATAGGGTTGCATCCCCATCGTCGAGAGCTGAAGATTGGAGGCTTTCTCCATGTCGGGGTGGGCAAACTGATAACGTCCGTTGTAGGGTTGCGGCTTGCCGAAGACGATGTATTCTATACCGGGCTTATAGTTGTCGTAAACCCAGTTTTTGCCACCAAACCACACGAGGTCAACAATGTCGCGCCCGTCAGAGAAATGCGCCACTATGCGTTTCCGGCGCCCTTCCCCAAACTCCTCAAAGCCCTGTATGGCGCCTTTGATCTGAACCAAAGGCATCTCACCGCTCAACTCGCGAATGGGATAGACCTTTGACCTGTCTACGTATTTATAAGGGTAATACTCAATCAAGTCACCCCAAGTCTTGATGTTGAGTTGACTTACCAATATCTCCTTGCGCTTTGGTCCCACGCCAGGGAGATACATGATGTCTTGATTGAAGATATTGTTCAATTGTTGGATTCAAGTAAAACCTCCGCCACTTTCAGGTCGAATGGCGTGGTAATCTTAATGTTCTCCTTGTTACCTTCCACCGTGTTTATGCTTATTCCAAGACTCTCCACCACGGAGGCGTCATCGGTAAACGTCTTTCTGTCTGGTTGGTTGAAGGCCTGCTTGGCGAGGGCGATATCGAAGACCTGAGGCGTTTGCACTGCCCTGTAAAGCGAGCGGTCCACGGTAAAGGTCCTTGTGGTGCGCGAGTCTACGTGTCGCAGGGTGTCTGTGACAGGAACCACAGGCACCGCGCTATACTCTTCTCTGGCTGTCTCGTAACAATTGCATATTACCTCGTTAGAGACAAACGGTCTCACGCCGTCGTGGAAGCCCACCACGCCATCCTCGCCCTCGGGAATGAGGGCGAGTCCATTTTTTGAGCTCTCAAAACGTGTGGCTCCACCGTCAGCGACGCGATGGGGAATGGTGAACTTGTGTTTCTCGCACAACGACTGCCATGTGGCTTGCTGGTCCTTGGGCAACACCACGATAATGCCAAGAGCGTGGTCATATTCGTAGAAACGTTCTATCGTGTGCATCAGCACAGGCTTGTCGCCAATTGGCAGAAACTGCTTGGGAACGTCAGAACCCATCCTTGTGCCCTTGCCTCCAGCGACAATGATTATATAGTCCATGTGGAATCCTTGTCTTATTTGTCTTTTTAAGCCATGAGATGAGCGTACTGCATCTTTCTCTTTAGATCTTCCACGTCATCCTTTGGTATGAAGTAGCCTAAAATGTGGTAGGCGTAGGGCAGCGTAGCGGCAGGACCTTCTCCCGTGGTCACGAGCCCGTCTTCCTCAAAGAGGTTGGCTGTGTATGTGGCGTTGGGCAGATACTTCTCAAAGCCAGGCGAGCATGTGGCGCGCTTGCCGTCGAGCACGCCTATCGAGGCGAGAACCATTGGCGCGGCGCAAATGGCGGCAACTCGCTTGCCAGCGTCGTATTGGGCTCTCAAGGCCTTGCGCACGCCATCGTGGGCATTGAGGTTGGTAGAGCCAGGCAGGCCTCCGGGAAGCATCAGCAGGTCGGCATCGGTGAAGTCGCCATCCTCAAACACCATGTCAGCCTTGATAGTCACGCCATGCGACGACTCCACAAACTCGTTGCCAGTGACGCTTACCGTTTTCACTTCCACGCCTCCGCGACGCAAGATATCTACAGGAGCCAGCGCCTCTATCTCCTCGAAACCGTTGGCCAAAAACTCATAAACCTTTGCCATAATTCTTTTTGATTTTATAGTCTGTTTATATAACTTGTATATTACAAAGATACGAGAAAAAAGCGAGGATAGGTAGCCGTGAGGCGCTTTTAACAAACATTTACCGACTTGCGATAATTATTTTCCTCCTTTTCTCTGGATAAGGAGGATAAAATTAGTATCTTTGTTGCTCTGATAATTAAAGTGATGCAAGATAGGAGATTGAGTTTCGCCATTTTCGGCAATGAGTATCAAGCGGGAAAAAGCGTTGGGATAGGGCATGTGTTGTCAGCCCTATACGAGTGCGATGCTGAAATATATGTAGACCGCCCGTTTTACGAGTATCTCTCGCGCGAACTTAATGTCGATGTCAAGGCTGACGGTGTGTTTGATGGCTATAACTTTGACGTAGACTATGCCATTTCCATTGGAGGCGACGGCACGTTTCTGAAGGTCGCAAATAGGGTGTTGGCCAAAGGTACGCCTGTCATCGGTGTCAACACTGGTCGTCTGGGCTTTCTTGCCGAAGTGTTGCCCACGGAGTTTAAGGCGGCGCTTGCCGAGATGTATGACGGCACTTGCAAGAAAGAGGAGCACATGGTCATCCAAGTGGATGTCAACTGTAGTGGCCTCACGGAGTCTCTTCCCATAGAAGGCAGTCCTTATGCTCTCAACGATATAGCCATATTGAAGCGCGACAGTGCCTCGATGATAACTGTTCGCGCTTATGTCAACGACGATTTCCTCGTCACCTATCAAGCCGACGGTCTCATCATCTCCACGCCTACAGGTTCCACGGCTTACAGCCTTAGCAATGGCGGCCCGATAATCGTGCCCAACAGTGGCAGCATCTGCCTCACCCCCGTGGCGCCACATAGTCTTAATATCCGCCCGATAGTGCTGAACGACACCACTGTCATCCGTCTTGCTGTGGAGAGCCGCAGCCATAATTTCCTCATGGCTGTGGACGGAAGGTCGGAAAAGTTGTATGAGGGCACTGAGTTGATAATAAAGAAGGCACCCTATGTCGTTAATGTTGTCAAGTTGCGCTCCAAGCGCTATTTCGCCTTGTTGAGGGAAAAGCTCATGTGGGGCGCTGACCAGCGTGGATAAATGTTGATGGAGGGCAATCATGTCGGGATTCTTTAATAAGGCTTTCAAGTCGCGTGGTTCCAAATACAAGGCTATGGATATTTTCCGTTGGCTTTGGCGAGCCTGGCGTGGCAACCGCTTGCAGGCGTGCCTGAATGGACTCATAGGCTTGTTGTCGGTCGTTGTCTCTCTTGCTCAGGTCGCGGCGGTGCGCCATGCCATCGACGTGGCGAGCGGCGCGGCAGGCGGCAACCTGTATTGGGCGGTTGCGGTCATGGGATTGTTGATTCTTTGCGACTTCCTGCTCAACATCAGCGCCACGTGGGTGCAAAACCTTTTGGGCATACGTGCGCGAAACCGTATGCAGCAACGCATGCTCGACCGCATTCTCCGCTCGCAGTGGCACGGCAAGGAGCATTTCCACTCTGGCGACGTGCTCAACCGCTTGGAGTTTGACGTTGCCAATGTCGTCGACTTCCTCACCCAGACCATACCAAACACGTTGTCGGTGCTTGCCATGTTTGTTGGCGCTTTTTGCTATCTCTTTGCCATGGATGCGGTGTTGGCGCTCATCACCGTGGCTATCATCCCGGTGTTTGTCGGGCTCAGCAGGGTCTATGTAAACCGTATGCGCAAGTTGACGAAGGACGTGCGTGCGGAGGATTCGCGCGTGCAGAGCGCGCTCCAGGAGACCATACAGCACCGCATGCTCATAAAGACTTTGGAAAGCGAGACCATGATGGTGAATCGTTTGGAGCAGACACAAGGCGTATTGAGGCATAAGGTGGTGAAGCGCACGGTTTTCTCCGTCTTCAGCAACACCATCCTGAACATAGGTTTCGCCTTAGGCTATCTTGTGGCTTTTCTTTGGGCTGCCGTGCGTATGTCGGCAAACTCGTTGAGCTTTGGCGGCATGACGGCTTTCCTCCAACTTGTCAACCGCATTCAGAGCCCCGCTCGAAGCTTGACGCGGCTCGTACCGGCGTTTGTCTCCGTGTTTACGGCGGCTGAACGACTTATGGAACTCGAGGAAAGTCCGCTCGACGAGCAGGGCGAGCCTGTGGCATTGGAAGCGCCGTGCGGCATAAGGTTGGGCCACGTGGATTATGCTTACGAGGATGGGGAGGATGTGCTCCGCGACTTGAGTTTCGACTTCAAGCCTGGTACGTGCACTGCTGTTCTTGGCGAGACGGGTGCGGGAAAGACCACGCTTATACGCCTCATTCTTGGACTCATCGCGCCTAAGAACGGGAAGGCGGAGATATATTCAAGCGTCAATAATTCCTCACTTCTTTCCCCTCTCACCCGCTGCAATCTCGCCTATGTGCCGCAAGGCAACACGCTGCTCAGTGGCACGGTGCGCGACAATTTGCGGCTTGGCAAGCTCTCGGCAACCGACGAGGAGATGAAGGAGGTGCTACGCATGAGTTGCGCCGATTTTCTGTTCGACATGCCCGATGGTCTCGATACAATCTGCGGTGAGCATGGCACCGGACTGTCTGAGGGACAGGCGCAACGCATAGCCATAGCCCGCGCCTTGCTTCGCGATTGCCCCGTGCTGCTTCTTGATGAAGCGACCTCGGCGCTTGATCCCGACACCGAGCGCCAGCTCCTGTCCAACATCCTCTCCGACAAGCGGCGCACGGTGATCTTCATCACTCACCGCCTTGCCGTAAAGGATTATTGCGACCAGACGCTCACGATAGAGAAGATATGACGCTTGCTTACTTTTGTTTTTGCCAAGACAGAAGGATGCTACGGAGTTGAAGCACAACAGATATCTTGTTTCAGAAAAGAGGCAGAAGAGTGTGGCAATGATTAGATGCCAAGAATATTGCGCACAATCATCCAAATAAGGAACGTAATTATATAGAACCAGACCAAATACTTGTTCTCGATGATATTGCCAAGCCACGTCTTGGTTCTGCCGCTCAACATCCACCGTTGCACAACGAAAAGAAAGGCATAGGGACCGGCATAGACCAAAAAATAGTTGTAATGCAAAGCCTCTTTCACATGGCCGTGGAGGAGGGCATAGGTTGCTCTCAGACCTCCGCAGCCTGGACATTGGCAGCCTGTTATCATCTTGAAAGGGCACTTTGGCATCCATAAATAGTCGATAGGGTTAAAGCAGTAAAGCACCGCCAACCCTATCAGTATGGCCGTAACGACGAAGAGCCGTTGCCGTTTCATCAGATTTATGACAAGGCTTGTGCTCCGTAGGCCAGGAAGTAGATGACCTGGCACACCAAGCCGATGCCAATACCAATCAAGCTCCATTTCTTGGCGTCATCAGCCGCCTTTTGCGCGAGCTCGTATTGGCGCATGACGAAATATTCGTTTACCTTGGATGCCTTGACGATGCCAACAATGCCGAGAGGGAGGCAACAGCAGATGGTTGTGAAAATAGCCAAAGCCATATTGTTGTTTGGCTTTATTGGCGTAGAGTTCATTTCGTCCATATAGATATGATTTTAATAAAATTATTGCCGTGGGAAATATGTGGCTACTGCAATACTTGCGTGAGCAGTTCATAATTTCTCATTCGTGTTTTGTCCATGATCATGAACATGTCTGCCAGCCACCAAATGTAAAGGCCACCGCAGGTTATCAGCTTAATCACTCCGAGACCAATGTCGCCAACATAGAAACGGTCTACGCCAAGGTAACCAACGATAATGCTGAGTATGAGCGAGATAGTAGGGTCTTTCATGTGCATGAGCACGACTTGCACCTCGCTGTAGCTCATGGTAGTGGACTGAAGCATCTCGCGAAAAGAGCTGAGGCATGATATAGGCACGCGCTCTCCGTATACTGCTACAAGTTGTTCGACCTGTTGCTCGGTGAGTCCGGGCTTTTTCGCTTCGTGTATTTGGGAGTCAAAAGATAAAGTGTCGTCCATAATTGTGGTTTGTTATAATTGTTTTTGCATAGAGCTATCTCTCCTATGGCAAAATTAGCGAATATAATCGAAATGTCGCTAAAAGGAGGCGTGTTTTTTCACTTTAGTGCAAACCTGTACACGTAGATAGTGTCTTTGAAGCACGAGGCACGATGCTGGGTGCGCATTATTTCCTTGAATGAATAGTGCTTGGCGAATGGCTCGTTGAGCAAGGGCTTGCTCTGTGCGGGAACTACCACTACGCCTTTTCGTGGGCGGTCCACGTCGAACTGCCTGACACGGTCGCCCAGGTAGAAGTCTATTCCGTAAAGTCTTAGCACGTCGTCGCCCACCTCGCGCTTGTTGATGGTGGTCAGTGCATACACGGGCTCGCCTTTTGCCGCTTGCTCAACTTGAGTCGCCACGGGGCGCAGACTCTGGCAGCCCATCACGGTAGGCTTGTAGTATCCGTCAAACGACAGGTATATAAGCAATGTCAGCACCGTTGAGGCAAACACGGGATAAGACGTGACGAAGCAAGAGCGACGGCGCGTCAATGTCATCAGTCCGAGACAAGCGGCGAGAAGGGGCATCAGTGCCATGAGAATATCGCCAAAGTTCATGCTGCCATCGGAGAGGGCGTGAAGCATCTGGATGTTTTCCCAGGCGTGCTTGCCATGGAAGATGCTGTCGGGCACCAAGCCTGCTCGCAGAACGACGAGAGTCACCGTGAGGAGGAAGCCTGCAATAGAGAGGAAACCTATGTAGAAGCGTATCGGGAACAGTGAACGCTTGACGAGCCAAACCACGTATTCCACTATCAGCACAGCCATGAACGGATAGCAAGGCAGAAGGTAGACACCACGCTTGCTCTTTGGTATGCAATAGAAGAAGAGAATGAGCAGAAACGATAGCCACGTGAACACTTGCACGGCATCGGCCTTGCGCATGGCTGTCACCATTCGGCTCACCCATGTGGGCTTGCCAGCGGCTTCGTCTTTAGATTGAAGGCCATTGGCGAACTTTCTCCACGGCAAGACGAAGAGCGAAATCAATAGTGGCAGCGTCCATGGAAGCCAGCCCGTGACGAGCATCAAGATGTTGTAAGGCCAGGGGTTGTCGTGTGTCACAGCTTTCATTTTGCCAAGGAAGCGCCCAACATTCTCGTCCATGGCGAGTGCCATGAACTGGTCGCCACCTTGACGGTAAGCTGCCCAATACCAAAGGATGGGCAGCACGGAGGCAAGCACGGCTGACAGGAATAGCTTGTATGTGGTTTTCCAAATGATTACACCACAGAGCTTTCCTTGTTGCCAAGCCCTGAAGAGCATGAACACGAACATCACGAAACACGGCAGGACTATGCCCACGGGACCTTTGGTCAGCGTGGCACCGCTCATGCATAGCACGGCCATCCAGGGAAGTTGTCGGCAGCCTTTCTCCCACCATATATATAATGCGTAGAGCGCACATACGGTGAACATTGTCAGCACCATGTCCACGCGGCAGTTGGTTCCAGCACGATGCACCTCAAAAGCCGTGAGGGTGATTATCGCGGCAAGCAGGCTGACGTTGTTGTTCTTGCGCTTGGCATAGAACAACGCGCCTGTGCACAACATTATGATGAGCGCCAACGCGGAAGGCAGACGCGACGTGAACTCGCTCACATGGCCTGTGACGAGTGAGAATGCCGCGATGCACCATTGGAAGAAAGGTGGCTTGTAAGGTATGTCGAAGCCATTGTTGATGGGCAGAATCCAATTGTGCTGACTAAGCATCGACACCGCTACCACTGCCTCACGAGGCTCGCCCTTGGTGGTGAAGTCTGTGTTGCCGAGAAAAGGGAGAAGCGTGAGGGCGGAGATTACGATTACCGACCAAAATACGAAACGGGTGCTCTTGTCATTCATCTTTATTCGCAGTTGCTTTATATTTGTGCAAAATTACGGTTTTTTCCATATAATTCACCCCATTGAACTAAATATGTATTAATTTTGTAATATGAAACGTTTTGTAAGGTCAGTGCTGTGGCTTGCGAGTATACAGGTCATGGCCTTGTTGGTTTTTTCTCTTTTCCGACTTGTGGAGTTCACAGCCCTTCATGCCCAAATAACGCATCCCGATGTGAGTGCCCTTGGAGCTTTCGTTCGTGGTGTTTGGTTCGACAACGTTATAGCTTGCTACATCATGGTGCTGCCACTTGTCGTGGTCCTGGTATCCGCCATGTTCGGATGGAGCCATCGCTGGTTTCGGCGTGGTGTGATGGTCTATTTTGCTGTGTTCTATGCGATAGCCTTCATGCCGTCAGCCGCCAACACTCCTTATTTTGCCTACTTCTTCAAGAATATCAACTCGAGCATCTTCGGGTGGTTTGGCTATACAGCCACCACTGCTGGCATGCTCGTTCAGGAAAAGAGCTGGTGGTTTTATATAGCTCTGTATCTGTTGGTTACAGTGGCGTTCGTTTGGGCATTGTTTCGTGTGGAGCGTGTTTATGCACGGTCGTTGGAAAATGCTCCCGTAGATTGTAGCCCGAAGTTTTATGTGTTTGGCTCTGTTGTGTCGGTGTTGCTTGTTGCCCTTTGCGTCTTTGGCATACGTGGCAGGCGGGGCTACAACCCAATCAAGATAAGCGAGGCATACTATTGTGATGACTCTTTCCTTAACCAACTTGGCATAAACCCTGCCTTCAACCTTCTGACATCGGTGCTCGACGACATGAAGCCCGAGAACAAGGATTTGCGGCTTATGCCTTCAGCCGATGCGGTGGCTTACACTCGACAATGGCTTGGCATCACAGGAAAGGCCGACAGCGGCGATGTGTTGCGTCGGTTCGTGGTGAACGATACGGCAAGGAAGGAACCTTGGGAGAAGCCTAATGTCGTGGTCATATTGATGGAGTCGATGTCTGGGTCGCTGCTTCAGGAGTTTGGCCAATGCCAACCTCTCACGCCTACGCTCGACTCACTTTATCAGTGCTCGCTTGCCTTTACCAACTTCTATAGTGCTGGCATACACACCAATCATGGCATGACGGCAACGCTGTACAGCTTCCCGGCGTTGATGTTCCGCAACCTCATGAAAGGCACGGTGACACCGCATAGAGAAGGTTTGCCTACTGTGCTGAAAGGCTTGGGATATGAGAATATGTTTTTCATGACCCATGAGGCGCAATACGACAACATGAAGGCTTTTTTCGCTACCAATGGTTATGACGACATCTATTCCCAAGAGAATTATCCCAAGAGTGAGGTGGTAAACAGTTTTGGGGTAAGCGACCATTTTGAGTTTGACTACGCCCTTGGCAAAATAAAAGATAAAGCCAAGAGCCACAAGCCTTTCCTTGCCACAATCCTCACCATAAGCAACCATCCGCCTTACATTGTCCCGACGTGGTTCAAGCCACGCACGAAAGACGATGAGACGCGGATAGTGGAGTATGCTGATTGGTGTGTTGGTGATTTCTTGCGAAAGGCTGCCAAGGAGCCGTGGTTCAAGAACACTATTTTCGTGATTCAGTCCGACCATGGCAAGATGGTTGGTCAAAGCGACGCAGAACTGCCCTTGAGCTACAACCACATACCGTTGATAATATTTGGAAAGGGCGTCAAGCCAATGAAATATGATGGATTGGGCATGCAGGTGGACGTGATGCCGACACTTCTCGGGCTGATGGGCGTAAACTATAGTTACGACGGTTTTGGTGTTGACCTGCTCAAGCGCAAGCGCGATATGGTGTTCTATTCGGCTGACAACCAAGTGGTGGCGCACGATTCAGCTCATTGCTTCGTTTACAACCCACGCATGGGCAAGGCTTTCTGTTACGATGCGCTCCCGGGATGGAAACTCAAGGAGACACGCAACAGTGCAGCCTTCAGTCCTTTGCGTCGTTATGTCTTCAGCATGGAGCAAACCGCGCAGTTCATGCTCGACAAGACTAGGCAATAGCGCAAATCTATGCCCTTTCCTGCACGAAGTATCGTGGCCGTTGCTTTACCTCCACATATATCTTTCCGATATATATGCCCGTAACGCCCATGGCGGTAGTTATGATGCCGCCTATGAACCAAAGCGACACGAGGAGTGAGGTCCAGCCTTCTATGGTGTTGCCCTCGGCATGCCTTATTATGCCAAACACTATCATGACAAGGGATATCAAGGTCATGGCGAGCCCTGTGAAGGTGATAAACTTCAGTGGTGCAATGGAGAAGGACGTAATGCCGTCGATGCTGAACGAGAGCATCTTCTTCAATGGGTATTTCGACTCACCCAACGTGCGTGCGCGTCGGTCGTAATACACGTACCCCTCTTTGAAGCCAAGTCGCCTCACGATGCCGCGCAAGAAGAGGTTGCGCTCGGGATATTGCATTAGGGCTTCCACGGCGCGGCGGCTCATCATGCGGAAATCGGCATGGTTGTACACGATCTCCGAGTCCATGCTTTTCATCAGCTTGTAAAACGACTGTGCGGTGAAGCGCTTGAACCATGTGTCGGTCTCCCTTTTCTTCCTCACACCGTACACGATGTCCTTTCCGTCGTTTATTTGCTTTGCCATGTCTACGATCGCCGTCTCATCGTCTTGCAAGTCTGCGTCGATCGATGCCACGGCATCGCTGGTAGCCACGCTCTCTTGCATGCCTGCCCACAACGCGCTTTGATGGCCCTCGTTGTGCGACAGTCGGATACCGTTAACATAGTCGTATGCCTTTGCGGCCTCGCTGATAAGCTCCCACGTGCGGTCGTGGCTGCCGTCGTCTACGAGCAGCAGGCGGGTGTCGGTGTCCGCCTCAGTCTTCAGGCGGTCAATGAGAGTCGCAAGCTTGCCAAGTGTCCAAGGAAGCACTTGCTCCTCGTTGTAGCAAGGAATAACAATTGTAAGTTTCATGTTTTTTAGTTTATTACGAGATAGCCCAAGGCACCGGTTGTAGACGACCTGTATGTCGTCAAGCCTTTGCCACTGTCGTTTGTGCAGTTGCCGCCCGTGTTCATGTTGTATTGCCGTTTGCAGTTTGCGCACGTGGCAATGCCGGCGGTGTTCATCGTGAGCGGATAGCTCTTCACGGGTATGGCGTTGTAGTCGAAACAGTTGGGGCACTGTGCGTCAAAGGCATAGAACGTGTATGCTCCCGATGTGCCAGTGGAGAGGTTGCCATAGCCTACTATTATGCCGTTGTTCATGCCAATGCGGCTATAGAACCCCATCTCCGTTTCTTTGGCGTTGAGCCTGCTTCTGCTTTGTTGTCCCTGGTTTGAGGCGAACAAGAACGACCGTGAGGATGCCTCGTAGCTGATGTGGCAGAACACGCCTGGAGAGGCAGGGTTCATAGCCGTGGCGAGCGTGGCATCCTGGTGAGTGGAGTTGTCAATGTATATGGCAAGGCGCAGGCTGCTGTAGGTGTTGTCATCGGCTCCGCACGATGCGAGCAATGCCAGCAAGAGCGCGAGGCTATACGTCCAGCAGTTTCTTTTCAGCATTTCTCACCTTGTCGAAAGTGAATTCCGCCAATGTCTGTTCCATCAAGGCCTCAATCTTGTCGTTGCAGAGGTTGCCGATGGAGCCTTCGTGGGTGTGGTGGATGTTTTTATTGGCCACGAACTCGCCAGCCTCAATCTCGAGTCCCACCTTCTTATAGGCATCTCTGAAAGGCATTCCCGCGGCGGCGAGGCTGTTCACCTCCTCTACGGAGAACATTGGGTCGTACATCTGGTTGTCGAGAATGTGGTCGTTGACCTCCATCTTGTTGATGATATACGCTGCCATGCGCAAGCAGTCGTTGAGCTCGTCGAAGGCGGGCAGGAATGCTTCCTTTATGATCTGCAAATCGCGGAAATAGCCCACGGGCAGGTTGTTCATTATCAACATTATCTGTTGTGGCAGGCTCTGCAGCTTGTTGCTCTTGGCGCGTATGAGCTCAAACACGTCGGGGTTCTTCTTGTGGGGCATGATGCTTGAGCCTGTGGTGCACTCCTTTGGAAGTTTCACGAACTGGAAGTTCTGGCAGTTGAACAGGCAGGCATCGAAAGCCATCTTGGCCAACGTGCCAGCCACTGTGGCCATGGCGAATGCCACGTTGCGCTCCATCTTTCCGCGTCCCATCTGCGCGTACACCACGTTGTAGTCCATGGAGTCGAAGCCGAGGAGGTCGGTCGTCATCTGCCTATTGAGCGGGAAGCTGCTGCCGTAGCCTGCTGCCGACCCGAGCGGGTTGCGATTTGTCATGCGCCAGGCTGCTTGCAGGTAGAGCATGTCGTCGGCAAGGCTTTCCGCGTAGGCTCCAAACCACAAGCCGAAGCTCGAAGGCATGGCAATCTGCAGGTGGGTGTAGCCGGGCATGAGCACGTCCTTGTATTGGTTGCTCTTTTGTATCAGTTCGTCGAAGAGTGTCTTCACGTTTTCGACAACTTCCATGAGTTCATGTCGTGTGAAGAGCTTGAGGTCCACGAGCACTTGGTCGTTGCGTGAGCGCCCTGAGTGGATTTTCTTGCCTATGTCGCCAAGTTTACGTGTGAGCATGAGCTCAACCTCGGAGTGAACGTCCTCGACATCGTTCTCGATGACAAACTCGCCATCCTCGCAGAGCTGGTATATGTGACGGAGCTCGGCAAGGAGCTTCTCCAATTCGTCTTTCTCAAGGAGGCCGATGCTCTCAAGCATGGTAATGTGTGCCATGGAACCGAGAACGTCGTGTTTGGCGAGATACATGTCCATCTCGCGGTCGCGGCCCACGGTGAACCGCTCTATCTCCTTGTTGACCTCAAAGTTTTTTTCCCAAAGTTTGTTGGACATAAGTTTGCTTGGTTTCTGTTCAGTATCTTATCATCTGCAGCGCGTCGGCGATTTTCTCTATGCCTTGCTGCAATGGCTTTTTCACCATGGAGGCCATGAAGGGGTTGATGTCTGCCTTGATGGTGAGTTTCATCTTGCTTGTCGTTTCCGTGACGGGCAATATTTGAATCCAGAAGTTGAAAGGCAGCGGGCTTTCCGCCGTCTCAAACTTTATGGTCTTGGGTTCCTCGCGGTCAACGATGACCAGCTTGACGGCTCCCATCTGTGTCTTTATGGAGATGCTGTCGTGGTCAAACTCAAGGTTCTCTATCTTGTCCTCTGGAATGCGGTCTCTCACCTTGTCGATGTTGCTGAGGTCGCTCAAGAGATTGTATACCGACTGCTGCGGATATCCAATCTCGCGTATGCTGCTTTCTATCTTTGTCATTTCTTCCAGTTGGCAGGGTCTTTTCTCCATTCTTTCAGCACCTCGATGTCTTCTTTCGACACGTAGCCTGTCTCAGCCGCAATCTCTATGGTGTGCTCGTAGTCGCCGATGGTGACGAGCTTCAAGTTGGCATCCTTGAAAGCCTGTTCTGCCACGGGGAAACCATAGGTGTAGCTTGCCACCATGCCCACAACCTCGAATCCGGCCTGACGCAATGCCTCCACAGCCTTCAGCGACGACGATCCCGTAGAGATGAGGTCTTCGATGACCACCACCTTGGAACCCTCTGGCAACCTGCCCTCAATCTGGCTCTTTGTGCCATGGTCTTTCGGTTTCGGGCGTACATAGGCGTAAGGCAGTTGCAGCAAGTCGGCAACGGCCATGCCCATGGCGATGGCTCCCGTGGCGACACCTGCTACTGCGGTAGCCTCCGGGAAGTTGGCCATGACGGCGTGGGTGAGCTCTGTCTTTACGAAAGCCCGGACCTCAGGGTAGCTCAATACCAGGCGGTTGTCGGTATATATAGGTGAGTTCCAGCCGGAAGCCCATTGGAAAGGATTGTTGGGTTGCAACTTGATGGCCTTGATGCCAAGAAGCTTCTTCGCGAATGCGTGTTTCAAGTCGTTCATGGTAATATCGTTTTTTGCTTGTTGTCTATATCTGCAAAGATAAGGATAAAGTGTGAGTTGGCAAAGAAAAGCATGGCGTTATTGACTAAAAATGTTGTCCAATTCTTCTTTGTCGTTGAATTTGTCGTAAATTCTTTCACCAGCGAAACCTATCGATGCCACGCTCACTCTCACTCCGGGCATTTGCGCTATTTGGTGAGTCATTGCCACTATCGTTGCGCCGGTGGTCACAATGTCGTCCACGATAAGCACGTGTTTGCCAGTGACGCGTTCACCGTTTTTCAGCTGAAAGGCGTTTTCCACGTTCTCGGCTCTTTCCTGGCGGTCGCGTTTTGTCTGGCTGCCATGAAACGACACTCTCCTCACTATGTCGTTAGCCACTCTGATGCCCGTCATGTCGCTGATGCCTTGGGCTATCATCTCGCTTTGGTTGAAGCCACGTTGTCGCTCGCGCTCCTTGGCGAGGGGCACTGGGACGATGATGTCGATGTCGTCGGTGAATCCCGTGGCTTTCATCTGTCTGCCCATTAAGACGCCGATGTCCACACCTGTGTCGGGCATGTCGAAGTATTTTATCTGATACACGCCACGTGCTGAGTCGGAGTGAGGCTGATGGTAGATGAAGGCGTAGGCTTTCTCGAAATGGCTCACACGTCCCCAAAAAACTTGGGCCATCTCGTTGTCGTAGGGATGGGCAAGGAAGCCGGTGCGCGGGAGTCGCATCATGCACGTGGCGCAAAACACGTCCTCATTGTCATTGAGCCGTCTGCCGCAAGCGCAACATACGCGTGGGGCCGCAATGTCGAGAAGTTGGCGTAGCAGTCTCAGAGGCATTGTTTTATCTCGTCTATGCTGAATCCCCGCCCAAGGGCGAACTTCATGAGTTTCATTTGTCGCTCATAGTCGCTCTCGGCTTTTACCGAGGCTGCCTTTGACGCGAGCAGAGGCTTTAACACTCTGATATAATCCTCTTTGGGTACGGCGTCGAGTATCGGTGCCGACACGTTCTCTGGCACGCGCTTCATCCATAGTGCTTGTTCTATCTTGCGGCGTCCCCAATGGTTATAGGCTATTTTGTCGTTCACGAATGCCTTGCAGTAGCGTGCGTTGTCAATATACTTGTTGTCAACGAGATATGTTATGTTCTCCTTTATGTCATCGCTGCTGAGCCCCCATCGCCGCATCTTGTCCTCCATGTCTCCGGTGCAGTATTCGGCTTTGGCGCATAGGGCTGCGAGCTTTGCCAGGGCTTTTTCCTTGCTTAAAGGTTTGTGTGTGAACATGGTTTCAATGATGTGGTTTCTCTTGTGCATTTTATGAACCTTTGCTTGCCAAACTGGTCGTTGACGATAGTCGCATTGGCAAATCCCTTTTGCGTGAGCATGTCGGTCATCTCGTCGGCGAAGAGAGGGTTTATCTCAAAATAGAGCCGCCCGTCGCGGCTGAGCGTCATCGAGGCGTAAGTGGCTATGGCACGATAGAAGCGCAGAGGGTCGTCGTCGGGCACGAACAGGGCAAGGCTTGGCTCGTGGTCGAGCACGTTGGGCTCCATGTCGGCCTTTTCCTTTTCCGTGATGTAAGGCGGGTTCGACACTATCACGTCCCATTGGCCTTGGCTTGCGTCGGAGACAGGTGTTGTCGCGGCTTGCAGTATGTCTTGCTTGCGAAAGTTGACGTTGGCATGCAGCATGGTGGCGTTTGCCGACGCTATGTGCAGTGCCTGGTCGGAGATGTCTATTGCCGACACGTTGGCACCGGGCATGTCGAGGGCGAGGCTTATGGCTATGCAGCCGCTGCCCGTGCCAATGTCGAGAACCGACAGGGAATTATCATCGTGCTTCTCGATGTTTTTGCAGTCGTCCACGATGGCTTGGCATAGCTCTTCGGTCTCGGGACGCGGTATCAGCACTCCAGGCGCCACTCCGAATTGTCGGCCGCGAAACCATGCCTTGCCAAGCACGTATTGCACGGGCTCGCCTTCTCTCAGCCGTTGGATGATGCATTCGAGTCGTTCCCGTTCTCCTGTTGACAGGTCGGCAACGGCTCCCATGGCAATGTCGGTGAGGGAGAACCCGTGAAGCTCTTCCAGCACAAGCCTTGTCATGGCCTGAGCCTCGCTTGCTGTGTAAGTGGGCGTCAGCTTACGCCAAAGGGTGGAATAATTGAAAATATCGTTTGCCATGGGCTCAATTTTAGACTGAAATCCCGAATTAGGATCTACTTATAACTCTGCTAACTCGTCTTCTGAGAGTCCGGT
Organism: Escherichia coli; assembly: GCA_963593695.1. Taxonomy (GTDB): domain Bacteria; phylum Bacteroidota; class Bacteroidia; order Bacteroidales; family Bacteroidaceae; genus Prevotella. Next base: position 9,432 of record CAVBBO010000055.1, on the reverse strand, counting down.
CAGTTTTGTAATGGTCTTCTTGTCCATCCCCATCGCGAGCATTTTTCTTACCATGGCGGTACGCTCTTCAGCACGTCCTTCCTCTCGTCCTTCTTTGCGTCCTTCCTCTCGTCCTTCTTTACGTCCTTCTTCTCGTCCTTCTTTGCGTCCTTCCTCTCGTCCTTCTTTACGACTTATGCTGTTTGAATCTACAAATAGCAAGCGCTCTGCGCCGAGTTTGTCCCAAAAGTCCTCGTAGGCATCCATCTCGTGTTCTGTATAGGCAGACTCCTCAACCTCCTTTAGGGCCTTTGAGGTCTCGGGGTTTTTGAGCAATTCTTCGGGCACGACAGTTGTGTCTTCATTGATTTCGGTGAGGAAACGAAGCCAAAGCACCGCCATCTTGCGTTCGGCTATTGTCTGCGGCTTGAATTTGGGCAGTTCTACGAACGTGAGGTGAAGTCCCTCTATTATTTTGTCGCTGTGGAGCTCATGCACTATGTTGTAGTTGTGGATGAACTCGTTGGGATAGTCGTTCAAGAATGTCTCGTTGACAAGGTTGAGCGAGTAGACGGGCTGCAGAAGCTCATACTTGCGGTTGCGGCGCAGTTGCCGCACGAAAGCTTTCGAGGCGTTGAACAACACTCGCTGCTGGAAAGCCGGAGTCCATATCATCTGCATCTCCACGATGAACTGCCGCCCCTTCCTGTCCTTGCATCTCACGTCCACAATGCTGTTCTTGCCCATTGGCAGGTCGGGCACAAGCTCTGCGGGCAGGTATTCCACGCTATCCACCAGTCCGTCGCCATTGAGCGGCAGCAAGGCATTGAGCAAGCTGATAAGCAAGTCCTTATGTTCTCCGAACACTTTCTTGAAAGTGAGGTCGGCTTTCGGGTCGAGGTATCTCATGTTTGGGGGTCGATTATTCAATGATGTCGCTAAGATACGACATTTATTGCAGATGGCAAAATAAAGAAGTGAATTTTGTTTTTAATATCTTCAATAGGTGTTTATATTCTTTTGAAGATTAATTTGTTCCTTTGATTCACGCTATTTGTTGAGCTATTCGTCTAAAATGCTTAATTTTGCATTATGTTTGTGGCGGCGAGGCGGTGCGAGGCCGCTGCGGCATGGTTGGTTCACGTCCGTGGGCAATACGGCTCACGTTTGTGGGCAGTACGGCTCGCGTCAGTGGGCAATATGGTTCGTGTTCGTGAGCAAACACCGATTTACCGTTAACCACTATTTATTATGCAGAAAGAGACAGACGAAAAGTTTATGGGGCGGTGCCTTCAGCTTGCCGCCAACGGATTGCTTACCACCAAGCCCAACCCAATGGTTGGCGCAGTGATAGTGGCTGCTGACGGACGGATTATAGGCGAGGGCTTCACCTCGCCCGTGGGTGGCCCTCACGCCGAGGTCAATGCCTTCGCATCGGTGAGAAATGAAGATGAGCCATTGCTGTCGGGTGCTACTATCTACGTGTCGCTTGAGCCTTGCAGCCATTGGGGACATACGCCGCCTTGTTGCGACTTGATTATCAGCAAGGGCGTGAAGCGGTGCGTTTGCGGTTGCGTGGATCCGTTTGCAAAGGTGCAGGGCAGGGGCATACAGCGCATGCGCGACGCAGACATAGAGGTGACGGTTGGCGTGCTTGAGGAGGCATGCAAGGCGATGAACCGCCGTTTCATGGTCTTCAACGAACATGCGAGACCTTATATAGTGTTGAAGTGGGCGCAGACTGCCGATGGCTTTATAAGCGGGAAAAACGGAGCACCGATCCGCGTCTCTACGCCATTCACCCAGATGCTGTCGCATAAGCTGCGCGCAGAGAGTGATGCCATTCTCGTGGGGCGTCACACCTTGGAGACCGACCATCCTCGCCTTGACGTGAGGCATTGGAGCGGAAAGAGCCCCGAGGCCATTGTGCTATCAAGCAACTTGAAAAATGTGCCTGAAGGTTTCGTATGTCTTGACAGCATTGAGGCGGTCATAGACCATTTGGTGGAGGAGCGTCGTCAGAGTTTGATAGTGGAAGGTGGTGCACTGACGCTGAAAGCGTTTCTTGACCGTGGATTGTGGGATGACATTCGCGTGGAGACATCGCCGATGGTAGTGGGCGAGGGCGTTGAGGCTCCTCGTTTGCCTTCGGGCATAGCGCTTGCGCGGCGAGAGTGTTTCGACGGCAACGTCATTTGTTGGTATCATCGGGGGTAGGCTTGGCGGCCATCATCTTGCTTCGCTTGTCTTTTGAGATCTCTGCCAAGAGAATGTTTTTGTATTCTCAAAAGTAGTAAAAAATATAAAAGAAGGCTCATTAATAATAAAAAAGCCGTTGGGAATCATTTCCCAACGGCTTTTTATATGATATGTTTGTGAGTCTACGCTTAGTCTGCAGACAGAGAGAAACGCTTGAAGGCCAAAACCTTCAGGCCCTTAGCCTGCTTGTCGAGCCACTGAGAGACGCTCTCCTTAGAGCCCTCGTCGCCAAACTGGAACTCCTGGTCCACGAGGCAGCTCTCCTTGAAGAACTTAGCCATACGGCCCTTGGCGATGTTCTGAATCATCTGCTCCTTAAGGTTGGCGGCAGCGGTTACAGACACTTCCTTGCGGATCTGCTGAGCCTTGTCGGCCTCCTCTTGTGTGAGCCATCCCTTGGCCATGTTGCTTGCGATGTGGTCGTCGCTGTCTACGAGGTTAGCGTTGATGCCAGCCTTCTTCAGAGCAACGTTCACCTGACGCTCGATCTGCTCCTCCTTGGTCTTCTCGATAGCGATGCGAAGCTCCTCGTCCTTTACGCTCTGAGGAACGCTTGCCTCGTCGAGAGCCACAGGCTTCATTGCTGCAACCTGCATGGCAACCTTGTAGCCAGCCTCCTCGTTAGCCTCAGAGAGCTGAACCATGGTGCCCAGAGTGTGGCGGCGCATGTGGTCGTATACGGCGATGTTGTCACCCTCGAGCACGTTGTAGCCGTCGAGCTCCATCTTCTCGCCTACGACGCCAGAGCGACGTGTGACAGCCTCTTCAACCGTGATGCCGTCTTTTGTCTGCAGAGCCTTCACCTCGTCGAGAGTGTGAGCCTTTGCAGCGATGGCAAGGTCGAGGATCTCCTGTGTCAGGGCGATATAGTCGGCACCGTTGGCAACGAAGTCGGTCTCGCACTTCAATGCGATCATTGCAGCGAAGCCATTGTCGTTCTTAACGAGAACGCAACCATTGGATGTGGTACGGTCGGAACGCTTTGCAGCGATAGCCAAACCACGCTCGCGGACGAGCTCCACAGCCTTGTTGATATCACCATCAGCCTCGGCGAGGGCCTTTTTGCAGTCCTTCATACCGGCGCCAGTCATGGCGCGCAGCTTCTTGATGTCTTCAATTGTAACAGCCATAATTGTGTTTTCTATTTTATTGTTGATGTCTTACTCAGCTGCTGGAGCAGCCTCTTCTGCTTTAGGAGCCTCTGTTGCGGGGGCATCCTCACGGCGTGCGCGACGGTTGCGACGGCGACCCTCTGCTGCCTCTTCGGGCTGCTCAGCGGCGGCCTTGTCGTCAGCCTTCTCTGCCTTGTGCTCCTCCAAGCCCTCTGCGATAGCTGCGCAGCAAGCGTCGAGGATTGTCTCTACAGAATCCTTGGCGTCGTCGTTGGCAGGGATCACGTAGTCGATGTTGCGAGGATCAGAGTTGGTGTCAACGATACCGAACACGGGGATACCCAGACGGTTGGCCTCCTTCACGGCGATGTGCTCTTTCATCACGTCGACCACGAAGAGTGCTGAAGGCAGACGGTTGAGGTCGGCGATAGAGCCGAGGTTCTTCTCCAACTTGGCGCGCTGGCGGTTGATTTGCAGCAACTCGCGCTTTGAGAGGTTAGAGAATGTGCCATCGTTCATCATCTTGTCGATGTTGGCCATCTTCTTCACAGCCTTGCGGATTGTTGGAAAGTTGGTGAGCATACCACCGGGCCAGCGCTCGATAACGTAAGGCATGTTGACGCTTGCAGCCTTCTCGGCAACCACGTCCTTGGCCTGCTTCTTTGTGGCCACGAAGAGAATCTTGCGACCGCTCTTGGCGATAGCCTTGAGAGCCTCGGCGGCGTCGTCGATCTTGGCTACAGTCTTGTTGAGGTCGATGATATGAATGCCGTTGCGCTCCATGAAGATATAAGGAGCCATTGCGGGATTCCACTTACGCTTCAGGTGACCGAAGTGGCAACCAGCCTGAAGAAGCTGTTCGAATGATGTTCTTGACATTTTTGTTTTCTTGTTTTAAAATTGTTTACTTTCCTTGTTAATTCTATCTCATTGATTAGAACCAGCAGGCAGGTAGCCATGTGGATCCTGCCTGTTTGGATGCTAAACGGCGTATTAACGCTTACTGAACTGGAAGCGGCGGCGAGCCTTTGGCTGACCTGGCTTCTTACGCTCAACGGAGCGGCTGTCGCGTGTGAGGAAGCCGTTGTCCTTGAGGCTCTTCTTGTCTTCAGCGTTGATCTTCACCAGGGCGCGAGCGATGGCGAGACGCAGAGCCTGGCTCTGGCCTGTGTAACCACCACCATCGAGGTTGGCCTTGATGTCGTATTTCTCAGCAACCTCGAGCAGCTGCAGAGGCTGCTTCACCACGTATTGCAGGATGGCTGATGGGAAATACTTTTCTATGTCTACTTTATTGATTGTGATCTTACCGGTACCCTCTGTGAGGTAAACGCGGGCTACGGCGCTCTTGCGGCGGCCGATTGCGTTGATAACTTCCATCTCTATTGATTATTTATACTGGTTAATGTCGATGTTCTTTGGCTGCTGAGCGGCCTTGTCGTGCTCAGCGCCCTCGAAGATGTAAACGTTGTCCATCAGTGAACGACCGAGGGGACCCTTCGGCAGCATGCCCTTGATGGCGTGGCGCAGCATCTTGTCGATGCCGTTTGGACGTGTGCGCAGGTCGGCAGGCGTGTTGAAACGCTGACCGCCTGGATAACCAGTATAGCGAGTGTAGATCTTCTCAGTCTCCTTCTTGCCAGAGAACTGAACCTTGGCTGCGTTGATGATGATGACGTTGTCACCGCAGTCTACGTGAGGTGTGAAACTGGGCTTGTATTTGCCGCGGAGAAGCTTTGCGACCTTAGAGCACAGACGGCCCACAATCTGGTCGGTGGCATCCACGACGACCCACTCCTTCTTTGCCGTCTCCTTGTTGACGGAGACAGTCTTGTAACTTAATGTGTCCATTTTTTGAACTTGAATAATAATGAATGTTTAATAATTGTAGTAGATGAACAGGGGCCTCGCGGTGCCTCCAGTCTAAAAGAGACCATCCATGGCTTTAACCCTGAACGCGCAGACGATTCACTAACCGTGACGCATGGCCTTACGCGACACTATTAACACGCCTGTACTGAGGCGGTTCTAAGAATGCCGTCTCAATCCGAGGTGCAAAGGTACATATATATAATGAGTATCTTTGCATCGGTTGCGGTTGTATTTTGTTTGTTTATAAATTATTAACAAATATACCTTGTGCGTAATTCTAGTGAGTATTTTTTCACGGGTGTTTTCTTGTAAGTTAGGAATAATATCCGTATTTTTGCCAAAGGAATCGGGATTAAAACATACGACTATGAAACTCGCTTTTTTGATTAACGTACAGAAAGACGCGTGCCATTTGCGCGATCTCGTGAGCAGTCTTCCTGCTGACGCTGAATATTATATACATGTGGATAGCTGTCGTGCCCAGCAGCATTTCATGCGGCAGGTGAGTGGCGACAATGTTCATTTTCTCAACCATAGGGTAAAGACTGTAGCCGGCAGTCTCAACGAAGTGCGTGTCCAAGTGAGGCTGATTCGCGAAGCGCTTTCGTGTGGAGCTGATTATCTCGTGGCGATAGACGGTCTCGACTATCCAGTGTGGAGCAACGATCGCATCTATGACTATTTCGCTGGTTTGGGTGGCAAGGAAATGCTTTCCGCAGTCGCCATGCCCGGCATGGGCAGGATAGCATACAAATATACCGATTTCCAGCTTTTCAATGATCATGCATGGCCGAGCAGCTCGTTCAAGGGCAAGGCACGCAAGCTTGCGCGTCTGCTGTTGTCGGGAAGTCATATACACAAGACCCTCCGCATTCATTGCCCGCTAAAAACATACACATTATATAAAGGTGGAACGTCGTGGGCGATAACCCGCGAGATGGCAAACCTTATCGTCAGGGAGTGGGACGAGAACGAGCATCTGAGGACTTATTTCAGCACGAGTTATCGTCCCTTGGAGACTTTTGTGCCTACCGTAGCGTTGAATTCTTCGCTTGCGTCCCGATGCGAGTTGGTAGAAGGCTCGGATTATGATGAGGCATCGTTGATGCCCCTTACATATCTGAGTGGCAGACGCTCTTCAAGAATCCTCACCGAAGACGACTTCCAGACGGTGTGCGACAGCGACAAGATGTTCGCCCGGCAAGTGGTCTCTGGCTATAGCGACGGTCTGAAGAGCATGATAGACGCAAGGCGCAACCGTTGATAGTGGGTTGCCATGAAGCAGCCGGTTTGTGGTTATTGGCACAATGAACTTGCGAGGATGAAAATTCTTGTGATGCAAAAGCTCATTTTTTTCTTGTTTTAAATTATAAGTGTTAACTTTGCACTTATTAATCTAAAACGCCAAAAACTATGAAACAAAAGATCTCGGCTGCAGTGTTTGTCATGGCGACTGCTATACTCCCGGTGGCTGCCCATACTACCGTTTCGAATGGCTATCCCTATTCCCAGGTGCCTTTTACCAGTGTGAAGATTGCTGCGGGTACCTTCTGGGGCGACCGATTGAAGGCTGCCCGAGAGGTGACGGTACCATTGGCTTTCAGCAAGTGTGAGAGCGAACACCGCTACAAGAACTTTGAGATGGCTGCCTATACCTTGCAGCATCCCGGCCACGAGGGACTGGACACCAAGGCATGGGACGTGAGCACGTTTATGGGCTTCTCCTTCGACGACACCGATGTGTACAAGACCATCGAGGGTGCCAGCTATATCCTCCAGACCTATCCCGACAAGAAGATGGTGGCTTACATCGACAGTGTGCTCAATGTCGTTGGGGCTGCCCAAGAGCCAGACGGCTATCTCTATACCGCACGCACCATCAACCCCAAGCATCCCCATGGCTGGTCGGGCGACACCAGATGGAGTCGGGTGGAGGTGTTGAGCCATGAGCTTTACAACCTCGGCCACATGGTGGATGCCGCCTGCGCCCATTATCAAGCCACGGGCAGTACCAAGTTCTTGAATATCGCCAAGCGTTATGCCGATTGCGTAGTGAAGGAGGTAGGCCCCAACGCCGGGCAGCACAAGGTGGTGCCGGGACACCAGATAGCCGAGATGGCGTTGGCCCGTCTCTACACATTGACAGGAGAAAAAAAGTATCTCGACCAGGCCAAGTTTTTCCTCGATGCCCGTGGCACCACTTCCATACATGATGTTTACTCTCAGAGCGACAAGCCTATCTTGAAGCAGACCGAGGCTTGGGGACATGCCGTGCGTGCCGGCTATATGTATGCCGGCATTGCCGATGTGGCAGCCTTGACACAGGATTCTGATTATATCAAGACCATCGACCGCATTTGGAACAACATTGTTTCCAAGAAGTATTACTTGACTGGCGGCGTGGGCGCCCGTCATGCTGGCGAGGCTTTCGGAGCCGACTATGAGTTGCCCAACATGACTGCCTACAACGAGACTTGCGCTGCCATCGCCCAGGTGTATCTCAACGAGCGCATGTTCCTGCTCCATGGCGAGAGCAAGTATATCGACTGCCTGGAGCGCACATTATATAATGGTGTCATCTCGGGCATGAGTATGGACGGCGGCCGTTTCTTCTATCCCAACCCCTTGTCGAGCGACGGCAAGTATAAGTTCAACGCAGATGGCAACACCACTCGCCAGCCATGGTTCGGCTGTGCCTGCTGCCCCAGCAACCTGAGCCGCTTCATCCCGTCCCTTCCCGGCTATCTCTATGGCGTGAAGGACAACAACATCTATGTGAACCTCTTTGCCGGCAATACCTCTACCATCAAGGTGCAGGGCAAGGACGTGGTCTTGGAAGAGACTACCGAATATCCTTGGGACGGCGACATCAAGATTGTGGTGAAGAAGAGCGGTGTGAAGAACGCCAACCTCTTGGTTCGCATACCCGGATGGGTTCGCAACCAGGTGGTGCCCAGCGACCTCTACAAATACAGCGATGCTGAAAAGCCTGCCTATAGCGTGACCGTGAACGGCAAGGCGGTAGATGCCGACCTTGATGCCAACAAGGGTTATCTGCCTGTGCAGAACATCAAGAAAGGTGATGTCGTCCGCATCCACTTCGATATGCCTGTACGCACCGTCGTGGCCAATGATCGTGTGGCTGACGACCAAGGCAGAGTGGCTGTGGAGCGTGGGCCGTTGGTCTACTGTGCCGAGGCTGCCGACAACGGTGGCACCTCTGTGTTGCGTGCGGTGATGAATGCCCGTCCTACATTTACAGAGGTAGACGGCTACACCATTGCCAATACCGAGACGCAGGGTGCGCCAGCCTTTGCAGTCAAGGCCATCAAGACCCAGGCGCAAGTGCTCGGCGAGAATGCCGACGGTACAGTGTCTGCCTCTCCGTTGCAACTCACGCTCATACCTTACTATGCATGGAACCACCGTGGTGCCAACGAGATGAATGTGTGGCTGCTGCAGGGACTTAAGGCCGTAGAAAAGTAGGATGTTGCAGGCACGACTGAATTTTGTGTTAATACAAACACATAAAGCACACTAAGTTGTTTTAAAACAAACCTAAGAATAACAATGAAGAAAAGACAGCTTTTACTTTCTGCTTTGATTGCCTCTGCTATGGCAGCCAATGCCCAAGTGACCATCAATGTGGATGCCTCCACCCGTGGTGTCAAGGTTTCACCTAATTTGTATGGCATCTTCTTCGAGGACATCAATCATGCTGCCGACGGCGGACTCTACGCCGAGCTGATCAGCAACCGTTCCTTCGAGGATGCAGACAAGGAGATTCCCACTTGGAAGACTTCTGCCCAGAGTGGTGCGAAGATTTCCACACAACTTGTCGATAAGGGATTGCTCAACTCTGCACAGGGCAAGGCTCTCCAACTCACTGTCGCAGCCACTCCCACCGCCACCGCCTCGCTCATCAACGAGGGCTTCTGGGGCATCAACAGTGTGCAGGGCAGAACCTACAAGCTCTCCTTCTGGGCGAAGGGTAGCTACAAGGGCGGTCTGAAGGCACAGCTCATCAGCGAGAAAGGCGATAAGGTGTATGCCGAGGTTGCCATCAGCGGCAAAGTCGGAAAGAAATGGACGAAATATACAGCGGAGTTCACTGCCAACGCCAATGATGCCAAAGCTCAGTTTGCCCTCGTTGCCGACGGCAAGGGTACCATTCAGCTCGACGTGGTGAGCCTCTTCCCTCCCACCTTCA
>CAVBBO010000054.1:0-23758 GCA_963593695.1 Escherichia coli | reverse complement strand
CTCTGCGAGATTTTTTTGTCATGTGCAAGTCGGCTCAATTCGGATGGTTACGAAAGGCAACGAGATTGCGGTGCAAAGGCAAACCGCCTATAAAACAATGACTTACAACACAGAATAATACCAAGAAAAAGGGCTAACGCTTTCAAGATGCGTCAGCCCTTTTTCTTGGTATTGTTTTTATAGACTATTGTCTATCCTTTCGAGAGTCTTAGAAGAACAAGTAGCGGTTGTCAACCACCTTGGCCTTGATGTAGAGCTCGTTCATGAAGCTGCCGGCATATTGCATGGCCTTCTGGCGGAGGGTTGTCTCCTGCTGCTGCTCATTGAACTTGGTGGCGTTCTTGGCACGTTTCACGACCTGGAACTGATAGACACCACCCTGACCCTTAACCGGACGAGAGAAGAAGCTACCAACCTTGGCAGAAGAAACGGCACCGCTAAGAGCTGCCTCGCTGGCACCAGTTGAGCTGACAAACACGGGAGCCGAGAACGTGACCTGGTTCACCGGAGTGATGACAGCACCCTTTGCCTTGGCTGCGGCAATGCTTGTGGCACCCTTTGCCTTAGCAATCAACATCTCGGCCTTCTTGTCGCGAAGCACCTGAGCCTTGACCAGCTCCTTGACCTGTGGGTCGTCGAGCGAGCGGAAACCTATCGGGTGAATGCCCGTGCAAACCACAACGAGAAGATTGTCGCCATTGTTTCCGCACTCATACATTGGAGACACGCCACCCTGCTTGGCCTCGAAGAGCCACTTCATGGCATCGCGTGTAGAGTGGATGCCAGCGAGATTGTGCTGTGCGGTGGTGACATCGCGAAGCTCCTGCACATTGTAACCGTTCTTCTGTGCGTTCTTCTGGATAGCGTCGAGACTCTGGTTAGCGCTTACGAAGGCACTGAACTTGTTGTAGATTGTGCTGCGAGTGTCCTTAGAATAATCGATGGTCTTCTTGATGACGGCGGCGGTGAACTTATCGACCATGTTCTTGCGGTCGAGCACCTGGATGATGACGTTACCCTGAGTGGTTGAAACGTTCTTCATCTCCTTGACACCCATTGTCAACAGAGAGACGAGGTAGTTCTTGGTGTCGTTGTCCATTGAGTTGGTGTACTCATACTGGCGAGAAGTGAGCCACTGCTCAGAACCCTCCTGGCCATATTTCTTGGCTATGGTAGCGAAGTCGGCACCGGCTGCGAGAGCATTGTAAACAGAATCGGCACGATTGTGAGCCTCGTCAGGTGTGGCACCACCAATCTGGATGGCGCGGAACTGCACTGAATCGGGGAGCTGCTGCTTGGCAACGAGCTTGATGACGTTCAAGGTGTTGTCGCCCTTTGTCTCCACTGGGCCAAGAGTCTGGCCAACGCTCATGGAGTCGAGCTTAGCGGCTATGTCGGCAGGGAAAGCCTCCTTGCCAACAGGTATTCCGATGTATGGCACAGAAGACGTGCTCTTGCGAACGACCTCTGTTGGGTCGGCTGCGGCTGCAAGGCTCTTGGCATAGCCATTGAACTCCTTGAGCAGGGCTGCACGGTCGGCTGCTGAAGCCGTGATCTGCACATCAACATACTTGATGTCGCGGCTCTCGATATACTGCTGGAAACGGCTCTTCATCTCGTCGTACTTGGCCTTGAGGTCGCTGTCGCTGACCTTCACCTTGGCATCCTGAACGCTGCTGTAAGGATAAGAAGCGAGCTGGATGTTGGTTTCCTCGCTCTGCTCGTTGAAAGCCATCTTGGCCTCTACGGGGTTTGAGAGGAAGCAGTGAGACAACAAGCCATTGTATTTCTGGATGAGGAGCTGCTGGCGCAAGCTCTTCTCCAAATAGTTCCAATACTTGTAGATTGCCTCATACTGGTCTGCAGCCTGAGGGTTGGAAGCCTTTACCTGCTTGTACTGAGCCAAGAACTGCTTGAGCTGGTTGGCATCAAAACGTCCTGTCTGACGGTTTACGAACGGGGTAGAGAGAAGCATCTGGTTGGTGCCCTCGCTGAGCACGTTCTGCATCTCGCCATCGGTGACGATAAGACCGAGCTTGTTGCACTCCTTCTCGATGAGCTTGTATTGCACATAGCTCTGCCAAACCTGGTCGCGAAGCTGGTTGAGCTGGTCGTCGTTCAAGTTCTCCTGACCCATGACCTTCATGGCACTCTGAGCCTCTTCAACGAGCTTGGCAAACTCCTCGTAGCTTATTTTTTCTCCCAAGATTTCACCGACCTGCTGTCGAGCGTTGTTGCGCGAAGACTCGCAGGAGCGGAAAGCCTCCTCGGCAATGAAGGCAAAGAGACCGAAACCAATGATTGCGATCAAGGTAACGCCTCTACTTCTGATTTTTCCTAATGCTGCCATTTTTTGTTTTTACGTTTATTTTTATTTTATTTTTTTCAACAAATTCTTATAGAGTGCAAATTTACTAATTATTCAACAATAACACACATCTTTTTATAAGAAAATGCGCTTTAGAACTTGTTTTGCACCGTTAGTTTGACAAGTTCTATCTTTGTGGCGGTAGATTTCAATATCTTGAAAGAATAGCGCCCGACGTTGATTACCTCGTTGAGTTTGGGGAAACTTTGGTATTCGTGGAGTATGAGACCGCTGATGGTCATATACTCGTCACTTTCAGGCAACTCCAACGCGAAACGGTCGTTGGCGGTGTCGATCTCCATTCGCCCGGAGAAGACGAAGTGGTTGTCGTCTATCTTTTTCGCCACAAGGTTGTCGTTGTCGTGTTCGTCCTGAATGTCGCCGAATATCTCCTCCACAATGTCCTCAAGCGACACCAAGCCACTCGTGCCTCCAAACTCGTCGACAACCACGCCAAGACTCTTTTTCTGCTGCAAGAATATGCGCATGAGCTTTTGCGCCGCCATGGTTTCGGGCACAAATGGCATCTTGCGGATAGAGTCTTGCCAATGCTTGGGCTTCCTGAACATCTCCGAGCTATGGATATAGCCCACCACATGGTCGATGTCGCCCTTGTAGACGACAATCTTGGAGTTGCCGCTCTCTATGAATTTCTGTTTCAGCTCATCCACGTCGCAATCGTCCATGTCGACGGCATTTATCTCCGTGCGCGGTATCATGCAGTCGCGCACCTTGATGTCGGGAAAGTCGAGCGCGTTTTGGAAAATCTTCACCTCGTCGTCCACCTCGGCACCTTTCGCCGTGCTGTCTATCGACGATTGCAAGAGATAGTCGAGATCCACCTTGGTAAAGCTCCGCTCAGACACCTCGCGGTCGATCCTTATGCCGACAAGACGCAACATGACACGGGAGAGAAAGGTTGATATCTTGCTGATGGGCCACAACACGACGTAGAACAACGCCGCGGCTGGAGCGAAAAAAGACAACAACTTGTTGGGACTGCTCTTGAAGAACGTCTTTGGCAAGAACTCTCCGGTGAAAAGCATTATCACTGTTGAGAGGATGGTGTCGAGGGTCACCCTCCACCCGACATCGACACCAGAGAAAATCGTCGTGTCGAAGATTCTGGCGAAAAGGATGCCATAGATGACTAGCACGATGTTGTTTCCCACAAGCATGGTGGAAACAAAACCGTTTGGATGGCGATAGAAAAAGCTGATGAGCTTTTGCGAAAGTCCATTCTTTTCCTTGTCCATCTCCGCCAACATCCTGTTGCTCGACACGAAGGCTATCTCCATGCCTGAGAAGAAGGCGGAGAGCACCATCGTGATCAGAATCTCTATGATTGATGAAATGTCAACTTCAGCCATTATAAACTTGTTTTCATTATCATTCGCCTACCGTTCGCACAGGTGTCGCCTTGCCTCTTTGGTTCATCAACGAGCTGTCTTGCGCTGCCTTCGCGGAATCGGAGCCTGCCGTGGAGCCGCCAAAGTCGGTGCTTTGGAACGAGCCACGCGAATTGGTCACGACATAATGGGTCATGCGCTCGTCGGAACGGAAATAGGTGCCCTGCAACGTGCGCTCGGGGGTTATCAACTTGGAGAAGACATAAGAGTAGAGCTCATGTCTCGACTCATCCCAGAAAAGCTGCTCGGAGGAGAAACGCAAGCCATCCTTGGTCCGCACCTTTACGCGCGAACGAAGCTCCCACAAGTGCATCTGGTCGTAATAGAAAGCCGTGTCGCACTGTATGTAAGCCTGAATGTGGAACTTCTCGTCGAACTGCTCAAGAAACAGCCCTTTGTCGAAAGTCCAGCGCGAAGGATGGCGAACAGAGTTGACGTCCCACCGCTCGGTCACGATGCGATATTTGATGACGCCAGAGTCGGATATGAGCGTATTGACGCCCCATGAAGTCATGACCGAAGCGGAGTCGCGATCACGAATGGCGGGCGCAGTATGCTCCACGGCCTCCTGGCATGCAGATACAAAAAGAGCCAGCAATACACATATTATAATAATATGCATATTGCCAACTCTCAATTTCTCTCTATGATGGCAAAATTCGTCCATCTTTGTTTATTGAACCTTCCACTTCGCGAACCAGCGCTCGTTGAACGTCAGTCCGATATTGATACGGAACGTGTTTTCCGTGATATAGCTTGTGGCCGTGCGACGCACCCACTGACCGCTGATATTGAGGATTGAACGGTTGTTCCAGCTGTTCATGATTGGGATGCCAAAACCAAGGCTCGCACTCATCTCCTTTGGCCCGTCCAAACCGTTTATATAATAATAAGGTGTGGCATAAGACACTCCCAAACGGTAACGAACCCTGTTGAAGAAATTGCGGCTGTACTCACCCGGGCAATACTCGGCGCCCAAGGTTGCACGGTGGCGGTCCTTGTACATTCCGGAACGCATGGTGTAGGACACCACGCCATTGTTGGAACTGTAATGAGGCTCATCCACCTTGCCCCACTGCTGGAGCGTATAGTCGGCACAAATACGGAGAGCGTTGTTGCGGCTATACATTATACCCACGCCGATGGTAGCAGGCATCTCAAGATGAAGGGTGGTGCCGTCCTTTGGATAAGACACCGTGTCGGCGACAGATGTTGTAGGGTTGATGGATACAACGCTCAAGGATGGCTTGCCGCCAATCTTATGCCCCAACGAATAAGTGGCGCCGACCGTCACCTCGTCTTTTTTTGACAAACGCAAGGCATACTGAATACCGAAATCCACCTTGTAGCTTGCCACGTTGGCAGTGGCTGTCTTCTCGAGGGTGTTTACCGTGGTGCTGCTGAAACTGTTGACAAGCTTCTTGGTGTAGTTGCCGTAGAGATATGCGCCATTGACACCAATGGAAAGGCCCTTGAACGGAGACCAGCCCAAGCCGAGATAAACCTGATGGAGACCACCCGAACCGCTGTAAGTGTCGCTGACGGTAGTGGAGTTGGCATCGTTGAGGCTTTGGCTTGTTGAGTAAGAATAGCCTATGTTGCTGTAAGGCAGGTAACCGAAGCTCAAGCCGAAATTGCGTAATACACGGAAGCCGGCTATGATATACTCGAAGTTGGCATTCTTGGCATTCTTCTTCACACCATTTTCGCTGAAATTGGTCAACTGCCCCGACAAGCCAGCATCGAAGATGAACGTGAGACTGTCCAATGAAGAATAAGAGGCAGGGTTGAGATAGTTGACCTGATTGTGCGCGTGGTAACCTATTCCTGCGCCGTCCATGCCACGACTGAATCCTGCCGACTGGTCGGTAAGCATGCCAAGGCCAAACTGGCTGTAAGGAGAATTAGTGCCGCTTTGCGCCGATGCCAACTGCGTGGAGGCAAGCAGCAAGAGCCCCGCCAAGATATTGATTTTTGTCTTCAATGCGTTCGTTATTTTAGTGATACTTTATCTCTTTTGTTAAAAATCAAGTGCAAAAGTATTGAAAAAAAACAATATATACGCACGAAAGTCAAAATAATAAGGTATTTTTGCACTGTGAAAAAATATATGAGATATTTTAAGCAAACCATAGCACTGCTCACGTTGCTTTTCTCGTTTGCCACAAACTGCGTGGCATCTGAGGAACCGACGCCACTTGAGCAAATGGACAGCGTCGACATAAGCCTGCTGACTTGCTCGCCGGGAAGCGAGATATGGAGTCTCTATGGACATACCGCAATAAGGCTTGAGGACAGGCTGCACCATGTTGACTATGCCATCAATTATGGCATGTTCGACCTAAGGCAGAAATATTTCGTGATAAGGTTCGTCTTCGGGCTCACCGACTACCAAATGGGCATCGAAGACTACGACCAGTTTCTTGCCAACTATGGCAGCAGGGGACGCGGGGTGATACAGCAAAGGCTCAACCTGTCGAGACAAGAGAAGCTCGCAATAGTGAAGGCCATACAAGACAACTATGAACCCGACCAGCGCACATACCGATACAACTACTTTTACGACAACTGCACCACAAGAGCCCGCGACATCATAACCAGGAATCTTTCGGGCAAGGTAAAGTATGACATTGACCCGTCGGTGGAATCGTCTTACAGGCAGATGATTCACCAATGGAACAACGACCACCGCTGGATGGCTTTCGGGTGCGACCTCCTTCTCGGCGTAGGCGCAGACCGCAAGACCACTTACGAACAGCAACAATTCATACCCGACACCCTGAGAAAAGACTTCGCCAAGGCCGTTGTCGTCGACGGCACGGGACACTCCCACCCTCTCGTGGCCAAGACCGAGCAAATCATGGAGCCAGGCGAGCAACCCAACGATAATGACATTTGGACTGCCGTGTCGCCCACGGTGCTTTTCACGACATTGCTCGTGCTGACACTATGTCTCTCAGCGATAGAGTACAAGCGCAAAAAAACTTTTTGGCTTTACGACACCATTCTGCTCACCCTGACAGGACTTGCCGGAATAGTGCTCTTCGCCATGATATTCTCGCAACACCCAACGGTAAGAGTAAACCTTCAGATACTGATACTCAACCCATTATCATTGATATTCGTCTATTCCGTCAGCCGGAGGTCGTATAAGGGCGAGTGTCATTTCTATTGGAAAATACTCTTCTTCCTTACCCTTGTTTTCCTCATCTGCGGAGTTTTCTTGCAAAATTATGCGGAGGGAATGTGGATATTGGCATGTTGTTTGTTGGTTAGGTGTATCATCAACCGGTTGATTTACTCAGCACATAAAATAGGAACTAAGAAAAAATGCGGTATTTAGCACTTTTGGTAGCTGCGCTGACCACGGCAGAGATGCAGGCTTTCGAGCTTGCACCGCGTCTTGTCGTCAATGTCACCATCGACCAGCTTAGGTCCGACTATGTGGAGGCGTTCAGCAATTTCTATTCACGCTACGGCTTCAAGCGCCTGCTCGACGAAGGTCTCGTCTACGACGGAGCCACATATCCTTTCTTCCCCGTGGATTGTTCCTCGGCTTCGGCAAGCATATCCACCGGCACCACTCCATTCTTCAACGGCATCATTGGCGACAGCTGGCTCGACCGCAAGTCGCTGCGTCCCATAAGCAGCGTAGACGACGGCAAAGGCTATTACTCGGCCGACAAAATCCGCACGAGCACCATTGGCGACGAACTGAAAGTGAGCTCCAACGGGCAAGCTTTAGTGTACTCGTTTGCCACCAACAGCAAGTCGGCAATACTTCTCGCCGGCCACGCCGCCGACGGATGCTATTGGCTTGACCAGAACGGCTTATGGACGACATCGTCATACTATGAGAAAGTGTTGCCCAAATGGGCGAGAAGCTACAACGACGGGTTCGGCGAGCAATATCGCAAGCAAAAGAACCGCCAAGACAACGACAACGTGGTGGACATGGCTCTCGCGGCCATCAACTCCACCAACATCGGCAAGGACGACGTTTCCGACATAATAAACATAACCCTCTCTGCCACCAAGACCGACGGCAAGCCCGTGCACAACTGGCAGGAGGAGATGCAGAGCGTGTACCAGCAACTCGACTATACGCTCGGCAGGCTGATAAACGGCATCGAGAAGCGCATCAACCTTCAGCACGTGCTTTTCGTGGTCACGTCCACGGGCTACAACGAGGAAAAGCCCTCCGACCTCTCAAAATACAGAATACCCACAGGCACGTTTTATATCAACCGCACCGCGAGCCTGCTCAATATGTATCTCGGAGCCATCTATGGCTCAGGCAGATATGTGGAGCAGCAATACGGCAACGAGATATACCTCGACCATCGCCTCATTGAACAGAAACGCATCTCCATGCCCGAGCTGCTCACACGCTCGCAGGACTTTCTCATGCAGAGCGCGGGCGTTGCCGACGTGTATACCAGCGAGAGGCTGCAATCGGGCAATAGCGACATACAGAAAATACGCGCAGGATACAACCCTATCCTCAGCGGCGACATAATCATCAACGTGGCGCCAGGTTGGCGGCTGCTCAACGAGAACACGCAACAAACCTCGATGAGCCGCGCCGGAGTGGTGCCTTTCCCAATAGTGTTCTTCGGATACGGAGTCAAACACGAGCGCATAAAAGAGCCCGTCACGGTTGACCGCATTGCGCCAACCGTAGCCAAGACCATCCGTATACGCGCGCCAAACGCGTGCAGCGTCGCCCCATTGTTTTAACCACAAGTGCCCGTGCTTCTGCTTCCGGCAAGCGAAGTTTGGGAGCCATGAATCTTTGCGGGTTAAAATATACTGATTATCAAATAGTTTTTATTAACTTTGCATCCAAATAGAAAAAAAGAACAACAAGATATGAACTTCAACAAGTTTTTAAAATCCATCTTTGGCGATAAGTCAAAGCGAGACATGCGCCTCATTCAACCCCTCGTAGAGAAGGTCAAAGAGGTTTCACCAGAGATAGAGAAGCTCACCAACGATGAGCTCCGCGCCAAGAGCAAGGAGATCCAGAAGTATGTACAAGACGCCGCAAAGCCCTACAAGGAGAAAATAGCGGAGTTGCGCGCCAAAATCGAGGACACGCCCATAGACGAGCGCGAGCCCATCTTCAACGAGATAGACAAGCAGGACAAGGAGATGCTTGAGGCGTTGGAAAAGGCCCTCAACGAGGTCATGCCAACAGCCTTCGCCATTGTGAAGGACACGGCACGCCGCTTCGCCCAGAACGCCGAAACAGTGGTTACTGCCACCGATTTCGACCGTGAGCTTGCAGCCAACCCGAAGAACGACTTCATAACCATAGACGGCGACAACGCCATCTACCACAACGAGTGGACCGCCGGCGGAAACAAGATACACTGGGACATGGTGCACTACGACGTGCAGCTCTTCGGCGGCATAGCGCTCCACCAAGGCAAGATAGCCGAGATGGCAACGGGTGAAGGTAAGACGCTGGTGGCAACGCTGCCCGTGTTCCTCAACGCCCTCACTGGCAACGGCGTACACATGGTGACCGTGAACGATTACCTCGCAAAGCGTGACTCTGAATGGATGGGGCCTCTCTACGAGTTCCACGGACTGTCGGTGGACTGCATCGACAAGCACCAGCCCAACTCGCAGGATCGCCGCAAGGCTTATCAAGCCGACATCACCTTCGGTACAAACAACGAGTTCGGTTTCGACTACCTGCGCGACAACATGGCCCTCTCACCCGATGACCTCGTGCAGCGTCGTCACAACTACGGCATCGTGGACGAGGTCGACTCCGTGCTCATAGACGACGCGCGTACACCTCTTATCATATCCGGCCCTGTGCCAAAAGGCGAGAACCAGATGTTCGAGGAGTATCAGCCGCTCGTGGAAAGGCTCTACGAGGTGCAGCGCAAACAAGCCACAGAGCTGCTTGCCGACGCTCGCCAGAAGATAAACGCCGGCCGCCAAGAGACCGACAAGAACAAGGCCCAACAGCTGCTCGACGAGGGCTTCCTCAGTCTGTATCGCTCATTCAAGGCTTTGCCAAAGAACAAGGCACTCATCAAGTACCTTTCCGAGGAAGGCATCAAGAGCGGAATGCAGAAGACCGAGGAGATATATATGGAGAACAACAACCGCCGCATGCCGGAGGCTGTCGAGCCATTGTATTTCGTGGTGGACGAGAAGATGAACTCTGCCGACCTTACCGACAAGGGTTTCGACTGGCTCTCCAACCAAGTGCACGACAAGGACCTCTTCGTGTTGCCCGACATCGCTACCGAACTCTCCGAGTTGGAGAACGAGAAAGGACTCGACGACCAGCAGCGACTCGACAAGAAGGACAGCCTGCTCCAGCACTTCGCCGTACAGAGCGAGCGCGTGCATACATTGCAGCAACTGCTCAAGGCTTACACCATGTTCAACAAGGACGACGAGTATGTGGTCATTGATGGCGAGGTAAAGATCGTGGACGAGCAAACAGGCCGTATAATGGAAGGCCGCCGCTGGAGCGACGGACTGCACCAGGCCGTGGAGGCAAAGGAGCACGTGAAGGTGGAGGCTGCCACACAGACATTCGCGACCATTACCTTGCAGAACTACTTCCGCATGTACCACAAGCTCTCCGGCATGACAGGTACAGCATCGACAGAGGCTGGTGAATTCTGGGATATATACAAGCTTGACGTGGTTGAGATTCCTACCAACCGCCCAATAGCACGCAAGGACCTTGAGGACCGTGTCTACAAGACCCAGAGAGAGAAATACGCAGCCGTGATCGAGGAAGTGGAGCAGATGCGCGTAAGCGGACGTCCTTGCCTCGTTGGTACAACTTCGGTGGAGATATCCGAGTTGCTCTCAAGGATGTTGACCATGAGAAAGATCCCACACCACGTGCTCAACGCCAAGCTGCACCAAAAAGAGGCTCTGATTGTGGCCGAGGCAGGCAAGAGCACCATGGGACAAGTATACATCGTCTCCGATGGCAAGGCGTTCACCGACAAGCCATCAGCCATTCGCTATCAGCAAGCTCTCATCAACGACGCTACTGAGCAAAAGAAAAAGTCGAATCCGGAACTCGTTGGCAAGAACGCTGACAGCCTCATCCACAATGAGGAGAGGTTGCTTGGCGCCGTGACCATCGCCACCAACATGGCAGGTCGTGGTACGGATATCAAGCTCACGTCAGAAGTGAAGGAGGCAGGCGGTCTCGCCATCATCGGCACGACACGTCACGAGAGCCGCCGCGTTGACCGTCAGCTCCGTGGCCGTGCAGGACGTCAGGGTGACCCAGGCTCGTCTGTGTTCTATGTATCACTCGAAGACGAGCTCATGCGCAAATTCGGATCAGAGCGAATAGCCAAGGTCATGGACCGTCTCGGCTTCGAGGATGGCGAGCGCATAGAAAGCCCGATGATTTCGAAGAGCATAGAGCGCGCGCAGAAGAAGGTAGAGGAAAACAACTTCGGCATACGTAAGAACCTTCTCGAATATGACGACGTGATGAACAAGCAGCGCACCGTGATCTACGAGAAGCGCCGTCACGCACTCATGGGCGAGCGTATCGGCATGGACATCACCAACATCATTTGGGATCGCGTGGTGAGCATCATAGAGAAGAACGACTATGAAGGATGCAAGGAGCAATTCCTGCAAGTCCTCGCCATGGAAGTGCCTTTCACCGCTGAGGAGTTTGAGAGCACGGAGCGTGGAGAGCTTGAGGAGCGCGCCTTCCAGGATGCGATGGCAGCCTTCAAGCGCAAGACCGACCGCATACAGGCTGACGCTTACCCTGTGATCAAGGACGTCTACGAGAACCAAGGCAACATTTACCAGTTCATTCTCATACCTATCACCGATGGCCGTCACGTCGTCCAGCTCCGCGTCAACCTCAAGGAAGCATACGAGACAGAGGCCAAGAACATCGTGAAAGAGTTTGAGAAGTTCGTCGTGCTCCACATCATCGATGACGATTGGAAGGAGAACCTCCGTCAGCTTGACGAACTGCGCCACTCGGTGCAGAACGCCTCATACGAGCAGAAAGACCCTCTACTCGTGTTCAAGTTGGAGAGTGCCAAGCTGTGGGACTCTATGATCGACGACATGAACAACCGCATTGCCTCGTTCCTCACACGCGGTCAGATTCCAGTGCAGCAAGCCCCCGTACAGGAGGCAAAGCCCGTTGAGCACCAGCAAAGATACAATGAGCAAAAGGTGAACCTTGACGAGCAAGAAGAGGCTCAACGTCGCGCTGCCATGCAAGACACCCGCGAGGGTGCGGAGCAGCAACAGAAACAGGAGCCAATCGTGCGTGAGAAGATGCCACGACCAAACGACCCATGTCCATGCGGCAGTGGCAAAAAGTTCAAGAACTGCCACGGAAAAGGAATAAGATAAGCAACAATCGCACTTAGATAAGCTACGGGCTTTGTCGGAAACAGACAAGGCCCGTACTTTTTTTATTAGTTGAGAGAAAAAATGATGATATATCAAGAAAAAAGCGTAATTTTGCACCATAATTATACTTCATTGATTGGTTAATCAAGTAAAGCACAACAATAGCACATTGATAGAGAAACACATCGTACTTGAAGACATCGACCCGGTGACATTTTATGGGGTCAACAACGGTCATCTGCAGATGATCAAGTCGCTATACCCCAAGACCCGCATAATGGCAAGGGGCAACGTGCTGCGAGTGCTCGGTGACGAGGAAGACATGGCAAAGGTGGAAGAGGACATTGAAAACATGCGAAAGCACGTCCTCAAATACAACACCATCAGCGAGGAAGACATTCTCGACATAGCCAAGGGACAAAAGACAAAAGATGACGCGACGAAAGACGTCTTGGTCTACAGCATATCCGGCAAACCAATAAAAAGCAAGTCGGAGAACCAGCAAGAGCTGGTGGATGCCTTTGAGAAAGACGACATGATATTCGCCGTGGGTCCCGCGGGAACAGGAAAGACTTATCTTAGCATAGCCCTTGCGGTGAGAGCACTGAAAAACAAGGACATCAAGAAGATAATATTAAGCCGCCCGGCAGTGGAAGCGGGAGAAAAGCTCGGATTCCTTCCTGGCGACATGAAAGACAAGATTGACCCGTATCTCCAACCACTCTACGACGCGCTTGAGGACATGATTCCCACTGTCAAGCTTCAAGACATGATGGAGAAGCACGTTATCCAAATAGCCCCGTTGGCGTTTATGCGTGGCCGCACCCTCTCCGATGCCGTGGTCATTCTCGACGAAGCGCAAAACACCACGCCAGCACAGATAAGGATGTTCTTGACCCGAATGGGATGGAACACGAAGATGATCATCACTGGCGACATGACCCAAATAGACCTTCCCAAGCAGCAAAAGAGCGGCTTGAAGGAAGCCCTGCAAATACTGGACGGGGTTGAGGGCATATCCATTGTCAACCTCAACCAAAAAGACATAGTGAGACACAAGCTCGTGACAAGAATAGTAAATGCCTACGATGCCTACGACAAGAAAACAGCTTCGCTAAAATCAAATAATACTCAAAATGAAAGCATTGACAAGGACTGATTTCCATTTCGATGGACAGAAGAGTGTTTACCACGGTAAAGTTCGTGATGTTTATGACATCAATGACGACATCATCGTAATGGTGGCTACCGACCGCATCTCGGCATTCGACGTAGTGTTGCCCAAGGGCATTCCATTCAAAGGCCAGGTGCTCAACCAGATAGCCTCTAAGTTTCTTGACCTCACCTCTGACATTTGCCCCAACTGGAAGCTCGCCACTCCAGACCCCATGGTCACCGTGGGCCTGAAATGCGAAGGATTCCGCGTGGAGATGATTATCCGCGGCATCCTCACAGGCTCGGCATGGCGCGAGTACAAAAACGGTTGCCGTGAGCTTTGCGGCGTGAAGTTGCCCGATGGCATGCACGAGAACGAGCGTTTCCCAGAGCCAATCATCACACCGACAACAAAAGCCGACGAGGGCCACGACATGAACATCTCCAAGGAAGAGCTCATCAAGCAAGGCATCGTGTCGGCAGAAGACTATGCAATCATAGAGGACTGGACACGCAAGCTCTTCGCACGTGGACAAGAGATTGCCGCCAAGCACGGTCTCATCCTGGTAGACACCAAGTATGAGTTTGGCAAGCGCGATGGCAAGCTCTACCTCATCGACGAGATCCACACACCTGACTCAAGCCGCTATTTCTACGCCGATGGCTATGAGGAGCGCTACGCAAAGGGCGAGCCACAAAAGCAACTTTCAAAGGAGTTTGTGCGCCAATGGCTCATCGAGCACGACTTCATGAACGAGCCCGGCCAGACAATGCCTGAAATTACCGACGAATACGCTGAGAGCGTGTCGGAAAGATACATCGAACTTTATGAGCATATCACGGGCGAGAAGTTCGACAAGGCTGCCGAGGAAGGCGACATCGCGGCAAGAATTGAGAAAAACGTGAATGCCTGGCTTGCCACAAGAAAATAAATGTACGAACAGGAGAAGATAAAACCCTACGACAAGCAAGGGGAGAAAGGGAAATTGGTGGAGGCGATGTTCGACAACATCGCTCCCACTTATGACACGCTCAATCACCGCCTGTCGTGGGACATCGACAAGGGATGGCGCAAGCAAGCCATCAAACTGCTCGCGCCATACCATCCAAAGTCTATCCTCGACATTGCCACTGGCACAGGCGACTTCGCCATCCTAGCTGCCAAAACCCTTAAGCCCGACATGCTCATAGGAGCCGACATCTCTGAAGGCATGATGGAAATAGGAAGGCAGAAAGTGGAAAAAGCCGGACTGAAAGACGTCGTGTCGTTCAAGAAGGAAGACTGCATGGCCCTGTCTTTTGAAGACAACAGTTTCGATGCGGTGACGGCTGCCTTTGGCATACGCAACTTCCAAGACCTTGACAGAGGGTTAAAGGAAATGTGCAGAGTCCTCAAAAAAGGCGGACACCTAAGCATAGCCGAGCTTACCACTCCTGTCTCGTTCCCCATGAGACAACTATTCCGCATCTATTCACACTCCATCCTGCCTATTTATGGCAGACTAATAAGCAAAGACCAAAGCGCATACAGCTATCTCACCGCGACCATTGAAGCATTCCCCCAAGGAGAGCGAATGATGGAGATCCTCAAGAGAGCAGGTTTCAGCAAGGTGAGCTTCAAAAGACTGACTTTCGGTATTTGCACCATCTATTTTGCCGAGAAATAAGCACAATCCACACGACTAACATCTTCACCACATGGACAAATACGGACTGATAGGTTATCCTCTGGTACACTCATTCTCCATAAGCTATTTCAACGAGAAATTTCAAAACGAGAATATAGATGCCATTTACGAGAACTACGAGATTTCTTCCATAGATCAATTGGCCGAAGTCCTCGACACCAACCCTGAGCTTCGCGGACTTAACGTTACCATCCCATACAAGGAAAAAGTGATAAGCTACCTCGACAGCCTCAGTCCGGAGGCAAGCGAGATTGGGGCGGTCAACGTCATAAAAGTTGAGCACAAAGGCAAAAAAACGGTCTTGAAAGGCTACAACAGCGATGTCATCGGATTCACGCGCAGCATCGAGCCTCTGCTTGAGCCTTGCCACAAGAAGGCCTTAATCTTAGGAACAGGAGGAGCCTCCAAAGCCATTGAGTACGGTTTGAAGTCATTGAAGCTGGAGACACTGAAAGTTAGCCGGTCGGGAAAAGGCGGTGCCATAAAATACGAGGACTTGACTCCTGAGACGATAAAAGAATATAATGTCATCGTCAACTGTACTCCATGCGGAATGTTTCCTCATAGCGACGAGTGTCCAGACCTGCCCTATGATGCCATGGACAGCCACACCCTCCTCTACGACCTCATCTATAATCCTGACGAGACCCTTTTCCTCAGCAAGGGCAAAGAGAAGGGCGCAGTCGTGAAAAACGGATTGGAAATGTTGTTACTCCAAGCTTTTGCAAGCTGGGAAATCTGGAATAAATAACAAGAGATATGAACAATAGATACATGATGCGCGGTGTATCCGCCGCAAAGGAAGATGTTCACAACGCCATAAAGAACATCGACAAGGGTATTTTTCCCCAGGCTTTCTGCAAGATAATCCCCGACACGCTCGGCGGAGACCCAGACTATTGCAACATTATGCATGCCGATGGAGCCGGAACGAAATCGTCCTTGGCTTATATGTATTGGAAAGAGACTGGCGACCTGAGCGTATGGAAAGGCATCGCCCAAGACGCAGTGGTGATGAACACCGATGACCTGCTTTGCGTGGGCGCTGTGGACAACATCCTCGTCTCGTCAACAATAGGAAGAAACAAGATGCTTGTGCCTGGCGAAGTGATTTCTGCCATCATCAACGGGACCGACGAATTTCTCGCACAACTGCGTGAGATGGGAATCGGCATTTGGCCAACAGGAGGCGAGACTGCCGACGTGGGCGACCTCGTGAGGACTATCATCGTCGACTCGACCGTCACATGCCGCATGAAGCGCAGCGACGTGATAGACAACGCAAACATTCAACCAGGCGACGTTATCGTAGGCTTGAGTTCAACAGGCCAAGCAACCTACGAAGACCGCTATAATGGAGGAATGGGCAGTAATGGTTTGACAAGCGCGCGTCATGATGTCTTCGCCAAGTATCTTGCTGAGAAATATCCTGAGAGCTTTGACCACGCAGTGCCAAACGAACTCATATACAGCGGAAAATATCATCTAACCGACAAGATAGACGGCCTCGATGTGGATGCCGGCCAGCTCGTGCTCTCTCCTACTCGCACCTATGCCCCAGTGATAAGGAAAATCATTGACGACATGCGTCCTGAAATTCACGGAATGGTCCATTGCACAGGCGGAGCACAGACCAAAGTCCTTCATTTCGTAAACGACAATTGCCACGTGGTGAAAGACAACATGTTCCCTATCCCACCATTGTTCAAGATTATCCACGACTGTTCGGGTACCGACTGGAAGGAGATGTACCAAGTGTTCAACATGGGTCACCGCATGGAGATTTACGTTCGCCCGGAGGTTGCCGACAAGGTCATCGCAATAAGCCAACAGTTCAATATCGACGCGCAGGTGGTAGGTCACATCGAGGAAGGCAAGCGCTCATTGACCATAAAGTCGGAATACGGAGAGTTCAACTATTAATGGAATAAGAAAAAGTCACTAATGGCTGAGAATAACACGATACTGCAAAAACTTGAAGGCCTGGAGGCACGCTACGAGGAGGTTTCGACACTGATAACCGACCCCGAAGTCATAGCCGACCAAAACAGGTATGTCAAGTTGACCAAAGAATACAAGGACCTTGGCGACATCATGAATGCCCGCAAGCGATACATTGCGTGCCTCAATGCCATAAAGGAGTCGAAAGACATCATCGTCAACGAGAGCGACCCTGACATGAAGGCAATGGCAAGGGAAGAGCTGCAAGACAACGAGGCGTTACAACCCAAATTGGAAGAGGAGATCAAATTGTTGCTCGTGCCCAAGGATCCTGAGGATGCCAAAAACGTACAGATGGAGATTCGCGCTGGCACGGGTGGTGACGAAGCTGCCCTCTTTGCCGGCGACCTCTTCAACATGTATAAGCGCTATTGCGAAACCAAGGGCTGGAGCGTCAGCGTGACCTCATTCAACGAAGGTGCCGTGGGAGGCTACAAGGAAATCGACTTCGCCGTAAGTGGCGACAACGTTTACGGCACTTTGAAATACGAGTCAGGCGTTCACCGTGTTCAGCGTGTGCCTGCCACTGAAACCCAAGGTCGTATGCATACCAGCGCAGCGACAGTGGCAGTCTTGCCTGAGGCAGAGAAGTTTGAGGTGCACATCGAAGAGGGCAGAATAAAATGGGACACCTTCCGTTCTAGCGGCGCGGGTGGTCAGAACGTCAACAAGGTGAGTTCGGGCGTGCGTTTGCGCTATCCATGGAAAAATCCCGAAACCGGGGAGGAAGAGGAAATTCTCATCGAATGTACGGAAACACGCGACCAGCCAAAGAACAAGGAACGTGCATTGAGCCGTCTATACACATTCGTCTACGACCGTGAGCATGCCAAATATGTTGGCGACATTCAAAACCGACGCAAGTCGCTTGTCTCAACGGGCGACCGTTCGGCAAAGATTCGCACCTACAACTATCCACAGGGAAGGGTCACAGACCACCGCATAGGGTATACCATCCATGACCTGCAAGGTTTCATGAGTGGCAACATCCAGGACATGATCGACCATCTCACGGTGGCGGAGAATGCGGAGAAACTGAAAGAGAACGAACTGTAAGACAAGATAGCCATTGGCATATGGCTAGATTCTGGACTCGAAAGAAAGAGGATTTTTCCAAAGACGAGAAAACCATGCAATGCTCTGATTTTCTCGTAAGGCTCACCGATCATAAGAAAGACGATGCCGTGGAGAATCCAAAGATAGAAAACACAAAATAATCATAAAACTAAGTTCATTTAATCATGGATAGACAACAACTTGTCAAGGAGATTTTTGCCAAGAAGACATTTCTCTGCGTAGGTCTCGACACTGACATCAACAAGATACCTGATTTCCTGAAAGACGACAAGGATGCCATATTTGAGTTTAACAAGGCCATCATCGATGCCACAGCGCCTTATTGCGTGGCATACAAGCCAAACTTGGCTTTCTATGAATGCTATGGCATTGAAGGCATCAGGGCTTTGGAGAAGACCATAAGCTATATACGTGGAGCATATCCCAACCACTTCATCATCGCAGACGCTAAGCGTGGCGACATTGGCAACACCTCTGCCATGTATGCCAAGTCGTTCTTCGAAGGCTTTAATGTCGATGCCCTTACCGTCGCTCCTTATATGGGCGAAGACAGCATCACTCCTTTCCTCGAATACAAGGACAAATGGGTCATTGTGCTTGCCTTGACAAGCAACAAAGGCAGCCATGACTTCCAGCTTACGGAGGATAAAGATGGCGAGCCTCTCTTCGAGAAAGTGATACGCACGACCCAGCAATGGGGCACGGAAGACAACATGATGTACGTGGTTGGCGCAACACAAGGCAAAATGTTCGAGGACATTCGCCGAGTGGCCCCCAATAGTTTTCTCCTCGTCCCTGGCGTTGGCGCGCAAGGCGGAAGTCTTCAAGAAGTGTGCAAATATGGCATGATCAAGGACTGCGGACTACTTGTCAACTCTAGCCGTGGCATCATCTACGCAAGTCACGACGAAGATTTCGCAAGCGTTGCAAGACAAAAGGCAAAAGAGCTGCAGCAGCAAATGCAAGCTGAACTTGAAAAACTCTGATTATCAATTACGGCAACAGAACTTTTTCCCTGTTGTTTGACCACTATTTAAATTCTCAAACGGCGTGTAAGTGTGCAACTACACGCCGTTTGTGTAATAAAAAAAACAAATATTCAGGCTATCATCAAACAGTTAGAAAATAATTCATTATTTTTGCAGAAACATTTCAAAACAACCACAACATGGAATTCTCTGCAAAACAGATAGCCCAGTTTATTCAGGGAAGAGTAGAAGGTAACGAAAATGCCACAGTGCATACTTTCGCAAAAATTGAAGAAGGCGTACCAGGCTCAATCTCTTTCCTCGCAAACCCCAAATATATCCAATATATCTATAATACCAAAGCGAGTATTGTTCTTGTTGATGACAGTCTCGACTTTGAGCATCCTGTCGAAACCACGCTAATCCGAGTAAAGAACGCTCGCGACTGCGTGGCAAAGCTCTTGCAACTCTATGCGGCAAGTGCGCCAAAGAAAAAGGGCATTGACCCTCTCGCATTCGTTTCACCGAAAGCCAAGATTGGTGAGGACTGCTACATCGGTGCTTTCGCGTATATCGCTGATGGCGTAGAGATTGGAGATGGTTGCCAAATATACCCCAACGTAACCATCATGGAAGGTGTAAAGATTGGAGACAATTGCCTTTTCTACCCCCATGTGAGCATTTATCATGGTTGCCGCATCGGCAACAACGTCGTGCTGCATTCCGGCACGGTCATTGGCGCTGACGGCTTCGGGTTTGCTCCAAATCCGGATACCAACCAATACGACAAGATTCCTCAGATTGGCATCGTCACCATCGAAGACGATGTTGAGATAGGCGCCAACTCGTGCGTGGACCGCTCCACTATGGGCACAACCATCATAAGGAAGGGCGTAAAACTAGACAACCTCGTGCAGATTGCCCACAACACCGACATAGGCGAGAACACCGTGATGTCGGCTCAAGTGGGCGTGGCAGGCTCAACCAAAGTAGGCCAGTGGTGCATGTTCGGGGGCCAAGTTGGAATATCTGGTCACATTACCATAGGCGACAAGGTGATGCTTGGAGCGCAATCAGGAGCGCCTTCGTCACTTGAAAGCAACCAAACGCTTATCGGCACCCCACCTGTGGGCAAGATGGCCTTCTTCCGTAGCCACGCCATGATGAGCAAATTGCCCGACCTTTACAGGCAACTCAACGAACTACAAAAAGAAGTTGCTGAATTAAAGAACTCAAAGAAATAAGACTTATGAACGCTGAAAAACAAAAAACGCTGGGCGGGAGTTTCTCCCTGTTCGGTAAAGGCTTGCACACAGGATTGAGCCTTACCGTTACTTTTAACCCAGCGCCAGAGAATACAGGATACAAGATACAGCGAATAGACCTTGAAGGTCAACCCACCATCGAGGCCATAGCAGAGAATGTTGTCGCCACTAATCGTGGCACAGTGCTTCAGAAAGGCGAGGCGAGAGTTTCCACCGTCGAGCATGGCATGTCGGCGCTCTACGCTCTCGGTATAGACAACTGCCTCATACAGGTCAATGGTCCTGAGTTCCCAATTCTCGACGGTGCCGCAGACATGTATGTTGAGCAAATCAAGAAAGTGGGCATCGTTGACCAAAACGCGCCCAAAGACTATTATATCATCCGCAAGAAGATAGAGGTCAGAGACAAGGACAACGAATCGGTAATAACCATCCTTCCCGACGAAGACTTCTCCATCACGGCGATGTGTTCGTTCAACTCCAAGTTTATAAGCTCACAGTTTGCCACCCTCGACAGCATTGAAAAATATGCCACCGACATAGCTCCCGCGCGCACCTTTGTCTTCGTACGCGATATCGTGCCCTTGCTTGAGGCCAATCTCATAAAGGGTGGCGACCTCGACAACGCAATCGTCATTTATGAGCAACAAGTGGAACAAGCCAAGCTTGACAAGCTCGCCGACCTTCTCCACGTGCAACATATCGACGCAACCAAGATTGGATACATCCAACACCGACAGTTGCAGTGGGACAACGAATGCACACGCCACAAGCTCCTCGACATCATTGGCGACATGGCCTTGATTGGCAAGCCCATCAAGGGTCGCATCATCGCCACACGCCCAGGCCACACGGTGAACAACAAGTTTGCAAGGCTCATGCGCAAGGAGATTCGCAAGCACGAGGTGCAGGCTCCAATATACGACCCAAACGAGGAGCCCCTCATGGACAACATCCGCATTCGCCAGCTCTTGCCTCATCGCTATCCCATGCAGCTTGTCGACAAGATCGTCGCCATGGGAGCCAACACTATCGTTGGCGTGAAAAACATCACGGCAAACGAGCCCTTCTTCCAAGGCCATTTCCCACAGGAACCCGTCATGCCAGGCGTGCTGCAAATTGAGGCAATGGCTCAATGCGGAGGACTGCTTGTACTCAGCCAACTTCAAGAACCAGAAAAGTGGTCAACCTATTTCTTGAAAATCAACGACGTGAAGTTCAGGCATAAGGTGGTTCCTGGCGACACGCTGCTCTTCCGTGTAGAGCTTCTCGGCCCCGTGCGTCACGGCATCAGCTCCATGAAAGGCTACATGTTCGTGGGCGACCACGTGGTCTCAGAGGCTACATTCACGGCACAAATCACGAAAAACGAAGAGTGAGGAGTGTAAAGTGATGAAGAACAAATAGATTTATTTATCGCAAAGACTTTTATACCATGAATCAGATAAGCCCATTGGCATTCGTTGACCCGGATGCGAAACTTGGAGACAACAACATCATCGGCCCGTTCTGCTTTATCGACAAGAACACCGTCATCGGCGACAACAACGTGTTGCAAAACAGCGTGACCGTCAACTATGGCGCACGCATAGGCAACAACAACGAGGTGTTCCCGGGAGCCAGCCTTTCCACCAAGCCGCAAGACTTGAAGTTCAAGGGCGAGGACACGCAGTGTTTCATAGGCGACGGCAACAGCATACGCGAGAATGTCACCATCTCGCGTGGCACGGCTTCGAAGGGAAAGACCGTGGTGGGCAACAACAACCTCCTTATGGAGAACATGCACGTAGCCCACGACTGTGTCATTGGCAGCAAATGTATCATCGGCAACTCAACGAAATTTGCCGGCGAGGTGACAGTTGACGACAACGCCATCATCTCTGCCACCGTGCTTTGCCACCAGTTTTGCAAGATTGGCGGATACGTGATGATTCAAGGCGGTTGCCGTTTCAGTCAGGACATCCCGCCATACATCATCGCTGGCAAGGAGCCTACAAGATATTGTGGGGTCAACCTCGTAGGCCTGCGCCGTCACGGCTTCAGCAACGACTTGATAGACCTTATCCACAATGCATATCGCCTCATCTACAGCGAGGGCATCATTGCGGACGGGTTGAAGAAGGTGCAGAGCGAGCTGCAGGTGACACCTGAGATTCAATACATCATCGATTTCATCTCAACGTCTAAACGCGGCATCATCAGATAATCTTGAATACACTGTTTGTTCTTCTCGGCCCTACGGGCGTTGGCAAGAGCGAGGCGGCCTTGACCATTGCCAAGCACCTCGGTTCACCCGTTATCAATGCCGACTCACGGCAGATCTATGCGGAAATACCAATAGGCACCGCCGCCCCTACCCCACGGCAACAGGAAGAAGCAAGACATTATTTCGTCGGCAACCACCACGTCGACGATTATTATAGCGCGTCGCTCTACGAGGAAGACTTTCTCTCCCTCGCAGAGCGACTTTTTTGTGGCAAAGAGGATGGCACACATCACGAGACTCTTCTTCTGACGGGCGGGAGCATGATGTACATAGACGCGGTATGCAAGGGCATCGACGACATTCCGACCATCAACGACGAGACACGACTATGGATGAAGCAACGTCTCGAAAACGAGGGATTGACATCACTCGTAGACGAATTGTACAAGATAGACCCTGAGTATTACGCCATCGTGGACCGCAACAATCCACGGCGCGTCATCCACGCCTTGGAAATCTGCCATCAATCGGGGCGCACCTACACTTCTTTCCGAAAAGGCACAGTCAAGCAGCGACCTTTCCGCATCGTCAAGATTGGGCTGAACCGCCCACGCGAGGAGATGTACGAGCGCATCAACGCACGCGTCTTGACGATGGTCAACGAGGGGCTCATCAACGAGGCTCTGTCTGTTTACGACAAGCGCACCGCCAACGCCCTCAACACCGTTGGCTTCAAGGAGACTTTCGACTATCTCGACGGCCTCATAACCCTTGACGAGGCCATCCGGCAAATACAGTCGAACACCCGTCGCTACATGCGCAAGCAACTGACATGGTTCAAGAAAGATGCCGACGTGCACTGGTTCAGCCCCGACGACCTCCCAGCCATAATCAGTTTTGTCGACACCTTCTTATAAGTCTTTTATATAAGGTCTATAGTTTTTGCCGTTTATCATAGTCTTACCATCACAACCTTATCAGTATCATGTAGCAGATGGTGCCTGCGGCTATAGACAACATGATGTTCTTCCTCCATACGTGCATCAAGAAGGTGAACGCCACCGCGATGAATTGCTGCAAGGCATCAGCCGACAACGACAAGTGCCATCTGGCGACATCCATCACAAGGGAAGTGCGAAGACAATATACCACCAACAGGGCGAAGACCGATGCAGGCAACACCGTAACCATCCGAATTGAGCCGACTTGTATTAATCACTTCCAATCCCGAACTTT
>CAVBBO010000053.1:0-8020 GCA_963593695.1 Escherichia coli | reverse complement strand
CAAGGAGACCGTGCCCATCGCAGATGAGATTCATTTCATACGCGAGTATTGCGACCTGCTGGAGATTCGCCACCCCCACCACTATGTCTTCGAGATAGACCCCGCACTCGACCATGACAGCAACCTCATCCTGCCGATGTCCATCCAGATACTCATGGAGAACGCGGTGAAGCACAACGCCCACTCAGCCCGTCAACCATTGCATGTCCATCTTTACCGTGAGGGTGACCACGTGGTGGTGCACAACAAGCGGATGCCGCTCATAGGCAAATCGCCAGCCACCACGAAGATAGGCTTGAAAAACCTCCGCGAGCGGTATAGCTTGCTCGGGCTGCGTCCCGTGGTCGACGAGACGGAGGAAACGTTTGAGGTAAGGATTCCTGTGATAAACAACTGAACGATATGAGGATATTGATAATAGAAGATGAGGAGCGCAGTTTCATGCGACTGAGGCGCTTACTCCAGCAGATAGACGATGCCTTCGAGATAGATGGACCGATAACGAGCGTGGGTGAGACCACCGAGGTGCTGCGCAATGCGAGCGACGCCTCAGCCCATGACGACGGCTGCCACGGCTACGACATCATCTTCGCCGACATCCGGCTGGACGATGGCGACGTGTTTGAGGCGTTCCTGCAAGTGTCGCCAAAGGCCCCCGTGATTTTCACCACCGCCTACAACGAGTATGCATTGGAGGCGTTCCGAAGCAACGGCATAGCCTATCTGCAGAAGCCTATCGTGCCACAGGAACTGGCAGAGGCGGTGGAAAAGGCCAAGAAGCTGATAGCCACCGACCATCCTTCGCAAGATTATTCGGCGCTCCTCGCATCGCTCGGCTTGAAGAAGCAGGAATACAGGGAGCACTTCCTCGTACAGAACCCCGACGGCTATACGGTGCTCAACGTGCAAGACATCAACCACGTGGCGACGGAGAACGGCATCACCAGGGCTTTCCTCCACAATGGCAGGTCTATGGTCTTGGGGCTCTCGCTCAACGACATAGAGACCCAGCTCGACCCAGCAAAGTTTTTCCGTGCCAGCCGACAATACATCATCGGCATCGACAGCATCGACAGCATACATTTTTCCTTCAACTATAAGCTATCCGTCCGTCTCAAAGGCTACCCACAAGTAGACATCGTGGTGAGCAAAGAGAAGTCGGCGCAACTGAAGGAGTGGATAGACAGGTAATATCTGAAACAGGAATTGCGGCAATTCCTGTTTCAGATTTTTTTTACGCCAAAAAGCCAATGGGCCAACGTGTCGCTCGTGCGTATCACGTTGCTCATCACCAGGCTCAATCCCACCACGACAATCGATACCAGAAACGAGCAGACGAACTCCACAGAAGGATTATAGTTGGCTCGGAAGAAATCGCCCACCATCTCCAAATGTCGGGGCAGGAAAAAATAATGCAGCAGATACACGTCCAGCGTTCTTTTACCTATGTATTGCAGTGCCCTGCCCAAGATGGTGGTTTGCCGGAACGATTCCTCGTGCTTTCTGAAAAAGTTGAACACAATGCAAATGCCGGCAATGCCCAAGAAAACATTCTCTAGTACTCGTACTGGCGTAACGTCAGGGAAAGAACCCTTTATCTTTATAAATGCTATGAGGAAGAACGCCACCAGCAAAGCAGGGAAATATTTTCCCTTCAGGAAATCGACAAACGAACTGAAATGGCTCTTTACGTAAGCACCAAAGCTAAAGAACACGAAATACCATAGTTTGTCAAATTGAAACGCGCCCCAAACCGGAAGCCTTGTCATTCCGAAAAACAATAAAGTCATCACAAACAATGCCTTGTATTGAAAACGGGCAGGCATCATCTTGCAAAGCGAATACGCAAGGAAAAATTGGAACAATGTAATGGTAAACCAATATCCCAACTTTGCACTATCCTTAAAGCCGTCTATTACATTGAAATCAAACAGATAACAAAAGAGCAACATAAAGACAAAAGTAGGTATCAGCTGTATCTTCGCCTTTTTCTTGATGAAGGGAATGGCGTCCTGCAGTTTCCATACCACGCCCGGCTTGTCAACCAGAAAGCCGCTGACGAAAAAGAACAGCGGCATCCTTATCATTATAAACAAGTCGTTGTAACTATTACCCCCCCCCTAAACTGTTAAAAAGATGAAATGAGAAAAGATGAACGTGGCTATATACTACCAATATCATCGTCAATCCTCTCATCGCATCCAAATACTCGATCCTTTTTTTTGTCTGCATTTATTTGTTTTGTTTTGCCTGTGTTTCAAGTTGCTGCTTTGTTTATTGCGACTGCAAAGGTAAAGATTTTTCCCGTAATTAGTGATTAAATATCGGCAATTAGTCACGACAAATCGCTACCTTTGCCTTGCGTTTTTAATCGTAATACTACATGACAGGCATATCTCTCGACACATATATCAACTCTCTTCCCGTAGGTCAGGTGGCACAACAAGTCAACGATGCGCTGCTTGCTCACCCAGCCGTCGTCGTCACCGCCCCACCGGGAGCGGGAAAATCCACCTTGCTTCCATTGACTATCTACAAGGCGTTGCCACAAGGCGAAGGCAAGGTCATCGTGCTTGAGCCAAGGCGTGTCGCCGCACGGCAGATAGCAGAGCGCATGGCCCAGATGACCGGCACCACCGTGGGCGATGTCGTGGGTTATCGCGTGCGCTTTGAGAGCAAGGTGTCTGCCAACACGGGCATAGAGGTCCTCACGGAGGGAATACTTACCAGGATGATGGTGAGCGACCCCACGCTTGAGGGCATCTCCACCATCGTCTTCGACGAGTTTCATGAGCGCGGCATCATCACCGACACCGCCCTCGCTCTGGCGCGAGAGACGCAACGCACCATTCGCCCCGACCTGAAGATTGTAGTCATGTCTGCCACGATAGACGCCACTTCCCTCTGCCAAGAGCTCAAGGCTCCGCTCATAGAGAGCCAAGGCAAGATGTTCGACGTGGAGGTGTCGTATGGCGACGAGGCCACGGTTCGCGACTGCGCCGAGGCTGTGGCTGCCACCGTGTGCAAGGCATGGAGGGAGACCGAGGGCAGCATCCTCGCCTTCTTGCCCGGCGAGGGGGAGATAACCAAGTGCGCGGAGATGCTCGAAGGTTCGTTCCCCCACTCCACCGTGCTATATCCGCTCTACGGCCGGTTGTCGAGCAAGGAGCAGCGCGAGGCCATAGCCCCGCCCAAAAGCGGCGAACGTAAGATTGTGCTTGCCACGCCGATTGCCGAGACATCCATCACCATAGAGGGTGTCACGGTGGTTGTCGACTCAGGTTTCTGCCGCACGATGGCATACGACCCTCGCTGCGCCCTTGAACATCTGGAAACGGTTCGCATATCCATGGACATGGCTCGCCAACGCATGGGCAGGGCGGGGCGTGTCTCTGCCGGCCGTTGCTACCGTCTTTGGAGCAAAGCCACTGAAGCACAGATGCGCGAGTGCAGGGAGCCGGAAATAACGACGGCAGACCTCACCTCCCTTGTCCTCGACGTGGCGGCTTGGGGTGGCGGCGACATCGAGAAGCTGCCTTGGCTTACACCACCGCCACACGGCAATGTTCATCGTGCCGAGGAGTTGCTGGTGAGCCTTGGGGCTATCGACGACAAGCACCGCATTACGCTGCATGGCGAGGCTCTGGCAAAACTGCCATGCCACCCTCGTATAGCGCAAATGCTCATCAAGGCCGAAGGCAACGCTCAGAAAGCCTTGGCAGCCGACATTGCCGCCCTGCTGGAGGAGCGTGACCCTCTATCCAAGGAGAACGACGCCGACATCAACCTTCGCATCATGGAGCTGCGAAGGGCACGGCAGAGGCAAACGCTTGGCAGGTGGAGACGCACAGCCATGACTGCCGAGCAATACAGGCGCATGATTGGCGCCAAGGAAGACAACCGTGACATCCTGCCATGCGAATCGGGTATGTTGATAGCCACGGCTTATCCCGAGCGTGTGGCAATGCTCCAGCACGACGGCACCTACAAGCTTGCCAACGGCGAGCGGGCCAGCCTTGACCCAACCGACAACCTGCATGCCTACGAGCTGCTTGCCGTGGCCTCGGCAGACCGCAAGATATTCCTTGCCTCACCTGTAGACAAGGACGGCATAAGCCATCTCGCAAAGGAATGTGAGCGTGTGGCTTGGGACAAAGCGTTGGGACGTGTCACTGCCGTGCGCGAGTGGCGTGTGGGGCGCATAGTGTTAGATGCCAAACCTCTTGAGGCGGTCTCACGCGAGCAGGCTGAAAGCATTGTGGTCCAGGTGATAAAAACCGAGGGGCGCAGCCTTCTCAACCTCTCCGACTCCTTCCGCGACCTGCAGCAACGCGTCATCGTCTGCTCATCGTGGCACCCGGAGCTGGCATTGCCCGATGTCACCACCGAAGGCTTGCTCGCGAAAGCCGACGAATGGTTGCCCATGTACTCCGGAGGAGCCGTCAACGCGGCAGGACTGAAGAAGATAGACATGGCGGCGGTGTTGTGGGCGCAACTGTCATACGATCAACAGAAAGCGGTTGACCGCATGGCACCGTCGCACGTCACGGTGCCCACGGGCAGCCGCATCAGGATAGACTACCGCGAGGGCAGCGACGCGCCTGTGGTGAGCGTCAGGCTGCAAGAGTGTTTTGGCATGACCGACACGCCATGCGTGGACAACGGCACGCGCCCCCTGCTCATGGAACTGCTCTCGCCTGGATTCAAGCCCGTGCAGCTGACCAAGGACCTGCGCAGCTTCTGGAGCGACGCCTATTTCGAGGTTCGCAAGGAGATGAGACGGCGCTACCCCAAACACTATTGGCCAGACAATCCACTGGAGGCGCAAGCCGTGCGTGGCGTGAAGAGGAAAAGCTGATAAGCAGCCTATTTCCTGATCTTATATCCGTGCATGCTATAATATAATATGTAGACGAAGCACGGCAGGCAGAGCCAGTAGGCCGACTGTGCTCCGATGGCATCCTTCAAGCTGCCGTAGAGCGTGGGCAGCACGGCACCGCCAAACATTGCCATGATGAGCAGCGAAGAACCTGCCTTGGTAAACTTGCCGAGGTCTGCCATGGCCAATGGCCACAACGCCGGCCACATGAGTGAGCAACCGAGTGCCATCAGAGAAATGAAATAGATGGAAATGTCAGCAGGCGTGAGCACCACGAGCAGCGAACCAGCAATGGCAAGCCAAGAGCAAATCTTCAGGGCCAGCGCCTGACTCAGGTATTTAGGGATGAAGATGATGCCGCAGATATATCCCACCACAATGCCGATGGGGGCAATCCAAGCGTAGTTGGCAGCTCCTGGCAGTCCCAAAGAGTTGGCGTAGTCTACCAAAGTGCCCAATGACACGGTCTCCACGCCCACATACAGGAAGAGGGCGAGACAGCCCAAAAGCAGGTGGGGGAACTGAAACACGGAGGTCTTTGTAGCAGCATAGGGGCAGGCTGGGGCATCCTCAGCGTCGTCGTCCTCGCCGGCGGCTTTCACCTCAGGCAGCGGTGCGAAGAAGGCGAGCACTCCCAGAGCCAAGAAGGCGATGATGATGATCCAGAAAGGCTTGCTCAGGTCCTCGATGCCGATGAGGTTCACGTCCTTGCCCAAAAGCCACACAATGAAAAGCGAGGGGATGGGCCATGCCAACTTGTTGCAGATGCCCATGATGCTGATGCGCTTCGCCGCACTCTCCAGCGGGCCCAGGATGGTGATGTAGGGGTTCACCGAAGCCTGCAGGTAGGCATTGGCGGCACCGCTGATGAAGGATGCCAGCAAGAACAGCGGGAAACTCTTTTCTCCGGCGGATAGGATAAAAAGGTAGAACGCCACGGCAAAGATGAAGAACGACAGTGCCATAGTCTTCTTGTAGCCAATGGCCTTGATAGTGAGACCCGCCGGATAGCCGAAGATGAGGAATGGGATAAACGTTGCTGCGATGATGAGATAGGAAGCGGCGTTGGAGATGCCAAGCGATGACTGCAGCACAGGCACCAGCAACGAGTTGATGCCGAGAGCGAAGCCCAACGAGAAGAACATGATGCCGATAAACGCCAAAGGGATCGCAAAGTTTTTTGATGATGTCTTATTTTCCATAATGATGTATAAGTTAGTGTATTCGTAATTGTAGAGTTTGATGCCTGTCGGTTTAGGCCAAGCCTACACCTCTGCCATCTTCAGCAACTTGCCCCCCTTGAATTGAAGCACGATGCAGTGGAGCTGTACATCAGCGGTGAGGGCTTTTACCGTCTTGTCGTCGGCATAGCTCGTCACTTGTTTCTCGGCGGCTTCCCACTGTTGCTGGGCTTCCCCGTCGGAGGCATCGGCTTTCAGATACTTCACCTCGATGATGAAACTGTGCTTCAACGGTTGATACTTCTTGGTGTTGGACAGCAAGAAGAAGTCGCAATAGCCATGGTTCATCTCCACCTCGGGATGAGCGACAAACAACCCCGAGAGATTGAGATATGCCTTGAAGTAGCTCTGGATGTTGTGCTCACCCTGAATGGCGTCTCGTATGCTGCTGTCCTCATAATAGTGGTCGGCGAGATACTGGCAGAGCGGTTGCCATTTGCCCTCCAAGGCTGCCGAACGAAAGGCATCGCCCAACTCGGTGAGGTTGAGCTTGCAAGTGTCTTGGTATTGCTCCAAGATAAAGCGATAATATTGCTCGCGGATGTTATTGTTTGGTATGACGAGGTGTGTCGTGTCGAGGCTTTTGCCACCAATGGTGAGCATGCCATAATAATAGAGCAAGCTGACAAACATGTCTGGCTTCACCATCTCATAGGCAGGAAAGGATGGTACAATCTCGGCATCGATATACCCCTTCTCGGCAATGCGCTGCACTATTCCCATGCGGTTGCCGTCCAAGCGGTCGAGATTAACCAAGCGCTTCATCTTGGCATAATCGGTCTTGGTATTGGGGTCTATCATCGGAGACGGGGCATGACCAGTCGTTATCATATTGTTCATATAATAGAACACCATGTTGCTATTGAACATTCTTGGATTAACCTCATAGCATTCCTCAGCAAAGCAATAGTTGTCGTACCACGGCTTCATGTCGGCTATGATTGCATCCTCATCGCCCTTAATCAAACCGACATTCTGATAGTAGCGTATCATTTCCCGGACATCAGTCTCGCTAAAGCCAAGCAACATATCAAATTCGGGATCGAGCGAAATGTTGGTGGCAATATTGAAACCGCTTGTCAAGTCGTCGAGCGTGATAGGACTGACACCCATGAAAAGAATCTTCTCGAAGTTGGGCTTGAATATCTTGAACACATTGCGATAGAATCCATCGCTGTGCGTCATCTGCTGATAAACGTCGTTGCCCCGCTCGTTGAGCACGATATTGGTGAAGTTGTCGTATTCGTCGATGATGAGGTAGAGATGATAGCCACGTTGTTTTGCCTCGTCTGCTATCGCATTGATTTTGTCTTTGACGAGTACAGCTTCGTTTACTAAGCGAATAGTTTCCTCACTATAATAATTCTTGTATTTTCGTATAAAGCCATCTACTTTGATGCAGCAATAGGAATTAAATTCATTTTCGAGGTTATCAATGTTGGCAAGCACTTGAGAAAAGTCATACTGCAAGACTTGAAACTTTCCCTTGTTATCGAGCGGATGTTCACCAATCCATGTGCCATCAAATTCTTCGTCGATGTCCATGTTCTCACAGTCGTAATAATCGCCTACCATTGACAAAAACAGGCTCTTTCCAAAACGGCGCGGACGGATGAGAAAGAGAAAATCAGAGGTGTCCTCCATCTTCTGCAAATACATTGTCTTATCGACATAGTATCTATGGTTGCTTCTGAGTACCTTGAAGTTGGTAACGCCAACAGGTAATCTTCTGATAATTGTCTTTCCTTCCATGACCATGGGCTTTTTTGTTTTCTTGTTGCAAATATAGTGTTTTTATTTTGTTTAACAAGATAATTTATAGAAAATGTCTGCCTATAAATTTAACCCCACTTTGACCCCAGCCAACAAATTTCAATGAATTTTCAAGGGCTGTCTTGAT
>CAVBBO010000052.1:0-25759 GCA_963593695.1 Escherichia coli | reverse complement strand
GGGCTTTCTGGATGAGGTAGGGTGAAGATGCTGTGCCGCTACCGTCAAAACTTGACAATCCGGGATTGGAACTGGGATAGCTCCACGACTCGGCCTTGCTCTCGGCAACGCTGGGCAGTGTCCCGAGAAGGATAAGGGACAGCACCAAAATCAAATATATCTGAAGTCTTTTCATAATCATTCCCACAGGGGCTTTATTTTTATATTATTAGGCATAATAGACCTATTAGCTTACCAAGGCGCATAGTCAGTATCGGGGTCAGTGGTGCCGCCATCGGTGATTTGGTTACCGTCGCCGTCTATTACGACTTTATCAACATTGCCCGAGCTTCCTCTGCTCGCAGAGAGCAACATTGGGGTGTTTTCTATACTTATTACTTTTACACTTGGAGATATATATTTCTTCTTCATATGCTTCTCTTTACGGTATAAAGGATTGGTTAGATACTTTCACTATGAGACGCACTTTCCCGCTGCAGAATACCTATATAGCTATCGTTAGTTGTTGTAAAATACGGATGCAAAGATACAACAATATAGCCAAGGAAGAGGCTTATATGAAGAAAAAGAGACCTAAAGCAGGTAAAAAAGACGGATATGGCACATGCTATCGTTGCAGCTTGTTCCCATAACCGATAAAACAAAGGAGGCTATGTTGAATCGTGGTGTTTCACCCGAATCAACATAGCCCCCCTATTTCAGTTTATATCCGTCAGACGTTTACCACCCCGGGTTCTGCTTCAGTTCCTTGCCGTGCTGCTGGTACAGGGTTATCTCGTTTACGGGAAGCGGATAGAGATAGTCCTTGTCGGCCTGTGTCCTCATCAAGCTTGCGTCCGTGATGGGCTGGATGTATCCGGCATCTCCGTCGCGGTCGAGCTTCACGCTCTTGAGCGTCTCCACCGTGATTGGCTTGGCGGGGTTGAACTTGGCGTTGTACCATTCCACATATCTCTTCTTGTCGACCCATGCGCCACGGTTGATGTCGGGGTTCTTCTGCATGTCAGCATATTCGAGCTTGCCCCAGCGGCGCAAGTCGTTGAAGCGCAGGCCCTCATACACCAGTTCCACGCGCCTCTCGCGGCGAATTTCCCACAGGATGGGGGACACGGTCTGGTCTCGGTCGGGGTCGTTGATGGCAGTGCCGTTCACGGCGA
Organism: Escherichia coli; assembly: GCA_963593695.1. Taxonomy (GTDB): domain Bacteria; phylum Bacteroidota; class Bacteroidia; order Bacteroidales; family Bacteroidaceae; genus Prevotella. Next base: position 24,602 of record CAVBBO010000052.1, on the reverse strand, counting down.
GGCTTGAGCCTGAGAGCGTGAGGTGTGGCATGTGGGTGCTCTTGCGGTCGCGCAACACGTTGATGGTGCGGTCGAGGTCGGTCTGCGAGAGCGAATACTGCCCGAGGTCGGCGAGCTCGGCGCAAGCCTCTATCTCGTTCATCAGCACCTCGTTGAGCTTCATGATGGGTGCGTCGGTGATGTTGGTGGAACTCAGTCCGCCTGCCAGGTTCTTCAGGCTCTCGTTGACGAAACGATTGGCGAAATAGCCGGAGATGGCATACACCTCAGCCACACCGCTGAGCTTCAGCCCTGTGGTGTCGATGTTGGCATACAGGCGAGGGTCACGATCCTTGATAGCATCGTAGAACCATTGGTCGCCTTTCCAGCAGGCATTGCCATCTTGGTGGATAGGCAGGCCGTTGGCTGACAGGTAGCTGTCGATGAGCGACTTCGACGGACTGCATATCTCGTGCTCCGTGTTTTGGAACGACATGAGCGAGTGGGTCACCACGCCCTCGACATAGGAGCGGTACATTATGATCTCAGAGTTGCCCTTGAGGTCAATGCTCGTGGTCAGCGCCTTGTAGTCGTCGCAGAGCGAGTAGCTGCCGGTGGCAATCACCTTGTCGGCAAACTCCTTTGCAGCCTTGAGAAACTTTGCTGCGGCGGTGTTGTCTTTAGCGCGGTATTTCTGCCACGTGCCCTCGAAGAGCATGAGGCGCGAGGCATAGGCGTCAACCACGTCGCGGTTTACGGTGAGACCTTTCTCGCCATCGCTCGTCCTCACGTTGGCAGAGGCAAACTCAAGGTCTGCCAGCACGTTTTCCATCACCGTCAGGCGTGGGTCGCGCTCCTTGTAGAGCTTGTCGTAGTCGGTAGAGCCGATGGCCTCGTCGTACCATGGCACGTCGCCGAAACGTTGCACGAGACGGCTGTATTCCATGGCGCGGAAGAAACGTACTATGCCCATCCAGTGGTTCTTTGCCTCGTCGTTGAGCGCTGATGTCTGCACCTTTGCCAGGAGCTTGTTGACGGTGGTCACGTTGGTGAAGTCCCATGGCGAGGCGGGGTTGGCATCGCTGGCGCCGTCGGCGGTGGTTGGTGCCACCTTGGTAAACATGGTGGCCTTCTCCTGCGCGTTGTCGTCGTTCCAGTCGGCCACGCGCGTGTCATAGTAGAAGTCGGAGCGACTCCAACCGGAGTTGTAGCCGACGAAATAGTCGGTGTAGAGGTTGTAGACCGATGAGCGTATGTTGTCCTCGTTGTTCCAGAAACTCGGGATGTCGGTCACGGTGTCCTCGGGCTCTCGCGTGAGGAAGTCGCCGCACGACGACATTGAGAGAGCCGCAAGAGCAAGGCTTATGATATATTTAGATTTCATGTTGTTGCTTGTTTTAAGTGTTTGTTAGAATGTGGCCTGCAAACCGAAGCTCAGCGTGCGGCTGAAAGGATAGCTGCGGCCAAACGACCATGAGCCGCTTCCGTAGCCCGACTTGTAGTCGGTGGTCTCGGGGTCGAGTGGCATGCCGTTCATGTGGTCAAACTCGAAGAGGTTCTCGGCAGAGAAGTAAACGCGTATCTTCTGCAGGCATATCTTCTTGAGCACCTTGTCGGGCAGCGTGTAGCCCACGGTGATGTTCTTGCAGCGCAGGTATGCCATGTTGAGCAGGTAGCGCGACTGCCTGAGGAAGTTGTAGGCATTGCTTTGCCATGCCATGTTGTATGGGCGCGGATAGAAGGCGTCGGTATTCTCAGGTGTCCAGTAGTCGGTCTGGTGGGCGAAGAAAGAGTCGGAATAGCTTGAGCCGCCTCCGGGGATAACCACCGAGCCATAGCCCCAATAGTCGTGCTTGCCCACGCCCTGGAAGAACATGGAGAAGTCGATGCCTTTCCAGTCGGCGCCGATGGTGAAGCTGTATTCGTATTTAGGCAGCGCGTTGCCAATGACCTTCAGGTCGCCGTGGTCCTCCACGGTGTTCTTTCCGTAGGTGATCTTTCCGTCGTTGTCGAGGTCCTTGTATTTCACGTCGCCCGGGCCGAACTTGAACGCTCCGCTCTCATACAGCGATTGTGAGGCAATGCCTTCCTTGAGAGTGCCGTCTGCGTTGAAATCGTCGGCCTGGAAGAGGCGGTCGGTCTCGTAGCCCCAGATCTCGCCGAGGGTCTTGCCCTCATAGTATCCGTAGATGTTGCGGTCCTCCTGGTTGTACTTGGTTATCTTCTCCGTCACGTTCGACAGCGTTGCGGCGAGGTTTATGCCCAAGCCGTTGGCGAAACGGTGCTGGTAGTTGATGCCAAGCTCGAAGCCCGTGCCCGTCATCTCACCGAAGTTTACCTTTGGCACGCTGGCTCCGAAGGTCTCAGGCAGCTGCTCGCCGGCAGTGTGCATGTCCGAGGTGACGCGTCTGTACCAGTCGAAGGTGATGTTGAGGTCGTTGTTGAAGAAACCGGCGTCCACGCCGATGTCAAGCGTTGAGACGCGCTCCCACGTCAGCGTTGGCGACACCACCGTAGGTGTCGAGATGCCCAGCACGTTCTGGTTGTTGATGACCCAGCCCGAGTTGCTGGTGCTCATGGTAGAGATAAACGAGTTGGCAGCCACGTCTTGGTTGCCCACCGTGCCCCACGAGCCGCGCACTTTGAGGTTGGAGAGCGTAGGCTTGGCCCAGTCCATGAACTTCTCCTCGTTGGCGCGCCAACCCACCGAGAACGATGGGAACGTAGCCCACTTGTGTCCGTCGGGGAAGCGTGAAGAACCATCGCGGCGCACGTTGAGCTCGAAGAGGTAGCGGTCGAGGAAGTCGTAGTTGAGACGCCCGAAGAAACCAGCCGCCGCGAAGTCGTTGTTGTAGCTGTACGAGCTGTTGTAGCTGTACTGGTCGCCCGTGGCGAGCTTTATCTCCGGCAGCGTCACACTGATGAGGCCGCGTCGCTCAGAGTAGTGCGACGTGAGGCGGCGTGTCTCGGCATCCATACCTACCATCACCTTGAAATGGTGGTCGTTGGCTATGTCGAACGCGTAGGTGGCGTATGCCTTGAAGATGTTCTGGAAATTGTATTGCGATGTCTGTATCACGCGGTTGTGCGTGGAGCCATAGATGTCCTTGTAGTTGCTGAAGGGCGATGTGGTGAACATGTCGTAGGCCATCACCGTGCCGCCGTTGCGCTTTTGCGCATAGTTGACAAGCCCGAAGGTGTAGTCGAAGTTCACGTTGAGCCCCTTCAGCGGGTTGAGCGTCGTGCCCACGTTGGCGCGCAGGTATGACGTGCGCATGGTCTCGCGGTTGCCATTGCGTATGTCGGTCACCGAGGAGCGGAAAGACTTGCCCTCATAGTCGGCGTAAGGATACCAACGCGGCCAGCGCAGCAGGTAGAACCAAGCGTCGTATTGTCCTGAGGTGAACTTGTATGGCTGGTCGTTCTTCTCTTGCGAGAACATTATGTTGGTGTGCACGTTCCACCAGTCGCGGATCTTCGTGGTGATGTTGCTCGTGAGCGTGAAGCGCGAATACTTGTCGGTGTTGTACTTCATCACGCCCTTTTGGTTGAAATAAGAGCCTGAGATGTTGTAGGTGGTGTTCTTGTTGCCGCCTACGACCGACAGATTGTGGGTCTGCTGCGGAGTCCATTTGCGCGTGAACATGTCCACTGGGTCAAACGAGCGATAGAAATAGGTGTGGCCGTCCTTCAACTCGAAGTCGCGTCCCTCTTTCATCTCTCCCAGTTCCGATTGCGACATGCCGCCATACTTGTCGAGCCAGTCTTGCATCTTGCCCAGCGCGTATTCGTCGACGTAGTAGCCTATCGACGAGGCGTGGTCGGTGCCAAGGCGGTTGGCCACGGCGAGAATGAACTTGGCGTTGTCCACCGTCGAGGCGAGTTCAGCCTGCTTCGTCGGAGTGTTCCATGCCAGGTTGCCGCTATACGACACCTTGACCCTGTTGCTGTCGGTGCCTTTCTTGGTGGTGATGAGAATCACGCCCCATGCTGCTCGCGTGCCGTAGATGGACGACGACGCTGCGTCCTTGAGCACCGAGATGCTCTCTATGTCGTCGGGGTTCACGAGGTTTATGTCGGGCACCTCAACGTTGTCCACGAGAATGAGCGGCTGAGTGCCCGAGGTGGCGCTGAGCGAACCCACGCTACCGCGCAGGCGAATGTTCGACTGCGTGCCGAGACCGCCGGTGAGGTTGGTGATGGTGAGGCCTGGAGAAGCTCCCTGCAGGGCCTTGCCCACGTCGGTGATTGGGCGTGAGGCTATGGCTTTGTCCACGTCGATGTTGGCCACGGCACCGGTGATGTCCACCTTCTTTTGCAGGCCGTAGCCCACGACCACTATCTCGTTGAGCTGGTTGTTGTCCTCGCTCATCTTTATTTCCATCTTTGGCTTGCCCTTGAGCAGGATGGTCTTGTAGCCAAGATAGGAGACGCGTATCTGCGCGCCGTGGGATGTCTTGAGGGTGAATTGGCCGTTGGCGTCTGTCACCGTGCCGTTGGACGTACCGTCCTCAAGCACCGTCGCGCCAATCACCGGCTCGCCCTTGTCGTCGACGACCGTGCCCGACACCGTCAGGGCATTTTGGTAGATGCCTTGCGTGTCGGCATGTACCGAGACGGGAGCAACCGACAGAAAGCCAAGCGACAGCAATAGGGCTTGACTTAGCAGTAAGTGGTTAGGATTCCTCATGTTACGATATTTAAAGGGTTAAACGATTGTTATGGTTTTGCAAATTTATGTCTTTTTTTTAAATATTGAAAAAAATATTACAAAAGATTTCTATTGTTTATTAAATTTCATCAGATGCAAAATAGTTTGGCCATCTTATGGCAATAAATTTGGGTATGTCGCAAATAAGCAGTATGTTTGCATTTGTGATGCGGAAATCATGTTTTGCAGACATCATGCTTTCTCAATGACATGACAACAAAGGTTTAGAAGTATAACTATAAATTAAAAGGAAATGGAAACAGCAATAGGATTAATCATAGGACTGATCATAGGTATTGTCATCGGCTTTATTGTTGGCAAGCTGATGACGGCAAAAGCCGCCGGTGAGGAAAAAACGCAACTTGTGGCGAAGGCGCAGGTGCTGCAATCGGAGATGGAGCAACTGAAAAGCAACCAGGAGGCTGTCTTGGAAAATGAGCGCAAGCATCATGCAGCAGAGATTCAGTCTCTCACAGAAGCTCACGAGAAACAAGTCCAATCTATAAAAGAATCCAATGAGAGACAAATCCAAGCTCTCAAAGATTCTCACGAAAAACAGGTCGCGTCTCTTAAGGAGTCTCACGAGGAACAGGCAGCATCTCTCACAGAAGCCAATGAAAAACAAATCCAAGCCCTAAAGGAGGCTAATGAGAAACAAGTCCAAGCTATAAAAGACGCTAATGAGAAACAGGTTCTGTCTCTCAAGGAGTCTCACGAGAAACAAATGGCGGAACTGAAGCTGCAAATGGCAAGCGAGCGACAGTATGCCGCAAAGCTCCGTAAGGAGAGCGACGCGCAGTGGGCGCAGAAACTGGAAAACCTGAAGCAGGAGATGCAGCGGATGACTATCGAACAGCAGAAGGCTGCCGCCGAACAACTTGCCGCCAAGCAGTCGGCACTGCAAGAGAGCAACCGCCTGCAGATGGACGAGCTCATGAAACCTATCAAGGAGCAATTTGCCGACTTCAAGAAATCGGTGGAAGAAAGCCGAACCAGCAACGAGGTGAGCAAGAAGGAACTGCAACATTCCTTTGAGGCAACAATGAAACTCTTCCAGCAGGAACAGCAGCAGGCCGTGGCAAACATCAAGGAGCAGACTTCAAAGATTGGCTCTGATGCCGCCAACCTCACCAAGGCCTTGAAGGGCGACAGCAAGATGCAGGGCGATTGGGGCGAGATGGTGCTGGAGACCATCCTGGAAAACAGTGGACTAAGGAAAGACGAGGAGTTTTTCATTCAAGAGAACACCAAGGACGAAAACGGCAAGAACTTCCGTCCAGATGTCATCGTGCGCTTCCCCGAGGGCAGGAGCGTGGTCATAGACTCGAAGGTGTCGCTCACTGCCTACACCGACGCCATTGCCACGGAGGATGACGCGGAGCGTGAGCGCCTGATGAAAGCGCACGCGCAGAGCGTTCGCAAGCATATCGACGAACTTGCAGAAAAGGACTATTCAAAGTTGGTCGACGATGCCATAGGCTTCGTCTTGATGTTCATCCCCAACGAGACCAGCTACATTGCCGCCATGAAGCAGCAGCCCGACCTCAGCCGATATGCCTACCAAAAGAAGATAATCATCATCTCGCCAAGCAACCTCCTCATGGCGCTCCAGCTCGCCTACAACCTTTGGCAATATGACCGCCAAAACAAGAACGTGGAGAAGATTGTGAAGACCGCCGCCGACCTCTACGACAAGGTGGTTGGCTTTGAGGACACTTTCATGGGCATTGGCGACTTGATTAATAAGTTGTCGGGAAACTACGACAAGGCTCGCAAGCAGCTCTATGATGGCGCGGGCAACGTGATGCGCAGGGTAGAGAGCCTGAAGGCGCTCGGCGTAACGCCTAAGAAGCAAATCAAAGCTTTGGAGGAGTAGAGTCGTCGGTCATGGCCTTGATGTTTCGCATCAAACCTTCGTATTTTGCTCGCTTCACGGCTGAGCCCTTGAAGAGTCGTCGGTAGTCGTCCACGGTCATGTTTTCCCACTTTTGTCGCGTCATGCCCAGCAGTTCCTCATGCGGCTGGAGCAGCGGCTCCATGTTTGGCGTGGCAAAACGGTTCCACGGGCAGGCACGTTGGCAGCGGTCGCAACCGTAGAAGGTATCGCCCATCGCGGCCTTGGCATCGTCGCTCAACTCGCCACGGTTCTCTATGGTCTGGTAAGACAGGCATCTACCGGCGTCGAACCGCGTGATGTCGCCATAGCCTTCCACATGCTTTGTCGGCAGACAAACGGCATGGGTAGGACAAGCGTCCACGCAACGGTGGCACGTGCCACAACGGTTGGGCTTGGGCTCATCGGGCGGAAGGTCAACGTTGACAAACAACTCGCCGAGGAAGAACTCACTGCCCGCATGGGGGATGATGAGCTGTTGGTTCTTGCCGATCCATCCCAATCCGGCTTGCACAGCCCAATAACGCTCCAGCACGGGAGCGGTGTCGACAAAAGCACGATAGTCGGCAAAGCCCACGTTGGCAGCGAGCTGACGAAGTTTCTGCTTCACTATGTCGTGATAGTCGAGCCCCAAGGCATAGTCGGCTATCTGCGGCTCTCCCTCGGGCAGTCGGTGGGCGGGAAAATAGTTGAGGGCTACCACAACGATGGTCTTCACCCCGGGCACGAGCAGGCGCGGGTCGAATCGCTTGTCGAGATTGTTGTTGAGATATGCCATATCGGCGTTGCCGCCATTGGCGAGCCACGCAAGATAATGTCGCCTCATGGCCTCGGTCACGGGTGCGGCCTTCACGAACCCACAAACGAAAAAGCCGAGGCGCAAAGCTTCGGCTTTTATCTTTTCTTTCAATGATCCGTCCTTGTTTGTCATATTGAGTCGGGAATGGTAATCCGTTGAACAACGTCTATTCAAACGTCTTAAACTCGTAGCCTTGCTCTTTCAGCCATGCCAAGCTCTCAGGCAGGGCCGTGCGAAGCTTGTCTATCGCTTTGAGCGAGTCGTGGAACGTAATGATTGAACCGTTGCGGGCATATCGCTTCACATTGTTGACCACATCCTGCGGAGTCATCCACTTAGAGTAATCGCGCGTGACGAGATCCCACATTATTATCTTATAGTAGCGGTTCACCCACCAATACACATCGGCTTTCATCCACCCGTGAGGCGGCCTGAAGAGATGTGCCTTTATCAGCTCGTTGGCCATTGCCACGTCTTGCCCGTAGGTTATCGCCATGTGCTTCAAGCTGCCGAGATGGTGGAAGGTGTGGTTTCCCACCTGATGCCCTTCCTCCACTATGCGGTTGTAGAGGTCGTGATACCTCAGCACGTTCTCCCCTACCATGAAGAATGTCGCCTTGGCGTCATACTTCTTCAAGGTGTCGAGGATAAACGGGGTCGACTCGGGTATGGGGCCATCGTCGAAAGTAAGGTAAACGGAGTGGTCGTGCCGGTCCATCCGCCAAACGGCCTTTGGGTAAATCCAGCGCAACCACTTCGATGGTTGTTCAATGAACATTGTCTGCCAGTGTTATTACTGCAACGTGCCGCCCTGAGCCATGTAGCGCGAGTAGAGGCGCTGCATCGTGGCCTGCTGCTGCTTGGCGAGCTTGGCGTCGAAGGTTGCGGTAGCCTCGGCGGTTTGGTTCATGATAGACAACTGCGTCAGCACGTCGCGAGCCGACTGCTGGAAGCGGATGCCCTTGAGGCTGAGATAATAGTTGACGTATTGCTCTGCCACCTCAAACACCTTCTTGTCGTACTTCGTGGCGTTGGCCTTGTCGCCGACGAGGGCGTAGGCCCTGGCGATGTCGGCACCGCCCGACATATAGTTTATCGGCACGTTATACTCAGGTATCTCCTTCATTGCCTTGGCGAGAACCTTCTTGGCGAGGTCTTTCCTGCCGTCGGCTATGAGACGCAAGGCGAGCGTAGCAAAGAGGCGGCGATGGGTGTAGCACATTCTCATCACGGTCTCGTCGATATACAGTCCCGGCTGCGACAAGCCACCATAGCGGAAACGCTCCATCATGTTGTGGTAGGTGGTCATGCTGTCGAAGTTCTTCGCTCCAGCCTTGTTGGTGGTGAACGGCGTGATGCGGTTGACAAGGCCTTCCTGCACGAAGTTGTCGCCGAGGTTCATGAAGTTCTCCTCGCCCACGGTAATAGCCACATAGAGCGGACGAGTCCAGTTGCACTGCGAAATCATCTCAAGCATCATGAGGTCGTTCTTGTAGAGGGCGTTCTTGCCCTTGAGCGAGATGACCATGCGGTCGGGGATGGTGTCTGATGCCATCATCATGCCGCTGCGGCGCACTGCGTCCTTGTCGATGGTGACGAAGACGGTGTCGGTCGGAATCACATGGAAGTCGCGGTTCTTTGAACGCACCCAGTATTTCAGGATGTTCTTGAGCTCAAACGGATCGTTGCCGAACTGCGCCTTAGCCTGTGCCGGATCCTGATCGTAGAACTGCTTTATCTGATCCTTCAGCGAGGGCTGCACCTCTATATACTCGTTGGTGCCTGAGCAATAGTCGAGCCTTGGCCATGTGATTGGCACTGCCGGTGAGTTGTATGCCGGGCGTTTCATCTGGTCGATATACCAGTCGGTTTGCAGGTAAGAGAGGTTGCAGACGCGCGCGTCGGTCCTCACGCCCTCAGTCTCCTGATTGTACCAAAGAGGGAAGGTGTCGTTGTCGCCATTGGTGAAGACTATTGGGTTGCCCTTGTCTTGCAGCGACATGAGGTAGTTGCTTCCGAAATCGCGACAAGTGTATCGTCCTGAGCGGTCGTGGTCGTCCCATGTCTGCGAAACCATCTGCAGAGGCACGAGCAGGCAGAGCACGCCGATGACGGCGGCGAGAGCCACACGGTTCACCTTCAGGCGCTGGCCAAGCAGTTCGTAGAGAGCCGCCACGCCCATGCCGCACCAGATGGCGAAGGCATAGAACGAGCCCGCGTAGGCATAGTCGCGTTCACGAGGCTGCACCGGTGTCTGGTTGAGGTATATCACGATGGCGAGACCTGTCATGAAGAAGAGGAAGAACACCACCCAGAACTGGCGTATGCCACGACGACCGCGGAACGCCTGCCAGAAGAGGCCGACGAGACCAAGGATGAGTGGCAGGCAATAGAAGGCGTTGTGGCCCTTGTTGCCGCCAGGATTGGTCACGGGGTCGTAGGCTTGAAGGTCCTTCGGCAATTTCGACTGGTCGCCAAGGCGCGCGTTGTCGACAAACGGTATGCCGGTGATCCAGTTGCCATGCTCCAGCTCGCCGTTGCCCTGAATGTCGTTCTGGCGACCGGCGAAGTTCCACATGAAGTAGCGCCAGTACATGAAGTTGCACTGGTATGAGAGGAAGAACTGGATATTGTCTATCTGTGAAGGCACCTTCACGGTCATCTGCTCGCCGCAGCGGTCGTAAGCCACCTCGGTGCCGTCGACACCTCCCATCCACGACTCGTAGTCCTGTGCGTGACCTGAATCGTACATGCGTGGGAATATCATGTTCTGCGCATAGACATACTTGTCCTTGTGGGTCACCACGAAGTAGGAGTCCTTCTCGTCTTTCGACGATTTCTCCTTACGGCTGTACACGGGCGCACCCGACTTCAGCACGGGCCTGCACATGTCGCCGTCTTGCTTCAACGCCACCTGTGAGGTGTAAGCCTGTCCGTAGAGCAACGGGCGGTCGCCATACTGGTCGCGGCTGAGATATGAGCCAAGGGTGAAGATGTCCTCTGGCGAGTTCTGGTCCATCGGCGGGTTAGCCACGGAGCGGATCACGATGACGGCGTAAGACGAATAGCCTATCATCAGCATGAGCATGCAGAGCAAGGCGGTGTTCTTGAAACGTGAGGTCACGAGACGCACCGGCTTCTTCTCTACCATCTTCTTGCGGTTGAGCAAGAAAGCCACCACGGCAAGCACTACCACGCCAATGCCGAACGCCGACCAGCCATAGCCATAGAAAGGTATGCCGATAAGGGCGAAAGAGAGCAGGAACGAGATGTTCTCGCGCTTGACGCTACGCGCCACGAAGCTCTCGTAGATGGCCCAGATGGTGCAGCCCACGAGACATGCTATATATATAATGAGACCTGTGTTGAACGGCAGATGGAGCGTGTTGACGAAGAACAGCTCAAACCAGCCGCCTACGGTCACGATGCCAGGCACCACGCCATAGAGCACGGCAGCAAGGATGACGAAGCTGATGCCCAAGGCTATGAGCGAGCCTTTCACCTCCACACCGGGGAACCGCTTGTAGCAATACACCAGCACGATGGCGGGGAGACACAAGAGGTTGAGCAGGTGGACACCGATGGAGAGACCGGTCATATAGAATATCAGCACGAGCCAACGGTCGGAATGAGGCTCGTCGGCATGGTCTTCCCACTTGAGTATGAGCCAGAACACCACGGCGGTGAACGCTGACGAATAGGCATACACCTCACCCTCTACGGCTGAGAACCAGAACGTGTCTGACCACGCGTAGATGAGCGCGCCCACCATGCCCGAAGCCTCGATGGCGATGGTCTTGGCGAGGGTCATCTCGCTCCAGTCTTTCACGAGGAGCTTGCGCACGAGGTGCGTGATGGTCCAAAAGAGGAAGAGGATGGTAATGGCCGAGAGCAGCGCCGACATGGTGTTCACCATTCGCGCCACCTGCGACGGGTCGCTGGCGAACTGGGAGAACAGGTTGGCGGTGAGCATGAAGAATGGTGCCCCTGGCGGGTGACCGATCTCCAGTTTGTAGCCTGTTGTGATAAACTCAGGACAGTCCCAGAACGAGGCTGTCGGCTCAATGGTAGACACGTAGGTGAAGGCGGCAATCACGAATGCCACCCAGCCAAGAACCGTGTCCACTAAACGGTATTGTTTCATCTTTACCTTATAAAATACTGTTGAGTTATTGCAATAGTTCCGTGCAAAGTTACTTAAATTATCACATTTGGCAAATATAATGCCCTCCAATTTGCCACCTTGCTTTTTTTTAAACAAAAATTAATGTTGGCGGAAGGGTTGGCGGAAAAAAAGCATTAACTTTGCTTTATATAAAAAAGGAAGTTGTATGAGAACATTATACGCACTGGTCTTGGTGCTTGCCTTTGCGAGCTGTGCCGCCAGAAACAATGGCATGAAGGGGGGCGACGCTTCGCTCGATTGGGCCGACAAGAGCCTATGGTTTGAGGGACAGAAACGCCTTGCCGCCATCGACAACAGTCTGCCCGACGTGTTCTACCTGTTGCCCACGTGCGTGGTCGACTGGACCGACTCGGCGGGAGTCAAGCACCACAATGCCGACCCTTCAAGTCCTGCTCACCGCGAGGCATGGCGGCTCTCGGCAGAACTTGCCGACACTATCTTCGCCACACGCGCCAACTTGTTCCTGCCCTACTACCGCCAAGCCACGTTCAACGCCCTCGAAGGCGAAGTGGCAGAGAAGGCTGGCAAAGTGGCGGTGGGCGACGTGCTGGATGCCTTCGACTATTATCTCAAGCACTACAACCACGGCCGCAAGTTTGTGCTTGCCGGATACAGCCAAGGCGGCCACATGGTGAAGGAGGTGCTGAAGCATATCGACGACGCCACTTACAAGCGCCTCATAGCGGCATACGTTGTCGGCTATGGGGTGACTGCCAGCGACACGGCGACGCAGGCGGGCCACCGCACGTCGCACATAAAGCTGGCTGACGACTCCACGTCGCGTGGCGTGACGGTCTGTTTCAACAGCGTCACTTCGGCCAACGCCATGTGCCCGTTGCTCTGCGACGGCAACATTGGGTGCATAAACCCCGTGTCGTGGACCACCGACAGCACGGCGGCCACGCTGCTCAAGGCTGGGGCGAAGCCCAAGCAAGACGACTCGCGCTTCCCTTATGGCACGGCAGTCGTGCCGCGCGACAACGCCACAGCCGTCACCGTGAGCGTGGACACGGTCCACAAGGTGCTGACTGTGAAGGGTATCGATGCCAAACGCTATGCCTTCGCGGGTCTGAAAGACTTCTTCCCCGTGGGCAACCTGCACCTGCAGGAACTCTTCTTCTATGGCGACTGCCTGCGCCACAACGTACTGTTGCGCAGCGGAATGAAATGAAAAAACCGAAAACAATATGAAAACGAGAATCTCTGCTATCCTTATCGGCACGTTCCTTTCCTGCACTCTTGCGACATCGGCGCAGGGCGTGTCGTCGGCAAGACTTGACCCTAAAGCCTACGCGCCCTTCGAGCTCGGCGAACTAAAGCCGGAAGGGTGGCTCAAGGAGTGGGCGCAACGCGCCGCCGAGGGCATGACAAAGACCATGGGCATAAACTACACCGAGTTTGCGAAAGGCTGGGCATCGGCCGACGAGCCCGGCTGGTGGCACTATGAGCAAACAGGCTATTACACCGACGGCTTCGTGCGCCTGGCATATCTCCTCGACGACGAATATCTCATGAAGCGCAGCCGCACCGTGATGGATGCCGTGGTGGCACGCCAGAAGCCCAACGGATATATAATGTCTACCAACAAGGACTATACAGACACATGGGGCAAGGTCTCTGCCGACCACGGACTGTATTGGAGCGAGGCGGTGTTCTGCCGCTCTGCCCTGGCATATTACAGTGCCACAAGAGACCAGCGCGTGCTTGAGATGCTGAAGAGGGTGTATGCCAACTTCCCCTTGTTCTCTTTCGACAAGAACCGCGACGAGCCGTTCAGCGGCACCGACCTCGACACCGAGCGCCGCATAGTGGGCGTGGAAAACATGTTCGAGCTCTCGCGCCTCACCGGCGACATGAGCTTTGCCAACCGCGCCTTGCAGGTGCTCGGCAACTACGATGCTGCCTTCGTCGACACCTGGGCGCGCAAAAAGGAATTCATGCGCACGGCGATATGCCACGGCGTGAGCTGGAACGAGGCATCGAAACTGCCTGCCATAGGCTACATCTACAACGGCAACCCGGAATATCTCGCTGCGTCGGTAAACAACTACGAGTTTCTGCAAGCCAACTCCATGCTGCCCACAGGCGTCAACTCGTCCAACGAGCACCTGCACGGCATAGGGGCATTCGAGGCTGCAGAGAGCTGCGACATAAGCGACTTCATGTGGTCTAACATCTGGCTGGCTCGCGCCACGGGCGACGCACGCTACGGCGACCGCATAGAGCAGGATGCCTTCAACGCACTGCCGGGTGCCGTGAACTCCTCGTTCTCGCAGTGTGTCTACACGCAGGCGCCCAACCGCATACCGGGATTCCACTTGCGCATACGCGACGACGGATCCTACTACAAGGAGATGCACTGGCCCACCTGCTGCCCTGCCAACATCAACCGCGCCTTGCCAAACTACATAATGAACATGGCCATGATCAACGGCGAGGGCGACATCATGTGGCTCACCTATGGCCCGGCACGCCTGCAGACACGCAAGGGCATCTACGACATCGTTTGCGAAACGGAGTATCCCTTCAACGACGTGCTCACGTTCACGCTCAACTCCATACCACGGAAGCAGGTGCTGAGGATGCGTGTGCCCGGATGGTGCGCCAACCCGTCGGTCACAATCAACGGCAAGGCGGTGAAATGCAAGGTCGTGGACCACTTCATAGTGCTCGACAAAAAGTGGAACTGCGGTGACAAGATCCAGCTCACCTTCCCCATGAAGCCCACCTTGGTGAAGGGATGCGAGAAGTTTCCTTACTACAAGGGCAGGAAAGCACCGTCGTGGGGCATCATGGTGCCTACCAACGGCTATATGAAGCTCGACGGATTCATAGACCAGGGACGTTGCGCGTGGGTCACCTACGGACCCTTGCTCTTCGCCGCCTCTATGCAGCAGGCCAACCGCGACAACTTCGACATCAACGAGGAACTGTGGACGGAATACCGCTACGCGCTCACGCCCGGGAGCCTCGACAGCTGCACCGTGAAGACCGCGGCAGTGCGCCACCCGTTTGCGTGGAGCTATACGAGCGCGCCACTGACCATAAGCGCCAAGGCTGAGCTGGTGGACTGGAACCCCGACAAGGGCGACCCCGTGATGCCTCTCACCGCTCCCGCCACATTGAAGAAGGATGTGAACATAAAGCTCATCCCCTACGGTTTCCTTGCCTACCGCATGTCGATGTTCCCGTTGGTGGGCGAATAATGGTCGCGAAAGATTGGGATTGATACCAACAACTATTAAAAACAGGATATGGATTTTTTGAGAAAACTGTCCGACTTCTTCGGCAGGCACATGTCAATCATAGTGATATGCATGGCATTGCTGGCGTTGCTGAAACCCGAAGCCGTGGGGTTCATAAAGACAAGTTATGTAAACACGCTGCTGGGCATAGTGATGTTTGGCATGGGCTTGACGCTGAAGCCTTCCGACTTCCGTGTGGTGTTCAGCCATCCCAAGGACGTGACGATAGGCTTCGTGGCACAATTCACCATCATGCCGCTGCTGGCTTTCGTGCTGTCGCGTTGCTTCAACCTCTCGCCCGAGCTCACCGTGGGCGTGATATTGGTTGGCACATGTCCCGGCGGCACCTCGTCCAACGTGATGACCTATCTCGCCAAGGGCGACGTGGCTCTGTCGGTAGGCATGACAGCGGTGTCCACGGTACTCGCGCCGGTCGCCACGCCGCTGCTCACATATCTATATGCGGGGCAGACGGTAGATGTCAATATGTTGTCGATGTTCATGTCGATAATCCAGGTCGTGATACTGCCCATCGCCCTCGGCTTTGCCATCAACAAGTTCTTCCCGCGGTTCACCAGCAATGCCGTGGGCATATTGCCGCTCGTGTCTACGCTTGCAATAGTGGCTATCGTGGGAGCGGTGGTGAGCGCCAACGCCGCCAAGCTCCTGACCTGCGGAATGGTGGTGCTCTGCGTGGTGGTCTTGCACAACATCTTGGGATACGCCCTCGGCTATGCCGCCGGAAAGGTGCTGCGGATGAACGAAAGCAAATGCCGCACGGTGGCAATAGAGGTGGGCATGCAAAACTCCGGCTTGGCAACGTCGCTGGCTACCGTGCATTTCGCCCAATATCCGTTGGCTACCATCCCCGGGGCGGTGTTCAGCGTGTGGCACAACGTGTCGGGAGCCATGCTTGCCAGCATCTTCCGCCGCCAATCGGAGCGCGACAGCAAACAAGACTGACGCTAATGTTACAATACAAACTCTAATACTATGAACAAGACAAGAAACATGATGTGCGCCATGACCGTCGCGGCATTAGCGGTGGCGACATTGACTGGATGCAAGGGAAAGGCCTGCGAGAAGGGCGCTTGCGACAGCACGACCGTGATAAACGGGCACGAATATGTGGACCTCCAGCTGCCCAGCGGCGTGCTATGGGCGAAGACCAACATAGGCGCGGAAGCCGAAACCGAATATGGCGGCCTCTACGCATGGGGCGAGACGCAGCCCAAGAGCGATTGCTCACAGGAGGCTTACCGCTATGGCACCGACTTCGAGAAGATGACCAAATATACCACTTCCGACCACAAGGCCGTCCTTGAGCCTGCCGACGATGCGGCAACCGCCAATTGGGGCGAAGGCTGCCGCATGCCTACCGAGAAGGAATTCAAGGAGCTGGGCGACACTGCCAACTGCACGTGGACATGGGTCAAGAAAGCCGTGGCAGAGAAAGACACGATAGCCGGATACGAGGTGAAAAGCGTGCGCAACGGCAATGCCATATTCCTGCCCGCGGCAGGGGCGCGCAACGGCAAGCAAACGGTGTTGCAGGGCGACAACGCGGTGTATTGGACAAGTACAAGGGATGGAGAAGTGGCTGGCAATGCCGCCTGCCTGTCGTTCTATTTCGCCAACTACAGCTGGTACAAGAACGCACGCTACATAGGAGGCTCAATAAGGGCAGTGGCAGAGCCGAAGGCCAAAGGCGGCAAGTGACGCCCGTGGTTTGAAAAACGGTATGCGTAATCGGCAAAGCCGACATCTTTAAAATCTTTTAAATCCGTGTGAAATAAAATATGTGGGAAAACCACCGAAAATATTTATTGATATGAAGAAACTAAATTTATTGGCAATGGGCGCAATAGCCATCACGTTTTGCGCCACAGGCTGCAAGATGTCATCGCAAAAACCGGCTTCCGACTCCGACTCGGTGGCCGTAGACACGACTAGCGTGGACAGCGTGAAACCGCTGACCCTCACCGTAGACAACATCAGCTATCACAAGAAGGCTGGATCGGGCTTTGAATGCACGCTGTCGGTGGATTATCCAAGCGGCGACGACAGCCTCGCGGCAGGCGTGAGGCAGTTTATAGCCAGCGAACTGGCTGCCCACTACATACCTCGCGACATGATGGACGACGCGAAGCAACTGCGCAAATATCCCCTCTACAAGGGCACTGCCGACGACGGCAAGAAAATAATAGACTTCTATGGAGCTGGCACGACGCGCTACCTTACGGAGAGCTGGAAGGAAATGGCAGAGTCGTATGGCAGCAACGACGAGATACCTTCTTTGTACCAGCAGTTGAAGATCAAAAAGAGCGAGGAGACCACGACGTATGTCACCTACAGCGTGACCGACGAGAGAAACATGGGCGGAGCGCACGGGTCATACAACTTCTACAATGTGAACATCAGCAAGCTCACGTTCAAGCCGGTCAACATGATTGCCACCTCGCGCTTGCGTGCCATGCAGCCATTGCTGCGCAAGGGCGCGTTGAGCTACCTGAGAGAGTGCGGCGAGACGGAGGCAGCGGATTCCACCCTCAACAACTACCTCATCCTGCCCGAAGACGGCCTCATCCCACTGCCCGCACACTCGCCTTGGCTTGAGAAGGACACGCTGAAGTTCGTCTACCAGCAATACGAGATCGCGCCTTATGCCGTTGGCCCCGTGAGCTTCAACATCGCGGTCAAGGACATAAGCAAGTACCTCTCAAAGGATGGCAAGGCATTGCTCGGAAAATAGCAGTGCCGCATAGCACCGAAATGCTTTGCAGGGGCGGATAGTGATGGTTAGGGCCCGTCCGCAACCCGAATGGCATCAAAATGGCATGCGTAATCGGCGAAGCCGACATCTTTAAAATCTTTTATATCCGTGTGGATAAAATATTCTTTGCGCTTGCGTTTTTTTTCGCACACGGATTTAAAAGATTTCAAAGATTGCTACGCCGCAAGCGACTACGCGGTAATCAACAAATGCTTTGCAGGGGCGGGTAGGGATGGTTAGGGTCCGTCCGCAACCCGAATGGCCAAATACATCGAAATTGTCGATGCGCCAACATTGGTTGCGGACGGGCACAGGGCCCGCCCCTGCAAAGCATTTTTATTTTCCCGAAATCTCTTGCATCGGCTTTCCATTGAAATGACACTGGCTTTCCATTGGAATGATGCCGGCTTTTCATTGGAAGGCCAACGGCTTTCCATTGGACAACGGACAGTTTGCCGAAATAAGGGTTCACGCATACCAAAAAAAGTCCCACACCGCATGAAGCAGTGTGGGACTTTATTATTTTTCAGTTTGCTTGCTTACTTAGTAAAGCAGCATGGCCGATTTAGAGGCTACGATCCAAACGAGCGTAAGCGTAGCGAGCCTCAGAGCCAAGCTCCTCCTCGATACGGATGAGCTGGTTGTACTTGGCCATACGGTCTGTGCGGCTCATAGAACCAGTCTTGATCTGACCGCTGTTTGTAGCCACGGCGATGTCAGAGATTGTGGTGTCCTCTGTCTCGCCTGAACGGTGAGAAGTAACGGTGTTGTAGCCGTGACGGTGAGCCATCTCGATAGCCTCAAGAGTCTCAGTCAGAGAACCGATCTGGTTAACCTTGATGAGGATAGCATTGGCAGCGTGCAGCTTGATGCCCTTCTCCAGGAACTTGGTGTTTGTAACGAAGAGGTCGTCGCCCACGAGCTGAACCTTGTCGCCGATCTTGGCTGTAAGCTTCTGCCAGCCCTCCCAGTCGTTCTCGTCGAGACCGTCCTCGATAGAAGCGATAGGATACTTGCTGCAGAGCTCCTCGAGGAATGCGATCTGACCCTCGCTGTCGAACTCCTTGCCGTTAGGATCCTTAGGCATGCCGTTCTTGAGCTGCTTGTAGTTGTAGTACCACTTGCCGTCCTTCAGAGTAGCGAACTCAGAAGCAGCGCAGTCCATAGCGATTGTGACGTCCTTGCCCGGCTCGTAGCCAGCGTCCTTGACAGCCTGGCAGATGCTCTCGAGAGCGTCGTCGATGCCGTTGAGTGCAGGAGCGTAGCCACCCTCGTCGCCTACAGCTGTAGAAAGGCCGCGCTTCTTCAGGAGCTTGCCAAGAGCGTGGAACACCTCAGCGCCGCAGCGGATAGCTTCCTTCTCGCTCTGTGCAGAACGAGGCTGAATCATGAACTCCTGGAAAGCGATAGGAGCTGAAGAGTGAGCGCCACCGTTGATGATGTTCATCATAGGAACAGGCAAAGTATAGCTGTTGCAGCCACCGATGTAACGGTAGAGAGGCATGTGCAGAGCCTCAGCAGCCGTGTGAGCGGCAGCGAGAGACACGCCCAAGATAGCGTTTGCGCCGAGCTTGCTCTTTGTAGGAGTGCCGTCGAGCTCGAGCATCTTATAGTCGAGGCCGCGCTGGTCGAACACGTCCCAACCCTCAAGGGCAGGAGCGATGACATCGTTGACGTTGGCAACAGCCTTCAAAACGCCCTTGCCGAGGAAACGACCCTTGTCACCATCACGAAGCTCAAGAGCCTCGTTCTCACCAGTGCTGGCACCAGATGGAACACTTGCACGGCCCATTACGCCGTTCTCGAGTGTTACCTCAACCTCTACTGTAGGATTGCCACGGGAATCCAGAATCTCACGTGCGTGAATCTTTGAAATCTTCATCGTATTAATGATTTATATGTATAAAAACGTTAGTTCGCGTACAAAAAGCGATTACTCGCTTACCTACGTGCAAAAGTAATGCCTTTCGGCTTAAAGACAAAACAAACATGACGCTTTGTCAGTCTGTTTTTAGTTTTTTTAATTATTCGTTGGCTAGAGTTCTTTCTATGGCGTGGGGATGAGAGTGGCAACCCGAAACGAGGGGCAGCCGCCTCGCTGCCGCGAAGCCATGTTTTCGTCAACAAATTATGCGAATGAAAAAACGATAAAACTATTTTGACAAAAAGTGCCGTTGTTGCGAAAATAATACGTAAATTTGCACAGATTGTACGACAAGTCATACCATACAAACATATTATTAACCCAAACAAGCAAAATCAAGACATGGACTCAAAAGGCACATCACAAATCAACACGCATGATATCGTTTCCCATTTCGCCATCGAAGGCACTGTCGCCGACATACGCCCATTGGGCAACGGCCTTATAAACGACACCTACAAGGTGACGACCGAGGAGGCTGACGCACCTGCCTACGTGCTGCAACGCGTCAACACCACCGTCTTTCCCGACCCAGACATGCTGATGGGCAACATCGATGCCGTGACACGTCACATCCGCAAGAAGCTGGAGTCTGCCAACGTGACAGACATAGACCGCAAGGTACTGCGCTTCATCCCCGCCGACAACAGCAAGCTCTACCACACCGAGCCCGACGGCGGCGTGTGGAGGCTCATGGTGTTTATCCCCAACGCCAAGACCTACGAGGCGGTGACACCCGAATATTCTTATTTCGCCGGCAACGCCTTCGGCCATTTCGAGGACATGCTGGTAGACATACCAGAGAAGCTCGGCGAGGTGATTCCCGATTTCCACAACATGGAGTTCCGCATGAAGCAGCTGCGCGAGGTCATCGAGAAGAACCCTGCGGGCAGGGTCGGCGAGGACGCGGTGAAGCAGCTCCTCGACCTGATAGACAAGGACGGCGAGGAGATGTGCAAGGCCGAGCGCATGTACCGCGAGGGCAAGCTGCCCAAGCGCGTGTGCCACTGCGACACGAAAGTCAACAACATGATGTTCGACGAGGAGGGCCACGTGCTCTGCGTCATCGACCTCGACACCGTGATGCCCTCGTTCGTGTTCTCCGACTATGGCGACTTCCTGCGCTCCGCCGCCAACACCACCGCCGAGGACGACCCCGACATGAGCCACGTGGCGTTCAACGAGGAGATATACAAGGCGTTCACGCGCGGCTACCTCGAAGGCGCGCGTTTCCTCACGCCAGTGGAGGTCGACAACCTGCCCTACGCCGTGGCGCTCTTCCCCTTCATGCAGAGCGTGAGGTTCCTTTGGGACTACCTCAGCGGCGACCACTACTGGAAATGTAAGTATCCCGAGCACAACCTCGACCGCGCGCGCAACCAGATGCGCCTCTACCAGTGCGTAAGGGAACACGACGGCATGATGAGAGACTTCATCAAAGAGTGTCAACAAAAACAGGACACTTGCGAAAAATAGGGGGAACGACAACTGCATATTAAGACAAAGACAATAATTATGAAACTCAAAACCACAATCCTGGCTTTCATGCTGACGGCAGGCACGAGCCTGTTGGCGGCGGAGACCTACACAATCTACCCCGTCCCACACGAGCAGATAGCGCAAGCCGGCTCGGTGACTCTCAGCGGCACGCTCAACGTGGTATGCGGCAAGGGCATCGACCAATCCACCCGCCAACGCGCCGAACAGGTACTGAAGGAGCATGGCGTGAGATACAAGTTTGCCACATCACCGAAGAAGGGCGCCGCCAACCTGCTGCTGGGCGTAAACGGTGACAAGAGCGCGGCAGACAAGGCCGCGACAAGCCTCAAGCTGAGCCGTGCGGTGTTTGGCACGCAAAAATACGACAAGCACGTAGTGGCAGTGGCAGGCAAGGGCAGCGCCGCCACGATAGTGATCCTCGGCGAGAACACCGACGCCACGTTCTGCGGACTCGCCTCGCTGGAGCAGATGCTCGACCAGCAAGGAGGGCAGCTCTCGTGTGTGACCATATACGACTATGCCGACGTGAAGAACCGCGGCATCATAGAGGGCTACTATGGCGTGCCCTACTCTGAGGAAGTGACGGAAGACCTCTTCCGCTTCATGGCACGCTACAAGATGAACTCATACATGTATGGCGCAAAGTCGGACCCCTATCACTCTCAATACTGGGAGAAGCCTTATCCGCAGACCATCACCGCCGACCAGAAGAAGATAGGCATGATGACCCAAGACATGATGAAGGACATGGCAAAGGTGGCGACCGCCAACAAGGTCAACTTCATTTGGGCCATTCACCCCGGAACAGCCTTCTTCGACACCAAGAGCGACGACGTGCTCGACAAGATCATGGAGAAGTATGAGTCGATGTACAACCTCGGCTTGCGCCAGTTTGGCGTGTTCGTGGACGACTGTGGTGTGCCCGACGACGCGGAGAGCCTCAACATAGGCGCACGAAGGCTCACCGCCCTGCAGCAGCTCGTGGACAAGAAATGGAACAAGAAGGGTGCCGCCCCTGCCGACACGGTGAAACCAATCAACTACGTGCCGCAGCTCTACGCCTACTCGTGGGTGAGCAAGGAGAAGGCCGGCCGATTCTTCAACTCACTGAGCGCGACACCTCAGAAGACGGTGATCTACATCACAGGACGAAACGTATGGTCGGTGCCAAACAATGAGGACCCGGACATCGTGAGCAAATGGCTCGGACGCGAGGTGGGATGGTGGTGGAACTACCCCTGCAACGACAACGACATGGACAAGCTCTTCGTGAGTGGCATGTACGACAACTTCCGCGACGAGAAGCACATCGACAACAATGCCAAGCTGCCCGCCAGCCTCGGCGTGAAGACACTCATCAGCAACCCCATGCAGCAAGGCGCGGCAAGCAAGATTGCCTTGTTCAGCATAGGCGACTACGCCTGGAACAACGCCGCGTTCGACGAGCCCAAGAGCTTCGAGGCTGCAGTGCCTGCCGTGGTGGGCAAGGACCATGCCGAGGCTTACCTCACCGTGTGCCCATATCTCCGCCACTACGACTACAACTCGCCATGGCCCACACTGGAGCAGATGCGCAAGCTCGCCGCAGCCTGCAAGAAGCTCAGCACGCTGGCCAAGAGCGACAACGAGGGCGCGCGCCTGTTCTACAACGACATAGAGCCCTGGCTCACGAAAGTGAACGACATGGCCGACTGCGCCATTGTGCTCCTCACCAAAGACAGCCAACCGAAGGAGACGGTGAGCCGCGCCATCGAGACCGTGAAGAAGATGGACTCAGACAAGAAGTACGACGTGGAGATCCTCAACGGCATGGGCAACGACATCAAGATTGGCTCAACACAAGCCAGACCAGCCGAGAGGGTGCTGCTGCCCATGCTGAAGAAGCTCGCGGGCATATAAAACGACAACCATTTATAAACACACACAATTCTAACCATTATGCCGATTAAAAAGAAAACTTTATCACTGCTGGCTCTTCTGATGGCCACTTTCATGGCTCCGTCATTAGCCTTCGCACAGTTCAACTGGCCCTATCACATCGAGAAGGGCATGGCCGTGACCAACGTGCCACAACGCGAGGCCGGACAGAAGAACGTGCTCAACCTCACCACACCGAAGATGAACGTGGTGCGCGTGGGCTTCGTGGGACTTGGCATGCGCGGTCCCGGTGCCGTGGAGCGCTGGACCTATATTCCAGGCACGCAGATCATGGCACTCTGCGACCACGAAAAGGATCGCGCCGAGCGCTGCAACGACATCCTTGAGAAAGCCAGCATGCCGGCAGCCGACATC
Source organism: Escherichia coli (assembly GCA_963593695.1). Taxonomy (GTDB): domain Bacteria; phylum Bacteroidota; class Bacteroidia; order Bacteroidales; family Bacteroidaceae; genus Prevotella. The sequence continues at coordinate 1,299 of CAVBBO010000052.1, read as the reverse complement.
TACTATGGCGAGGACGGCTACAAGAAACTCTGCGAGCGCAAGGACATTGACGTGGTGTATATCGCCACCGACTGGCTGCACCACTTCATCGTGGCAAAGTACGCGCTGGAGCATGGCAAGCACGTGGCTATCGAGGTGCCCTCGGCAATGAACCTCGACGAGATATGGCAGCTCATCAACCTCAGCGAGAAGACACGTCTCCACGTGATGATGCTCGAGAACTGCTGCTACGACTTCTTTGAGCTCAACACCCTCAACATGGCGCAACACGGCGTGTTTGGCGAGGTGGAGTATGTGCAGGGAGCCTATCGCCACGACCTCTCACCTTATTGGGACGAGTACTGGAAGAAGGATGCCAACGACAAGCTGGGCTGGCGTCTCGACTACAACCAGAAGTTCCGCGGCGACGTGTATGCCACCCACGGCCTCGGCCCCATCGCGCAAGACCTCGACATTCACCGCGGCGACCGCATGAAGACGCTCGTGGCAATGGACACCAAGAGCATCAACGGAAAGGCCTGGACCGAGAAAATGTCGGGACAGAAGTGCGACAAGTTTGCCAATGGCGACCACACTGTGACACTCATCAGCACGGAGAACGGAAAGATGATCGAGGTGCAGCACAACACCATGACCCCGCAGCCCTACAACCGCATGTACCAGGTGGTGGGCACCAAGGGCTTTGCCAACAAGTATCCCATGGAAGGCTACGCCCTCTCAAGCGAGCAGATGAAGGCAAGCGGCGTGCAGCCAACAAAGGAGATGAACGGCCACAGCTACATGGGCAAGGCCGACTTCGACGCCTTGGTGGCCAAGTATCGCTCACCGATAGTGGAAAAATATGAGACTATGGCGAAGAAGGTCGGCGGACACGGCGGCATGGACTTCATCATGGACAGCCGCTTCGTTTATTGTCTCCAGCACGGCTTGCCTCTCGACATGGACGTCTACGACCTCGCCGAGTGGTGCTGCCTCGCTGAGCTTGGTTCCATCTCTATGGACAACGGCAACATACCCGTGCAGGTTCCCGACTTCACCCGTGGCGCGTGGAACACGCAGAAGGGCTATCGCCACGCCTTCGCCTCTAAGGACGAGGAGGCAGCCGTGGACAAGGCTAACGAGGAGTTCACAACCAAGCTTAAAGAGAAGGGCGCCAAGTATTGGAAGAAGCACTCCACAAAGAAAACTGACAGCAAAAGCCGCCAGATGGGCATCTAAGAAAAGCCTCTGATAACTTGACCAAATAAGCAAAAAAACATCCCGTGCGGACGATTCCGCACGGGATGTCTTTTTGCTTAT
>CAVBBO010000051.1:0-12643 GCA_963593695.1 Escherichia coli | reverse complement strand
ACTTCGCACTCTCCACGATGGCAAACTTGCGGTAAGGCAGAAGTTCCTGCCGGCGATTGTTGCCGAAGATGATGTCGCGATACATCTCATAGCTGCTCACGAGCGAAGAGATGGAAAGCCTCTTGCCCACCTGCTCCCGGATGCGGCTCCATTCCCCATACACCTGCTTGTGCTCATCGATAAACCATTTGCTGTCGAAGGGGGCGTCGATGAAGCGGTACATCACACGTCCCTGCGTCTTCAAGGCCACCACGCAATACGCCCCGTTCTCCCGCATCACCTCATAGACGATGTAGGAGTTGGAATAAGGGAAATAGAAGGCATCGAAGGATTTCTTCTCCTTCGGAATGCCCAGCCGCAGCTTGTCGGCATTGTAAAAGAACAGGATGGCGCGGAGCAAGGTGCTCTTGCCCACTCCCTGGGTTCCGATGAAGTGCACGTTGCCGTCGAGCTTCACCTCGGCATACGGAATATGCGCACTGTTCAGGAATATGATTTTATTCAGATATCTCATTGGTTCATTCTTTCTTCACTTTCTTCTTCCGTGATGGAAATGCAGTCTATCAACTCCTCGATATAATGGAACGAGGCCAAGACCTTCCATGTTTTCTCCAGTTCGTTCTGCTGTTCGATGAATCCCATCCGCTCCAGTTCAGCCACCAGCTTATCTACAGTCTCATCGTATGACTTCTTCTCGCTGAAGAGTTTGCCCGCCATTTCCTTCAATTCCATGTCGCAGTTGATCCTCACCACGATGTCGGCGGCAGAGAACACCAGTCCCGGACCGAAGGCCGAGTTGTAGGTCTTCAGAAAAGCGAGATAGTCTATCCACTTGCTCACCGCCTCCAATTTGCGTTGCAAGTCCACCTTGGCTTCCTTACGTGTGAAAAAGAAATAGCCGTCGCCTGCCTCCAGGTGGAAACCGATGCCGCTGTAATATTCGTCATAGTCAGCCTGCTGGTCCTCAATGGCGTCAAAGTATCTCTTCATCCTGGCTTGCACACTGTTGTTTGAGATAAAGCCGCCACGGCTCAGGATGCAGAAGATTTCTTCTGTATAGTTCAAATTGTTCATTGCTTCTTGAAAAGGAGTTAAAGGGGTTATTTCGGGAGTATCATCGGATATTCCACGCCGTCCGACTCGGCATAATGGCCCGTGAACTTCAGACTGTCCACATATTGCGAGGCTATCTGACAGAAACACACCAATTTGTCTTCCCGGCTCTGCTTCTTGTCGTACTGGTAGTTCATCACGAAGGCAAAGAGATGGGTGCTCGAAGCGGAGAAGGCATTGAAGACTTCCTGCAGATTCACCGCCTCCAGTTTCTGCTTGCTGCCCTTCAGGTAATCGTCGGGTATCGGCTCCGCCACGTTGCCCAAGCCCCTACCCTTTCGCTTCTTCATCTTCTCGGAGAGCGCACGGATGCACTGCAGAGCCTCGTCGGAGGTACGGAGATTGTCTATCGACAACTTGATGTAGTATTTGGGCTGCGGCTCGAGCCATACGGCGTTTCGGCCTGTCAACACCGCTCTCACATCCGTCGCCTCCTCCCAGCGGAACTGGTCTTTCAGATACTTCAACTTCTTTACCTTTTCGAAGATGCGGTTCTGATAGTCTATCAGATTCAAGTACTGTATGATTTGCCGCTCTATCTCCAGGAGGTTATGGTAAGACTCGTTCAGCTGCAGACGAACATCATTCACGAGATTCCTCATCTGCACGTCCATCGCCACGGAGAAGAACACGGGCTGTTCGGTGTCTATCACCCGTTCGCTCGCCGTGATGAGCTGGGAGATGTTTTTCAGCTTCTCGCCCAGCCGCTGCAGCTTGGCTTTCTTGATGGCATAGTTTGGCTCGTTCTTGTAGGTGTTGTCCATGTTGCGCTTCAGGTCGAGCACATTGCGCACTGTCGCCAGCGCTATCGTCTTCAGGCATCGGCGCACCTCCTTCAGATACTTGTACTTGCGGCTCTCATTGTTCTCCTTGAGATAATAGTCGATGTTCTCGTTCAGTACGGAGATATAGTCGCGCACGGAGGAAACATTGATTTCCTCGTTGACCTCAAGCACATCTTCGAAGAATTTCTGATACACGTCCTCCATCTCCAGGCAGTCGCCCGTGTCGCGTATCACGCCGTTCTCTATGAGAAAGCGGATGCGCTCCTCCCTGTATTCCGTCATTTCGAGGGCATAGTCGTAGCGAAACTGAAGGGAATGCCGCTTGGCAAACATCTCCTTCAGCAATACTTTCTCCCTGTCGAGGGCTCTCACCAATTCGTCAATCGAGCGAAACGTTCCCATCTTTTTCGTAGTGTTGCTGGTATTCTTTGCAAAGAAAATGGGAATAAACGGAAACGCCAAACTTTTTGGCAATAAAATAAGGCACTATGTTGATTTTGGTGGGAAAAACATCGTGTAGAATGCTCGTGTCGGCTTTGCGGTGCAATCGCATCGGTATTTCACTGAAAAGGCACTGGCTTTACACTGAAAAGGCGATTACCTTTTTGTATGAAAAGGTAATCGCTTTATACATAGTGGTTTATCTTGTCAGCGAGAACTTGATGCTGAGGCCGAAATCCTGAGTGGTGGTGGGGTAGCTGCTTGAGGCCAACAGCGGAGTATTGGTCTGCCGGTCGAGATAGAAACTCATCGACATCAGCTTGGAAAGGGTGTACTCAGCCGAGAACGATAGCTTGAGGGCGGTGTTGCCGCTGGATGCCGTCGACGACACCGTCGCGATGTTGCGGGTTATGGCCGCTTGCTTGCGATAGCTAAAGTCGAGGCGGAGGTTGAGGGCGTGGTTGGTGCCTGTCTGCGAACCGCGTTTGGACGATTGGGTGGTCTTGTCGTTGGAAGAGGTCTTGCTCTTGCTCTTCACCGACTTCTTCTTTTTGTTCCCTATGCCGAAGATGTTGAAATTGTCGAGTCGCCATCCCCATCCGAAGACCCAGTCCTTGCTCACCGCCTCGTTGAGTTGCACTGAAGTCATGGATAGCGACAAGGCGCGTGTCTGGCGGTATTCCAGTTTGGCTGTCATCTTGTTGAGGAAGGTCACGTCTATGCCAAACAGTGGCGAGAACGACTCGTTGATGCTCACCGTGGAGACGTTGAACATGGAGCTTGGCACGAGGTTGCCCGTGGTGGCATCGGTGATGAATCCCATGGTGTTGTCGCCCGCGAGTGAGGCAAACGTAGAGAAGCTCTGGTAGGCTCCCACGGCATAGATGCTCTTGTAGGAATGGTTGATGTTCACCGCGCTGAAGTGGTCGCGCAACCATGGCAGCTTGCTCAGTCCGCCATAGCGTACAGTCCAGTTGGGCAGCATGTGCAATACCGATGGGAATATGTCGAGCCCCTTTCCGTTGCCCGACGTGTATGCCGAGAGGAATGCCGGTATGAGCACGTCGGCAGAGTAGGCGCTCACGCTACCGTTGGCCGGGTCGAAAGTCTTGCCTGCCAAGGTGGTGCCTTGGGGATAGACGGTGCCTTGATAGCGAGCCTCCACACGCTGGCGGAACGACTCCAATGAGCCACAGAATTTCTCGAATGTCTTCGAGCGGTAGCCGTTGTTGGCAGACCCCATGCCCTCAAAGGCGGAGCCTATGGAGATGGTGGTCATCGTCAGCGAGCCTGTCTGCGTGGTGGGGTTGCCCTGATACATATATTGCACGCTTTTGGCCTTTGTGCTCATGCGCGAGGCGTTGAGGTCTATCTTGAATCCTTTCACGGGTTCAAGCGTGGCTCTCATCTGAAGGTCCTCGGTGAGGTTGGTCGACGCGGGTGTTGCCACGCTGTCTGCCACGAGCAGCCAGTTGTTGCTTTTGGCTTTCTCTATATAGTCGTCGCCAACCAGTCCGAAGGCGAAGTCGAGACCAGGCGAGAGCACGTTGTTTCCGCGTGTCTGCCCGAAAGCCTTGCCAATGGTGGGCATGAAGCCGGGCAACGACATTGAGTACTGGTTGCGATAGCTTATGCTTGCCGTCCTCACCATCATGGCGACTCGGGCGAGCGCCTGCGCTGCCTTGTACCACCCCTTGTCTTCCAATGGCGGCAGTGCGACCACGGACAATTTCACCTTCATGGCGGAGTCGACCTTGTTTTTTATCTTTAGCTTGTTGTCGCCATCCTTCTTGAATTTCAAGTCGAAGGTCTTGCCGTCCATCGTCTTTGCGGTCACGGCTATGCGCTTTGTGCGCTTGTTGTGGCTCACGGTGATGGTGGTGTCGGGCATGAGCGTGATTTCCTGCACGAAGGCATTGCGGTTTTTCGGCAATGTCTTTTTCCTTTCGGCGTCTTGCTTTTGTTTCTGTTTCCATTCTGCCACCGCCTTGTCGGCATCCTTGCCGTCCTTCGTTGCTTGCTCGCGTATCTTCTTTTCCTCTTCGGCCTGTTTCTTGCGTTCAGCCTCTTTCTTTTGCTTCTCCTTTTGCCTTTGCGCCGCGGTCTTTTGTGGCGTAGACTTGTTGAAGCGGTCGTTGGCCTTTTTCAAGAACGGCACGAGGTTGTAGAGCTTCACGAGGTCGAGGTTGCCGTTGGCCTGGATCTGGCGGTTGTTGGCTATGGTGTTGCCAAGCGAGGTGCCATCCTCAAGGTCGGTTCCGCGCACCCAGTTGTATGTGGCGTTGTATGTGGCGTCGGCGCGAAGCCATGAGAATATGGGCAGGAGGTTGAGTGGCACCTGGTAGCTCGCATTGAACGTCTGCTGGTAGTCGAGAGGTGTGCCCAAGTGGCGTATGCTGGTCCAGATGGAGTCTTTCCACGCCGAGTATTGGTCGGGGTAAAGATCCTTGTTCACGGGAGTATACGGTTCCTCAATCTGCGCGTGTGTGGCACTCTGGAAGTTTAAGTGGAGGTTCTTGGTCAAGTCCCAACGCAGCGAGAACTCCCTGTTCCACAAAAACTGCTCAGAGAAGGTGAGCGGCAGTTGCGAGCTCTCTGTGGTCTCCATGTCACGCTCCTGCAACTCATAGTAAGAGCGTGTCATCTCCGTGTTGAATCCAACGTTTTGCGGTAGCCAGTTCAGTCCGAAGGCTCGTGGCAGGTCAAGCCATTTGCTGCGGTTCTTTATTTTCTTGAACGGCTCCCACGACTTGTAGACAGGCGACCACGAGTAGTTGAGCATTCCCTGCCAGTTGTCCTCGTTCTCGTAGACCGTGGTCTCACCCTGAGAATGGGAGTGGGAGTGGCTGTAGGTCATGGTGAAGTTGGAAGGGTCGTAAGGCATCGGGTGCCGCTTGTTTTGTATGTCGACCTTGGCGTTTGATATGGAGAAGTTGGTGTTGATGTGTTTTGTCACGGCAATGTTGTTGATGGAGTCGCGCTCTTGCTTCGATGCTGCCGAGTTGAGCGCGTCCTTCAGTTCCATGTCGGTGTCGAGAGGGTTGTATTTCGGTTTCGTCGTCTGCTTGGAGACGCTGTAGTAGAGGGGTATGGAAACCTTCGCCTTGTCGGGGAAGAACTTGCCGAGCTCAAGGCTCGTGGTCACCTGGAAATCAGACTGGTTGTCTTGTGACCTTGAGCTTACGCCGTCCTCAAGTCCTCCGAAGCCGTCGGAGACATACTTGCCTTGTACGTTTACAGATCCCATGTCGGATAGTTGCACGTTGAGGTTTCCGTTGGCAGCCCATCCGCCATTGTTGTTGTATTCCTTCAGTCTCAGCTCGTTGACCCACACCTCGCCGCTCTTCTGTCCGGCAGAGAGGTTTCTCACGCCAATGATCATGGTCTTCACCTCGCCGAGAGTCGGGTTTCCCATCACCGTCACCTTGTTGTTGGGCCGGTTGCTGTCGTAAGCGGCGTATGGGCGCGTGAACGAAGCCGTGCCGAGGGCGCGTGCGCGGTTGCGCTCCTTCTTCACGTTGGTGAGGAGGGAGAGCGGTATGTCGAGCATGTTGTCGTCGGGCCACACCTTGCGTATGTCCTCGATGTTGTATCGGCTGTATTTGTTGTTTGGCGCGGTGAGCTTCAGCGGAATTTCGTATTCATAGTAGTTGCTCTTGTAGTCGGATCCCAACCTCACGAAGATAGCCAGTTCGTTGTCTTGCAGGTCGGTGGAGTTCACCTCCTCGGCGTTGGCGTGCACGAACATCTGCAGGCGCTTGTAGCGTCGCATGTCGAGCGTGGTGTTCTTGTACACGCATTTCGACTCGCCTGCCGCGAGATTGCTCACGTTGATTTGCAGCGACTGCTCGTTGTCCTCCACGAGTTGTGGCTGCGAAGGGTCTTGCCCGCGCTGTATGCCGGGAGGCAGCACGTAGTTTACCGGGGTCTTGTCGTTGTTCTCCTCTATGCTCACCGATGCCGTGGTTATGATTCCCGTCTGCGTGCCGGCGTTGTCGAGGTTCTGCGTGTAGACACGCCATGTGCCACGCACGAGGTCGAGCGAGGCGAAACGCATCACCACGGGCGTCTTGAATCCCGTGAGGAACATGCGCATGAACCTGATGCTGGAGAAGTCGTTGATGCTGCCCACGCGTTTCTCGTATTGGTCCACGGGAATGCGGAAGAGATACCACGTGAAAGTCTTCATGCCCTGGCGTGTGCTGGAAGCGGCATCGCGCTTGTCCACTATGTAGTTTTTGCCCACCTGCAAGTCCTCGGGACGGATGGAGACCCGGTATTGGTAATACTTCTCATACTCGTTGAGGGTGAAGTCTTGGTTTATGTCCTCCACGTCGGGACCGCTCTTGTACGACGTGTCGTAGGTCTCTGTTCGGTTGTCGGTGTCGGGCGAGTTGCCTTGCGGGTTGTTGATGTATTTGTATCGCCTGAGTATGTCGAACCGCTCATTGTCGTAGTCGGATCCACGGAAATAATGGTAGTCGTCGTGGGCAGGGTCTGCCCAGATGGAGTCGAACACGGCTTGCGACACCTTGCCCTGAATCTGCTTGAGGAAGTCTTGGTAGCTGTCAAACTGTTGTTCCTCGGCATCGGTAAGACCGTTGAGACCCACGTCTTGCATCGCCCTTGCCCCCTTGGTGGTGGCGAAGGCATAGGTCTGCGTGGTCTGCGTGGGTATCTTTCCCCATTGGGTGTAGGTGAAATTCTGCGAGCCGTCTACGGGCAATCCGCTCTCGTAGAATTTCTTGCCGTCTTTCAGCACGTCTTCCGACACCTCGCCAAGGTTGATGTAGAAGTCGCCTCCCTGTGCCGTCTCGCCTTTCTCTTTCTCATGGATGAAAGGGTCGAGCATCCAGAACTCCACATATTCGATGTTGGCCTGCTGGAAGTCGTTGGTGTCGAGACGTCTCATCATGCCGCCCCAGTGCTGTTCCGGGTTGTTGAGTGTGCCGTCGTAGTTGAGGTCGGGGTTGAAGTTGTATGGGCCTCGCTCGTTGGGATAATAGGCGATGTTCATCACCGAGAGTGTGGATGTGGCTCCGTTGTAGCTGCTTTGGTCGCGGTTGGGGTATAGCTCACGCACGTAGACCTCCCTCATGTAAGGGTCGGAAAGCATCGTGAGGTCGCTCTTGATGTGGGCAGGGGTGAGCGATGACGAGCGGCGCGTGAAGAGCGGGTCTATGGTGTACCATGCCATCTGCGAGCGGTTGAAGCCCGACCGCAGTGTGGACTTGTCGGTGCTCTCGGCAAACATTGAAGGCACGGAAGAGAGAATCCACGATGTGGGTTCAAGCACCGAAATCTTGTCGGTCGTGCCTTCGAAGTCGTCGATATACGAGGCGTTGTTTTGCAGTCCGCTCACCTGTCCGGCGAAGAGTTTTGCAAACTCGCCCGTGAAGCTGATTTGCGAAGGCTGCGTGAGATGCAGGAAGGGAATCTTGTCGAGGGCATTGGTGAGCCATTGGCTTTCGTGCTTCCAGTTGATGTTGAAACCAACGATGGTGTTGTTTACAGGTTCCGCGCCCATCGTCACCTTGCTCGTGAGGGCTTGCTCGCCGAGGTGCTGCAACGTTCCCGAGAGCTGGAAGTTCTTGGAGATGTCGTATTCCCAGTTCATTCCAAACATCGTCTTGCGCATCTGCGAGTAGTCGCTTTGGCTCTCCAGCGACACGTTGACCGTGGTTCCCGCGTCGATGATGCTCTGGTTGAGTATTGTCACTTCGCCTGCCGAATAGTCCACGGAGTAGTCGGAGCCTTCGGTCAGTTTCACGCCGCCCGCCGTGACCACCACCGATCCTTGCGGCACGTTGTATGCGCCAAGCGATATGACGTTGGCCTGTGTGCCGCGATATTGACCTTGAAGGATATACTTGTCTTTCTCGGCTATCTGCTTGGCTATGGTCTTCGTGGAGTCGTATAGCTCGGTGAAGGCGTATCTGCTTGCCACATCGGCAGCCACTCCATGCTTGACGAGATAGTCGTAGATGCTTTTACCGAAAGGCTCGGCAACGGGGAAGAACACGCGGCCATTGCTCACGGTGTAGCCTTCCACATAGTCGAAATAACCATTGCTATGGGCCTTGTTGTTGTTGTCGAGACGGTCGGCACCAAGAGCCTTTATGATGGCGGTGCCCTTCACCTGCTGCTCGGGTATGTAGTTGAGATACACGCCCGTGGTGTCGCTTTGGTATTTCACGTCGAGACGAAACTTCTCTTTCTCCACCGACGAGGCGAGGTAGTAGACGTTTCTCATCATCAACGGCCAGTTGCCTTGCGAGGGGTTGCTGCTGGTGTTCTTCAGCGACTTCACGAACAAGGCCTTCGACACGTCGGGCACGTCGCTCGCAAATTCACCCACCTGGTATGTTTGCCCGCCATAGGTGTATTCGTAGGCCACGGCGAGCACCTGGTCGGTCTGCAGCGTGGTTTTCAGCGACACGTATCCCAAGGCGTTGTTGACGGTGTACTCAGATGAGTTGAGGAGGCGCGCGCTTTGCAGTTTCTCATAGTCGGTGCCGCCGTTGAGCCCCGCTCCGTCGAGCACGGTCGACGTTTGGTCTATGTCGCGTGCCGCCTCGTTGGCTCCGGTCATGGTCTCGTATTCGGTGTTAGCCTTGTTTGCCGGCACGGGGAGCCCCGTTGTCGTCCATCTCTGGTTGCTCACCTTGCTGTTTTCGCCAAGGTCGGTAAGGGCGATGATGTTTCTCGTGTTTGTGGTCGTGCCGCTCTTGTTGGTCACCCATATTTCCACGCGGTTGATGGTCACTCCCGTGGTCAGGTTGGGCAGTGTGCGCATGCCGTCGTCGTAGCGGTCGTGGAAATAGCGCGCGAGGAAGAAGTGGCGGTTCTCCTCATAGTCGGCAGCGTTAAGCTCGAAGCTTGTCAACTGCTTGCCGCCCTGCGACGACACGCTCTTCGACGTGCTCTTCTTCTGCGATGCCACGAGCTGGAGCTTCAACTTGCCGAATTGCAGGTCGGTGCGGAGTCCGAAGAGAGCCGACGCGCCTTGCACGAGCGACGAGTTGGAGGGAAACGACACGTTGCCGCCCTCTACGAGCTTGATGATCTCATCTTCCTTGCCGTCGTACTTGAGCTTCATGTTCTGCGAGTCGAAGTCGAACGTAGCGTCGGTGTTGTAGTTGAGGTTCATGTTCACCTTGTCGCCTACGCGTCCGTTCATGTTGAAGTTTATCTTCTCGTCGAAGTCTATCGACGTCTTCTTGCGCGACCTCACGGGCAGCGAAGGGTTGTCGATGTTCTTGTAGGTGGCGCCAAACTTCAGCTCTGCCGTGCCTTGCGTGCGGATGCGCACGCCGCCAGGTCCGAAAATCTTCTCCGCTGGTCCGAGGTCGAAGTGCATGTCGCTGAAGTCGAACTTCTCCTTGCCCTTCCTCTTGTATATCTCGTCGTTCTTGCCTCGATAGAACGTGTCGCGCCAATGCTTCTCGCTCCACGCCATATACTCCTCGGGTGTCATCATTATCGGCGTGGCGAGCCATGTGCCGCCAATGCGCGTGCCTATGATGTAGCGGTTGATGGTGTCGTTGTACACCACGTCATATTTTATGCCGTCGGGCCGTTGCAGGTCCATGGCGTTTTGGTCGAGGTCGTCGTAGGTTATTGGTGTGGTGCGCTGTATCTTCCAGCGTGTGCTGAGGCTGTCGGAAGGCATGACTGCCCGGCTCACCATGGAGATGGCGAGCAAAAGCAAAAGCAGTATGTATGCCTTTCTGAATTGCACGTGTCTGTCACTTTATCCTCTTCAACGCCTCCTTTACCACCATCTCAACCTGAAGGTCGGGCTGCGAGGTAAGGATCTCCACCACAACCTTTGCCGATGGGGCGGGCGAGAAGCCCAGCATGGTCAGAGCCGACACCGCCTCGTCTTTCACTGCGGTGTTTACCGATGGTCCGGCAGAGTGTTGCCTTGCCACGTGCAGTTCCTCGGCTATGCCCGTCTGCACGATCTTGTCCTTCAAGTCGAGTATTACGCGTTGTGCGGTCTTCAGGCCAATGCCCTTCACGCTCTTTATTATCTTCTCGTCGCTGTTGGCTATGGCGTTGCATAGTTCGGTGGGGGTAAGGCTGGAGAGCATCATACGGGCGGTGTTGGCACCTATGCCCGACACGGAGATGAGCATGCGGTAAAGTTCGCGCTCCTGCTTGGTGGCAAAGCCGAAGAGCGTGAAACTGTCGTCACGGCCACCGGTAGTCAGCTGCTCGTGCACAAAGAGCTTCACGTCTTTCTGTCCCTGTATCTTCGTGTATGTGGTGAGCGATATGTTGAGGGCGTAACCCACGCCGCAAGCCTCCACCACTGCCAAGGCTGGCGAGAGCTCTGCCAATGTGCCTTTAATGTATTCTATCATTTGCCAAGAAATATATATTAGCCGTATTCAGGCGTAATTATACAATATACCTTATAAGCAAACGATATTTTTCACCTTTTATTGTGTATTGGCGTGAGAATAATTCACTCCACTGTCATTTTTGCTGTCTTGGCGCAATAAAATCAATTTATAAAAACGTCCATTGTTAAATATGATGGTCATGGGTTTTGTAAACCCTTTCTCATGCTTGTCCGCTTCATAAACAGCCTTGATATTGATTATTCCATGCCTACCTATTGGCTTCTTGGAAAATTCTGCATGAAAACAAGAGCACCCGGATGGAACATCACTAACAAACAAGATGGTATCGCTTTCGTTTCTTATCTTCATGTCGATTGCCCAGTGAGCGGTATTGAAATCATATTTATATTTGACACCAATGACCTTTGCAAAACCGCATGGCCTTTGCCTCAAGGCTTCCCTCGGCTTTGGGGAATTGTAAGCATTGCACATTTTGTTCCTGTTTTGCCAACAGGAACAAAATACTATCGGAATCAATAGCAAGCAATTTAGTCTATTAGTCATTGGCATATGCCACTATAATTAAAGAATCCTGCTATATCAATAAGCAGTCAAATCACTATAAAACTAACATCCCAATTCTTTGTTTCTTTATTATGCTTGGTCAAAAAACAGATGTTAGCAATAGCTGCGATAATGTAACCAACTGCCATAATAAGACTCAGTTTGTCGTGCCATCCAAAAAGGCTTGACAGTGATGTCATGACGATTAGGATGTTATTGGCTATGAATATGAAATTCTTAAGCATACTGTTCAGTTTAGAAGAAATGGTTATATAGTTGCCAGGCGTGATTTATTGCCATGCGCCCCCAAAATAAAGGATTCCAACCAAATCAAGTATCAGACCGAATATTAGTATTCCAAGACCCCATTTCGTTTCTTTTTTATAACGTTTAGCCAATAAATAGACATCAAGAATAACCATGATAGCGAAACTGAATGACATGATAATTCTTATTTGGTCATACCATCCAAAATGATCAGATAGCAACATAATCAAGAATAAAATGTCATTGGCTATGGAGGTGAAATAATAAAGCATACCCTATTAATTAAACGCAAAGATTATAGATTTGGCTAACGACTCTCCTTGTTATGGCTCTATGGTTATGTCTTCATCTGCTTTCATTTTGTCGGATGGAATTAGCGAATCTGGATAGGTTACAGAATAAACGCAGCCCCTTTTCTTTACACATTGTATGAATTCATGTGTGCAATATGCCAATCCGACCCAACCTAAAGTCCTTTTCATAAAACTAATGCCAATACCGAATGCTGTACTTGCGTTAATTAGTCCTCTTGTGCCTGATATATATTGGTATATGCCTTTTACTGCCCTAAAACCGATAGCTAACGACAGGCATTCCGTTACATCCGCCGAGGTCAATGTTAATGGCTCGCCATCTATCGTCAATGGCTCATCTTTATCCACGATAGTCAAAATCGACATACAATAAGCCATTCCTGCCAGACTTACTTCGTCAAGGTTCTCGAAATTTTGTATATCCTCTGAAGATTCGTCCAACAAACCCTCGGATGCGCATTTGACGACTTCATCACGAATGGTGATTCCGTCTTGAACATACGGAGAGAAAATCTCTTTTGCCTTGGCTTCCATTTGCTCATCATCGAGTTCTTCAAAGTCTGAGTTTGTGGTAAGGTTGGCCCTCGTTTGGTACACGGCTAAACTGTCTTTCGAGTTGCTGCCTAAAAGAGTCGCAAGCTTCTGATGGGTTTCTGATAGCATCTTGCCGTTAGCATTTACCGTCACACTGAGGTCTCGGGACTCCACAGTCGAATCACTGCTGCAACAACAAAGTGCTGCTAAAATAACTAATGCAAAGAAAATCTTGGTTTTCATAAGCAAGGAAATTAAAAGTGAGGTATCACAT
>CAVBBO010000050.1:0-9715 GCA_963593695.1 Escherichia coli | reverse complement strand
TAGAGCAACTGACTCTTAATCAGTGGGTCTAGGGTTCGAATCCCTAAGGACGCACCAGAAAAGACTGATCTTCGAATGGAGGTCAGTCTTTTTTCGGTTTTTGCCCACGACTTTTTTAGGAAATACAAAATAACACAAATTGCGACCATGATAACACTTACCAATCTTGCCATCCAGTTTGGCAAACGTGTGCTTTATAAAGATGTGAACATCAAGTTCACCAACGGCAACATCTACGGTGTCATCGGTGCCAACGGCGCCGGCAAGTCTACCCTTCTGCGCGCCATCAGCGGCGACCTGGAGCCCAACAAGGGCACTGTGGAGCTTGGCCCGGGCGAGCGCCTCTCGGTGCTGGAGCAGGACCACTTCAAGTACGACTCCTTCAAGGTGATGGACACCGTGCTCATGGGCTACGACGCCCTTTGGAGCAACATGAAGGAGCGCGACATGCTCTACTCGAAGCCGGAGATGACCGAGGAAGACGGCAACCGCGCGGCAGAGCTGGAGGAGAAATTTGCCGAGATGAACGGTTGGGAGGCTGAAAGCAACGCCGCCCAGCTCTTGCAAAACCTCGGCGTGGGAGAGGACCTGCACCAAAAGCAGATGTCGCAGCTGTCCAACAACGAGAAGGTGCGCGTGATGCTTGCCAAGGCCCTGTTCGGCAAGCCCGACAACTTGCTGCTCGACGAGCCTACCAACGACCTTGACCTCGACACCGTGGAGTGGCTTGAGGATTATCTTGGCGAGATAGACGAGCACCAGACCGTGCTCGTGGTCAGCCACGACCGTCACTTCCTCGATTCAGTGTCGACGCAGACCATAGACATCGACTTTGGCAAGGTGACAGTGTTCTCCGGCAACTACAGCTTCTGGTACGAGAGCTCACAGCTCGCCCTCCGCCAGGCACAAAACCAAAAGATAAAGGCCGAGGAGAAGAAGAAGCAGCTGGAGGAGTTTATCCGCCGCTTCTCTGCCAACGTGGCAAAGAGCCGTCAGACCACCAGCCGCAAGAAGATGCTGGAGAAACTCAACGTGGAGGAGATCAAGCCGTCGAGCCGCAAATACCCAGGCATCATCTTCCAGATGGAGCGCGAGCCGGGCAACCAGATACTGGAGGTCGAGGGCCTGAAGGCTGTCGACGAGGAGGGCGTAGTGCTCTTCGACAACGTGAACTTCAACATCGAGAAGGGACAGAAGGTGGTGTTCCTCAGCCACAACCCCAAGGCCATGACCGCCCTCTTCGAGATCATCAACGGCAACAAGGAGGCTGCAACCGGCACCTACAAGTGGGGTGTGACCATCACCACGGCTTATCTCCCGCTGGACAACACCAGCTTCTTCCAGTCGGACCTCAACCTTGTAGACTGGCTCTCGCAATACGGCCCCGGCAACGAGGTGGTGATGAAATCATACTTGGGCAGGATGCTCTTCCGCCAGGAAGACGTGGACAAGAAGGTCAACGTGCTGTCGGGAGGCGAGAAGATGAGGTGTATGATAGCACGCATGCAGCTGCAAAACGCCAACTGCCTCATATTCGACACGCCGACCAACCACCTCGACCTTGAGTCGATCCAGGCTCTCAACAACAACCTCGTGGCATTCAAGGGCAACATCCTGTTCTCATCCCACGACACCGAGCTCATCGAGACCGTCGCCGACCGCATCATCGAGCTTACGCCAAACGGATGCATCGACAAGCTCATGCCTTACGACGAATACGTCCACGACGAGACAATAAAGGAGCAAAGAGCCAAGATGTACGAGTAAGCCACCGCGTGGCACGGTTTTTGTTACCTTTGAATAAAAAAAGGTTATAACATTATGGCAGAAAAAGAAGAGAAGGACATAAAGGAGCAGGCTCAGCAGACTGAGACCGAAGCCCAAGAGACAACAAACAGCTCCGACAAGATGGAGGAGCAAGCCCAAGAGCAAACAGGCGAGACAGGCGCCAAGGCCGAGGAGAAGAAGGAAGAAGATCCTTTGGAGAAGGCCAACAAGGAAATTGCCGAGTTGAAAGACAAGTATCTCCGCACGCTTGCCGAGTTTGACAACTACAAGAAGCGCACGCTGAAGGAGAAGACAGAGCTTATACTCAACGGCGGCGAGAAGACGGTAAAAGCCGTGCTGCCCGTGCTCGACGACTTTGAGCGCGCTCTCAAGGACAAGAGCGAGGACCCGAAGGCCATAAAGGACGGCGTGAGCATGATCTTCAACAAGTTTGTGAAGACCTTGGAGAGCCTTGGCGTGAAGAAGATCGACACCGACGACAAGGACTTCGACACCGACTTCCACGAGGCCGTGGCCATGGTACCAGGCATGGGCGACGACAAGAAGGGCAAGGTCATCGACTGCCTCCAGACCGGTTACACCCTCAACGACAAAGTGATACGCCACGCCAAAGTAGCAGTAGGACAGTAATATCATGGCTGAGAAAAGAGACTATTATGAGGTGCTTGGCGTAGACCGCAACGCATCAGAGGACGAGATAAAGGTGGCTTACCGCAAGCTCGCCATCAAGTATCACCCCGACCGCAACCCTGGCGACAAGGAGGCGGAAGAGAAGTTCAAGGAGGCTGCCGAGGCCTACGAGGTGCTCCACGATGCCGACAAGCGTCGCCAGTACGACCAGTTCGGGTTCAACGCCCCTGGCGGTGGCTTCGGTGGCGGATTCTCAGGCGGCGGCATGAACATGGACGACATCTTCTCCATGTTCGGCGACATCTTCGGCGGTCACAGTGGTGGAGGCTTTGGCGGTTTCGGCGGCTTTGGCGGCAACTCGCAAAGGGTGTATCGCGGCTCCGACCTCCGGCTGAAGGTGAAGCTCTCGCTCCAAGACATTGCCAGCGGCGTGACCAAGAAGTTCAAGGTGCGCGAGGACGTGGTTTGCGAGAAGTGCAGTGGCACGGGTGCCGAGGGCGGCTCCAAGCCCGAGACGTGCCCCACGTGTCAGGGCTCGGGCATGGTGACGCGCACTGTGCGCTCCATGTTCGGCATGATGCAGACCCAAAGCGAATGTCCCACCTGCCACGGCGAAGGCACCGTGATAAAAGACAAGTGTAAGGCTTGCAGCGGCACAGGCGTGGTGAAAGGCGAAAAGGTGGTGGAAATCAACATCCCAGCCGGTGTCGAGGAAGGCATGGTGCTCAACGTGCACGGCAAGGGCAACGCAGGTCCCCACAATGGCGTGCCTGGCGACATACAGGTCATCATCGAGGAAGAGAAGTGCGACACCTTCATCCGCGACAAGCAAGACCTCGTTTACAACCTCCTGCTCGACTTCCCGACAGCGGCTCTCGGCGGCGAGGCAGAGATTCCGACGATAGACGGCAAGAAAATGACGCTGAAGATTGAGCCGGGAACGCAGCCAGGCAAGACTGTGCGCCTTCGCGGCAAGGGTCTGCCAGCAGTGCAGGGATACGGCTCGGGCAAGGGCGACATCGTGGTAAACATAAGCGTGTTCGTGCCCAAGACCTTGAGCAAGAACGAGAAGAAAGCCATTGAGGAACTGCGCGACAGCGAGAACTTCAAGGGCGACACCACAACAAGGAAAAACATCTTCGAACGCTTGAAAGAGCGTTTCAACGCTTGTTGAGGAGCGTTGACATAACACATTATAATATATTGGAAGAGGATAGGGTGAGATGAATTATCAGGAAACGGTTTCGTATCTTTTCAACTCAACTCCGGTGTTCGAGCACGTGGGAGCCTCGGCTTATAAGCCCGGGCTTCAGACCACAATGGCTCTGGACGAGCATTTCGGCCGCCCGCACACTGCCTACAAGACCATACACATAGCCGGCACCAATGGCAAGGGCTCGTGCTCGCACAGCATCGCGGCCATACTGCAAGAGGCTGGCTACAAGGTGGGCTTGTACACGTCGCCTCACCTTGTCGACTTCCGCGAACGCATCCGCATAAACGGAGAGATGATTTCCGAGCGGCGAGTCATCGATTTCGTGGAGAAAGAACGTCAGTTCTTCGAGCCGCTCCACCCCTCTTTTTTTGAGCTTACCACGGCTTTGGCATTGCTTTATTTCAAGGAGCAAGAGGTTGATGTGGCTGTGATTGAGGTCGGCCTTGGCGGCAGGCTCGATTGCACCAACATCATATCTCCAGAGCTGTCGGTAATCACCAATATCAGTCTTGACCACACGCAGTTTCTCGGCAACACGCTCGCGCTCATAGCGGGAGAGAAAGCCGGCATAATAAAACCCCACGTGCCTGTGGTCGTTGGCGAGAACCTGCCCGAGACTCGCCCGTGCTTCCAAGGAAAAGCCGATGAGTGCGGCGCGTCGATAGTCTTTGCACAAGACCATCCCGTGGTGCTGTCGTCAAAGCCTTGCCAGGACGGTGGTAGAGACTATCAAACGTCTGTGCTTGGGGAGATACATGGCGACTTGGGAGGCGACTGCCAAGAGAAGAACATGAACACCGTGCTCACCGCCGTGCGCTTCTTGAAGGAGAGGTTCTCCATCAGCGACGAGAACATGACCCGCGGACTTGCCAACGTTTGCCGTCTTACGGGTCTGCGCGGCAGGTGGGAGACGCTATGCGAGAAGCCACACGTGGTTTGCGACACGGGCCACAACGTGGGCGGCTGGCAATATCTCGCCCCACAGATAAAGCGGCAGCCCTGCAAGACTTTAAGGATGGTGTTCGGCATGGTGGACGACAAGGACATCAACACGGTGATGAGTCTGCTCCCAAAGGATGCCGTGTATTATTGGGCACAGCCAGCGTCGAAGAGGGCGTTCAGTGCTGACAAAGTGGCAGAACTTGGCAAGAGCCACAACTTAAAGGGCATCAATTGCGGCTCCGTGGCCAACGCATACCACAAAGCATTGGCAGACGCCGCACCCGACGACTTTGTTTTCGTAGGCGGGTCGAGCTATGTCGTAGCCGACCTTCTTGCGCTGTAATCCTTTCTATTGACTTTTTGCAACATAACATTTTTTTTGCATCGAGCTTAATTTTTCCTTCCCTTTCTTCTTATAATAATATGAGGGTGGGAAATCCTATTACTATAGAGGAACCTTTCCGCCTCATGAAGATTTTACAAGTACAAAAATTAAAAACGACATGAAGGAAGACAAGGATTTTTCTGAGAAGAGTGGCGTTTCGGAGAAGAGGAAATTGTCCCAACTCTCCGATGATGACATACTGCAAGGGTTCAAGCATGCCGACGCAAAGGTCGTGAGGGAGTATTTTTACGGATACTGCCGTGTGGCCTACTGCATCTATGACAAACAGTACTGTCTGCGCCAGAAGCCCGGCATGGACTTTTATTCCCTGGTACATGAGTACTACCTCTATCTCTGCGATCATGACTTCAAGCCTCTGGAGGACAGAAAGCCCACCATGTCGCTCAAGACATGGATGGTGAACGGCTTCCGATTCCTGATTCTCGACAAGTTGAAAGAGGTTGCGAGAGAACACCGCTTCGAGAGTTTCGAGGCGCGACAGGAGAACAGGAAGATGAAGTTCGATGTGAGCGACAACCATTTCGAGCAAGAACTTTATAATACGATAGAGGATCTCGGCAACCACCTCTACGGGCGCGACAGCAAGAATGCCATCATCCTCAAGATGCTCTACGTAGAGGGATTCAAGGGCAAGGACGTGGCTTTGCAGTTGGGCATGAGCGGCTCTGCCGTCACACAGCGATGCCAGAAGATGATGCACGACGTGGTGATACCTTACTTCAAAGAATATTTCAATGCCTCGGAATACGAATCACACCGTTTCGCCTGCATGGAAGAAACAGAAATGGCACGGCCCACGGGTTCTTGCATATCATCTACAACAACGTTGGAATCCGACAAGATGGCATCATCGGGCATATTCAACTTCAAAGACATTAAAAACATGAAAGATATGGAAAATTTGAAACAAGGAAGAGTAACCCCTAACCGTATAAACTCGCTGAAGGAGAACGAAGTGTTCGTGTTTGGCAGCAATCTCGCTGGCATGCACGGTGGCGGAGCTGCCCGTACTGCCCGCCTCCGCTTCGGTGCCGTGATGGGCCAGGGCGTGGGCATGCAGGGCCAGAGCTACGCCATCCCCACAATGCAAGGAGGCGTGGAAACCATCCGCCCCTACGTCGATGACTTCATAGCATATGCCCGCCAGCATCCCGACCTGCAGTTCCTCGTCACCCCAATCGGTTGCGGCATTGCAGGTTTCGACCCCGACGACATCGCCCCTCTGTTTGAGGAGGCGAGGGAAGTGAAGAACATCAGCCTGCCCGAGTGTTTCTGGGAGGTGATAGAGTAAAGTTGAAGTTTCACATTAAAAATGCAAGATATGAATACAAGTGAAAAGGACGAGTATTTTGATATACCGAAGAATTATCAAGACTTTGTTTTGGTTCAGAAGACGGATGTCCAACCAGCGGATTATGGTTATACAGAAGAGGCTGTCATGCGACTTTTGGACATGATAAAGAATGATCCAAACAATTATGAACTGGAAGACGATGAAATACAGAACGACCTTGGCTGTTTCTTCATCGACGGTGTATGCGTGGAGAAGAATGTGGAGTTTGCCAAGTCTGCCGACCTAGGCAATGACTTGGCGAAAAGCAATCTTGCCGACATCTACCGCAAGGGGACGGGAGGGTCAGAAGTGGACTTGAAGAAAGCTTTTGAACTTTACAAAGACTGTGGTCTGCCTTACGCCCACTACCGTTGTGGTGAGTTCTACGAGAAGGGATGGGGCACAGAGAAAAATCTGTCGGAAGCCATGCGCTATTATTCCTTGGCTTACAAGGAAGGACACCCTTTGGCCAAGAAGAGGATGAAAGAGTAGTGGAAAGACGAATAGACAGGGAACACCTCAAGATTATAATTGAATTAGGCAAGGAATACAAGAGAAATGTTAGGAGCAATAATAGGAGACATTGTCGGCTCGAAATACGAGTTCAACAATACGTTTGACTATGATTTTGAGATGTTCGGCAAGGGCAGCAACTTCACCGACGACACTATTTGTACGATAGCGATAGCCGATGCCGCATTGAACGGTCGGAGTTATCAAGAGAGCTTGCACGATTGGTGCCGCCGCTATCCCTCGCCCAAGGGAGCCTACGGCGGAAGGTTTGCCGCATGGGTGCGGTCAGACAATCCACGGCCATACAATAGTTTCGGCAATGGCTCGGCAATGCGAGTGTCGCCAGTCGCCTGGCTCTTCGACGACTTGCAGACCGTCTTGGAAGAGGCGGAGAAGACTGCGCTTCCCACCCACAACCATCCCGAAGGCATCAAGGGTGCCAAGGCGGTGGCTCACGCCATCTGGCACTTCCGCCAGGTCAAGGATGAGGACAAGGCTTTGGAAGAGTTCAAGACTATTGCCCGAAGCTATTATGAGGACTTCGACACGAGGACTTATCCCAAGGGCGTGTTCGACGAGACCTGCATGGATGCCGTCCCTCTCTCCCTCAGCTTCGTCGCCCAAGCCAAGAGTTTCGAGGATGCGATTCGTCTCGCCGTTTCCCACGGCGGCGACAGCGATACCATTGGTGCCATCGTTGGCTCCATTGCCGAGGCACGCTTCTGTATTCCATTAGCGATAAAGGAAAAGGCTAATACTTTTCTCCCAGATGATATGAGGGAAATCTACCGTCAATTTGAGGATAAGATGAATAATAAATAGTAACATTTGGCGGTATTGGGAAAAAGTTATAATTTTGCCACAGAATGAAAGGAAAGATTATGCAAGAGTATCAATTGGACTTCATAACCTATTGCGTGGGCAACTTGGCAGACCGCCTCAAAATGAGTGCCAGCCAAGTATACAAGTTGTTGCGCTCGTCGGGAGTCTTGGACGATTACATAATCCCTTGCTATGATGTATTGCATACATTTGGCAAGGAATACATAATAGATGACTTGGTGAATATGCTCAAAAAGAAAGGGGCACTAGCATGAAAGTGTATCACGCGTCAAAGCATATCATAGAGTCGCCAGACGTGAAGCATTCCCGTGACTTGTTAGATTTAGGCAAGGGGTTCTATCTGACATCCCTTGTCGGACAGGCGAGAAAGTATGCCCAGCGTTTCCTTTTTCAAGGGGAGAAGGCTTATATGAACCAATATGACTTGGATGAGAACCTGAACAGGAAATATAAGGTGAAGGAATTCGCTGGTTACGATGAAGAATGGTTGGACTTTGTTTCCTTGTGCAGACTTGGCAAACAGATTGCGAAATATGACTTGGTTGCGGGTGGCATAGCGGATGACAAGGTTTTCAACACTGTCGACCTTTACTTCTCTGGGAACATCAGCAAGGAGGAAGCTCTCCGAAGATTAGCTTTCATTCATCCCAACCATCAGATTTGCATTCTGAATCAAGAGATATTAGATAGACATCTACATTTTCTAAAAGCGGAAGAAATAAAGAAATAATATGGAAGCAGACAAGACGATACTTCAAATGAAATATGCCCGCATCGTCAAAATCTTTGCAGAGCAATCGGGAATGTTAGTGGAAGATGCATTGGACTTTTTCTATGACTCCGACATATATCGCATGATGAGCGAAGGCATCGCCGATATGCATTGTCTGGGCGATGGCTATTTGGCAGGATTGGTGGAAGAAGAATGGGAGAAGAAGCAAAGTGCAGCATAAGAGGCTTTAACACTCTATTCAGCAAGAGAGGGCGTGGCTTTGTATGCTACACGCCCTATTTTTTGCTTAATACAACTTTTTGCAGGTAACATTGGCTTTGTAACAGGTCTGTTCTGCACCGTTCTCGCATCATTCCTCATCGAAATAGCTCCCCGATGGCATGTGGCATTCCGCTGCCACACAGTCGCAGTAGCGCTTCCTCGCCCTGTTCTCTTGAGCGAACATATTCCGTGTTCCGGCTTCGTTTTCTTGGAAGCCGAGGTGATTGTCGATACCCATGCCATTGGCAATGGATTTCACGTCAAGGTCATCGGTGCCGATAAACGTAAAGGTCCAGTTCTGCTTCTTTAGCTTGCCGATGAGGTTCTTGATCATCCTCCGGCTGTACTCCGTGCTGCAGTTCTCCTCACCATCGGTGATGATGGTCACCAATACGCTATCCTCCTCTGTGGTAAGGGCGTTCACCTTGGCGATGCCCATGCCGATGGCATCGTAGAGAGGCGTGGCTCCGCAGGGATTGTAGTCATTGTGGCGGAGTGGACGGGCGTGGTAGGCAGTCTCGTTGTCGTATATTAGCTTCTTGTGAGTGCTGTCGAAGGTGATGAGAGTCACGCGCTGCTCCATACCATCGTGCGTCTTCTGCATTTTGCGGATGGTAGAAAGCGTCTCGTTGATGCCTGCGAGTGCCTGACTTCTGATCACGCTCATGCTACCGCTCTCGTCCACTACCAAAAGATTGAATACTCGTTTCATGCTTTGTTTCTCCTATTATTTAAATTGTTCAACTTATAATCATTACCCGGTTGGGAAACCAACCTTATATCCCTTATAAGAAAGTTGTAGGGAGAAAATTAAGCAGCAAGACTAAATCTTTATGGCCTTTTGAGTTTTAGCGGACAGCAATAATAAAACTATAACTTGGTGAGTTTTGCATTTACCATGAGTGTGACGCCATCACTTGAGCTTCGGCTTGAGCTCATCGGGTGAGTCGTGGGTGTACATGTTGACGGGTGGCGCCGTCTTGGTGAAGAAATCAGTGATGACCTGTGCATCGAGCGTCAGCGACGGACGGAAGTCGTCCGACTGCATGT
>CAVBBO010000049.1:3967-20777 GCA_963593695.1 Escherichia coli | reverse complement strand
TTCTGACTCTCAGATTCCGTTTGATAAATTCTCAAACCATTTCTTTTTGACTATATATCTTAACTTCCGACTTGCCTTTGAGGGTAGACGTGCGCGTCGGATAAAGATGCCATGTCAGAGGGCCGCCTTCGCCTACGTCACCACTTTCCGCCTCGTCCTCGTCCACGCCAATTGCTTTTTTTTGTGACACCAACTTCATAAAAGGTGAAAAATGGTAGATCATGTCCTTAAACGACTGATAGTTGCGCTTTTCCATCACCTTCTCCGTGATGAACTTATTACCATAAAACTCTTTTTCCTCTTGAGCATAATCCTTGTTGACATGCGCTGTTATCACCACTCCCGCCAGATTGTTCACTCCATGCCAATTGAACTGCTGTTTGCCACCACCGGTGCTTGTCACGGAAATGGTATTGTCAAAAAGTTCTTTTCTATAGTTACGTAGCGTCGGTATGGTGTCGCCATAAAATTCATATTCGTATTGCCCAGAACCGTTTTTCTTGTCATGCGCGCTCACGAAAAACTTGTCGTCATGAGGATAATCGCCAATGGGCAAAAAAACGTCCCGTCTTTTTGTATGTCTGCCGAAAACGTGGCGGCGTTGCTTCGCTGATAAGCCACGATGTCGCCTTCCTTGAGCTTCCAGTTCTTTCCCTGTCCCCAAACCATTCCTTTTATGGCATTGGTCACCTCTGGCTGATTTTTCATCTTCCAGCCCTCCGACATGGCCTTAGCGATGTCGAGCCTTTGAAAACTTGCCGACAGCAGCCAACCGTTAACATCAGCGATTCTATCCACTTGTGACTCATCTGCCATTCCGCGTGGGAAAGGCAACTCTGACACGAAGTCTGACTCAAAATCAGCGGCCTCAGCTGTCGGTACGTAGCGAGCGATTACAGACTCTACGCTTTCACCGTAAGGAATAAAGCGGACGGCTGACGCCAGTGCACCTTCCCCGATTATTGAATCGGTGTTGACATTCTCGCTCGCCATATATAATGTCTTGTTATCATGGTGGTTGGGCTTAGCCTTGGTCGACCGCCACAGATGCGTCTCGCTGACCACTACATTATCCTTGTCAGCGAGCATGACAGAGACTACCCCATCACCGACCTTGGACACGTCAACCACTCCATTTTGGCGCAAGGGTATCATCATAAGCCCAAGGGCCCTGTGGTAAGTGAAAAGCTTAGCGTCTTTAGGTATTTGTCCGTCTATGCGGAATTCGAATTTGCCCCTGCCTTGCGACACGCGTAAGGCGGGAGAAGCATTGTCTATTTCTGGCAGGGCATAGATTTTGACGTTAGTACTGTCTCCCACTTTCACATAATAACGTTCTCCTTGCTCGGGGGCAATGACAAACGTCTGCCATCCTGCCGACGTCGTAGCGGAGCTCAGCAATACAGTTCCATTTGAGTTGGTTAAAGAAAATGCCGATTGCAGAGGCCTGCCATTGTCATCTGTCAGGAATACGGACACGTTTTGGATGCCGCCTGCCGTAAGCCTGCCGCCCTCGGGAAAAACCTCGCAACGGTTGATGCCATGAGCGTTGGCCGTCGGAGAGCCGTTTTTGCTTATCTCTATTGGATATGTGGGGATAGTGATATCATCGAAGTTGCACATCACCTTCGAATAGGCACGGAGAAAGCATATACCGTATGGGGGATTAAAATCTATCGGCATGGCGGTATGAAAGGCTCCATGCTCATCAACAACGAGTTTTTGTCTGGAAAGCACACTGTCGTTGCTGTTTATCAATTCCATGTAAACATATCGGCTATAAGGCGCACCCACCTTGTCATCGCATCTCGTCAGCCAACCAGCAATCTGTATCGTGTCACCAAGCTGATAGCTCATCCTATTGCTGGCGAAGAACACCTTCTCTGTCGGCAATGTCTGAGCGCTTGCGACAAAAGAAAGCACCAACATCAAAACAAAGATTACAGATCTCTTCATAGGCATTCGAATAGATTTTATCTATGCGCAAATTTAATGCTTTTACTTGATTGCTCCAAATTTTCAAACGCATAAAAACGGAAAAATCCGTTATGCCTTGTATCGCTACGAAGGCATAACGGATTCTATATTATATGATGTGTGGATTACAGTTTCTGCTCCACCTCAATCTCTGTGAACGTCTCCAGGATGTCGCCAGCCTGTATGTCGTTGTAGTTGACGAGTGAGATACCGCACTCCAAGCCTGTCACAACCTCCTTGACATCGTCCTTGTATCGCTTCAAGGCGGCGATAGGAGCGGTGTGAACCACGATTCCGTCGCGAACGACATGAGCCTTGTCCTTTGAATGGACTTTTCCCTCGGTGACAAGACCACCGGCGATGGTTCCCACCTTTGAAATCTTGAACACCTGCTTCACCTCCACCTCGGCGGTGACAACTTCCTTCGTCACCTTGTCGAGCATGCCGACCATGGCTGCCTTGATGTCGTCGATGGCATCGTAGATGATTGAGTAGGTGTTGATCTCCACGCCCTCACGGTCGGCAAGCTTGCGAGCGTCAGCCGAAGGACGCACCTGGAAGCCCACGATCACGGCATCGGAAGCCGAAGCGAGCATCACGTCGTTCTCGGAGATTTGACCCACGGCCTTGCTGATGACGTTGACCTGAACCTTCTCGGTAGAGAGCTTGAGGAACGAGTCGGACAAAGCCTCGATAGATCCGTCGGTATCACCCTTGACAATGATGTTGAGCTCATGGAATTCACCACGTGCGATACGATGCGAGATGTCGCCAAGCGTAAGGCGCTTCTGCGTGCGCAGGCCTTGCTCGCGCTGCAGTTGCTCGCGCTTGTTGGCAATGTCGCGCGCCTCCTGCTCCGTCTCTATGACGTGGAACTGGTCGCCGGCGGTCGGGGCACCGTTAAGTCCGAGCACGATGGTAGGCTCAGCCGGCTTCACGTTGTCGATGCGCTGGTTGCGCTCATTGAACAATGCCTTGACACGACCCCAAGAGGTACCGGCAAGCACGATGTCGCCCACGTGGAGCGTGCCGTTGCTCACGAGCACTGTCGACACATAGCCACGACCCTTGTCGAGCGACGACTCGATGACGGTACCCGTAGCCTTGCGGTTGGGGTTGGCCTTGAGGTCGAGCATGTCGGCCTCGAGCAGCACTTTCTCCATGAGGTCATCGACACCAACGCCCTTCTTGGCGCTGATCTCCTGACACTGGTACTTACCGCCCCACTCCTCCACGAGGAGGTTCATGTTGGCAAGGTCCTCACGAATCCTGTCGGGATTGGCTCCCGGCTTATCTATCTTGTTGATGGCAAACACCATCGGCACACCCGCTGCCTGGCAATGGGAGATGGCTTCCTTGGTGGTCGGCATCACGGAGTCGTCGGCTGCGATGATGATGATGGCGATATCGGTGACCTGGGCACCACGGGCACGCATGGCAGTGAAAGCCTCGTGTCCTGGGGTATCGAGGAACGTCACCTTGCGACCGTCTTTCAGCGTCACGCTGTAAGCACCAATGTGCTGGGTGATGCCACCTGCCTCACCGGCAATGACGTTGGTGTTGCGAATGTGGTCGAGCAACGATGTCTTACCGTGGTCCACATGACCCATGACCGTCACAATCGGGGCACGAGGTACGAGTTCGCTCTCGTCGTCTTCCTCCTCACTGACGGCCTCTTGCACCTCAGCGCTGACATATTCTGTCTTGAACCCAAACTCCTCAGCCACCATGTTGATGGTCTCGGCGTCGAGGCGCTGGTTGATAGATGCCATGATGCCGATGCTCATCAGCGTGGAGATGACCTGCGTCACGGTGATATTCATCATCGTGGCGAGCTCCGACACGGTCACAAACTCGGTGAGCTTCAATATCTTGCTCTCCTTCTTCTCTGCGCGTGCCTCAGCGTCGAGTTTCTCCTGCACGGCCTCGCGCTTCTCCTTACGGTATTTGGCGCCTTTCTTGTTCTGGCTCTTGCTTGTCAGACGTGCCAACGTCTCCTTTACCTGGCGTGCTACATCCTCGTCGTTAACCTCCGTCGGCTTGTTGTCGCGGTTGCGGTTTTTCTTCTTCTTGCCGTTTCCGTTCTTGTTTCCGGTCTGTTGGTTGGCGGCGGCGTTGATGTCCACCTTATTATTGTTTATGCGCTCGCGCTTGCCACGGTTGTTGGCATTGGCATTGGCGTTGTTGTTGCCACCGTTCTGCTGACGCTGGCGCTCACGCTGCCTCTCCGCGCGCGACTTCTTCTTTGGCCTGGTGCTTGAGTTGATAGTGCTCAGGTCTATCTTTCCGAGCACGGTCACCTTTGGCGTGTCGTCTATGCGTGTCTCTGTCTTCGTGCGGAAGATCTCCGTTCCCTTCTTGACCTCCTTGGAAGGTTGTGTCACCTCTGCCACTTTCACGGCATTGGGTTTCTGTATTACCTGGTGCTGTTTTGGCATTGGCTTCTTTTCTACTTCTTTTGGGCGTGGAGCCTGGGCTGCAGGCTGCGCTGGCTTTACTTGTGAAGAAGGCTGTGACCCGACGGGCTTGGCCGCGGGTTTCTCCACCTCGGCTTTTTCCACAGGCTCGGCTGGCTTCTTGGCCTCAACCGGCTTCGCATCGTCGGCCTTGGGTGCGGCAGGCTCGACCTTCACGGTCTCGGCCTTGGGAGCTTCAACCTTGGGTTCCTCCGTCTTGGGCTTCTCCACCTTGACTTCTGGTTTAACTGTGGCTGCCACCGTTTCCTTCACAGCGGCAACCTCTTCCTTCTGACTGACGGCAGCAGTCTCAGGCATGTTGGATTTCTTCTCCGGAGATGCATCAGACTTAACTTCCACTGGGCGCTTTCCCACGCTGTCGAGGTCTATCTTTCCCAGCGGTGTGTATTTCTGGTGTCCGCCCAACTCCAAACCGCTGTCAAGACGGCGCTTGGAGTTGTCCCGGTCTTTCTTCTTCTCAGGCTTCTTGAAGAGCTGCTCTGCCTTTTCCTTGACAGCCGCATCCTTCTTGAATGCCTCAACGAGAGCAGCGTATTGCTTGTCGTTGAGCTTGAAGTTGAGGTCGTCCTTGACCTCTCCAAGCCCATCGGCTCTCTTTTGTAGGAAGCCAACTGCCGTTTGGCGTCCTATGTTCAGTTCACGTAATGCTTTGTTTAATCTGATGCTCATATAAAATATTTACCTTCTTTATTCAAATTCCTTTTTCAACACTTCCAAAACATGATCCACGGTCTCTTCCTCAAGGTCGGCTTTCTCGACCAGCATCTCACGAGGAGCGTTGAGCACCTCACGCGCCGTCTGCGGGCCAACGCCCTTGATGGCATCAATAATCCACTGGTCAATCTCATCGTTGAACTGGTCGAGATACACATCGTCCAACTGGCCTTCCTCGTCGCTGTCGGTAACGACACGGAACACGTCGATGGTATATTCTGTCAGCATCGAGGCGAGCTTGATGTTCATTCCGCTACGTCCGATGGCAAGGCTCACCTGGTCTGGCTGCAAGTAGACGCTTGCCTTGCGCTCTGCCTCGTTGAGCTTGATTTCCGTCACCTGTGCGGGGCTCAAAGCGCGCCTTATGAAGAGGTCGGTGTTTGCCGACCAGTTGACCACGTCTATGTTCTCGTTGTCGAGCTCTCTCACGATGCCATGCACGCGACTTCCATGCACGCCAACGCACGCTCCCACTGGGTCGATACGGTCGTCGTAGCTCTCCACGGCAATCTTGGCACGCTCACCGGGCATGCGGGCAATCTTCTTGATGGAGATAAGGCCGTCCTGTATCTCGGGTACCTCGTTCTCAAGCAGACGCTGAAGGAATGTGGGGCTCGTGCGCGAAAGGATGATGCGGGGGTTGTTGTTCTCGTTGTCAACGCGCTCGATGACGCACCTCACGGTCTCGCCCTTACGATACACGTCGGCAGGAATCTGCTCGCTCTTCGGGAGGTGGAGCTCGTTGTTGTTGTCGTCCACAAGCAGCACCTCGCGTTTCCACACCTGGTAAACCTCGGCTGAGATGAGCTTGCCCACGCGGTCCTTATATTTATTGTAGAGGGCGTCGTGCTCAAGCTCAAGAATCTTGCTGGCAAGGGTCTGGCGAAGGGTAAGGATGGCACGGCGGCCAAACTTTGCGAAGTCCACCGCTTCAGACACTTCCTCGCCCACCTCATAGTCGGCGTCTATCTTCTGCGCGTCGGCAAGGCAAATCTCCTTGTTCTCGTCGGCCACCTCGCCGTTGGCCACGACGATGCGGTTGCGGTAAATCTCAAAGTCTCCCTTGTCGGGGTTCACGATGACGTCGAAGTTCTCGTCGGAACCAAAGATCTTCGCAAGTACGTTGCGGAAGCTTTCCTCAAGCACGCTCACCAGCGTGGTGCGGTCTATGTGTTTTGTATCTTGAAACTCGCGGAAAGAACCCATCATGTTCACCTGCCCGTCGTCAATCTTTTTTACTGGCATAGCTGTATATCTTTTTTATTGTTTTTATTTGAAACTGATCAAGTATTTGGTGTATTTCACCGTGTCCATATTGAAGTCATGGTCAACGTCCATCATCACTGGGCGCTTCTTGCCTTCCACCTTCACCTTCTCGTTCACGGTGACGGTGAAGTCGCGACCGTCGACGCTCTTGAGCACGCCACGGGTCTTCTTGCCATCGGCATCGAGCACCTCCACGGGCTCGCCAACGAATATCTCATACTGGCGTGCCACCTTGAATGGTTGGCCGAGACCGGCAGAGCCGACCTCAAGTTCGTAGTCTTCCTCGTCTCGATTGAGATGGTCTTCAATATATTGGCTCAACTTGGCGCAATCTTCTATCCAGACTCCATCTGCATGGTCTATCTCGACGATAATCTTGTCATCGGGGCTGATGTTTAAGTCCACAAGGAAATACTCCTTGTCCTGTAGCCACTCTTCTACTAATGCTTTTACGACGTTCTTGTCTATCATGTATTGAAGTTATAAAAAAATGAGGAACTCGCCTTGGGAGTCCCTCATTCCACTGAACACTGCAAAGTTACAAACTTTTTCGCGTTCCAACAAATATTAACGCGTTCTTTTTTGCGGTTTTCAAAACTAAAACTCCGCATTTTCATTCTGCGCAAACGCCGACCTATGTTAAAAATCACCAATTATAAACTTTACGGCATCTCGACTCTGGCAATTTAAAACAAAACGCACTATCTTTGCTTTGAATTAAAAACTATCGAACTATAAAAGAACAAAACCAATAATATCTCTTCATTATGCTTTGGAATATATTGCTTATATTTTTATGCCTGGTGATAATTTTCTCATTATTGGCGAACGTTTACTATATCATAGGGCATTTACGCCGTAAGGAGTATCAAGGCTCAGCCATGAATTTCATGTTGCTTATCCTGCAAATATTGATATTGGTGTTTCTTCTTGAACCAAAGGAAATGTTTCAAAGTCTGATAGCAATTTTTAAATGAAACCGCTGCCACGGCATGGCACTTAAAACATCATGCCGTGGCAGAGTTTTTATATCTCCAACGCCACACCACCACCTGGCGCGAGATGCACCGTCACCTTGCCATCGGCTGGCACGGCGATGGTTGTCTTCTCGTAGTCTTGGGCGAACTTCTCTGCATTGGCTCCGTCCTTGAACACTGTTGCCGTCTTTCCCGCAACCTTCAATGGCGCAAGGTCAAGCGTGAGGTCACGAGGCGTCCAGTTGGTCAGCGCTCCCACATACCACTTAGAGCCCGACCGGCGAGCCACGGCGACATACTCGCCCACCTCACTCTTTAGCGCCACGGTCTCGTCCCAGACAACAGGGATTTTGGCGATGAAATCGGTACATTCAGGCTCTTCGTCATAATGTGTCGGACTGTCGCAAAGCATGTTCAAGGGCGAGAGGAAGACCACATATTCGGCAAGCTGATGGCAGCGCGTGCCTTGGCTCATTGGCACCGAATTGGACGGGCGATAGGTAGAGCGCGTGCCGTTGAGCATGGCTCCTTGGGTATAGTCCATCGGACCGGCGAAGTTGCGGGCGAAAGGCACAGTGACGTCATATTGCACCTGGTCGTAATTTTTCATCGTTGCCCACTTATTTTGTTCTTGGCCGTATACGCCCTCGAAGTTGATCACGTTGGGCCATGTCCTGGTCAGTCCGGTAGGCGGACAGATGCCGTGGAAGTCGAGCACTTGCTTATATTTGGCGCACGTCTCAGCAGCCTTGTACATGAAGTTTGTCACCTCTGCGTCGTTGCGGTTGATGAAGTCCACCTTGTAGCCCTTCACGCCCATTGCCGCGTAGGTCTTGGATACTTGCTCCATGTCGCGGTCAAATGCCTTGTAGCCTGCCCACAGGATTATACCCACGCCTTTCTGCTTGCCATAGTCCACAATGCCCTTCAAGTCTATCTCCGGCACTATCTGGAAAAGGTCGGCCTTCTTGTTCACCGCCCATCCCTCGTCGAGGATAACATATTCAATGCCATGCTTGGCGGCAAAGTCGATATAATGTTTATAAGTCTGGGTATTGATGCCCGCCTTGAACGGCACCTTGTACAATCCCCAGTCGTTCCACCAGTCCCACGCCACCTTTCCGGGCTTCACCCATGAGTCGTCTGCCAAGCGTGAAGGTGACGCGAGGCGAAACACCATATCGTTGTCGAGTATATCCTTGTCTTCTGCCGACACGCTTATTATGCGCCACGGGAACTTCTGGTTGGGCTTTGCCACGGTGATATAATCCTCTGCCTCGGCTACGAACTGTTCCAGTTCGTTGTGTCCTCCTTGCTTCACTGTCTTCGGATAAGGCGCGAAAACGGCATCAAGGCCATTCTCCTTGCTTCCCTTCTTCACAAACATGCCCGGATAGTTCTCCACGTCGCTCTCCGCCACCACTACCTTCACGCCATTATCTGCTTTCACGATGTAAGGCAGGAAGACAAGCTGCCCGTCTCTCAGCTCCGACAGGCAAGCCGAGGTGTATTGGTTCTCAAACGAGTTGTGCAGTTGATCCTTTATTTTTCCATTCTCTATCACGTATGGCACGAGCGTTTCCAAGTCGGTGGGATAGTTCATATCGGCCTGCTCAGCGACGATTTTCAACGATTTCATCGAACCTGACACGAAGCGATAAGCCACTCCTTCGTCGTAGGCACGAAACACCAAGGTGAAGCCGTCGAACTTCAACGTCAACTCGTTGCAACAGTCTTTCACTACGGCTTTCTTATAGTTATGCGCCTCTATGCTCTCGTTGCGCTTTGCCGTCTTCGCACCTTTGAGCTTGGAACCGACTCCCCAACGCTCACCGTCGCCCACGGTCATAGAGATTTGCGATGGTGCAATGAGCTGCTGTCCATTGTAAGTCACTTGGTAGGTAATGGTCTTGTCCACAGTCACGCAGGCCTTGAGTCGCCCGTCGGGAGAGGCTACATTATAGTTCTTTGCCACGGCAGTAATGCAAAGCGCGAGCAACAGTACACAAAGGGATGTTAATCGTTTCACAATAATCAGGTGTTTAAAGTTTACTGTTACAAAGTTAGTTATTGTTTGACAAAAACCGCGAGATATTTAGTATTTTTGCGACATGAAGATATATTATCTTAAAAGTTTACATATTGACCGTTTGAAGCTGCGGCACTGGGTGCTTATCGCCTTGCTCGCGCTGGTCACCACCATGAGGCTCAGCCCTGTCTTGGGTAGCTTCTACACCACTCACGTTTACCCCATCATAGGCAGCATCCTCTCGCCTGTATCAGGCTTGGTACCATTCGCCGTGGGCGACATCTTCATCTTTCTCAGCATTGTCTGGGTTGTGCTATATCCAGCGATGAAAAGGACGAAAAAGGCGGTCTTGCGTGTGGCGGAATACTTGCTGTGGGTCTACGCATGGTTCTACATGGCATGGGGGTTGAACTATTCACAGCCCAACATCTACCGAAGGGCAGGCATGAGACCTGTGGAGGTAAGCAAGGCAAGGCTCAAGGCTTTCGCCTATCAATATGCCGACAGCCTCAACAAGTTGAGTGAAGAGTGCGGAGTGAAGGGTGAAGAATCAAAATGGTTAAGGAGAAAGGAAAATGATGATGAAGAAAAGGTGAAATATGAGGAAAGCATCATCCAAGGATATCATAAGATTAGCGGTTGCGGCATCAACAAGCCCTTCAACCTGCACCCGCATGCCAAGACTATGGTGTTTTCATGGCTCAGTTCGATGGCGGGCGTGACAGGCAGCATGGGACCATTCTTCTGCGAGTTCACCCTCAACGGCGACATCCGTCCACACGATTATCCTGCCACCTACGCCCACGAATTTGCCCATTTCATCGGAGTGGCAAACGAGGGCGAGGCCAACTTCTACAGCTACATCACCTGCACGGCATCTCCCTACAAGGCGGTGAGGTTCAGCGGATATTACCACATTTTCTTCCATGTCGTCAACGACGTGTTCGACATTCTCGGCCAGAAGGAAGGCGAGAGGTATCTGAAGCATATCCGTCCTGGCATTATCCAGCTGGCGAGAAGCGACCGCGGCTATTGGCTCGCCAAGCGGAGCAAGCTCATAAACGCTGCGCAAGACATCATACTCGACCTCTACCTCAGGGGCAACAACGTGGCTGAAGGCAGAAAGAGCTACTCGCAGGTCATCGCCCTGATCTTGGCATGGGAAAACAAGAAAGGGCTATAAAACCTGCTTTACCGCATGGCGAGGGCGGCATTCTCGTTGGCCTCCATTATCTCGCGCTCTCCGGGGCCCTTGTCGTTGATGCCGCAGAGGTGGAGGATACCATGGATGATGACGCGGTGGAGCTCGTCGTCGTATGCCTTGCCAAACTTCTCGGCATTGGTGCGCACGGTGTCGAGTGAGATTACGATGTCGCCGTTGAGCACGTCATCCTCGTCGTAGTCGAAGGTGATGACATCGGTGAAATAGTCGTGACCGAGATACTGGCGGTTGACTTCGAGAATCTTCTCGTCGCTGACGAACATATAGCCAACCTCACCGACCTTGCGGCCATGGGCTGCCGCCACACGCTTTATCCACGCCGTGGTCTCGCGGTGACGAATCTTCGGCATTTTCACGCCGTCTGCATTGTAAGTAATCATGTTATGATGTGATATGTTTGTGTTTGATGTTTAACGTGAACTGGGTAGCATCTTCCTTGCTTCCTCATCCTTGTGAAAATAGACAAGCGTGCGGTAAGATGTCGATGAAATGGTGGAATATTGCGGCTTTGAATAGAGCAGCACCGTCTCAAGTCCGCCGAGCTTGTCGTTGTATTCCGCTGCCACCCGCTCATACTCGAAGTCTATCGTCGTGCGCACGCCCCTCACTTGGAACCTCGCACCCACCTCGGCGGCAATGTCCACTATCATGCCTCCGTATGCCACCACGCTCACCCGCGGTTCATCACGATAGAGCTTGCGGATAGCCTCCACGCGCTCCTCGGTGGTGAACATATAGCGTTTCTCCGGATTTCTCGCCACCACGATGACGAGCTTGTCGAAGAGCCTCAACGCACGCCTTGCGATGTCGTCGTGCCCTATGGTGAAAGGGTCGAAGCTGCCGGCAAAGACGGCTACGCACCCATTTGTGTCATCTTTTATCTTGTTTTCCATTGTATATTGTCTTTCGGGGTGCAGGCGTTTTCGCCATTCGAGATACGGATAGGCGTTTTCGCCATTCGGGGTGCGGACGGGCACAGGGCCCGCCCCTGCAAGACGAATTCCCCATTGTAGTCGTGCATCAGGCGCGCAGGTCGTCTCTTGAAGCATATCTCTCCCTCCCCTGGGTGGGGGAGGGACACAGGGAGGGGCCGCTAGGGAGGGACTAAGGGAGGGGCCTCTCAGAACAGCTTCGGCTGCATGATGTTCCCCTCGTAAGGGTTTCGCCCGAGGTGCTCGTAGGCGAGCGGCGTAGCCATACGTCCGCGCGGCGTGCGCTTGAGGAATCCTTCCATTATGAGGAAAGGCTCATACACCTCCTCCACCGTGCCGCTGTCCTCGCCTATCGCCGTGGCTATGGTGGAGACACCCACCGGACCTCCTCTAAACTTGTCGATGATGGTCGTCAGTATCCTGTTGTCTATTTCATCGAGTCCGTAAGAGTCTATGTTGAGCGCTCCGAGCGCCAAGTCGGCTATCTCTTTCGTTATAGTGCCATTGCCCTTCACCTGCGCGAAGTCGCGCACACGGCGCAAGAGACCGTTGGCTATACGTGGCGTGCCACGCGACCTGCGGCTTATCTCCACGGCGGCATCGTCGTGGATAGGCACCCTCAACAAGGCAGCCGAACGCTTTATGATGCGCTGCAACGTCTCGGGGTCATAATACTGCAAGTGCATGTTTATGCCGAAACGGGCGCGGAGCGGTGCGGTGAGCATGCCCGAGCGCGTTGTCGCCCCTACAAGGGTAAAGGGGTTGAGGTCTATCTGTATGGAGCGGGCCGAGGGGCCCTTGTCTATCATGATGTCGATGCGGAAATCCTCCATGGCAGAATAGAGATACTCCTCCACCACGGGTTGCAGGCGGTGGATCTCATCTATGAAAAGCACGTCGCGAGGCTCCAGCGAGGTCAATATGCCGGCCAGGTCGCCAGGCTTGTCGAGCACCGGTCCGGAGGTAATCTTGAACCCCACTCCAAGCTCATTGGCTATGATGTTGCTCAGTGTGGTCTTTCCCAGTCCGGGAGGACCATATAATAATGTGTGGTCGAGAGGCTCGCCACGATATTTTGCCGCTTCAACGAAGACGCTCAAGTTGTCCACAACGGCTTGTTGGCCGTTGAAGTCATCGAAGCGCAGAGGGCGAAGGGCATTCTCAAAGTCCTTCTCTTCCTTGCTCACGTGTTCGTCGCGTATATCGAAATCGTCTGCCATGGTTTATCAAAACGTCTATACCGTGCAAAGTTACGGCTTTTTAGAGAGAACCACATGCTTTTCAGTGAATAAAAAGTTCAGAAGGAAGTTTCACGGGGATGGTTGACTTTAGGAAATCCTTTTTATTACGCGTTACAATAACTTCAGCATTTACAGACAATGCAGTAATATACTGTGTAGAATCCTCATAGTCTTTCCAATCCATAGCAAGACAATCTGTAACTGCTTGTCCTTTCAAATCAACAACATTCACAAAAGAGGAAATATCTTTGAATGATTTCTTTATTGCATCTAAAGAGAGATTGTAACGCTTAGCTATATAGACACCATTAACAATAGACAAAGCTGACACAAACAAACGGTTGGCCTTGTTTTCAGCCAAGGCAAAGATATTGAAAGCCTCTTCATAGAATCCTTGCCGACGGAAAACAAAATCAAACAATATATTTGAGTCTATAAAGATATTCATAACTTATATTTCTCATCAATAAGTGCAAATTTCCCATCTTCATCACCTGGAACATCAGCACCTTCCAAAGGGATATTCTTCAGAAAATTCATGAAAGACTGATGAGTTCCTGCCTTTGGTTCCTTCACAACTGAAACTTTCTTGGCAGCAACAGTCTTTCTTCTGTCCAAGAATCTCTTTTCTATTGCTTCTTGCACATTCGAAGGCTGACTTTGGATAAGCGTCCAAAGTGCATCAGCAATAGGAAACTGAGAATTATTGATAATCGTTGTTGCCATAGCACATTGTTTTTCGCAAAATTAATCAAAACCTCAGAATCGGGCAAACTTTCAAGTTACTTTTTGCAAAGAGTATCCTTCGTTGGCCTCAACATCCACAGTCCCGCAAACGTGAGGGCACCGTTGAGCATGAGAAGCTCGTAACCGAACTGATAGCCGGTGAGGCTGCG
Source organism: Escherichia coli (assembly GCA_963593695.1). Classification (GTDB taxonomy): domain Bacteria; phylum Bacteroidota; class Bacteroidia; order Bacteroidales; family Bacteroidaceae; genus Prevotella. The sequence goes on along the minus strand of CAVBBO010000049.1, from coordinate 7,046 downwards.
TGTCGTGGTCTCGATGGCGAAGCAGAGCAAGGGACTGGCTATCGCCACCGCAGGCACCCAGCGGTCGTTCACCCGTCTGCGAGTGAGCAAGCCGAAGGCGAAAAGCCCAAGCAGGGGGCCGTAGGTATAACCGCAAAGGATGTAGATGGCATCGATGACGCTCGTGGAGTTGACAGCGCGAAACACGAGGATGAAGACAATGAAGAGAACGGCTATCGCCATGTGGGTGCGCTTGCGTAGCCGCTCGTCGTCGGCACGCTCGAAGAAGTCGACGCACACGCTCGTGGTCAACGCCGTAAGCGCGCTGTCGGCGCTGGAGAAACTCGCCGCCACGATGCCTATGGTGAAGAGTACGACCACCGTGGTGCCAAGCTGTCCCGAGGCGGCGAACATCGGCAGCAGGTCGTCGCCCATCTGTGGCAACGCTATGCCACGGGCGGAGGCGAGCCACACGAGCAGGATGCCGAGCACAAGGAACAACAGGTTTACCGGCACGAAGGCGAATCCATAGAGGCACATGTCTTTTTGCGCCTCGCGGAGGGTCTTGCAGGTCATGTTTTTCTGCATCATGTCTTGGTCGAGACCGGTCATCACTATCACGACGAAGATACCACTAAGAAACTGTTTCCAGAAGTTCTGCCGGCTTGCCCAGTCGTCGAACACGAATATGCGACTGTGTGGGTCTTCTGCCACCTTGCCCACGAGCTCATGCAAGTCAAGGTTGAGACTGCCCATCGTGGCCACGATGATGAGCACGAGGGCGGCGAGCATGCAGGCGGTCTGGAACGTGTCTGACCACACGAGGGTCTTCACCCCGGCACGGCGCGTGTAGAGCCAGATGAGCGCCACCATCACCACCACTGTACACGCGAACGGCACATGCCAGGCGTCGAGCACGAAATGCTGGAGGATGAAGCAAACCACATAGAACCGTACCGCCGCGCCCACGAGTTTTGAAACGATGAAGAACGCCGCGCCGGTCTTGTAGCTACGTCTGCCGAGACGCTGGCGCAGATAGCCGTAGATGGTGGTGAGATTCAACTTGTAATATATGGGCAGGAGGATAAACGCCACGGCAAAATAGCCGGGGATGAAGCCCAGGCACATCTGCAGGTAGGTCATGTCGCCCTTGAGCACCATGCCGGGCACGGAGACGAACGTTATGCCGGAGATGGACGCGCCCACCATGCCAAAGGCCACCATTGGCCAGGGACTCTTCTTGTTGCCACGGAAGAATGCGTCGTTGCCGGCATGGCGCGACGTGACGCGACTGATGGCGAGAATCACCAAAAAGTATATTACGAGCGTGAGGAGCATATCGTGTTTATTGGGGTACGACGGGTGACTGCCCTTGCTTTTTCTTCAGGTGCTTGTACAACAACAGGAAGCCGGGCACGAGGAAGATGTCGGCGAAGACCCATGCCATGGGGTCGCCATAGCACACGCCAAGGAAGCCGAACGCCGGGACGAGCCAGAGGCTCACGCCGCTCCTCGCTATCATCTCCATCACCCCGGAGAGCATGGAGAGGTTGCTGTAGCCCAAGCCTTGTATGCTATACCTGAGGATGGAGAGCAAGCCGAGCACAGGATAGAAAAAGCAGCTTATGCGCATGAGCATTGCGGCGTTGTCGGCCACGGCCTGACTGCCGCCGTCGACAAACAGCTCCATCATGTAGCCGGCAAAGGGGAAGATGACCAACGCCGTGAACACGAAATACACGAGCATGATCTTCACCGCCGCCCACTCGCCTTGGCGCACGCGGTCGAGCCGTCCGGCGCCGATGTTCTGTCCGCAATAGGTGGCCATCGCCACGCCGATGTTGTCGAACACGCAGATGAAGAGATACTTGATGCGCACGGCGGCGGTAAACGACGCCACGTAGACGGTGCCCAAGGCGTTGTTGGAACTTTGCAGCATTATGATGCCTATGGCGGTGATGGAGACCTGGAGACCCATAGGTATGCCATTGTTGAGCAAGATGGATATGCGCTTGTTGTCGAAGGCGCGCTCCTTGCCGTGGGGGATGAGTATCTTCATGTGGCGCACCACATACCACACGCTCAGCACGGAGGCGAACAGCTGCGAGAGCAAGGTGGCAAGGCCGGCTCCTGCGACTCCCATGCCCAAGATGAGGATGAGCAATATGTCGAGAACGATGTTGACAAGCGACGACAAGATGAGAAACAGGAACGGCTGGCGGGAGTTGCCGAGCGCCCTGATATAACCGGCGAAGAGGTTGAACGTGATGGTGAAGGGGATGGCGAGAAACTGCAAGAGGAGGAACGTGTAGGCATCGTCGAAAATCTCGCGCGGTGTGTTCACCATGCGCAATATCCTGTCGCAAAGCACGCTGGAGAGAAAGGTCGAGACAACCGCCAGCACCACTGCCACGCGAATGGAGTTGGCCACGTAGACCCGCATCTTCTCATAGTCTTTCGCACCGAACGCCCTCGATATAGGTATGGCGAAACCGGCACACGCTCCGTTGCAGAAGCCCATAACGAGAAACATCACCGATGCCGACGCGCCCACGGCGGCGAGAGCATCTACTCCTATCCAGCGCCCCACGATGGCGGCGTCTACGATGAGGTACATCTGCTGAAGGATGTAGCCCAAAATCAAGGGAATGGCAAACCTTATGATGCCACGGGCGGGATCGCCCACGGTCATGTCGTTTGCCGATAGTTTTTCTGACATTGTATATAAAATAAAAACAAGCGCTATCCTGAGCCCGACGGCCCCTAACGGCCCCTCCCTGTATCCCTCCCCCACCCAGGGGAGGGAGAAATATGGTTCAAGAGACGATATGCCAGCCCCTACACATTATACCAATGGGGGTGTCATTGCCATTCGGGATGAGAACCAGCGTTTACACCATTCGGGGTGCGGACGGGCACAGGGCCCGCCCCTGCAAAGCATCACCCTAATCACTTCTTGAGACATACCAATTCCTCCCCTGAGTGGGGGAGGGATACAGGGAGGGGCCGCCAAGGACTATCCCTGCAAAGCATCGGTCCAATCACCTCTTGAGACATACCAATCCCTCCCCTGGGTGGGGGAGGGACTAAGGGAGGGGCC
>CAVBBO010000049.1:0-3882 GCA_963593695.1 Escherichia coli | reverse complement strand
CCGGCATCGGTGAGGGCATTGCGAATCTCGTCGCTCACCTCCCAGTTCTTGGCCTCCTTAGCCTTCTGTCGCATCTGCAACACGAGGTCCACTATATTGCCGTAAGCCTTCTCGCGGTCGGGACTTCCCGCGCCACGGTTCGACTTCAGTCCGAGGATGTCGAAGGTGAAGGTGTTCATGGTGTCGGCGAGCTCCTTGAGGTCGTCGGCAGAGATCTTCGTCTTGTGGTCGAGGAGCGTGTTGATGAGGTGGCATGCCTCGAAGAGCGCGCTGGTGACGAGCGGAGTCTGCAAGTCGTCGTTCATGGCGTCGTAGCAGCGTTGGCGCAACTCGCTCACAAACTTGTGGGTGTCGGGCTGCGAGCCCTTTGAGGTCTGCACGCGGTCGAGGTTGGAGATGCCGTCCATGAGACGCTCGTAACCCTTCTGGGCTGCCTTGAGGGCGTCGTTGCTGAAGTCCACGGTGCCACGATAGTGGGCGGAGAGGATGAAGAAGCGTATGGTCATGGGCGAGTAGGCTTGCTCCAGCGACGGGTGGTCGCCCGTGAAGAACTGCTCAAGGGTGATGAAATTGCCAAGGCTCTTGCCCATCTTCTGCCCGTTGATGGTGATCATGTTGTTGTGCATCCAGTAGTTCACCATCTGGTCGCCCTGCGACGCCACGGCCTGTGCTATCTCGCACTCGTGGTGGGGGAAGATGAGGTCCATGCCGCCACCGTGGATGTCGAAGTGGTCGCCCAGATACTTCCTTCCCATTGCCGTGCACTCGCAGTGCCAGCCGGGGAAGCCGTCGCCCCACGGACTTGGCCAGCGCATGATGTGCTCTGGCGTGGCGCGCTTCCACAGCGCGAAGTCGGCCTGGCATTTCTTCTCGTCGGTGCCGGCGAGCTCACGGCTCTTGTTGATGATGTCGGTGAGGTTGCGGCCCGACAGTATGCCGTATTTGTGGTCTTGGTTGTATTTCTGTATGTCGAAATACACGGAGCCATTGCTCTCGTAGGCATATCCGTTTTTGAGGATCTCCTCCACGAGCTTCTCCTGCTCGATGATATGGCCCGTGGCATGGGGCTCTATGGATGGCGGCAGGGTGTTGAGGAGCTCCATGGCCTTGTGGTAGCGGTTGGTGTAATATTGCGCTATCTCCATCGGCTCCAGCTGCTCCAGGCGTGCCTTCTTCTCGATCTTGTCGTCGCCCTCGTCGGCGTCGTGCTCAAGGTGGCCCACGTCGGTGATGTTGCGCACGTAGCGCACCTTATAGCCCAAATGGCGAAGGTAACGGAAGAGCACGTCGAAGGTGATGGCCGGGCGAGCGTGTCCCAGATGTGGGTCGCCGTATACCGTGGGACCACAAACATACATGCCCACGTGTGGGGCGTGAAGGGGCTTGAAGAGCTCCTTCTTTCGCGTTAGCGTATTGTAAACTAAGAGGTTCTGTGTCATGCCTTTCTCCTGTTTTGTTAATCCGACTGCAAACTTACGCTTTTTTTGCCAAAACAAAGCAGAAAAGAAGAGATAAAGAAGGCAACGGCATAAAAAACGGCTTTCACGATAGGGAAAAGCCTACTTGCTTTTAGGCCATTTCCCCACATGCCTTCCCGTGGGGTTGATTATCTTTGCAGAAGATAAACATAAAATTCTTTCGCCATGAAAAAGACAATGCTGTTACTCCTCGCTCTCGTCGCCACCGTGTCGGCATCGGCGCAATATTATCCTGATGGCCGTCCCATCCCTCCACGCCACCGCTACGACAACGACCGGGGCTACCACAGGTCTTCTCACCGCCTGTCAGACGACTCTTATTTCGGCCTTCGCCTTGGCATGGCTGTCGCCACGGTCCGCTCCGACGCCGCCAACCTCAACGGCAGCGACTCGCGCACGGGTCTCGACCTTGGCTTCGTGGCGGGCACTCGCATCACCCGCACCGCACCTCTCTATTTCGAGTCGGGACTCTCCTACACTGAGAAAGGCGGCAAGGGCACGTATGATGGCGACAAGTTCACCTACCGCCTGGATTATCTCGAGTTGCCGCTGTTGATAAAATACAAGTGCGACGTGGCTCGCGACGTCACCATAGAGCCGTATGCCGGCGGCTTTCTCGCCCTCGGCGTTGGCGGCAAGGTGAAAGACTACGGCAAGCGTGAGGCTTATTCGAGCTTCAGCAGCGAGAAGGGCAGCTTCCGCCGCTTCGACGGCGGTCTGCGCATAGGCTGCGGCGTGAGCTTCAACATGCTGTATGCCGGCTTGAGCTACGACGTGGGCTTGGCCAACGTGGGCCACTACGACTTCGAGGACACGCGCACGGGCTCGCTCAACCTCCACGTGGGCGTGACGTTCTGAAGAGGCTACATCACAACAAAGGCGCCATAAAGACGGGCAACAACAATATTTGCCCGTCTTTGTGCAGATCCTTTGTATAAAGCAAATATGCTTGCCCCACCCTATCTGAGTATTTCTTACAAAAGGCATCTATGGAGGCGTGGGTCTTGTAACCCGACGACTTGACTTCTACCGGACACAGCTTGGCACCTCTTGACAACAAGAAGTCTATCTCATAGAAATGATTGTCGTCTTTGGGAAATGTGTAATAGAAAAGCTTGTCGCCAGAAGCCCTCAACATCTGCGCCACCAAGTTCTCATATACATATCCCATATTTGCCGAAATCTTGTCGTTAAGCAACTTTTGGTATATGACATTCTCTGTGAAATCCTTATCCCAAAACGCCAATGTAACAAACAGCCCCGTGTCACCTACAAAAAGCTTGTATTTGTCCAAGTTGGCAGTCAACGACATACCCACATTGGGGTCGTCGGCATGGTAAGCCATGTTCACCGTCTTGCTGTCTTCCAAACAAAGCATCAGTTCATCTATCTTGCTTGCGCTCACTTTACCCACAACTGGAGTATATTGATAACGCAAAACATTACGACTCAACTGTGACGGAATAGACATGAAGAGCTTTGAAAGCTTGCCAGTGGGGTCTATTTTCCGAAAGTCATCGGCATAGAGCTGTATTATTTGGCGTTTCACCATATCTACTTGTTGTAGGTTTTTGGAGTCGAGATAAGCATTGATTGCCTGTGGCATACCACCCACCAACATATACAATCGCAAATCGCGCATCTTCTGGCGGTTCAAGTCGTCGCCAAGAGGTTTTCTCTTATCAAAGACCTGACGCAATAGCGGCATCGTCACTTCATCACCCAATGCCCAAAGAAACTCCTCATAATCCATCGGGAACATCTCCACACGATATTCCTCGCTGGGAATGCTTATATCCTTGGTGTTTTTTCTAATGCTGATAAGAGAGCCTGTCTCGATGTAATCGAACCGGCCGTCTTTCACCAGATATTTTATGGCTTGGCGCGCCTTGGGGCATTGCTGCACTTCATCGAAAACGATAACCGACTCTCGCTCATAAAGCACTGTCTTGTAAGCATTCTGAAGATACATGAATATATAATCCATATCCATGAGATCATCAAACAAGGCTTTTACGCCCCGGGATGCTTCATTGAAGTCTATCAATATATAAGACCGATATTCGTTTTTTGCAAATTGCTCCACGAGGGTTGACTTGCCTATACGCCTGGCGCCTTCCAAAAGAAGTGCCGTGTGACCTTCAGAAACGTCTTTCCATGCCTTTAACTTCTTATACGCTTTACGCCTAAATACGGTATCTGCCATAACTACTTGATTTTGTGGCAAATTTACGATATTTTCGTCTGACACCAAAATTTTTAATGGCAAAAATCGGTCTGACACCAAAATTTTAGAAGGCAAAAAACGGTCTGACACCAAAATCTTCGGTAGCGAATGCATGTTTTGAGGTAACCATCCGAATTGAGCCGACTTGCACATGACAAAAAAATCTCGCAGAGTTAT
>CAVBBO010000048.1:0-90343 GCA_963593695.1 Escherichia coli | reverse complement strand
AAGCAAAAGCCCCACCCTGGTTCGCTGTTCTTCGGGAAGCGTGGTGGGAACTGTCGCTGCAAAAATACAATTATTTCTTGGACAGACAAAAGATTTCGTTATTTTTATCTGCTTGATATGCAGAAACCACACGTTCATTTTCTGATGAGTGACTTCCGTACTACGTCATGGTTCTTAAAATCGCACTGCATGAGATCCATCATCAGATAAGGCGCGTCTTCCATGTCGAAATGCCGGTTGACACTACGTTTCATGCGTTCCACTGTATCAGGATGTCGCTGGCGATAGGTCTCTGTGGCGTATATGAGGAACGGAATGTCGTACCCGGCTTTGCTACTGATTGGGTTGCTTGGGTTGCTGTGACTTGCCACTTTGGGGTTACTCTCGAACACGTCGAGCCCATGGTCTGGCGAATAAACTATGACAGCTTCGCGGTCAGCCACTATATTCATTAAGGCATCCACCACGTAATCGTTGTATAGCACGGCATTGTCGTAAGTCGATAACTTTTGCCGCTGCTCCTCCGGATGGTTTATGTATTCACTTTCCTTGAATCTGGCAAACGATGGTGGATAACGCATGTCGAACATGGAATGGCACCCCATAAGGTGTACGATGATGAATTTACGATTATATGGGCAAGCAAGCGCATTATTTACTGCTGGCAACAATTCTCCATCGACCGACGTGCGCTGCACGCCTGCAAACTTGTTGCCGATAAAAATGCTGGTGTCGCACAATTCCGAATACTGCCCCACGATATTGTCGTACAATCCCTTTTTGCTCTGATTGGAAAGCCACAGCGTATAGTAGCCTGCAGCTTTGGCTATGTCGGGCAGAGTCGGGCAGGCATACCACTCAATGCTTTTTCCCATGCTTTTCGCATACGTTCCCATCATCAGTTGGAAAGCTGCCTGCGTATAAAGACCTGCTGCTTGCATTAGTATAGAGAAGAGCTTCACCATCGTCAACTTTTTTTTGTAGCAAAGGATTAGTGTTCTTTTCATAGCCGTAGAGTGAGCAGTGATGACTCGTAAGCGACTCGCCTATAATCCACACTATGACAGGAGGCTGGTCTGCTGATGTCACTTTAACCGAGACTTGCGTGTGGCGTAGCTTGACTGTGCTTGGTTCGCTTACTATTTGGACTATGTTACGCATGAATCCTACTGCCGTATAGCGGTATATCCAAAAGTTGGGCACGGTGACGATCAGGCCTACCACAAAAGCCAAGGCAAGCATTCGGGATGCTCGTACCGAATGGGCTTTGCACAATTGGTTTCCAACCCAAACCAAAAGCAAGGTGTAGGGAAGCAGCCCTGCCAAGACAACGGCAACATCGGCATTGAAATATGAATTCAAAAATTCGGAGGCTTCTCCAATGTTAGTGGCCAACAGTGCCGCCACAAGATCTTTATCGAGTATGGCACCTACTACATTTACGCACGCGGTTTGCATGATGCAGTGTGAGATGGTGAGGAAAAGCACGACTACATAAATGGCTTTTCGCAAAATGCGAGACCTAACCAGATGGCCAAGAAGGGTGACCGCATAAGCAAAAGTGAATGCTGCAAGAAACAAGAGGAGTCGGTTATCAGGCCATCCTTTGCCTAGATGTGACAGCATGGGATAAAGGGTGATGCCTAATGTCGTGAGGAGCATACACCAGTGTCTTTCCGGGAACCTGTTTATGAAAGACGTAAAAAAACTTATCAGCCAGCTTACAAGAAGCTTGCGAGCCTTACCCCCCCCTCGCAAGATACTGATAATCAAACAAATACATTTTCATTATGTATCATTTTAGTTTCCTTGCTAACCGCCCCTTGAAATACGCAGCAGCGGTCACCATGTCAATTGGTATAACAAGATTGCAAAATTAGTCAAATTTCTTTTGCCCGCCAAATAATCTTCATTCTAATTCGCACAACATTTCATAGATTTTCTAGTCCCATACCTCTGTATTTTTTATAGAAGCAATGGTAATGACAAACATAATGTCCACGGCTCATGATGCAACCGTCAGAGTTTTTGGAACCACTTTGCCATGCGCTCCGCCTCTGCCCTTGCCGGCTTGCCTGTAGCGGTCATGGGGAGATGGTCGACATTGACAAAACGCTTGGGAACCCAATAGACAGGCAAGGCCTTGGCGCACAAGTCATGAAGACGGTCGCTTGAAAGCCCGTCAATTGAAGCGCTGTCGCTTGAAAGCCTATCGCCTTCGTACAAGAGCACGACGACCTCGCCAAACTTCCTGTCGGGCATCTTGGTAATCATAAACGGCATGGGCAAACATGGCCTGAGCCGGTTTTCCACATCTTCTATCTGTATCTTTATGCCACCCGAGTCTATGACATTGTCCTTACGCCCAAGGATTCTGAACTGCCGCTTGGCGGTGAGATTGTCCGTGCGAAGCTCCACCCTGTCGTTGGTCTTCAGCACGCCATCGTGAACCAAGGGCGCGTCGATGACCAAGCAGTCGTCCTCGTCCTTGCTTATCTCCACTCCGTCAAAGGGCGTGTACCACTGGCTCGCCGCGTCACCGTTGAGCCGCCTCAACGCTATGTGCGAAAGCGTCTCGGTCATGCCATAGGTGCTCCAGACATGATTGGGGAAAGAACGCAGCTCCCTGGCCAATTCCGCGTCTATCGCGCCACCGCCTATTATGAGATGCTTTATCTGCATCAGCTTCGCCTTCTCCTCAGCCACCTTCAGTGAGTTATACACTTGCAGCGGCACCATGGCGGCAAACGTGGTGGCATCCGCGGAAGCCAGCGGGTGTCCGCTGGGAGGCACGCTGACGAGCCTCAGATGGCGCTCTATCGCCCTCACGACCACCATCTTGCCGGCGATATAATCGAGCGGCATGCAGAGCAGGGCGGTGTCGCCTGGCTTCAACCCGAGGAAGTCGCACGTGACACGAGCCGAGTTGAGCATCTTCTCTTTCTCGACCCACATAGGCTTAGGCTTGCCCGTGGAGCCACTCGTGTGTACGAGCACCGTGGGGCGGTCGTCGTGCCACTCGTTCAGGAATTCCTCAAGAACCATAACTTGTCTCCTATTATCCTCAACGGCATCTCCACATTGTCGGTGTAGAGCATGCCCGTGCCCAATCCTTGTGGCATGGAAACGCGCGGACCATATTCTTCGGCACAGAAATGAGCTATGGCGTTCAAGCCCACATTGCTCTCCAAAGCCGAGGTTATCCACGAGCCGATGCCATGCTCCTTGGCCAATCTTATCCACTCTCTGCTGCCCATCATGCCACCATGCAGACTGGGCTTGAGCACGATATAGGCAGGGCGAATGGTGTCGAGCAACCGCGCCTTCTGCTCGGGCTGGTTCACGCCAATCAGTTCCTCGTCGAGGGCTATTGGCAATGGCGACTCCGCGCAAAGCCGCGCCATCTCTTTCCATTGGTGCTGCCTGATGGGTTGCTCTATGGAATGGATGTCATATTTGGCCAGTTCCTCAAGTCTCTCCATGGCATTGTCGGGCGTGAAACCTCCGTTGGCATCCACGCGCAGCTCTATCTGCTCCTTGGTGAAATGCTCACGGATGTGGCTCACGAGTTCCAACTCGCGTGCGAAGTCTATCGCCCCTATCTTGAGTTTGACGCAGTGGAAACCCAACCTCAACTTCTCCTCCAACCGTGCGTACATCTCCTCGAAACTGCCCATCCACACAAGCCCATTGATGGGAATGCCTTCCGCGCCAAGGGCGAACGGCGTTTGGGAGAGTGCCGTGAAACCGTTGGCGTCGAGCTGGGCAAACGCCGTCTCCAAGCCGAAGAGAATTGAGGGATACGGCCTCAGTATCTCGTAAGGAATGCCTCCGGTCTGCTCTACCCATTGGCACGCCTTGCGCAGCAATGCCTCATACCTGTCCGAGGGCATGGCATCACAACTCAAGTCGGGCAACACGGAGCACTCGCCCACCCCTTTGACGCCATCCTTCTCAAGGGTGACATAATAAGACAGATGAGTGGTGTAGACGCCACGTGAGGTGCCAGCCGGTTGCTTGAAATGCAAGAGCTTGGAAGAAACAAAAGTCTTTATCATCTTTTATAAAACCATTACGTTGCGGAGTCTGGATAATCGTGGTTCCATGCGATCCGCGTGAGTGTTTTTCCTTCACATCTTTCAGCTCACACGGATTGAATCCTCAACCCGGTTGGTTAAGGAAACTGTGGGTACTTGTCGAAATCGGGCTTGCGCTTTTCGAGGAAGGCCTTGCCGCCCTCTTGCGCCTCGTCGAGGGTATAATAGAGCATTGTGGCGTCGCCAGCGAGTTCCTGAATGCCAGCCTGCCCGTCGAGTTCGGCGTTGAAGCCAGCCTTCATCATACGCAAGGCCAACGGCGAGCGTTCCATCATTGACTCCGCCCACTCCACCGTGGTATCCTCCAGCTTGTCGAGAGGCACCACCTTGTTGACGAGTCCCATGTCGAGAGCCTCTTGCGCCGTGTATTGCTTGCACAGGAACCATATCTCGCGGGCTTTCTTCTGTCCCACGATGCGAGCGAGATACGAGGCGCCAAGACCCGCGTCGAACGAGCCTACCTTGGGCCCAGTTTGTCCGAAGCGCGCGTTCTCCGAGGCTATGGTAAGGTCGCACACCACGTGGAGCACATGGCCCCCTCCTATGGCGAAGCCGTTTACCATGGCTATCACAGGCTTCGGCATGCGGCGAATCTGCATCTGCACGTCGAGCACATTGAGGCGTGGCACGCCGTCGTTGCCAACATATCCGCCCCTTCCCTTGACGTGCATGTCGCCGCCTGAGCAGAAAGCCTTGTCGCCGGCACCCGTGAGGATGACCACGCGAATGCCGAGGCGGTCGCGGCAATATGTGAACGCCTGACTCATCTCCCACACCGTGAGCGGCGTGAAGGCATTGCGATAGCGTGGACGGTTTATCGTTATCTTGGCGATGTGGTTGTATTCCTCAAAGAGTATCTCCTTGAAGTCGAACCCTTCTATCGATTTCCATTCCCTGTTTTCCATTTTCTTTTATATTATTTCAAAATACCTTTTATATTCTAGCGCGTCTGTCTCGGCATCGGTGAACACCTCCAGCAAGAGCGGTCCCGCGACTTGCCGGCTGGTGATCCAGCTTATGCCCTCACGCAGCTCCTCCTCATTCCTTGCAGCCTTGTAAGCCACGCCGGTGGCCTCACACACGCCCTTGGCTGACGCAGTATGGGCAGCCGACACGAAACCGTCCCGGTAGGGGCTTCGTTCAAGACCACTAAGCTGATGGAATATGCCGCCACCGCCATTGTTGAGCATCACTATGCGCAGGTGGCGCTTGTCTACCCCGTTCCACAACGCATTTTGGTCGTAGAAAAAGCTCAGGTCGCCAACGACACAATACACCGGCTCTTCCTTCACCGAGGCGAAGCCCACTGCCGTGGACAGACAGCCCTCAATGCCGTTCACGCCACGGTTCACATACATGTGGCGGGAGGAATACAACTGGCCGAGGCGCACCGCAGAACTGTTGGCAAACTGTATGCTGCATTCCTGCCCGTTGGTTAGTTCGCATAGCCGCCTGACGGCCATCATCTGCGAATAGGCTGGCTCAAACTGCTTGCAATGTGTCGCCCATCTTTCGAGTGTCGCAACCCACCTGTTGCGGAATGCCAAGGCCTCATGACTTAAACAAAAGCCTTCGCCTTCCATTTCCTTGCAAAGGCTATTCACGACATCCTCAACGGGGCAAGCCACCACGTCGGTAACGTTCATGGTAACGTCGGTCAGCTCTCCCGTGGCGTTGACCACCACGCAGCGGCTCGGACGGCAATGTTGCAGAAAACGCTTTGCCCGCTTGCTGACGAGGGTGTCACCAATATAGATGATGAAGTCGGGCTTGTATGCCTCTTGCTCGCTTATCTCAATAAGAGCCTCATCAAAATGGCAAGGCTCTCCTTGGTATGTGGCCAACTGCTCACGAAAGACCACGCATCTCTTTTCCAAACGCTTAATGGCATCGCTAACACGACAAGCCACACTGCCTTGCAACTGCCCCACGACAATCATGGGGCGAGCACTCGCAAGGAAACATTTTGTCAACTCGTCTTGCCACAGGCGATTGTCCACAAGGTTAACGCAACGCTCAACGGGAAGCTCACGAGTGATGAAGTTGAACAGCGGCTCGCTTATTGGCACATTGATATGCACCGGTTTGCCGCCCGATTGCGCAATTGCGCACAATACCTCGTTCACCAAACGATTGCAATACCAGCGTTCTACACTGTCGTGAGGTTCTGGCAAGCTCACTTCCTTGGCCCAAAAAGCCTCCAAGGTCTTTTGCTGCGGCATGGTCTGCCCTTGTAGCTGACCAATCATCGCCTCTGGTCTGTCTGCCGACACCACTATTATAGGCACATGCTGGTAGCATGCCTCCACCACTGCCGGCAAGGTGTTTACCACTGCCGAGCCCGACGTGACGCACACCACCACGGGTTCTCCCAACGCCTGCGCCTTGCCCAAGGCCACGAAAGCCGCCGAACGCTCATCGGTCACCGACTCGCACGTCATGCCCGGAGCCTCACAGAGGTTGTGGGTGATGGGCGCATTGCGTGACCCCGGGCACACCACGGCATGGCGCACGCCATGAGCCAGGAGCAGGGCGGTGAGTATGTTTATGTTTTCCTTGTCAGAATACATCTATTGTCTTTTGTCTTTTTAACCACAAACGGTCAGAGCAACGCCTTCATCGTTTGCATCTTCTTCTCCGTCTCCTCCCATTCCGTGGCTTCCTCGCTCTCGTCGAGCAGTCCGCCGCCGGCGTATAAGCCGAGGCTCTTGCCTTTCATCTCCATGCAGCGTAGCGACACGTAGAGCGCCGTGGCAGCTGCATGGTTCTGAGAAGCTAAAGATATGGGCAACGGCATGTTCCACGGTCCGCAAAAACCACTGTAATATCGCCTGTCCAACGCCTCGTCATCGAGTATTGCCTCCATGGCTTCCTGCTTGGGCATGCCACACACTGCCGGCGTGGGGAAAAGGTCGTTGAGCACGTCCACAACATCAGCGTCGTCGCGCAAAGCGAACTCAAAATCGGTGCGCAGGTGGAAGAGTCTTGCCGCGGTCACCGTGCGTGGCGGTCGCCGGTTTACGAAAGCGCAGCTACGCGTCAGGCATTCGTGAATATAGTCAGCCACTATGCGCTGCTCCCTCATGTTTTTCTCGCTCCACGGCCCTGGTGTCGCCATGGTGCCGGCCAATGCCATGGTCGTCCAGCTCTCGCCTTGCCTCTCTATCAGCAGTTCGGGCGTAGCCATGATCCACGTCCCCGTGAGCACGGTGCTCACGAGTGCTACCATCTGGTGAGGATACATCGCACACGCCTTTGCAAACACCTCGTGTGCGTCAAGCGGCTCCTTCAGGTCAATGTCGGCACGACGTGCCAGCACCACCTTCTTCAAGCTCGTGCCTGCCATCCTCGCCCGCATCCTGCCAAAGGCTCGCCGATAGTCTTGTCGGCTTTCCTTCTCCGCAAAGTCATGAGGCTTTGTGTCAGCAACACGCGCCGCGTCCATCACCTCATGGGTTGCCACGTCCAGAAGGGCCAGCGGCGCAGAGATGCCTGCGTGAAACGGGGCGAACACGAAACCGCTCCTGCCACGAAGGTCGCCAATGCCTCCAAGCCTCAATGCCTTGCCTGTCAAACGATGACACTCCGTCGCGTCTGGCAGCCGATACATCACCTCGTCCATACACCTGGTGTCAGTCATTCTTCCTTGGCGAGATGATATAGTTTGTCACGTGGACGGTAGATATGAGGTCACCATGCGAGTTTTTGATGTCTATCTGCCACTCGTGGAGGGTCGCTCCCCTGTGCTGCAGTTTGCCATAGGCAGTCACCGTGTCGCCTTCTCTGACTGCCAGCACATGGTTTCCGCTCACGTTTATGCCAACGGGAATCTTCTTCGGACAAAGCGCCATGGAACCCACACCAGCGAGGTTTTCCGCCAATGCCAACGTAGCGCCACCCGAGAGGAAGCCAAAGGGCTGGCGGTTAGTGCTGTTCACCTTCATGCGCGCCATGCAGGTGTCGTCGTCGGGCGTGGAGAGAAACTCCATGCCAAGCGTGCGGCTCAAGCCTTCTTGCGACTCTATGATTTTCTTTTGCTCTTCTATGTTCATGGAATCTTGTTTTTACTGTCGTGCAAACTTACGACTATTTTCAGACATCTCAAAGAAAAACAATTCTAAATATGATTCAGTGTCAAAGAATGGGCGATGTCGCGTGAACGACACTATGATTTTGCTCATTTCTTTCGTCAAGCCTGACATTTATCGTTAATCATGATAAAAACATGCATATGTTTTGCCAAATGGATAAAATGTTGTAGATTTGCGTATAGCAATGTCATAAAGCATGATTTAACCAATGTCTATATTCGACTTTCTTTTTGGCAACTACAAATCGTCTGACGATAACATAATCGACAACGCCAGTGATGTCTACACCGCGCTATCAAAACGTGATGTCAACAACTATGCCTTTGTCGATGTAGAAGTTAGCGTGAAAGATAACAAAGTGCATGACATTGGAGCTATACGACATGACGGAGCCGTGCTGCACAACGCATCCAAGACGGAACTTGCAGCATTTCTACAAAACGTTGACTATGTGTGTGGACACAACATTGTGCATCACGATGCCAAGTATCTTTTAGATAACACTTCTGCTTTTGAAAAACATAAAAAGCAAAAAATACTTGTCGACACTTTGTATATTTCCCCCCTACTGTTTTCTGAACGGCCATACCACAAGCTCGTAAAAGACGACAAACTGGTTTCTGACGAAATAAACAATCCCGTAAACGACTGCAAGAAAGCACGCAGCCTGTTGTTCGATGAAATCACAAAATGGAACAAGTTGGCGAAAGACGATCAGACCATTCTTGCAACTTTACTATACAAGGAAAAAGAATTCGAGGGGTTTCTTTCGATGGTCAACGCTTTCAGCTTGCGGCTGCTACGCCGTGGTAGCCACGGCAACGCTGCTGAAGACATTGACTATCCTATGCTTGAAAGACTTATAAAGAAACAGTTTGCAGGACGCATCTGCAATAATGCCAACATCATAACCATGGCTATTAATCATCCATGCGCACTGGCATACGCCCTTGCCCTCGTCAACACAAGCGACCACCGTTCCATCACTCCAGGATGGGTGCTCTACAATTATCCGGAAGTGGAAAATATCATGTTTTTGCTTCGCCAACGAAGATGTGCCGACGGATGCGACTATTGCAACAGCTTTTTGGACATACATTACAATCTGAAACAATTCTTTAGCTATTCATCATTCCGCACCTACGACGGCGAGCCTCTTCAGGAACTCGCAACACAGGCGGCAGTTGACGGCAAACCGTTACTTGCCATATTCCCAACAGGCGGCGGCAAGTCGCTCACATTCCAGCTTCCTGCCCTTATGGACGGACGCACGGCTCACGGACTGACCGTGGTCATCTCCCCGCTTCAATCGCTTATGAAAGACCAGGTTGACAATCTTGAGACACGCGGATTGACCAATGCCGTCACAATAAACGGGCTGCTCGACCCTATCTCGCGCTCGCTCGCCATTGAGCGTGTGCAGAGTGGAGATGCCTCGCTGCTCTACATTTCTCCCGAAATGCTGCGCTCGAACACTGTCGAACGTATTCTTCTGGCCCGCAATGTAGTCAGGTTTGTAATAGACGAGGCACATTGTTTCTCGGCGTGGGGTCAGGACTTCCGCGTGGACTATCTTTACATTGGCAAGTTTATCAAGAAATACCAAGAGCGCAAGCGTGGCAACATAATACCCGTGTCGTGCTTCACGGCAACGGCAAAGCAGAAGGTAGTACAGGACATCTGCGACTACTTTCGTCATTGGCTCGGAACAGACCTTAAGATATTCGCCTCGTCGGCATCGCGTAAGAACCTGCAATACAAAGTCATTCACGTCGATTCAGACGACGAAAAGTACGCCAAGCTGCGCGAATTGCTTGGCGAGAGTGCATGTTCAACCATAATATACGTATCACGCACCAAGCGCACCATCGAACTAGCATACCGACTGTCACGCGACGGAATGAAGGCTCTGCCGTTTAACGGCAAGATGCAGCCCGACGACAAGATAAAGAACCAAAATGCCTTTATGTCGGGCGATGTAGACATCATTGTTGCCACATCGGCATTCGGCATGGGGGTGGACAAAAGCGATGTAGGGCTGGTGGTGCACTACGACATTTCCGACTCGCTTGAGAACTACATACAAGAAGCAGGACGCGCCGGACGCGATCCTTCGCTCTCTGCACGTTGTTTCGTGCTCTACGCCGACAATGACCTCGACAAGCATTTCATCCTGCTCAACCAGACAAAGCTTAGCATAAGCGAGATACAGCAAGTGTGGCAGGCGGTGAAGAAGGCAACGCGCAACCGTCCACGCCTGTGCTGCTCGGCTCTTGAGATAGCCCGGCAGGCTGGATGGGACGACTCGGTGTCGGATATAGAGACACGTGTGCGCACAGCCCTTGCCGCCCTTGAGCAGAGCGGCTACATAGAGCGCGGCAACAATGTACCGCATGTATATGCCACAGGCATCACCGTGCGCAACATGGACGAGGCCCGGCAGCGCATAGCCTCGTCGTCACTCTTCGACAAGGAGGAGGTGGAAAAGGCGGTGAGGATAATAAAGTCGCTCATTTCACAGAAATACATAAAACGCGGGAAGGCTGCCGAAGCGGAATCACGCATTGACTACCTTGCCGACATTCTTGGCATGAGCAAACACGACGTAGTGTCGGCTGTCGGTCGAATGAGGCAGGAGGGCATACTCGGCGATACTAAGGACATCTCGGCTTTCATGCAGGATGTGGGCAACGAACGCAAGGCAATGCAGATACTCGAGGACTTTGCCAGGTTGGAGCAGTATGTGCTGAACAACATCCCAGACGAAGCGTTGCGCATATCCTACAAGCAACTCAACGACAAGGCTGTGCGCGACGGACTGGAGTTATCGACCGAAAAACACATACGCACGCTGCTCTATTTCCTTGCTATAAAGAACTATACGTACAAGCACGAACAAGGAGCGCAGAACCTGATAATAAGCCGTCAGGCAGACATGGAGTGCACGCTCACGCGCTTTGAGAAGCGGCTGGGTGTCTGCCGATTCACTGTAAAATGGCTCTATGCTCACGCAGCAAACGCAGATGTAGCAGGAGCGAATGGTGTGCTAAACTTCTCTGTGGTGGAACTGCTTAGCGATGTCAATGCCAAAGGGCGCTCGCTATTCCACGGCGGCGAAGAGCTAAAAATAGAGGATGTGGAGGAGGCTCTGCTGTATCTTTCTAAGATAGGTGCCTTGAAACTGGAGGGTGGTTTTCTCGTACTCTACAACGCCATGACCATCAATCGCCTGCAGATGGACAACCGCGTGCGTTACAAGCAGGACAACTACCGCATGCTCAACGAGTTCTACAAGCAGAAGATTCAGCAAATACATATTGTCGGTGAATACGCCAACCTTATGGTGGAGGACTACAACGCCGCCTTGCGCTATGTACATGACTATTTCAACATGGACTACCGCCTCTTCGTCGACAAATATTTCAAGGGCGACCGCGCCCGTGAAATAGAGCGCAACGTCAGTCCAGCGAAGTTCAAGCAATTGTTCAACGAACTCTCCGTCCGGCAGCAAGAAATCGTCAACGACCACGAGTCGCGTTGCATAGTGGTGGCAGCCGGACCGGGCAGCGGCAAGACACGCGTGTTGGTGCATAAGTTGGCATCGCTGCTTCTGCTTGAGGACGTGAAGCATGAGCAACTGCTCATGCTCACCTTCTCGCGTGCCACAGCCACCGAGTTCAAGCAACGGTTAATGCAGCTCATAGGCAATGCGGCTCACTTTGTCGACATAATGACGTTCCATTCCTATTGCTTCGAACTGCTCGGACGCATAGGTAATCTTGACGATGTGAACGGTGTGGTGGCAAGGGCTGCCGAAATGATTGAGCAGGGCGAGGTGGAACAAAGCCACATAGGCAAGACCGTGCTTGTGATTGACGAGGCACAAGACATGAACGCAGATTCATACCATCTGTTGAGTGCGCTCATGCACAACAACGAGGACATGCGTGTCATTGCCGTTGGTGACGATGACCAATGCATCTTCGGCTTTGCCAATGCCGACCCACAACACATGTATAACCTGAGCCGTGAGCGTGGCGGACACTTTGTCGAGATGACCGAGAACTACCGCAGTGCGAGAAAGATAGTGGGTGCCGCCAATGAGTTTGTTAGGCTAATAGGCAACCGACTGAAGCAGTCGCCCATCGTCTCTATGAGCAAGCAAGAGGGTTCCGTGCGCATCACTCACCACAGTTCACGGTATATATACTACCCTTTGATAGAAGACATCATTAAAAGCCAGTTCAATGGCACCTCATGCGTACTGACGCAGACCAATGAGGAGGCGGTTACCGTCATGGCCTTACTACGACATCAAGGCCTCTCGGCAAAACTCATACAGACAACAGGCGGCTTGCGCTTCTGCAATCTTGCAGAAGTTAGATACTTCACCAAGTGTATCGTCAAACACAAGACTTCACCCATAATAAGTGACGAGGCATGGACGGAAGCCAAGAACAAGACATTCGCAAAATACGAGCGAAGCACGGCTCTACCTTATCTCCGCAGATGCGTGGAACTGTTTGAGAAAACCAACAAGGACAAGTACTACAGCGATTTCGGCGAATACCTCTTCGAATCGAACGTCGAAGATTTCTGTGACACTTCCATTGACGAGATCATCGTGTCAACCATACACAAAGCGAAAGGGCGCGAGTTTGACAACGTGTTTATGCTCATAGACGAAAGGCACAAATTGACTGCCGAGCGGATGCGTTGCTATTTCGTAGCCATGACTCGCGCACGGCTGCACCTGTCTATACACACTAACGGATGGGCTTTCGACAGCGTAAGAACAGCAGTGCATACTACCGACCACAAGTCTTACAACATGCCTAATGAAATTGTGATTCAAATGTCACACAAGGACGTGAATCTTAACTTTTTCAAGTATTGCCACAAAGATGTACTGTCCTTGCAAAGTGGCGACAAATTACAATGTGACTACTATACCCTACGCAATGCTTACGGCAAAACCGTAGCTGAGTTTTCTGCGGCAATGCGTGAACGACTAACGATACTTAAAGACATGGGCTATAGTCCACTATCGGCAACCACAAGGTTTGTTGTGGCATGGAAGCGTAAGAACGCACCACGGGAAGAAAAGGAAACTGCTGTGTTGCTGGCAGACTTGAAACTAACAAGGAAATAACAAATATAATAAAACATTTAAACAACAAATCGCATGAAAAAGAAAATTGCACTTATCACAGGAGCGACAAGCGGAATAGGCGAGGCTTGCGCGCGCCGTTTCGCCATGGGCGGCTACAATGTCATCATCACCGGACGCAACAGCAAGCGTCTTGACGAGATAAAGAAGGAGTTGGAGACCGAGGGAACGGCCGTGCTCACGCTCTGCTTCGACGTGCGCGACAGGGCACAGACCGCAAAGGCCGTGGAGTCGCTTGGCGAAGAATGGAAAGCCATCGACGTGCTGGTAAACAACGCCGGACTCGCCCGCGGGCTGGAACCCGAATACGAGGGCGACTTCACCGATTGGGACGAGATGGTTGACACCAACATAAAAGGCCTGCTCAACATGACGCGTCTCATAGTGCCCGGCATGGTGGAGCGCGACCACGGCCACGTGATAAACGTAGGCAGCGTTGCCGGCGACGCGGCATACGCCGGCGGTGGCGTTTATTGCGCCACCAAGGCGGCAGTGAAGGCCCTCAGCGACGGCCTGCGCATCGATGTGGCCCACACCAAGGTGCGCGTGACCAACCTCAAGCCCGGACTCGTGGAGACCCACTTCTCAAACACCCGCTTCCACGGCGACGACGAGCGAGCCGACAACGTTTACCGTGGCATAGAGCCGCTTCGTGGCGACGACATTGCCGACGTGGCCTTCTACGCAGCAAGCGCGCCCGAGCACGTGCAGATTGCCGAAGTGCTGGTGCTCGCCACCCATCAAGCCAACGGCACCGTGATCCACAGGAAACTGTAGACTGCCAAATAGCGAAGGCCCACAATATGGCTAAATTATGTCAATATGTTCTTTATATTAATATAATTTCGTAATTTTGCACATATATAATAAGAATCGGCAAGAATAATTTTTCGATCAAACATGAATATTTTAGAGTTGAGTGAGCAGGAGATTGGCCGCCGCCAAAGCCTGCAACAGTTGCGCGAGATGGGCATCGACCCCTATCCAGCAGCAGAGTTTCCAACCAACGCTTTCAGCACCGACATCAGGGCTGAGTTCAAGGATGAGGACGAGCCACGCCAGGTAGTGATCGCCGGCCGCATGATGGGCCGCCGCGTGATGGGCAAGGCAAGCTTCGCCGAGTTGCAGGACTCCAAGGGAAGGATCCAGGTCTATATCGCCCGTGACGAGATTTGTCCGGACGAGAACAAGGACCTCTATAATATCGTATTCAAGAAGCTCCTCGACATCGGTGACTTCATCGGTGTGAAGGGTTTTGTATTCCGCACACAGACTGGCGAGATTTCCGTTCACGCCAAGGAGTTGTGCCTGCTCTCCAAGAGCCTCAAGCCACTGCCTATCGTGAAGTATAAGGACGGCGTGGCCTACGACAAGTTCGACGACCCAGAGTTGCGCTATCGCCAACGCTACGTTGACCTCGTGGTGAACGACGGTGTGAAGGAGACCTTCCTCCAGCGCGCCACGGTGATCCGCACACTCCGCAAGTTCCTCGACGACGCAGGTTACACTGAGGTGGAGACCCCTACCCTGCAGAGCATCGCCGGTGGTGCATCGGCCCGTCCGTTCATCACCCACTTCAATGCACTCGACCAGGATATGTACATGCGTATCGCCACCGAGCTTTACCTGAAGCGTCTCATCGTGGGCGGCTTCGAGGGTGTCTATGAGATGGGCAAGAACTTCCGCAACGAGGGAATGGACCGCAACCACAACCCAGAGTTCACCTGCATGGAGCTTTACGTGCAGTACAAGGACTACAACTGGATGATGTCGTTCACAGAGCAGCTTCTGGAGACCATCTGTATCGCCGTCAACGGCAAGCCTGAGCGTGAGATTGACGGTCAGATCGTGAGTTTCAAGGCCCCTTACCGCCGTCTGCCTATCCTCGATGCCATCAAGGAGAAGACAGGCTTCGACTGCAACGGCAAGACAGAGGAAGAGATTCGCAACTTCTGCAAGGAGAAGGGAATGGACGTGGACGAGACCATGGGCAAGGGCAAGCTCATCGACGAGCTCTTCGGTGAGTTCTGCGAGGGCACCTTCATCCAGCCTACTTTCATCACCGACTATCCTGTGGAGATGTCTCCACTCACCAAGATGCACCGCAGCAAGCCAGGCCTCACCGAGCGTTTCGAGCTGATGGTGAACGGCAAGGAGCTTGCCAACGCCTACTCCGAGCTGAATGACCCCATCGACCAGGAGGAGCGTTTCATCGACCAGATGAAGCTCGCCGACAAGGGTGACGACGAGGCGATGATCATCGACCAGGACTTCCTCCGTGCCCTCCAGTATGGTATGCCTCCCACATCGGGCATCGGCATCGGCATCGACCGCCTCACCATGCTCATGACCGGCAAGACCTACATCCAGGAAGTATTGCTCTTCCCCCAAATGAAGCCTGAGAAGAAGATGCCTCAGAGCAGCATCAAGGAGTGGGCTGAGATTGGCGTGCCAGAGGACTGGGCATACGTTCTCCGCAAGGCCGGCTTCAACCTCATCTCCGACATCAAGGACGAGAAGGCGCAAGGCTTGCAACAGAAAATCGGCGAAATCAACAAGAAGTACAAGCTCGGCTACGAACGCCCAAGCTTGGACGAGGTCCAATCTTGGATCGAGCGTAGCCAAGCTTGAACTTCTCAATGTTAAATGTTAAGTGTTAAATGTTAAATTATGAGCGAAGCAGGAGATTTGCTTACGAATAAAAGTATGGACTTTGCTGTACGCATCGTTAATCTATACAAGTGGCTATGCTCTGAAAAGAAAGAGTACGTCATGAGCAAACAATTACTTCGCTGTGGCACAAGCATTGGAGCAAACATTTCAGAGGCTCAGTCTGCTATTAGCAAGGCAGACTTCGCCTCTAAGGTTTATATCTCTTTGAAAGAATGTAAAGAGACTCAATATTGGATAAGATTGCTTCATCGAACCGATTTCTTAGATGAAAGCCAATACATATCTATAATGACTCTAAAGAGTTGGCAAGCCTCCTTACATCCATCACAAAGAAACTCCAACCTCAGAGCCATTAACATAGAGGGCGCAAGCCTAACTTTACACTCAACATTCAACATTGCTATGAGGGCGTATGCCCCATTTAACATTTAACATTTAACACTTAACATTAAACACAAAGTGTACACTTGCGGTAAAATAGCGATAATTGGCGGCGGTAGCTGGGCTACGGCAATAGCCAAGATAGTGGTGGGACATACTCACCACATCGGCTGGTATATGCGTCGCGACGACCGCATCGAGGACTTCAAGCGCATGGGTCACAACCCAGCTTACCTGATGTCGGCGCGATTCGATGTCGATGAGATATTCTTCTCCTCCGACATCAATAAAATCGTACAGAACTACGACACGCTCGTATTCGTCACCCCGTCACCTTATCTGAAGAATCATCTCAAGAAGCTCAAGACACGCATCAGCGACAAGTTTATCATCACCGCCATCAAAGGCATCGTGCCCGACGAGAACCTGGTCTGCTCGGAATATTTCCACCAGGTGTATGACGTGCCTTACGAGAACTTGGCTTGCATCGGCGGCCCCTCCCATGCAGAGGAAGTGGCACTGGAACGACTGAGCTACCTTACCGTGGGGTGCTCCGACACCGACAAGGCCCGCGCCTTCGCCAACGACTGTCTGTCGAGCGAATACATCAAGACCAAGACATCCAGCGACGTGATAGGCATCGAATACTCGTCGGTGCTGAAGAACGTCTATGCCATCGCTGCCGGAATCTGTGGCGGACTAAAGTATGGCGACAACTTCCAAGCGGTACTCATGTCGAACGCCGTACAGGAGATGTACCGCTTCCTCACCGCTGTCCACCCTATCGATCGCAATATGTACGACTCGGTGTATCTCGGCGACCTGCTCGTGACTGGCTACAGCAATTTCTCCCGCAACCGCACTTTCGGCACGATGATAGGCAAGGGCTACAGCGTGAAGAGTGCGCAGATAGAGATGGAGATGATAGCCGAGGGGTATTTCGGCACCAAGTGTATGAAGGAAATCAACCGCCACATGCACGTCAATATGCCGATACTCGACGCCGTATATAATATATTGTACGAGCGCATCAGTCCGCAAATCGAAATAAAACTTTTAACAGATTCATTTAGATAGAAGAAAAAATGAAAAGTATCAGCTTAAACATTACGAAGGCTGCATCATTCCTCGCAGAGGGTGCAGTGAAGGCTTACGAGCCTAAGGTAAAGGCCGCTCAGGAGGCTCTTGAGAACGGCACATGTGCAGGTAACGACTTCTTGGGATGGCTGCATTTGCCATCTTCCATCACTCCAGCTTTCCTGGATGAGATTCAGGCTGTTGCCAACACACTGCGCGAGAAGTGTGAGGTGGTAGTTGTGGCAGGTATCGGCGGCAGCTACCTCGGTGCCCGTGCCGTCATCGAAGGTCTCGGCAACTCTTTCGCTTGGCTCGTGAACGACAAGAAGAACCCAACCATCCTCTTCGCCGGCAACAACATCGGTGAGGATTATCTCTATGAGCTGACATCATACTTGAAGGACAAGAAGTTTGGTGTCATCAATATCTCAAAGTCTGGCACTACCACAGAGACCGCCCTCGCTTTCCGCCTCTTGAAGAAGCAGTGCGAGGACCAGCGTGGCAAGGACGAGGCCAAGGACGTGATCGTTGCCGTGACCGACGCCAAGAAGGGTGCTGCACGTACTTGCGCCGACAAGGAGGGCTACAAGAGCTTCATCATCCCCGACAACGTGGGTGGTCGCTTCTCTGTGCTCACTCCTGTAGGCCTGTTGCCTATCGCCGTGGCTGGCTTCGATGTGAAGCAGCTCGTGGCTGGTGCCGCCGACATGGAGAAGGCTTGCGGCAAGGACGTGGCTTTCGAGGAGAACCCTGCAGCCATCTATGCTGCTACCCGTCAGGCTCTCTACACACAAGCTGGAAAGAAGATCGAGATTGTCTGCAACTTCCAGCCTAAGTTGCACTACTTCGCCGAGTGGTGGAAGCAGCTCTACGGCGAGAGTGAGGGTAAGGACCAGAAGGGTATCTTCCCTGCAGCCTGCGACTTCACCACCGACCTCCACTCTATGGGCCAGTGGATCCAAGAGGGCGAGCGCAGCATCTTCGAGACAGTGATCAGCGTGGAGACTCCTAACGAGAAGCTCCTCTTCCCTCACGACGACGAGAACCTCGACGGCCTCAATTTCCTTGAGGGCAAGCGCGTGGATGAGGTCAACAAGATGGCAGAGCTCGGCACACGCTTGGCGCACGTAGACGGTGGCGTGCCAAACATCTTGGTCAACGTTCCGGAGCTGAACGCCTACTATCTCGGTCAGTTGATCTACTTCTTCGAGAAGGCCTGCGGCATCAGCGGTCTTTTGGAAGAGGTGAACCCATTCAACCAGCCCGGCGTGGAGGCTTACAAGAAGAACATGTTCGCTCTGCTCAACAAGCCTGGATACGAGGAGGAGACAAAGGCCATCAAGAAGCGCTTGGAGGCTGAGAAATAATCTTGACATGACAAACATGATGGACATAAAAAAAGCCATCACCGATTATAACACGACCTCAGGGGCGGCTTTTCGCCCCAAGGCCGTGCTTTTCGATATGGACGGAGTGCTCTACGACTCCATGCCCCACCATGCCATTGCCTGGCAGGAGGCCATGGCGCGATTCGGCATCGACATGACGGCACACGACTCCTACGCCACCGAGGGCGCGCGTGGATTCGACACCGTGAAGATGCTCGTGAAAAGGCAAAAGGGCATCGACATATCAGACGAGAAGGCCATGGAGATGTACTCGGTGAAGAGCGACATTTTCCACAACATGAAAGAAGCGCCCATATTCGACGGCGTGAAAGAGCTCATGCAGCGCATCACCGACGCAGGCATGACGGTAAACGTGGTCACGGGCAGCGCACAAAAGCCACTGATAGCCCGCCTCAACCACGACTTCGGCCAATGGCTCGCGCCTGACCACATAACCACAGCCTTCGATGTTGACCACGGCAAGCCAGCGCCCGACCCTTATCTCTCAGGATTGAGAAAGGCAGGCGACTTGAAACCCTGGCAAGGCATAGTGGTGGAAAACGCGCCATTGGGCGTGAGGAGTGGCGTGGCAGCAGGGTGTTTCACCATTGCCATAAACAGCGGCCCACTGCCCGACAGCGACCTGCTCGTCGAGAAACCCAACCTGCTCTACCAAAGACTTACCGAGCTGCTCAACGACTGGGACGAGATTGCCAAATAATACAAGGCACACGGCATCTTTTAAACATTCTTGCTTATGCTTAGATACATCCTTTCATTTTTGCTTTTTCTCATGGCTTTCTGCGAGGCTCACGCCCAGGAGACACGAGGCAAGAAGCTCGTTGTCATCGACATTGAGACTAAGGTTCCAATGCGTGGCGTTATTGTAAGCACGAAAAACGGCTACCGCGACACGACCAACTGGCGCGGCATCTGCCATGTGCCAGCCGCGTTCGACACGCTGACGGTGTTTAAGCACAACTACATTCCGGAACGGCTGATAGCCAGCGAAATGAAAGACACCACAGCTCTCATACCATCGGGCTCCGCCATAAGCGAGGTGACCGTGTGGGGAAAGAACAACATCAACCAAAATGTAAAGGAGGGACTTGGCAGCCAGCCGTTGCCTAATCCTGCCAGAGGCGCCATAAGCTATAGTTTCGACTTCGCCAAACTCATAGACCGTCGCGGCAGACGCGACCGCAAGCACTTGAAATCTGTGAGACAGAAATTCCAGGAGATGGATGTCACAGGCGATCCTATAGTGGATGCCTACAACAGGGTCATGGAAGAGAAACGACTGGAAACGGAGAAACAGGAAAAGAATAAGGAAAAAGAAGAAAAGCGTCAGCCATGATTGATTACGACAAGATAAGCGACAAACGCATAGCGGTGCTGCTCAGTGGCGGCGTAGACTCCTCTGTGGTGGTCTACGAGTTTGCATCGCATGGGCTCCACCCCGACTGTTTCTATATAAAGATAGGTCCCGAAGAGAAAGAAGAGTGGGACTGCAGCTCTGAGGAGGACTTGGAAATGGCTACGGCCGTGGCTACAAGGTACGGCTGCAAGTTGCAAGTGGTGGACTGCCATAAGGAGTATTGGTCGCAGGTGACCCGCTACACCATGGACAAGGTAAAGGCCGGTCTCACGCCCAATCCCGACGTGATGTGCAACAGGTTGATAAAGTTTGGCGCGTTCGACGAGAAGATGGGACACGACTACGACTTGATTGCCACTGGCCACTACGCGCAAACGGAGTGGATCGACGGCAAGAAATGGCTGACCACAAGTCCCGACCCTGTGAAAGACCAAACCGACTTCCTCGCGCAGATATTCCAATGGCAACTGAAGAAAGCCGTGTTCCCCATTGGTCACTACGTGAAAAACGAGGTAAGGGAAATAGCCGAGCGCGAGCACCTCATCAACGCCAAGCGCAAAGACTCGCAAGGCATCTGCTTCCTCGGCAACATCAACTATGATGAATACATCCGCCGCTATGTAGGCGAGAAGACTGGCAACGTCATAGAGCTGGAGACTGGCAAGAAGATTGGCGAGCACAAAGGCCACTGGTTTCACACCATTGGCCAACGCAAAGGGCTTGGCCTCGGAGGCGGGCCTTGGTTCGTGGTAAAGAAAGACGCGGAGAGTAACATCCTCTACGTCAGCCATGGCTACGATCCCAAGACAGCTTACAAGAACGTGTTCACCATCCACGGCTTCGACTTCCTTACGGAAGGCGTGTCGTCGCTGCCCGAGCGAGTGACGTTCAAGATACGCCACACACCCGACTGCCACACGGCAAGCGTGGAAGCCACACCCGACGGATTCGTCATACACAGCGACGATCCCATCCACGGCGTTGCACCAGGACAGTTTTGCGTGGTATATGATGCCGACCACCACAAGTGCTATGGCTCTGGCGAGATAACATTATAAAATGGCAAGGGCGGCATCAATAGCCGCCCACCCATAAGAAACAACTAAAAAAACATGGAAAAAGACCACACAACCCTGCACTTGGGCGACTTCAACACGCTCACCGTCACACGTCTCGCGCAACGCGACAACCCACATTCCACAGGAGGCAAGGAAACCTTCGGCGTGTTTCTTGACGGAGGACGGGAAGGCGACATCCTCATGCCAAAGAAATATGTGCCCGAGAACACAAAGGTGGGCGACGAAGTGAGGTGCTTTGTCTATCTCGACCAAGAAGAGCGGCTCGTAGCGACCACGGAAACCCCAATAGCCAAGGTGGGCGACTTCGCGTGCCTCGACTGCACATGGGTAAACAAATACGGCGCTTTCCTTAACTGGGGATTGATGAAAGACCTCTTCTGCCCCTTTCGCGAGCAGAAGAAAAAAATGGAGATGGGTGAGCCTTACATTGTCTATATCCATGTTGACGACGAGAGCTACCGCATTATGGCGACGGCAAAGGTCGACAAGTATATAGAATCGGCCAAAGACAGCAAGTTGAAGGAGAGGCAGAAGGTGGAGTTGCTGGTGTGGCAGAAGACCGACTTAGGCTTCAAGGTCATCGTAAACAACCGCTACCAAGGACTCGTCTACCTGGACCAGATATTTCAACACGTGAAGACGGGCGACCGTCTCGACGGCTACGTGGAGAAGATACGCCCCGACGGCAAGCTCGACATCATGCTCCAGCCAACTGGCAGACGGCAGACCCTCGACTTCGCCGATACCCTGCTCGAGTGGATCAAGGCCCACGAGGGCAAGTGCCCATTTGGCGACAAGAGCGCGCCCGATGACATAAAACGCACGTTTCAAGTGAGCAAGAAAGTGTTTAAGAAAGCCGTTGGTGACCTCTACAAGCGTCACCTCATCACCATCACAGACCAAGGGTTGCTGCTAAACGCCAAAGAGGGGCAGCCATCATAGCCTGCGCCACCTCGCCACGATCAAGGATGCCACGCACCTCATCGGCGGTGAGGAAATAGACATCTATGT
Source organism: Escherichia coli (assembly GCA_963593695.1). GTDB lineage: Bacteria > Bacteroidota > Bacteroidia > Bacteroidales > Bacteroidaceae > Prevotella. The sequence continues at coordinate 67,998 of CAVBBO010000048.1, read as the reverse complement.
CCTCTGTCGCATCAAAATGCTGTTCGCCCTCACGTTCCACCCCACGGGCAAGGAATGTGTGGGCGATATTGTTGTTTGTCGAAGGGTTGGGGCTAAGCTCCATGAACGCTTCCCACTCGCCGCCTCCGAAGCCGGTCTCCTCCATGAGCTCACGCCGTGCAGCCGCTAGAGGCTCCTCGCCTTTCTCTATCACGCCTGCGGGGATTTCCCATGCCACAATGTCCAAGCCGTGACGATATTGCCGCTCAAAAATATAGCGGCCGTCCTTTGTCGTGGCTATGACATTGATCCAGTCTGGATACTCAAGCGACCAATAGTCGGGCTTGATACGCCCGTCGGGCAACAAAAGCTTGTCTTTTCTCACCGTCATCCACGGTTCTCTTACCACATACTCGGACGAGAGGGTTTTCCATCTCATCTCCTCGTCAGTGCGTTTCAGTTTTATCGACATATCCTTTTATTATTAATGGTTCAACGATGATGCTACTCCGCCACGGGAACACTATGAGAATCCTTGATTTCGCCAATCACGATAATACTGTGAAGGCTTCCTATACAATCGATGTTGCCTAAGGTGTTGAGCATGAAGTCTTGATATGCCTTCATGTCACGTGCGTATACCTTTATCAAGAAATCGTAGTCGCCAGTGGTATTATAGCACTCCGTAATTTGGTCTATTGTCTGCACCGTGTCCATGAATTGTTGTATCAGTTCGTGGGTGTGCTGCTTTAAACGAATATTGCAAAGCACGATGACATGGTTGCCCAACTTATGATGGTCGACCACGGCAGAATACCGTTTGACATACCCTTCCCGCTCCAAACGCTTTTGGCGTTCGAATGTCGGAGACGGTGACAAATGAACCCTCGCAGCCAATTCCTTTATCGTAATACGTGAATTTTGCTGCAACAGCTTCAACATCTTAATGTCGATTTCATCGAGATTCTCTTGTGTAGCCATATTCTCTTCCTTTGTGTTTTGCAGAATATTATTCTGTGCAAAATAGTCATTTCCTGCAAAATTAGCATATTTTCCCGAATAACAAAGAATGTTTGGCCATAAAAATTCTTCCTATTACCTTTGCGCTCACAACAACGATATCAGTGACACATAATCGATACCGAACATACAAATAACAAATAAAATAAAGGAAAAAAACATGAGCAAACAATTCAGAGCAGACGTAGTGGGCAGTTTTCTTCGTCCCGCAGAGTTGAAAGAGGCAAGGGCAAAATTTGCAGAGGGAAAGATTTCCACAGAGGATCTTCGGGCTGTCGAAAATCGTCTCATCACCGACCTCATAGCTAAGCAGAAAGCACACGGCTTGCATTTCATCACCGACGGTGAGTTTAGGCGTAGCTATTGGCATCTCGACTTCATGTGGGGATTCAACGGAGTGGAGCACATTGAGCTGGAACATGGCTATCAGTTTCATGGCGAGGAGACAACGAAAGGCTCTTTGCGACTCACTGGCAAAATATCTGGCGAGAACCATCCGTTCATCAACGACTTCAAATTTGTGAAACAATTTGAGGAAGACGGTGTAGAGGCAAAGCAAACAGTTCCCGCTCCTGCCCAGTTCCTCGCAGAGTTGTTCCGTGGCAAGAACAGCGAGAACACCCGCAAGTTCTATCCCAACACCGAGGAGCTAATAAAAGACATCGCAAAGGCATACGGAACGTTCTTCCAGGAAATATACGAGGCAGGATGCCGCACCGTACAGCTTGACGACTGCACTTGGGGCATGATCGTTGACGATGACTTCTGGAAGTCGATGGCTGGCACAGGCTTCACCCTCGAGCACGAGGCTTTGCAATACTTACAGGTCAACAACCTCGCCATTGAGGGCAAGCCTGAGGGATTGACCATCAACACCCATGTTTGCCGTGGCAACTACCATTCATGCTATGCCACAAAGGGCGCATACGATCCCGTGGCACCATACCTCTTCGGTAAGGAAAACGTGAGCACATACTATCTGGAATATGACGACGAACGCTCTGGCACCTTTGAGCCTCTGAAATATGTATCTGGCGACAAGAAGGTGGTATTGGGACTTGTCACGACAAAGTCACCAGTGCTGGAAGCCCCAGAGGCTGTCATCGCACGCATCAGAGAGGCTGAGAAATACATTCCTCTCGACCGTCTCTACCTCAGTCCACAATGTGGATTCGCGTCATGCGAAATAGGCAACAAGCTCACAGAGGAAGAGCAGTGGGCAAAAGTGGATCTCGTTGTGAAAATAGCAGAAGAAGTTTGGGGATAAATAATCGAATTGGGGACGTGTCGTTATGGCACGTCCCCAATTTTTATTATATCTCATCCAAATTATTAAATCTCATCCAAAGATAATCCTGTTGCCTGCGCAATCTGCTCCGTGGTTAAGCCCATAGCCTTCATCTGCATGGCTATCTCCTTGGCTCTTTCAAAACGACCTTCTGCAAGACCTTCGGAACGACCTTTGGCAAGACCTTCTGAACGACCTTGGGCAAGACCTTCTGAACGACCTTGGGCAAGACCTTCTGAACGACCTTTGGCAAGACCTTCTGCAAGACCCTTGGCAAGGCCCATGTCCAAACCTTCCTCATAGCCTTCATCACGACTTGTATCAAAAAGGCTCTTCATGTGCCTCACCGACTCCATGTGGCGATAATAAGCCTGCTTATCATTGTCGGAAAGAGCATCCACACGCAAGCGTTCACGAGCTTCCGGCAAGCCTGCGGCCTTGGCCTCAGCACTTATATTGCCGGTCTTGAGGAACTCTATCCACTCGTCAAGCGGTGTTGTTGCCACCTTGTCAAAGTCGTTCACCCTAAGCACATAATATTCAGGGAACAAATCGCCTGCCGCCTTTCGTTTCATCACGTCTGGCTCTTTGTTGCCAAAAAACTTCTCATTTTGCCTTACCGACAATTTCAAGGTATCGTGAGGTTGGTGCAAACCTACAAACTCCGTCTTTCCGTGATAAACGTAGTCTTTGCCCTGGCCAAGCTCAAAATAGACGATATTGATTGAATACACCTTGCGCACATCCTCATAAGGCTTCCCTAAACCAATGTATTCTGTGATTGCCTTGGACACCCCATATAGCATACGGTGGAAATAAGAAAGCTCACGACTGTTTTGCACCTCTATGATACAAAGCTCGCCCTCCTCGCTTTCCGCCAATATGTCTACGCGATTGTATTTGTCCTCCTCGTCTTCTTGGTTGCCCTCGCTCTCCAAGAAGCGATGTATCTTGAACCTCTTGCCCAACAGCGAAGCCAAGAAACCTTCCAAGACCACATAGTTTGCCTTGTCGCGAAGCAAGCGTTTCATCGCCCAATCGAATCGTATGTAATTTTCTTGCATAGTCATATGCCTTTTGAGTCACAATGTCTTTTGGTTGTAAATCTACGACTTTTCCATGAGACTGCCAAACATTTTTCATTTAAATGTTTGTACATATCTCAGAAATATTTATCTTTGCGCCAAAAGAAAACCATAAACATAGATTATGATGAACATTAAGACCATGTTGGCCTGTGGCCTGATGATGCTGCCACTGATGGGGCAAGCACAAGACTGTTGCAAAAAAGGCAATGACGTGATAGAGACTATAATGTCTCGGCGTTCCATACGTAAGTATCTCGACAAACCTGTTGAGCACGAGAAACTAGCCACCGTCGCCAAGTGCGGCATCAACGCGCCAAACGCCATGAACCAACAGCAATGGGCCGTGCGCGTCGTGGAAGACCAAAACTTCATTAAGGAGACAACGGAGATATTCAAGAAGGCCATGCCCGAAATGGTAAAGCGTGACGCCAACTTCAAGAACATGTATCGCAACGCTCCAAATATCATTGTCGTCGCCACCCCCAAGGGAGACAGCTGGGGACTGCTCAACGCTGGCTTATTGGGCGAGAACATGATGATTGCAGCCAAGGCGTTGGGATTGGGCACTTGTTGCCTGGGGAGCCCCGCCCGTTTCTTGCAAGACAATGAGGCCTGCAAGCCATATGTAGCCAAACTCAACCTCCCCAAAGACTATGAGATTTGCTACGTCCTCGCCATAGGATATCCAGACGAGGCTCCTGAGGCAAAGCAGCGTGACGAAAGCAAGATAGAGTATATCAAGTGACCTATCGACAAGGTCTCTCTTTTTATGACAAACGACAAATCCGTGGACATCTCACCTCTGAGTGTCCACGGATTTGTCGTATTGCGAGTTATCCGCCAACCGGATAACCCTATTGCAAGAACTTTTATATCTCTTTCAAATCCACCATGTCGTGGTGTTTCTCGTGCCTTTCCTTCACCAGATGAAGGAGTTTCTCCTTGCGCTTTGGCATGATGAGGCGACGGATGAAAATGTTAGGTATGGCTACACCAAGAGCGATAAACAATATGGTAAGCGAGGCCTTGATGGCCCAATTGAACGCTACGGTAAGCTCACCTACGACACCATCCATCTGAATGAAGTCAAAGAGCGAACGATACATCATCACGCCTGGAATCATAGGTATGACAGACGGAATGGCGATAATTTGATGAGGAATGTGGTGTATATGCTGTGAACGCGTGGCAATGATGCTTGCCACCATCGAGCCCACAAACGAACCGATAATAATGCCCTGGTCAAGACCTATGTTTCCGTTTGACGGCCCAAGATTCACGAAGTTGCGAGTACACACGGCGAGGATGCCCGTAATGGCAAGCACCGGCATGATGCGCTTAGGAGTGTTGTAAATCGTGGCAAAGCCCATCGACGACACGGCTGCAGCAATGGCATAGTTTATAAAACTATTGTGTGGTGTCATCGACAAGTCTTTCACAAAGTTGTCGATGCCGCAAATCTGTATGGCAAACACTATTCCAAACGACATGGCTATGATCGTCATGAGCGTTATTATGGCACGTGTCAGTCCCACTTGCACATAGTCGGAAACCATGTCTGTGACGAAGTTGATCAATGGCACGCCAGGCACAATGAACAACGTGCAAGCCATGAGAGGATGGTAAGGCGTGTCAGAGTGGAGGAACGATGGCAAGGCGGAGGCCAGCGTTGGATTGAGACTGATGAATGTGGTGAGCCAGCATATGAGTGTCGCCACAAATGCGCTAATCGCAATGCCCACATAACCGTTCCAATGAAGCTTCGCCAAATACATCTTCAAACGGAAACCAAGGATAGCTGGTATGGAAGCATAGAAGAAAGCCGGCCAGTCGCAGCCGAACTGCACGCAGAATCCTCCACAGGCAAAACCGGCGCAAATGGCTATCATCCATGGCGAGTATTGCTTGCGCACATGCTTCAGGGCCTCAAGTTCTGCCTCATAGCGGTCAAGGCTCCAGTCTTCGCGTATTGCCGTCCACAACATCGTGCTGATCTTGGATATCACGGTAAACTCAACGCAATGCGAATCCACTCGTTGATATTTAGAGAAAGAGTGGGTCTCGTCGGAGAGGTTCACCATTATGATATTAAAGTTGAGGGATATGTGAATATACTCCTCTGGCAGTCCAAGATAAGCCTCGCATCGCTTCATGTTGCGCATTATTCGCGCGCAGTCGGCATTACTCGACATGAGCATGGCTCCTGTGCGCACGAGCAAGTCGAGCTTGCGGCGGAGGAGCTGCACCGAGTTGGCGTGTTCTTCACTTTTTGTCTCTTCATGGATACTTTTCTCCTCTTCGAGACTTACCAATTCTTCTTCGTTATCCGTAGGCTTGTTGTGGAACCCAAAATAATTGTTATTCATGATTATGACAAGAATATCATCATTAGAATTTGTATGGAGATAATGCGAACGAGCATGGCAAGAGGATACACGGTGGCATAGCCCACCGCGGGCGTATCGCTCGACGTGCGGTCATTGGCATACGCCAAAGCCGGTGGGTTGGTATTACCACCCGACAGTACACCAATGAGTGTATAGTAATTGATATGGAAGGCATATCTTCCTATTATTCCGCCGATGATAATTGGCAGCATCGTAATCAGCACTCCATAGCCAATCCAGTGCAATCCCTGTTCGTTGACAAGGGTGTGGAAGAAGTCTTGCCCTGCTCCCAAGCCCACGCACGCGAGAAAGATATTGATGCCCATCTCTCGCAACATCATATTGGCAGAGATGGTGTTGTAGGTCACGAGATGGTAACGTGGGCCAAAATATCCCATCAGTATGGCCACGATGAACGGACCTCCGGCAAGGCCGAGACGCACAGGCGTAGGAATGCCAGGAATGGCTATTGGCAAAGTGGCAAGCAAGCAACCGAGGGCTATACCCACGAATATTGGTATGAGATTGGGCTGGTTGAGACGCTTCATCTGGTTGCCAAGCACCTTGTCGACCTTGCTAAGGGAGAGCTCGGAACCCACAACCGTGAGGCGGTCGCCAAGCTGCAGACGCAGATGCGGATGAGCCACGAGATCCACGCCGTTTCGGTTGACGCGTGTGACCGTAGCCTGGAAGTTGCCATTGATGTCGAGCGAGACGAGCGTCTTGCCCTGCAGCTCGGGACGTGTCACTATGATGCGACGCGAGATAAGCTCACGCTCAAACTGGCTCCAGTCTACATCCACCTGCTTGCCGAAGAGGGCCGTGAGGCTGTCCACGTCTTGCGGAGCCACCACCACGAGAACTTTATCGTTGAGATGCAGCCTCGTTTGCCCGTTCACAATGGTATTGTGAGAAGTATTGGCGTGGTCTATGATGCGTGAAATCATGAAGTGACGACCCACGATGCGCTTCACTTCAGCCACAGTGAGGTTGTCTATACGGTCATTGGTTATCTCAAGTGTTATCGAGCGCACCGCGAGCAGCTCAGGCTGTCCCTCGCCTGTTTCGGCTTGCTTCTCCTCTTCTCCTGGCTTGACACGGAGAATGACGCGCAGCACGATGAATGCCAATATGACGCCTACCACGCCCATCGGGTAGGCCAAGGCATAACCCGTGGCTATGTCGGGGCTCTCAACGCCCTTCATGCTGAAAAACGCTTGTTGCGCACCGCCCATTCCAGGCGTGTTGGTCACGGCACCGCAGAGTATTCCGGCGATTGCCGTAAATGGCGTGTCTGTGAAATAATAAATCCCCAAAGCCGTCAAGATGCTGATGAAGATGGTGATAAGCACGAGCATGTTGAGCTGCAGACCGCCCTTCTTGAACGAGGCGAAGAAGCCTGGACCCACTTGCAAGCCCAAGGCATAGACAAAGAGCACCAAGCCAAACTCGCGAAGGAAGTGAAGCAGCTCTACATTCAAGTTAAGGTTGAAATAACCGAAAACAATACCAACGATTAAAACCCACGTGAGTCCGAGGGAAACGTTCTTCACTTTTATCTTTCCTAAGATCAAACCCAACGTTATGACCAAGGCGAGGATAAAAATGGAATGGGAGACTCCGCCAGCCCAATAGGCTTGCGAACCCTCAAACAATACCCTGATAGAATCCATTTACTGAGAAGATGAAAACCTGAAAATTAATATTTTTTGCAAAGTTACGCCTTTTTTAGGAATTAATAGTTATCCACACGATATTTATTCTCGTCCTTGTCTTGCAACATGGATAGATAACTTGCGTATCTGCTCTCGGCTATATAGTGGTCTGCCACAGCCTTGCGCACGGCACAACCGGGCTCGTGCGTATGCGTACAATTGGAGAATCGGCAATCGTGCGAGAACTTGAATATCTCTCTGAAATAGCTGCCTATCTCCTCTGGCTCCATGTCGAACGACCCAAAGCCCTTTATTCCCGGCGTGTCGATAAGCCAACCTCCGTCGGCAAGGCGCACCATCTCCGAGAATGTCGTGGTATGCGTGCCCGTGTCGTGGGCATCGCTTATCTCGGACACCTTTGCCTCGGCACCTGGCACCACGAGATTTAGAAATGTAGACTTCCCCACTCCGCTGTTGCCGCTGAGCAGGGTCACCTTATTGGGCAGCAACTTCAGCAATGGCTCTACGCCTTCACCTGTTGCCGCCGATATTTCATGGCAAGTATAACCCAACGACTCATAAAGGTTCACCACCATGTGTTGGTAATGCAGTTCTTCCTCGGTGAGCAGGTCCGTCTTGTTGAACACCATCACCACAGACACCGAATAGGCCTCTGCCGAAGCCAGAAAACGGTCAATGAACACCGTGGATGTCTCCGGGTGCGCTATTGTCACCACAAGCAACGCCTGGTCGAGGTTGCAGGCTATGATGCTGCTCTGCTTCGACAGGTTGGTTGCTCGCCTGATGATGTAGTTGCGACGGTCTTCAATGGAGGTTATGAGTCCTTGCCCTTCATCGTTGACGACCACATTCACGTGGTCGCCAACAGCCACGGGATTGGTCGAGCGTATGCCCTTGAGCCTGAAGTTGCCCTTGACCTTGCTCTCTACCGTGCGACCGTCTTCAGTCAGCACGCTATACCAAAAGCCCGTGTTCTTGATTACTAATCCACGCATTGAATACGACAAGCCATCAAATGGTCATAATCTCCTTTTGCTTATTGGCAAGGAGGGCATCTATTTGCTTGATGTATTTATCGTGGTGCTTCTGCAAGTTGTCTTCAGCGTCCTTCTCCTGATCCTCCGACAGGCCGTCCTTTATGGCTTTCTTGAGCTTGTCCTTGTACTCGGCGCGCGCGTTTCTCACTTGCACCTTGGCCTGCTCGCCAATCTTGTTGCATTGCTTCACGAGCTCCTTGCGTCGTTCCTCGGTTGGTTGTGGCAAACGCAGGATCACCATCTCGCCATTGTTCTCAGGCGTGATGCCAACATCAGAGTCCATGATGCCCTTTTCTATATCCTTGATGGCCTTGCGGTCCCATGGACGTATTGTTATCGTACGCGCGTCTGGCACCTGGAGTGCCGCCACTTGGTTCAATGGCACGGCTTGGCCATACGACACCACTCTCACGGAGTCGAGAATGGCAAGGTTGGCACGGCCGGCGCGAATGCGCGACAGCTCTGTCTCAAGGAAGTTGGCGCTCTTCTTCATTTTATCCTCGGCGCTCTTCAAGGTTTCTTTAACGTCTATCATAAGAAAAATAGGTTTAATTATTTTTATCGATTACAAATTTAGGGAATTTTCCCAAAAGAGCGCGTTTCTCGTCATGTTTTTTTGATGCTAATGCCAAGAAAACCACTCCTTCCGCCTCTTTTCGCCTACGGCTACTTGCCAATGACGCTTGCAACGCGATTTGTCAGTTCCACGAAGTCGGCCACGGCAAGCTGCTCAGGCCGCTTTGTCATCATGTCGTTGGCAAAGAATTCCGGCGACGGCATCATCTCCTTGTTGAACAATGGCTTCAGCGACACGCGCAGCATCTTGCGCCGCTGGTTGAACACCGTCTTCACCACCTTCTTGAAGAGGGTCTCGTCGCATCCAAGGTCTTCCACGCCATTGCGCGTCATGCGTATCACCGCGCTCTTCACCTTTGGTGGCGGGTTGAACACGTTCTCGTCGACCGTGAAGAGATACTCCGTGTCATACCATGCCTGTATCAACACGCTCAGTATGCCATACTGTCTTGACCCTGGCTTCGAGGCTATGCGCAACGCCACCTCACGCTGGATCATGCCTGTGCAGCAAGGTATGAGTTCCTTGTTGTCGAGCATCTTGAAGAATATCTGCGATGATATGTCGTAAGGATAGTTTCCCGTCAGCACAAACGCCTTGCCGTCGAACACTTGGCGCAAGTCCATCTTCAGGAAGTCGTCGCCAATGATGTTGTCGTGCAACTTCGGATACTTCTCGTTGAGGTATCTCACGCTTTCGTCGTCTATCTCCACCGCCTTCACCTCACGCGGCTTCTCCACGAGAAACTGTGTCAGCACGCCCATGCCCGGGCCTATCTCAAGCACGGGTATGTCGGGGCAGGCATCCACCGTGTCGGCAATGCGCTTGGCTATGTTGAGGTCGGTCAGGAAGTGCTGGCCGAGGTTTTTCTTGGGTCTAACCTGTTTCATTTCCTAATTTGTCAGTCTATGTCGTCATGAGGGGGCTTCGTCAACCTTCCCTGAAGAAGTCGAGACACTGCTTTATCTCCTCGTCGGTTGCCGTTTGGTTGATATGGATGTCGCCAATGTCAGACAGCAGCGTGAAGTTGATTATCCCCGACGTGTTCTTCTTGTCGTGGCGCATGATGTTGATAAGCTCGTCATAGTCGTCGCAGCTGATGTCCATCACGCCATAGTTCTCACGTATGTATTGCACCGTCTGCGTCATCTTGTCGGTCGGGAACTGCTGTTTCATCACCGAGAGATACAACTCGCAGATCATTCCGTAGGCCACGGCGTAGCCATGGAGTATCGGTTCCGTGCCTTTCTCCTCATGGCGCATCAGCGAGAGGCTCTCAAACGCGTGGCCGAAGGTGTGACCGAAATTGAGTGCCTTGCGTATGCCTTTCTCCTTAGGGTCTTCTTCCACTATGCGCTCCTTCACCTTCACCGATGTGGCGAGCATGGAGAGCAACAGCTTGAGGTCGGGCTTGCCAAGGTCGAAATTGAGCAGCTCCGCCCATGTCTTGGTGTCGGAGATAAGGCCATGCTTTATCATCTCGCCATATCCTGAACGCAAGTTCTTGTCGTCGAGCGTGCTGAGAAACTTCGTGTCGAGCAACACGAATTTCGACTCGTTGAACACGCCCACCTCGTTCTTGAAACTGTCGAGGTTGATGCCTGTCTTCCCGCCCACGGAGGCATCGACCATGGCAAGGAGCGTTGTGGGGATGTTGATGAAGTCTATGCCGCGCTTGAACGTTGATGCCGCGAAACCGCCGAGGTCGGTCACCATGCCTCCGCCGAGGTTTACAAGCAACGAGTGACGCGTGGCCTTGCCGCGTTCCAGCTCCCGCCATACATAGACAAGCGATTCCATGTTCTTGTTTATGTCGCCCGGGGCAATGGTTATGACATGAGCCCCACGCATGGAGATAAACGACTCTATCACAGGCCAGCATTGCTTCCTGGTGGTGTCATCCGTGAGCACGAAAATGCTGTCGTGCTCGCTTTCTGATATGGCCATTGCCAAATCGGTGGCAAGTTGATGCGTAATTAACACTCTTTGTTTCATTCTACTCATACTTAACGTTCAATTGCAAATATACTCATTAACACTCTATATAATGGTAGCCAGTCGCTATAAATTATCTTTTTTTAATAAAATGCCGCACGCCTTTGCTCATTTCGCGTCTGCCGTGTGCAGTTTTAATAATGCCTTCGCGCGATTTTTTTTTAAACTTATTTCACTTGGTTTCGTCTAAAGGGAGGTTAACATTGCAAGAGATTAAAAATAATAATGAAAAAACTGCTGTTGATTGCGCTATTGGCGATGACCACCATCGCCTCGTTTGCGCAAAAGCGAGAAGTGTCGGGCACTGTTCTCGACACCCAGACCAAGGAAGCCGTATCCATGGTGACAGTCCAACTGTTAAAGTCTGATTCCTCTTTCGTTGAAGGCGCCTTGTCCGACAACAAGGGTCACTTCTCCGTCAAGGCCCCTGCCGACGGACAATACATCCTCAAACTTTCGAGCGTGGGTTACAAGACCGTCACACGTGCCGTCAGCGTCAAGCAGAAGGCCAATGTCAACCTTGGCACCTTGCGTTTCTCACCCGACGCCATCATGCTGAAGGAGGCCACCGTCACGGCACAGGCACAAAAGGTGGTGGTGAAGGAAGACACCTTCGAATACAACGCCAACGCCTACCGCACACCGGAGGGCTCTACCATAGAGGAACTGGTGAAGCGTCTGCCTGGAGCTGAAGTGGGCGACGACGGCAAGATAACCATCAACGGCAAGGAAGTGAAGAAAATCCTTATCGATGGCAAGGAGTTCATGACCGGCGACACCAAGACGGCCATGAAAAACATACCCACGTCTATTATTAATAAGGTGAAAGCCTACGACCAGAAGAGCGACCTGTCGAGGGTGACGGGCATCGACGACGGCGAGGAGCAAACGGTGCTCGACTTCGGCGTGAAGGCCGGCATGAACAAGGGCGTAATGGTCAACGCCGACGCGGGCGTAGGCACCAAGGACCGCTACAGCGGGCGCGCCTTCGGCGGCTATATGCGAGGCAACTTCAAGCTGTTCGGAATGGGCAACGCTAACAATGTCAACGACATGGGCTTTGGCGGCCGTGGCGGATTCTTCGGAAGGGGACGCAACGGGCTCAATGCCTCCAAGATGGCTGGCGTGAACCTCAACTACGAGAAGAAAGACACGCTGAAGATCGACGGCAGCGTGAGATGGAACCATAGCGACGGCGACTCGTGGAGCAAGTCGAGCTCCGAGAACTATGTCAGCACCGTGGGTTCTTTCTCCAACAACGTGAGCCAGTCGTTCTCGCGCAGCAACAACTTCAACGCACAAGCGCGCGTGGAGTGGACCCCAGACTCCATGACCAACATCATGTTCAGGCCAACGCTTTCTCTGAGCAACAGCGACGGATTGAGCCACGGCTCTTCAGCATCGTTCAACGAGGACCCCTACGGCTACGTGACTGACCCTCTCAGCACGGAAGCGTTTAAGACCTTGGCGCAAAACGGTGTCATCGTCAACTCCAATACCTCCAACGGCATAACCTACTCAAAAAGCAACAGCGCTGGGGCGATGCTTCAAATCAACAGAAAGCTCAACAGCCGCGGACGCAACATAACCCTGCGCGGTGACGTGAGCTATACAAACTCTGAATCGAACTCTCTCTCCACCAACAACGTGCACCTGTACCAGGTAAAGGATGCCGCGGGACAAGACTCCACTTATCAGACAAACCGATACAACCTCGCACCGTCGAAGAGCTGGAACTACACCTTGCAGACCACTTATAGCGAGCCTCTGTGGAAAGGCACGTTCCTGCAACTGCGCTATCAGTTCAAGTACAGCTACAGCAAGAGCGACCGCTCCACATACGACTTCTCTAACCTCGGCGAGGACTTCTTCTCTGGTGTCAGAGCCGGCTACCGCAGTTGGGGCGGATACCTCGACCGTCTGGAGCATCCCTACACCGACTACCTCGACACGAACCTGAGCCGCTTTTCTGAATACAAGAACTACACTCACAACATTGAGCTCATGTTCAGGATGATCCGCACAAAGTGGCAGCTCAACGCCGGCGTGATGATGCAGCCGCAAAGGTCCCACTATGTGCAAAACTACCAGGGCGTGAACGTGGACACCACACGCAATGTCACCAACTTCACCCCTACCCTCGACTTCAGATACAAGTTCAACAAGATAAGCAACCTGCGCGTCAACTATCGCGCCTCGACCACGCAGCCGAGCATCTCACAGCTACTCGACATCTACGACGACTCCGACCCTCTCAACATCTCCACGGGTAACCCGGGCTTGAAGCCGTCGTTCAAACAGAACTTCCGCCTGTTCTACAACAGCTACTTCGAGAAGACCAAGCAGTCGGTGATGACCTTCGTCGATTTCAACAACACGCAAAACAGCATCAGCAACAAGGTGACCTACAACGAGAAGACCGGCGGACGCATAACAAGGCCCGAAAACATCAACGGCAACTGGAACGTGAACTCCGCGCTGATGTTCAACACGCCTCTCGACTCTGCCGGATATTGGAACATCAACACCTTCGCCAACCTCAACTATTCCAACAACGTTGGCTATATCTCGCTCAGCCGTGACGCCAACTCCATAAAGAACACCACGCGCGACATGACCGTCGGCGACCGTCTCGCCGGCAGCTACCGCAACTCTTGGCTTGAGGTTGAGCTCAACGGAGCGTTCAACTACCGCCACTCCAACAACAAGCTGCAGCCTGCGTCCAACTCCAACGTCTGGCAGTACAGCTACGGCGGAAGCATCAGCGCCACGGCTCCATGGGGCACCACGCTATCTACCGACCTCAACATGAACTCTCGCCGTGGATACACCGACAACTCGCTCAACACCAACGAGCTGGTTTGGAACGCACAGGTGTCTCACAGCTTCCTCAAGGGACGCTCGCTCACCGTCATGCTGCAGTTCTACGACATCCTGCACCAGCAGAGCAACCTGAGCCGAAACATCACGGCATCGATGCGTTCCGACACGGAGTACAACTCCATCAACAGCTACATGATGCTGCACATCAACTACCGCCTCAACCTCTTCGGTGGCAAGCAAGGCCGCCGCGACGGTCACGGCCCCGACGATGGTCCTGGCGGACGCGGCGGACGTCCACCAATGGGCGGTGGCAGACCACCAATGGGCGGAGGACGTCCACCGATGGGCAGAATGTTCTGACGTCATTGCCGCAATCCTCAAACGGCTACACGATTAATAAATGCTTAGCAGGGGCGGGCCCTGTGCCCGTCCGCAACCTGAATGGTCCGATGCATCAGATTTGTAGATGCGTCCATATTGGTTGCGGACGGGCACAGGGCCCGCCCCTGCAAGCGTTATAGTATGTCACTCTCCCGTGAGTCCGCCTGTCTGTATGCCGCTCTTTTCTTCCTTGAAGTCGTTGGTGATGTTTGTCTTCGCCGTCGTGAATAGTTTCTTCGTGTTTCCGAACTTCCAGTTGAGACTGAGCGTTATCTGGCGGATAGGCACCTTTACGGTCATGTTCTGCACATAGTCGGAGTTTCGCGTCCTTGCCTTGACGTCGAGCTTGTCGCTCAATGGGGTAAGGAACGTCATGCTGAGGTCGAGCTTGTCTTTCACCAGCTCCTTCCACAAGGTGGTATAAGCTATCGCCATGCCGCCTTGATAGCCCTGGAGGTTGTAGGTCTTGGTGGCAAGCACGCCGCCCACCGTCCACTGTATGCCCCACGGCAAGGTCTGCTGGAAGTTGATCAAGGCGTTGGCGCTCCAGCCATTGTTTTTCAAGCCCATGGCGTTGCTCCGCATGTCCACATAGCTCACCTGCCCGTTAAGTATCAGGCGCGTCTTCTTCGCCAGCATCCAGTTGATGAACACGTTGAGACTCGCGTCGCGCTTCTTCGCAGTGTTGCCATAGGTCTGGTTCAGCAGGTTGTTGTCGTCGATAAACGAGTATTGCTCTATCTGGTTGTTGCATAAGGTGTAACCCGCCGTGGCGCTCAGCATGAACTTTGCCGAATAGTAGTTGTACACCATGTTCACCGTGTGCGACTTCTCCGTGTCGAGGTTTGAGTTGCCGTAAGACAGCGAGGTGGGGTTGCTGCGGTCCACATAGGGGTTGAGGTAGCTTATGCCCGGGCGCATGATTCTCATGTTGTAGTTCATGCCGATGTTCATGCCCGCCGCTATGCCATAGCTCAGGCTCGCGCTTGGCACGAGCACGCCATAGTGTTTCTTGAAGTCGCTGCCGTTGCCCAACTTGTATTTCACGTTCTCCCAAGTGTACTCATACCTGCTGCCAAGCACCGAGCCAAGTTTCCCCCATTGTGCCTTCCACTCGGCGTAGGCGGCAAGAATGTCTTGCGTGTTGTTGTATTCCACGCTGTTGGCAGGGTTGTACGTCTCCGAGCGGTCGTCGGCAATGTCGTAATACTTCGAGTCGGCCTTGTTGAGCCTGTCGATAAACTTCGCGCCGAAGTTGAGGGTGTGCTTGGTGCCAAGCGCCTGCGTGAAGGCGGCCTGCAGTGTGTGTTCCGTTGCCCGCGTCTCGTTGTTGGAGCGAAGGTCGTGGAGCTGAATGCCCGTCACGCCGCTCACGTCGCCGTAGAAGGTGTAATCGTTTGAGTGCGCGAGCGAGTTGCCGAAGAGGTAGCTCAGTATCATGTAGCTCTTGCGGTCGTTGTTCCAGAAGCGCTGGTAGTCCACGCTCCCGTTGAACGCCTTCGTGCCCACGTCCTGCCGCATCTCGTTGCCGTAAGCGAAGCCCTTTCCGAATATTCCTCCATACATCCGTGTCTGGGGCTGGCCATTGAGCTTCTGCTTGAAAGTTATCAACCCAGCCGTGGCGCTGACAGTGCTGAGCGAGTCGATCTCGTAGCTCAGGCTGATGTTGCCCATGCCGGAAGGCTGCTTCATGTCCGACTTTTGTTCATACTCCATGTGGCTGTCGGCTGACGTGCCATCCGTCGCGGTGCCCTTGGTCTTCTGCACGCGGTCGAAGTTGATCGTCGTGCCGTTCATCCGCTGGTAGTTGATCATGCCGTTGGCGCTGTATGTCAACTTGCCCTGCTGTCCGTTTATCAATGCCGACACTTGTTGCGCTTGGTTGCCGCCGGCTACCCTCACGTTGCCGTTGAACCCATTGGCTGCATCACCGCCAGCGGCACCCTTTTGCTGCTTGTTGAACACGATGTTTAGTATGCCACCCGTGCCCTCGGCATCGTATTTCGCCCCGGGGTTGGTCACCACCTCTATGCTCTTCACCATCGTGGCAGGCATGACCTTGAATATCTGCGAGGCGTTGTTGGTGTACATGGGGTTGGGCTTGCCGTCTACATACACCTTGAAGCTTGACGAGCCGTTCACGGTGATGTTGTCTTGTCCGTCCACCACCACCATGGGCACCTTTCTCAACATGTCGAGCACGGTGGAAGCCTTTGCCTCGGCGTCGTCCGCCACGTTGTAGGTCATCTTGTCGGTCTCCATCTTGATGAGCGGCTTCGATGCCACCACGCTCACCGCCCCAAGGTCCACGTCCTTCCAGATGGAGTCGGTCTGGAGCTTGCCGTCGGAGTTTTTGGCGGTGTTGCTGGCTTGCGCCATGGCGTCCACGGTGCAAGCGAGCAGCGCGCCCATCAGTATCATGCTATTCTTTTTCATGTCATGCTATTGCTTTCGGTCCTGTTGCCATTATGCTTTCGTGGCGCCGAACGCCTCTTTTATGTCGTCCAAGCCAATGTCGAGCAGTCTCATTTGCCTCACCATCTCCGGCAGCACGGTCTTCATGAAAGCGGTGCGGCGCGTGTCCTTGATGTGTCGCCGCGCGTCTTCCGCCACGAAATATCCGAGACCACGCTTGTTGAAAATCACGCCTTCCTGCGCCAGTTGGTCGTATGCCTTCACGGCGGTGTTGGCGTTCACACCAAGCTTGGCGGCATATTCTCGCACGCTCGGTATACGGTCGAAAGCCTTGTAGGTCTCCGCCAAGATCTCGTCGCTGAGGCGGTCGGCTATCTGCAGGTAGATGGCCTTGTCGTTGCTGAATGCCATATACAAAACTTCTTTGATTGGTTTATGATTTCATGTATCGTTTCTCATTTGCCCAGGCTCAGACCCGTCGTTTCCACGTCGCCACTGCCAGACACCTGCTTGTTGAGGGTCTTGAGCTGTCCCGAGAGCGTCACGCCGCCACTGCCTGTCACGGTCACGTCGGCATTGTCACACCCGGCGAACTTGAGGCTGGCATCGCCAGAGCCGGGAATCGTCAGTTCCGTGTTTGCCACACCTGCCAACCCGCTCTTTATTTCACCGCTGCCCGTGATGGAAAACTTGGCGTCTTTTGCCTTGATGGTGCCTATCTGGGCATCGCCAGAGCCAGACACGTGATACAAGAAGCCATCGGTGAGGGTCACGTTCTTCGTCTTGGTGTCGCCGCTGCCCATACAGATGATGCCAAGGCTCTCGCCTACGAGGTCGCTGTCGATGGTGAAGTCGCCGCTGCCTGCCAGCGACACATCGCTGAGGCTCGGAGCGCTGACCCACATCTCGGCTTGGTCGTCGTAGGTGTTGACCGACAGCACCGTGACGCCTTTCTCGCCCTTGTACTTGTCGCTCTTGATTGTGAGCACGCCTTTCTCCACGCCTACGCTGTGGCGGTCGTACCACCCCTGGGTTGCCTTGAGCGTCACCTTGAAGGTGTCCGACTGTACGAAGTGGATGTCGCAGTTGCTGGCGTTGTGCAGCGAACTGAATCCAGTGAGGTTGAGATGGTATGTCTTGGCAGGCTTCTTGCTGTCGTAGACTTTCTCTATGCGGCAGGCCGACATTGACACGATGGTTACAACGGCCAGTATGATAAGATGCAATGCTTTTTTCATGATATATGTGTGTATGTTGTTTGTGAATGTTATCGTATGGTTACTGTAAATGTTGTAGTGAGGTGTTGTGGCTCACTTGTTGAGCCACTTGTTGTCTATGACCTGCAACCTCGTGTACTTGCGGTAGGCGAACCTATAGCAGAGCACCGTGATCACCACGCCGACAAGCGACAACACCACGTCGAGCCAGTTGTTGTAAATCATTACCACATAGCCGTTTGACTGGAGCACGATGATACCTTTCACCGCCAATCCGCCGAGTATGAGCAACAGGAAGTTGACTAGCATGAACGTCACCAGCGACAATATCATAGGATGCTTGTGGAACACGCTGCCCAGCATGAGGAAGAACGCGTGCAACGAGAGCAACGCCATGGCAAACGACACTTCGCCCGTAGCCATGCCCAGGTCAAGCCTGCCCAAACCATGGATGCTCTCTATGGCGTATCGCGTGGCAGACCCAGCACCGTCGCTGCCAAAGACGAGGGTGAGCAGATATTGCACCGCGTCGCCCGCGAGGAATCCTACGATGGCGGCAAGAGGCAACGCGACTGCTATGACGAGGTAACGGGCGATGAACTTCTCCTTGGCCGTGGCTGGCAACATGAAGTCGCTGATGCGCTGCTGACGGGTCTTGAGGTTGGAGAATACGCCCACACCTGCCACTGTCATATAGACGGAGATGGCGACCATGGCCACGGTGGCTGTCTCCACCTGCGTGTTGGCATCGCGAGAGATCAGGAGCCCCAGAGCTTGCGGAATGGCGATGATGGCGAAGAAGACCAAGGCGAACGTGACGAGCTGGCGTTTGCTCAGCGCGAGCTGCCAACGGAGGACATTGAGGAATCTATCTTTATTCATGATGTTTGCTGTTTTAAGATGTTGCTATTATAATAATGTGTGTCTCTTTGGGGTTATTTCATTTCCGCCCCGCTTATCACGGCGTTGAAGAGTAGTTCGAGGTCCACCTGCGTCTCTTCCTCGTCGTCGCCTCGCGCCACTATCGAGGCGTTGCCTTGCAGGCTTGGCTGGGCAAACAACACCCTGTCGTCCATCTCTTGCGGCGAGAGATAGCGGAAAGCGTAACGCTTGGAGATGTCGGCGATGGAACTATTGAGCAGCACCTTGCTTCGGTCCACGATGACCACGTGGTCGAGCAGGTTCTCTATGTCGTGCACCTGATGGGTGGAGATGATGAGGGTGCGGTCGTCCGACATATAGTTGGCTATCACCCTGCGGAAGAGAGCCTTGGACGGTATGTCGAGACCGTTGGTGGGCTCGTCCATCATCAGCAGGCGTGTGCCCGTGGCTATGGCGATGCTCATATACACCTTCTTCTTCTGACCCATGGAGAGCTCCTTGAGGTTGGGGGTGGCTGGCATCTCAAACTCGGCGAGGCATTGCTTCAGCAGCTCGTCGCTGAACATTGGGTAAAACGAGCGCATGAGGGCGCACAGGGCATCGAAACTCATGTCGGGCATGTTGTATTCCTCCGGCACGATGAACATCTGGCTGAGGAGCTCCGGCTTGCGCAAGCGGCTCTCAATGCCGTCTACCTTCACGCTGCCGGCGTTGGGCATCAGCAGCCCGGAGATGAGGTAAAGCAAGGTCGACTTGCCCGTGCCGTTCTTGCCAAGCAAACCGTATATGCGGCCCTGCTCAAGCTGCAAATCGAAGTGGCTGAACACTTGGTGCTTACTGCCCCGATAACTGAATCCAAGGTCTTTTACGTCTATCATATTCTTTTCTTGTTAATGGTTTACGCCTGTATTAGTGTATTACTTTAATAGTACACTGCAAAGATAGTGTCATTTTATTATTACTTCCAAATATTTCCGTAAGAAATATTGTTTTATTTGCCTTTATTAACTTTGCAAGCCTATAATATACATATTTTCACTATATTCATGTACAAAACCTCCCCTTTTTCTCGACCGTCGGCTTCCCAATGGAATCGCGTCGGCTTTTCACTGAAACGCCGCTGTCTTTCCAATGGAATGCCGACGGCTTTCCAATGGAAAGGCAAACGGTGCATTTCATGCCAAAAAAAACTCTTCAAACACTTGTAAATATCAATAAAATATTATACTTTTGTTGCAATAAATGTTTCATATAAAAGTGGGTGGTGTTATACAAATGAGAGGCAAAGAGAACGGTTGGCAAAGGTTAACACGACCATACAAAAGCACGCATTAAATGGAGAAGAACGAAGAGTTGCGCGAGGCATGGGAGTTCGTGGAGCACACGGGCACCAGCATATTCCTCACGGGCAAGGCAGGCACTGGCAAGACCACGTTTCTGAAGACCGTGGTGGAGAAGTCGTCGAAACGATTGATCGTGGTGGCACCAACAGGCGTGGCAGCCATCAACGCGGGCGGCATGACCATACACTCGTTTTTCCAACTGCCCTTCACGCCCTTCATACCCGGCTCGACCATACGCGACCGCTACGACTTCTCCAAGGCCAAGCGCCGCATCATAGCGTCGCTCGACCTGCTCATCATAGACGAGATAAGCATGGTGCGCGCCGACCTGCTCGACGCTGTCGACTCCGTGCTGCGCCGCTTCCGCGACCCCACGCAACCTTTCGGAGGCGTGCAACTGCTCATGATAGGCGACCTGCAACAGCTCACGCCCGTGGTGGCGGCGCAAGAGGAGGGCATACTGAGCCAATACTACGACACGCCTTATTTCTTCGGCAGCAAGACCTTGCGGCAGATAAACTATGTCACCATCCAACTGTCGAAGGTCTACCGCCAACAAGACCCGACATTCATCAACATCCTCAACCACGTGCGCGACGGCCATCCCACCACCGACGACCTCAACACGCTCAACTCTCGTTGCAACCCCACCTTCATACCAAAGCAGGAGGACGGATACATACGCCTGACCACACACAACCGCATGGCCGACAGCTACAACGAGAACGAGCTGATGAAGCTAGGCGGCAAGCGTTACCGCTTCAAGGCTGAGGTGGAAGGCGAGTTCCCGGCATCCAGCTATCCTGCCGAAGAGACCTTGGAGCTGAAGCAAGGCGCGCAGGTGATGTTCATAAAAAACGACAGCGGACATAAATACTACAACGGCAAGATTGGCCACGTGGTCGACATCGACGCCGAGTCGATAACGGTAAAGTGTCCTGGCGACAACGAGCTCATCAAGGTGGAGCAAGACGAATGGGAGAACACCAAATACGTGATCAACCCCGAGAAGAAGACCATTGAGCCGCAGGTGGCGGGCACCTTCAAGCAGTATCCGCTGCGCCTGGCTTGGGCCATAACCATACACAAGAGTCAGGGGCTGACCTTCGAGCACGCCATCATCGACGCCGGCTTCTCGTTCGCCTCCGGCCAGGTCTACGTCGCGCTGAGCCGCTGCAAGACCCTTGAGGGCATGGTGCTCGCCTCGCGCATAGGCTCAAGCAGCATCTTCAACGACTCGCGCGTGACCGAATACATCTCGCACCAGCAAGAGAAGGCAGAAGAGAGCGTCAGGCAGTTGCCGTCGCTCAAGGACGCTTATTTCAAGGAGCAACTTCTCGACATGTTCACGTTCAACCGCCTTTTCGGTGCCCAGCAGATGCTCAACCGCACGATGATTGAGTTTTTCAGGGCGTTCCCGCGCCTGTGCGACTATCACCGCACGGTGATGGAGACGGTGAAGGCAAAGGTCATCGACGTGGCATACAAGTGGCTCAACGTCATTCGCCAGACTTCCTACGAAGGCCTCCACGACGAGGCGTTCCTGCAGAGGGTGCGTCGCTCCGCCGACTATTTCGCAGCCGCGCTGAAAGAGAGCATTCCCGACCTGCTGGAAAAAACAAAGATGGTGAATGGCAAGAACAAGCAGGCCATGGAGACCCTTGAGGAACGCTACAAGGAATTCTGGCTGCTCTATCTCAGCAAGGAGAAAATGCTCGATGCCATGGCCGACAAGCCTTTCTCTGTGGCCACATACCTGCAAACGAAGCAAGAGGCCACGCTCGACTCCATGGAGATAGTGGACCCTGGCACGAAACGCACACGACCAAAGGCCAAGAAGGGGATGGACAACCCATACGCCGACGCGCCGCGCAAGGCAAAAGAGGCGAAGCCCAAGGCACCCAAGAGGAAGAAAGGCGACTCTGAGGCACTGACCATGGAGATGTTTGGCAAGGGCATGACCGTGAGCCAGATAGCCAAGGAACGCGACCTCACCACTGGCACCATAATGAGCCATCTCGCCAAGAGCGTGAAGACGGGCAAGCTGAGCGCCGACAAGATCATTCCGGCTGAGCACGTGAGGGCCATACGCCACGCCCTGTCGAAAACGGAGGAGCACGCCGCCGTGGACGACATCATGAGTCTGTGCCCAAAGGACGTAAGCAAGGACGAGGTCTACTTCATGCTGAACGCGACACGATGAAGAGACACACTCGATGAAGCATACATAACCATTAATAAGAGACTATTAATCAAATCGACTTTGGCGAGGCAAACAAGTAACCACCAATGAACAGACCAAGCTACCTTATTTGTTGTGTCACCTTCCTCCTTGCCGCCATGGCCACACCGGCCCTTGCCGACAAGAAGGAAGCGCTCAACCTGATACGGCGTGTCGTGGGAAGGAACGACGTGCCCGTGAAACTTGACATGCGCAAATCCGCCGACACCTATTTCAGCCACGAGGTGAAAAACGGAACACTCCACATAACGGCATCCAACGAGGTGGCACTCTGCCGCGGCTTCTACGACTACATGAAACAAAACCGTCACGGCATGTATTCGTGGAGCGGCTCATCGCTGCAACTGCCCAACAGCCTGCAAGACTCACCGGCGCGCCGCGTGGTGTCGCCCGTAGCGAGCCACTATTACTTCAACGTCGTGACCTATGGCTACACCATGCCTTTCTGGGACTGGAACCGCTGGGAGAAGGAAATAGACTGGATGGCCATACACGGTGTGGACATGCCGCTCGCGCTCGTGGCCTACGAGGCAATAATAGCGAGAGTATGGAAGAGGATGGGACTCACCGACAGAGAGATAAACGCATATTTCACAGGCCCCGCACATCTGCCATGGATGCGCATGGGCAACGTGTGCGCCATTGACCCATCGCTCGACGACAACTGGCACAACTCGCAGATACAGTTGCAGCACAAGATTCTCGACCGCATGCGCCGTCTGGGCATGAAGCCTATATGCCCCGGATTCCCCGGCTTTGTGCCGGAAAGCATGAAACGACTGTTCCCCGACCTTCAGCTTGTGGAGACACACTGGGGAGGAGCCTTCCACAACTGGATGATTTCGCCACAAAATGAGCTTTTTGCCAAGATGTCGTCGGAGTTCATACACGAGTGGGAAAAGGAGTTCGGACGGTGCGACTATTATCTTGTAGACAGTTTCAACGAGATGGACATCCCCTTCCCCGACCATGGAACAAAGGAACGCTATGAACTCGTGGCATCGTATGGCGAGAAAGTGTACGAGGGCATACGGCGCGCCAACCCCAAGGCCACGTGGGTGATGCAGGGTTGGATGTTTGGTTACCAACGCAACATTTGGGACGAGCGCACACTGAAGGCTTTGGTGTCGAATGTCCCCGACGACAAGATGATGTTGCTCGACCTGGCGGTCGACTACAACCGCAACTTCTGGAAGTCGGAAGTCAACTGGGAGTTCTACAAGGGTTTCTTTGGAAAGAAATGGGTATATAGCGTGATACCCAAT
Organism: Escherichia coli; assembly: GCA_963593695.1. GTDB lineage: Bacteria > Bacteroidota > Bacteroidia > Bacteroidales > Bacteroidaceae > Prevotella. The sequence goes on along the minus strand of CAVBBO010000048.1, from coordinate 44,386 downwards.
ATGGGCGGCAAGACTGGCCTCACAGGCATCCTTGACTTCTATGCCAACGGGCATCTCGACGCCCTGAACTCTCCTCACCGAGGAAGGCTCACCGCCATAGGAGCCGCGCCTGAAGGCATAGAAAACAACGAGATGATATACGAGATGACGACAGATGCCGGATGGAGCAGCTCGCATACCGATGTGGCGCAATGGACGGACAACTACATTGCCAACCGCTATGGCAAAGTCACGCCAAGGATAAAGGAGGCGTGGACGGAAATCATCAATACCGCATACAGCTATTTCACGGATCATCCACGCTACAATTGGCAATTCCGTCCGGGCACGGTCGGGCACGGCAGCATTCCCGTGACCAACCGTTTCATGAACGCCCTTGAAGGCTTCATAGGTGCCAGCGACGAATTGGCCGACAGCAAGCTATACCGCGCCGACCTCGCTGAAATGACGGCCCACTATCTCGGAGCCAAGTGCGAGATACTTGTACAACTCATAGACCAAGACTACCAGTCGGGTGACACCATACAGGCTCAATTCCACCGAAGCCGCCTTGAGACGTTGATGCTCGGCATGAACATGATCCTGCAACAGCATCCTACACTCCGTCTTGACAGATGGGTGGAGTTTGCCAAGAACGCGGCAGGCAGCGAACAGCAATGCGAAATGTTCACCCGCAACGCAAAGCGCATCGTCACCGTCTGGGGACCTCCTGTCGATGACTATTCGGCACGTATATGGAGCGGGCTTGTCAAGGACTATTATTTGCAGCGTTGGAAGTGCTATTACGACGCTATTGACAGACACAAGACCTTCGACTTCGCCCAATGGGAACGCGAATGGGTGGAAAACTACAAACCCGCGAAACCGGATGCCAATACCGACGTGGTGAGGCTCGCAAAAACCATGGTGGCTCTCGCCAAGGACATCTCTACCGATATGCTCAACGCAAAGCCAACTGGAAAGGGAATGCAGTAAACACCAAACATAAAAACGCGACGAGGCCTACTCGTCCATAAGGATGGGTAGGCCTGTTTATTTTGAGGCAAATCTGTTTTTTTTAACACTGCTACATTATCATTTGTCTATCTTTTCTGTAACTTTGTCGAAAAAGAGATATATGCCAACTATATTTATATTTTTTGGATTTCGGTTCATGTTCTCTCCAATGACCATACACCAATTCATGTCCACGTCATAAAAGACGGGAACGAAACAAAATACAATGTCAACCCTATTGAACAGGTTTACAATCATGGCTTCAAGAAACATGACATTGCATTGATAGAGTCAATTATTTCAGAGAATGAGGACATCATCACTGAAAGGTGGAAAGAATATTTTAATCAGAAATAGCAAATGGAGCAATATAGGATAAACAAAGTATGGGTCGATGATGCTAATGTTTATGCAGAGACGACAAATGGCTGGAAGGCAAGTTACCCTCTCTGCCAATGGGCACGTCTTGCAAAGGCAACAGACAAGCAACGCAAGAATTTCTACCTAAGCCGATACGGGATACATTGGCCTGATCTTGATGAAGACCTTAGCTTTGAAGGTTTGTTTTATGATTCAGGATTCTGCAAACCTTCAGATGCAGAAGACTCCATCTTTTATCAAGCCTAAAGTTCTTCCACGCTCTTAACAAGGGAGTCGCCATCGGAAACCCAAAAGCCGACACGCACGACGCTGCCCACATCGGTGCTGCCGCTCCGCTTGAGATGGCGTGCCTTGCCATATTCAAGAGTGTCACGACGCGAAGGATAGCTCACGAGTTGCAAGCGCTGCTTGGTGCTGCCCGAGCCGATATAGAAGATGTCCACGCTGTCTTTGGCATGGGCGAGCTTGGCGGCTTCGGCGCGCGCCTTGCGATTTATCGCCGCCGTGTCGGGCGGCGCAAACTCCGAGGCGGCAACGGTGTCGCCAGGATTGTCGACAGGTGCCATCTTGCAGGCAGTGGGAAACAATCCCGCAACAGTCACAAGCAACAATAAAAAAAGAATCTTTCTCATAAGCTTTTCTTCCTCTATAAGCCTTTTACGCTCACACGCCTATCTTAGCCAATCCGCCCTCACTGGTCTCCTTGTAGAGCGAAGGCAGGTCGTGACCCGTTTGTTTCATCACTTCCACCGCGCGGTCGAAGCTCACGCGGTGCTTTCCGTCGGAGAAGGCGGCATATAGGTTGCAGTCGAGTGCACGCGTGGCGGCGAAAGCGTTTCGCTCGATACACGGTATCTGCACCAGTCCGCACACGGGATCGCACGTCATGCCAAGGTGATGCTCCAAGCCCATCTCGGCGGCATACTCAATCTGCGAAGGCGAACCGCCAAAGAGCTGGCAAGCGGCAGCCGAAGCCATGGCGCAAGCCACGCCCACCTCACCCTGGCAACCGACGTCGGCACCCGATATGGATGCGTTCTGCTTAACGATGTTGCCTATAAGCCCCGCAGTGGCGAGGGCATGAAGAATCTTCTCCTCGGAGAAGCTATGGCCCGTGGCAAGATGGTATAGCACTCCTGGTATCACGCCACAACTGCCGCAGGTGGGTGCCGTGACAATGGTGCCGCCACTCGCGTTCTCCTCGCTCACGGCGAGGGCGTAAGCATAGACGAGACCACGCGTCTGGAGATTGGGCTTGTAGCCCTTGGCCTTCACGAAATATGTGGAAGCCTTGCGCTGGAGGTTGAGCGGGCCGGGGAGACGTCCCTCATGGTTGATGCCACACTCCACGCTCTCCTTCATGGCGTTCCACACGGTGAGCAGGTAATCCCAAATGTCGGAGCTCTCGCAACGATCCACGTATTCCCAATAAGCGCAACCGTTGTCCTCGCACCATTTCTTTATGTCAACAAGATAATGCAGGTCATAAACATCGGGACTTGCCGGCAACAACCCCGTAGGATGGTCACCCTCGGAAAGCGCGCCTCCGCCAACGGAATAAACCACCCAATCGTTTATGCGCATGCCATTGGGATGGAACGGCAGAAACTCGTTGGGCTTCCATTCTATGTCAACCTGGCCAACAGGCTCAAGCACATCCTTTATGGCAATGTCGGTCATGTGTCCCTTGCCGGTTGCTGCCAAACTGCCATAGAGCGTGACGTGAAAGTGCGTCTCGTCAGGATGTTCCCTTAAATATGTTTGCGCCGCCTTTTGCGGGCCCATGGTATGGCTCGACGACGGTCCTTTTCCTATACGGAATATTTCCCTCAATGATTTCATGCCACAAAGTTAATGTTTTTATGCGAGAGACTGCCCCTCGGCAGGCAAGTTTATTTTCATCCGCGACATTCATCCCGGCTATCAGCCACATATATTCTTGAAGGCACACGTGTCGCACCGGTCCTTATGGACGGTAGGCTCGAAAGGCTTGTCCTCGTTGAAGATGTCGGCGAGCAACGCGCCTAAGTTGCGAGCAAAGGCTTCGTGGACATTGGCAATGTCGTTGACCTCGGAGAATGTGGCCTTCCGCTTTCCCTCTTGGCCCTCGTCCTTGACCGTGAGTATAGGGTTGTATGTCTCGTCTTTGGCCTGCCTGATGAAGAGCAATGCCGGAGCCACGGGGTCTCCCCCAAGCCGGTAAGCCTCTTGCGCCTCACGGCTACGACTGATGATGTCGGAATAGAGAAACGACTGGAGATAATACACCGTATGCTTGGAGTCAACATAGTCGGGATTGAAAATTTCGTCAACGCTCGGCGCCGACGATGTCAACGGCCGTCCTGTCTTATAGTCGACCACGCGTATCTGCCTGCCTATGCGGTCAAGGCGGTCCACCTGCCCGCCCAGCCTGATGGGGCGTGACGTGCCGTTCACCTCAATGGTGAAGTCCTTGTAGAAGTCTTGCTCCAGGGCTATTATGTCGAATGGCGTGTTGGCCTTGTCAATGCGCAGAAGTCGCCTGACATAGATAAGCAACACGTTGCGGTTGAGCAGTTGCAAGCCGTTGTAGCGTGGATGGTAGCCAGCCCCATCAACCTTGAACAGCTTCTCGCTGAAAGCCTGGTCGAGGAACCTTTCTATCGTTGCATTCTCCTTCACGAGACAGTCAATCGCCTCAGCCGTTATCGTCCGCTTGCCATGGTCTGACAGATGGTCATAGATAAGCTCCGCCGCACGGTGGAAGATGTTGCCAAAGACGACATTGTCTATCTCCTGGTCGTCGTCGTCAGCCTCACGCAATTGGCACACGGTGGAATAATAGAACATGAGGGGGCAACGAAGATAGCGGTTTATCGCCGACGGCGACAACGACTTGATGTCGCGCAATCGCCTTGCCACCGCTGCCTTTTTCTCTATCGGCACACGCATGACGGGCGACACGTTCTGCCCCGACTGCAAGGTGAGCCTGCGGATATGCTGAGCCTGACCGTTCTCCACCATGAACTGCAACATGAAACGGCTCATCTCGCCCTGCTTGCCATCGTCGGCGGCATTGTTGAACGCCATGGTGACATCGGCGGCACGCTGCAAGAGCGAGTGGAAATAATAAGAATAGATAGCCACCTTGTTTTCTATGGTCGTCATCTCATAACCACGGCGTAGCGAGTGGGGAATGAACGAGGCGTCGTTGACACCTTTCGGCATGTTGCCCTCGTTGCAAGAGAGCATGAGCACGTGGTCGAAGTCGAGGTTGCGAGTCTCCAGCACGCCCATGATCTGTATGCCAAGCGCCGGCTCGCCATGGAACGGCACCGAGGTGGAATCTACGAGCTGGCTCAACAGGCGTTGCAACAACACCGTGGCGCAGTCGACCTCTGTCTTGGCGAACACCTCCTTGAGACGGTTCACAATGGTGTACATGCGGAAGATTGACTCGTGCATCAACGGGTCTTCCTCAGCACGCGAGCCCACGCCCGTGAGCTTCAGGACATCGGCAAGCCATTGCAGCAAGCCGACGATAAGGTCGCGTCCCTGCAGGCTTGGCGACACTGGAGTGAAGACACGCCGCACCGCCTCGTCGCGGTTTTCGACAAGGCGCGCCACAGAGGGGAAGAAGGTCTTGTGGACATTGACGTCTTCGTAGACGTCGGAGATGTCGGTTGAGATATACTTGGCATAAGGGTGGCACAACACTTGGTTGACATAAGCCAAGCGGTAGGTCTTGCCATCCTTGCACAACCCTTGCAGGCGCAGGGCGAGAAGCACGCCCACAAGCGTGGCAGCTGGCGTGGCAGACAACGGGTAACCCGTGGTGATATTGACCTCGCTCACGGTCTCGGGCAGACAATGGACTACGTTTTGCAAAAGCCGCTCGTCGCACAGCACTATTGCCACCGACCGTGGGTTGGTCTTCAGCACATCGCCCAAACCACGAAGCCACGTGGTGACATATCGCGCCTGGATGTCCTCGGTTGGTGCGGAGACATAGGTAATGTCCTTCTTCTTCGACAGGTTGTCGTAGATAGCGTCTGTGTCGATGCCTTCCGATGCCCTGCCCACCGTCAACTCGTTTGGCAAACGGTCGAGATAGCGGCGGATATATCGTCCAGCCTCATGGCCATTGGTCATGAAGTATGTGTCATAGTCCCAATAAAACTCCGCCATGCCCGCTTCTTTCAGTTGCAGAAAGAGCCGGCGCTCAACCTTCTGGAGCAGATTGAAACCCACGAAGACGTAATGCTTGAAACGGAAGTCGCTCACCTTGCGTTCCACCACGTCGCGATAGAGCATGCCCTCATAGGCCAAGCCGTCGCGCCTGAGATTCTCGCGAAAGGCATGATAGAGCGGGCCAAGGCTCTTCCAGATGTCGTTGAAACGCTGTTGCAACAGGGTTTCGGTCTCCACCTTGCCGAAGAAACTCTCAAGGCTCTCGCGCTGCTGGTCGGAGAGGAAAGAGAAGTCGCGCATCTCCTGCCACGCCTCAAGGCTGATGAAGAGCTTGTCGGCATCCACGAGATTCTTGTCGAGGTCGTCGAAATCGGAAAGCATGAGCTGGCCCCACGAGAAGAAATGGTCGAGCGGCTCATCGCTGCCCGTGAGCTTGACGTAAGCCTTGTAAAGCCGGAAGACGAGGTCTATCTGGTCGGCGACGACAAGAGAGGAATGGTTTCTGAAAAGGTCGCTGATGGTGAAATATGACGGACTCCATACCGTGTGGCCGGTCTCCTCGTAGAGCGCCTGGTTCAGGAAGAGCGAGGCACGCTTGTTTGGGAAAACCACGGCAATGTCGGCAAGGTTCTCTCCGCCATGCTTGGCGAGGATGTCTTTGGCTACGTTTTGCAGAAATGTCCTCATCGGATAAGGTCTTTGATTGATGTTTCTTTACTATATATGAACAGTTGACTATACCTTCACTATGTCGTTGTTGCGGATATACCACAAGTAGCCTTCCACGTCGTCGTAGCCCATATCCTTGAGCAGGTAGACATAGCCTCGGACCTGCCGCTTGTGTTTTTCCAGTTTGCCGCCGGTCTTGAAATCGATCACCACCATCTTTCTCCCGTCGTAAACCACACGGTCAGGACGCTGTTCCTTGACGCGTTGCTCCTCGGGGTCAAAATATATCATGGAACATTCGTTGAAAGCCTTCCATCGTGGCGAGAACCAGTCGTTGACCTGTGGGTCACGCAACTTGTCCTCGATGAACGTCTTCAGTTGCTCGCGCGTCATGGGACGGTCGTAGAGCACACCGTCGAACTCCATTTGGTCTATGGCGGCATCCACCTCGGTATAGTCGTGAATGGTTGAGAAAAGGCGGTGGATGATGTTGCCAGTGTCGATATACTGGTCGCGCTCGCGCCGTTGCTCAAGCTCGTCGTCCGGAGTCATGAACTCGTCGCTGGCGTTGCTCTGCAGGAAATGGGCTTTCGACTTGGTTGCCTCGATCTCGATGGCGATGCCCTGCTCATTTTGCTCAAAGATGTTGGTCTGCACATGGTCTTCAGCCGCAGGCTGGCCACTTGCCGCCACGGGTCTGATGGCCAACGAGCCAAAGCTATAGCTCATGATGCCGTCGCCTTCGTCCTCGGGCTTGGCGTTTGGCATATTGGGCACGACGCTTGCGATGAGCGAGGAAGGGAAGTCGGCCTTGTCGCCCTTGCCCAATATAAACAAGTTGCGCGAGGCACGGGTAAAGGCGACGTAAAGGATGTTCACGTTGTCGACGATGTTCTTTATGTGCTCCGCTTCATAGTCGGCGGCATAGATAGACGTCTTCAGTTTCTTGGCACTGAGCTTCACCGGCACCACGGGCAAGTCGCTGTAAGGCTCAACAGACGGCTCGACCCAAAGGGTGTCGTCTTTGGTTTCCAATGCCCAATCGCAATAAGGCAGGATAACGTTGTCAAACTCCAAGCCCTTGCTCTTGTGGACCGTGAGCAGGCGGATGCCGTTGACCTCGGCACTGTGGATGGACTTGGCGCAAAGGTTCTCGTCCCACTCTTCAAGGAAGTCGGTGATGCCCGCCACATGGCGTTTGAGATAGTTGGACAAGTGGTCGAAGAATGCGCACACATAAGCATTCTGGTCGACGAGCCTATCGAGACGAAAAAGACCGTAGAGTCTCTCGGCAAGGTCTATGAGAGGCATGGACAGCAGCTCCGTGCGATCGGCAACGAACTCCTGCGGAAGCATGGGCATATAGGCATGCGACGGAGAATGCGGCTTGGCTTCCTGCCCGGTCTTGCGACAGGCATTGGCCGGTTCCAGCTCCTTTCCCTGAAACGACTTGGCGAGAAACGCCTCCGTGAGTCCATCGTCGGGGTTGACGAGGTAGCGCATGGCGTTGACAATGGTGTTGACTGCCTGCGACGCGTCGAGACGGAAAGCCTCATCAGACACCATCTTGAGCAAACACGGTTCTCCATCTACCACCACCGGGTTGTGGAGAAAATAGTCGGCTATCAGGCGTATGTGCTTGTTCTTTCTCACGATGATGGCGATGTCGTTGCTTTGGATGCCCTTGGAGAGCAGCGACTCTATGATTTCCCTCACTTGCGAAATCATCAAGCCGTCATAACCATTGCTTGGCAGAAGCTTGACAACCACCTGACCAGCCTCCGGCTTGCTGTCGGGCACTTTCTGAGTGACGTCGGAATAAGCCTCCTTTATTATGGGCGCATCGACGGAAAGGCTCGCCGCGGCGGCGTTGAAGAAGTCGTTGTTGAACTTTACGACGTTGCGCTGCGAACGATAATTGGTGTCCAGACTCTTCACCTGCACCGTGTCGGGATAATTGGTCTCGTTCAGCCCTTGCAGCAGCTGCCAGTCGCCATTGCGCCAGCGATATATGCTCTGCTTCACGTCGCCCACTATGAGGCTGCCCGCCTGATGGGATATGCAGTCGTCGAGAAGCACCTTGAAGTTGTCCCATTGCACGGTCGATGTGTCTTGGAACTCATCTATCATTATATAACGCAGCTGCCCGCCAATCTTCTCATATATGAATGGCGAGTCTTGCTTGTCTATAAGGTCGTTGAGCAGTTTCTGAGTGCTCGACAGAGGATAGTCGTTGTTGTCGGCATTGATTCGGTTCACCTCCTCCTCGATGCGCCCGAGAAGTCGAAGCTGGTTAATGTTCTGCAAGGTGAGCGTCACCGAGTTGACGGTGACGGCAGCCGCCTCTCGCTTTTCCTCTGCCTCTTCTATCAGCGGCCAGACATGCTCGCGAATGACTACTGTCTGGGGCTTGCCAAGGTCCGCCTTCCTCACAAACTTGTCGGGATTGTCCAGTCCGGCTTGAACATAGGAGTTGGGCATTGGGGTCTTGCTGTCGCCCATGAGCTTACCTTTCGCGAGGTTCTCGAAATATCCAGGGGCATTGCTATGTCCACGCGAATAGCACGAGTCGTCTATGCCATAAGCAGAGGCTATAGCGTCGTAACGCTTGGCAAAATCAGCCATGTCGGCGAGAGCCTTTGCACGCAAGGCACGCAGGCGAGACGTGTATTGCTTGAAGAAGTCGGCATCGTCCATGATGAGACGAAGCTGCTTATGATGGCTCTTGTAGAAATCGGTGAAGATGTTGAGTCCGAAGTCCTTGATGTTGCCTACGACGTTCCAGTTCTTGTCCTCCTCCATTCGCTCACTTACGAAATCCATGATCCACGTGAGCAAAGGGTCATTGCCGTTTTCGATGTTGCTTATGATGTTGTCCACCGCCTGGCTCTCCACCTCCTTGTCGTTGAGCATGACCTTGAGGCTCGCCGTCAGCCCCAGTTCTCGCGCGAGGTTTCTCAGCACGCGCTGGAAGAAGCTGTCGATGGTCTCAACCCTAAAGCGGCTATAGTCGTGGACAAGCAAAGAGAGCGCGTCGCCCGCCCTGCTGCGGATGACGCGCTCCGTAAGGTTTGGGAACGACTTCTTTACATTATCATAATAATCGTCAGCGTCGGGCAGGCCATTGGCTATGCCGTAGAGTTTTGACAAGATGCGCAGCTTCATCTCCTGCGTGGCCTTGTTGGTAAAGGTCACGGCAAGGGTGTAGCAGTAGTTCATTGGGTCATCAACGAGCAACTTGATGTACTCTACGGCAAGGGTGAACGTCTTTCCCGACCCCGCGCTCGCCTTGTAAACGGTAAGGGGCGCGGTATTAGTATGCACGAGCGATGATCACTTTATATTTAGCGTCGGCACCGCTGACCATGTCCTTCAAGCCTTCCACGTTCTGGTCGTAAGCGAAAGGTATGCAACGAATGGTGGCCTGGGTATCCTCCTTGATCTTTGCCTCAGTCTCGGCAGTGCCGTCCCATGGGCAGAGGAAGAAGCCGCCATCCTTGACGCGATCCTTGAAGTCGTCGTAGTTGTCGCACTCGTAGACGTGAGCGTCGCGGTATGCCTTGGCCTTCTCGAATATGGCCTTCTGCATGTCTTCGAGAGTGTTCTTCACGCGCTCCACGATGCCGTCGAAGGTGACGTTCTCCTTCTCCAAGGTGTCACGACGCATGATCTCGATGGTATTGTTCTCGAGGTCGCGGCCACCCATGACAAGGCGCACCGGCACACCTTTCAGCTCATAGTCGGCAAACTTGAAGCCAGGACGCTTGTTGTCTGCATCGTCATACTTCACGCTGACACCCAAGGCGCGCAGCTCGTCGATGGCTGGCTGCAGCTTGGCGGTGATGGCGGCGAGCTGCTCGGCGTTCTTGCTTATCGGCACGATGACGACCTGGATAGGTGCCAAACGCGGAGGAAGCACGAGGCCGTTGTCGTCTGAGTGGACCATGATGAGCGCGCCCATGAGACGTGTGGAAACGCCCCACGACGTAGCCCAGACATACTCGGGCTTGTTGTCCTTGTTGAGGAACTGCACGTCGAAGCTCTTGGCGAAGTTCTGGCCAAGGAAGTGGCTCGTGCCGCTCTGCAGGGCCTTGCCGTCCTGCATCATAGCCTCTATGGTATATGTGTTCAACGCACCGGCGAAACGCTCAGTCGGGCTCTTCACACCCTGCAGCACGGGAACGTCCATCCATTTCTCGGCGAATTCGGCGTAGACATGGAGCATCTTCTCTGCCTCTGCCTCTGCCTCCTCCTTTGTGGCGTGGGCGGTGTGGCCCTCCTGCCATAGGAACTCAGAAGTGCGCAGGAAAGGACGTGTGCGCATCTCCCAGCGCATGACGTTGCACCACTGGTTGCACATTATTGGCAGGTCGCGCCAAGAGTGGATCCAGTTCTTGTATGTGTGCCAAATCATGGTCTCGGATGTAGGACGGATAACGAGTGGCTCTTCGAGCTTGGCGTCCGGGTCCGTCACGATCTTTCCATCGTCTGTCGACTTGAGTCGGTAGTGGGTCACCACGGCGCTCTCCTTGGCGAAACCCTTCACGTGCTCTGCCTCGCGCGCAAAGAAATTGACAGGTATGAGCAATGGGAAGTAAGCGTTCTGCACGCCTGTCTCCTTGAACATCTTGTCGAGTTGGGCTTGCATCTTCTCCCAAATGGCATAGCCGTAGGGCTTTATTATCATGCAACCACGTACAGGAGCCACCTCAGCCAGGTCGGCTTTCACAACCAAGTCGTTGTACCACTGACTATAGTTCTCAGCACGCTTGGTCAATTGTTTCAGTTCTTTTGCCATAATTCTTCAATCATAGGGAAATCCCTACACAGATGTAGGAGTTTCCGGAATGCGCAAATTTTATTTATGTTTAATTTTGCGGCAAAGTTAATAAAAAAAGATAGCATAAACGGCTTAACTACCAAAAAAAGGCTACCTTTGCATGAAGAAAAAAAGAGAGAATACAATTATTATTTAATTATCATGAAAAACACAAAGACTATTGCACTCGGAATGTGCATGCTGACAATGGTTAGCGGATTCACCTTCACAAGCTGTGCCACCAAGCAAGGCACAGGCACTCTCATCGGCACAGGCGCAGGCGGTGCCGTGGGCGCTCTCGTAGGTGGTCTCATTGGCCATGGTAAGGGTGCTGCCATCGGTGCAGCCATTGGCGGAGCCGTAGGTGCCGGAGCTGGCACGCTCATTGGCCGCCACATGGACAAGGTTGCCGAGCAGGCCAAGCAGGTGGAGAACGCCAAGGTGGAGACCGTGACCGACGCCAACGGCTTGAAGGCCGTGAAGGTGACTTTCGACAATGGCATCCTCTTCAAGGTGGGCAAATATGACCTGCAGAGCGGAGCCGTAAAGGACCTGACTCAGTTCTCTACCGTGCTGAAGAACAACTCCACTTGCTCTGTAGACATCCAGGGCTACGCTTCTTCCGACGGTTCCGACGAGACCAACCTCAAGCTCTCGCAAAACCGCGCCAACGCCGTGAAGAACTTCCTGGTGAACAGCTGCAGCGTGCCCACTTCACAGATCAAGAATGCCGTGGGTTATGGCGAGACCAACCTTATCACCAACGCCGACGGCACTGAGAACCGCGAGGCAAGCCGCCGCGTGGAGGTTTATCTCTACGCTTCACAGGCCATGATTGACGCCGCAAACAACGGCACATTGAACTAATCAATGCGTCTTTTTAAGATAATCACACGTTGGGTGGTGGGGGCATTTTTTGCCTCCACCATTCTTGCTGTCATAGCCTACCGTTTCATTCCCGTATACATCACGCCATTGATGGTGATAAGATGTTTTCAGAACGGTTCGCTCACCATTCACCACCACTGGATCTCGCTCGACAAGATGTCGGCACACATGCCGGTGGCTGTCATGGCGAGCGAGGACTCACGATTCCTCCTGCACCACGGCTTCGACTTCAACGCCATAGGGCAAGCGGCAAAAAACAACCTCAAGGGCGGGAGAAAGCACGGAGCCAGCACAATATCGCAACAGACAGCCAAAAACGTATTCCTGTGGCCGGGACGCTCATGGGTGAGAAAAGGTTTTGAGGTCTATTTCACGGCGCTCATGGAACTATTCTGGAGCAAGCAACGAATCATGGAGGTATATCTCAACTCCATAGAGATGGGCTCGAGCATCTACGGGGTTGACGCTTGCGCCGAGCTGAACTTTGGCAAGAAGGCCGACGAACTGTCGAGGGCCGACTGCGCGCTGATAGCTGCCACCTTGCCCAATCCACGAAGGTTCTCGTCCAAATACCCAAGCGAATACATGCGCAAGCGGCAAAGGCAGATCATGGCAAACATGCGCTACATTCCCTCTTTCCCAAAAGAGGGCGAAGACTATGATCCGAACACCGCAGTAGGCGGCACCTACCGCCGATAGCCGGGGGCTATTATTGTGGGAAAATCATGGCCCAAAATACCCCCGTCGGCATTGCACTGAAACGCCGTCGGCTTTCCATTGAAAAGGCAACGGCTTTCCATTGGAAAGGCAACGGCTTTGCATTGGAAAGGCGACGGCTTTACACTGCAATGCCGAACGCCTCACGGCGCGATTTTCTTACAAGCTGATAATCAACACATTAAGTCAACACCTCTATAAATGCAGACAGACGACAATATCCTCTCTCAACTCAACACTGCCCAACAGCAGGCCGTGACTCACTGCGACACGCCACAGCTCGTCATCGCCGGTGCCGGCTCTGGCAAGACAAGAGTGCTCACTTTCAAGATTGCTTACCTGCTCAACCACTACGGCCTAAAACCTTGGAACATCCTCGCGCTGACGTTCACCAACAAGGCGGCAAGGGAAATGAAGGAGCGCATAGCAAGCATCGTGGGCGAAGAGAGGGCGAGATACCTGCAAATGGGAACTTTCCACTCTGTCTTCTCACACATCCTGCGCGTGGAGGCCCAAGCCATAGGCTACACGTCCGACTTCACCATCTACGACGAGAGCGACTCGCGCTCGCTCATAAAGAACATTCTCAAGCAGATGGGACTTGACGACAAGACCTACAAGCCTGCCAACGTGCATGCGGCCATATCGATGGCAAAGAACCATCTCTGCGGACCTACGCAATATGCCGAGGACGGCGAGAACTTGCAGCGCGACAGAAGGCGCAACATGCCGGAGACCCACAAGATCTTCATGGCATACCAGCAACGTCTGAGGCAAGCCAACGCGATGGACTTCGACGACCTGCTGACGGAGACTTTCCGCTTGCTCAAAGAGCATGAGGATATAAGGCAGAAATACGCCAACCGCTTTCAGTATGTCTTGGTGGATGAGTATCAGGACACCAACTATGCCCAGCAAATGATAGTGGAATTGCTCACGAAGGACAACCCACACGTTTGCGTGGTGGGCGACGACTATCAGAGCATTTACGCCTTCCGCGGTGCCAACATCTCCAACATATTGAAGTTCAACAAGGTCTATCCCACGGCAAAGCTCTTCAAGCTGGAGCGCAACTATCGCTCGACCAAGAACATAGTGGCGGCAGCCAACTCGCTGATGAAGCACAACCGCAGCCAGATAGACAAGGACGTGTATAGCGAGAACTCCGACGGCGACAAGGTGACTGTCTACGAGACCATATCCGACAAGCGCGAGGCGAACATAGTGTGCAGGGAGATAAAACGCCTGGTCAAGGAAGAGCAACTGAAATACAGCGATATCGCCATTCTCTATCGCACCAACGCCCAGAGCCGCACGTTTGAGGAGGAGATGCGCAAGCCCGAAGTGGGCATGGGACACAACTACCGCATCTACGGCGGACTGAGCTTCTACCAACGCAAGGAGGTAAAGGACATCATTGCCTACTACCGCCTCGTGGTGAACCCCGACGACGAGGAGGCATTCCGCAGAATCATCAATTATCCAGCACGCGGCATAGGCAACACCACCATAATGAAAATCGCGGCGGCAGCAGAGCAAGACAGCGTCAGCATGTGGGAGGTGATCTCCCACCCTGCCGAGCACACGCTCGACGTGAACAAGGGCACCCTTGCCAAGCTCCTTGCCTTCCGCGCGCTCATCGCTTCGTTCATGGACGAGGCGGCTGAGAAAGATGCCCTAAAGCTCGGACAAGAGATAATAGAAAAGGCTGGCATAAAGGCCGATCTCGGAAAAGACCAATCGCCAGAGGGCGACGCGAGACGCGAGAACGTGGAGTCGCTCATCTCCGGCATGGCGGCGTTTGTGCAGGCGCAACAAGAGGACGACAAGGGAGACTACATACATCTTACGGATTATCTCCAAACGGTGTCTTTGATGACCGATGCCGACAACGGTGACGACACTGGCGACAAGGTCACGCTCATGACCATCCATGCTGCCAAGGGCTTGGAATTCAACACCGTGTTTGTCGTAGGACTTGAGGAAAACATTTTCCCAAGCCTGATGTCGATGGACAACATAAAGGACCTGGAGGAAGAGCGACGCCTGCTCTATGTGGCCATCACGCGAGCCGAGAAGCATTGCTATCTCACGTGGGCACACAGCCGCTGGCTTTATGGCAAGCTTGACGCCTTCGTCAACCCGAGCCGGTTCATATCCGAGATTGACCAGAAATACCTGCGCACCGAGGTTGAAGGCGGCAGGAGCGCGGGCAGTTTCTCCTCATGGGGCGGCAGCGCATCTGCACGCTCGTCGTGGGGCTCTCGCAACGACGATTATGAGATAGACAAGCCCTACACCGGCTTCCACGACTGGGGCGATGGCTACACGCGCCGCAGCGGGCGGATGCAGAACTCAAGGCCCGTGGCAGGGCAGTTCATGGCCGACCCCAAGCCCAAATTGACCACGCCCCACAAGGCCGAGACCGCCGCGAATCCCTTCTCCGAGTCGTTTGAGCAGAAACTGAGGCAGACGGGCAGATGGTCGAAAGTGTCAAGGGCAATGGCAAACGGCGGCAGGGCAGCAGCCTCAAGCCCCAACACGTCGGCAGAGGCCGCCTCATTGAATGTCGGCAACGTCATAGAGCACCAACGCTTTGGCAAAGGCACGGTCGTCAACATTGAAGGCGTGGGAGAAAACAGAAAGGCCACCGTTGACTTTGAGCAGACCGGCAGCAAACAACTGCTCTTGAAGTTCGCGCATTTCAAGATCATCTCATGACCTGAAGATTATAGCTTCTTCGCGTTTTTCAGCCGGGAAGAAACTGTCAAGGTCTATATACCATAAAAGCTCGACAAGTCTAATATTCAAAGGCTTGCCGAGTTTTTTTATTTGGTATTAATCCTGTTATTTTAGAATATTTGCTAACTTTGCAGAAAACAATGTAAAGACAGTTAGTCTTTCTAAAGACAACAAAAACTTAAAATAATTATGACTCAATTGACAGTATCATTGGAGAACGTTTCTCCTTCCGCGCTTAAAGATGTTAAGAAGGCAATAAGTATGCTGCGTGGTGTGGTGAGTGTCAAGGTGAACCGTACGACAACTTCTCCTAATGCTTCAACAAGAAAGGCTATAGAGGCAGCAGAAGCCGGCAACACCATAAAAATAGGCAGCATGGACGATTACCTTAAATTCGTAGGTAATGGAATATCAGATTGAGGTGACACGTCAATATCTGCGCGACCTGAAACTCGCACGCAAGCGCAACCTTGACGAAGCAAAGCTCAACAAGGTTATTGCCACGCTTGCGTATGGAGGTGCATTGCCACCATCCAACAAAGACCATGCATTGACTGGCAACTATAAAGGGTATCGCGAGTGCCATGTAGCTCCAGATTGGCTACTTATCTATTCAAGGAGCGACGTGTTGAGAATAGTGAAACTCGTACGCACTGGTTCTCATTCGGACTTGTTCTGAAAAAACATAAGGAAGAACAAAAGATTTTTTTATTAGAATTCACATAAAAACAATGTGGCACAAAGAAACCGCAACACTGCAAGGTTTGCGCACCTTGCCGCATTGCGGTTGTGTTTTTTTGCCTGCTACAAGAATCGTCTTCTTGGCAGGCTGCTATTGCTCTTACTTCGCATAAGCCACAGAGCGGGTCTCACGGATGACCGTGATCTTCACCTGTCCGGGATATGTCATCTCGTTCTGGATCTTCTCCGCAATCTCTGATGAAAGCTTGTTGCTCTCTTCGTCGTTCATCTTGTCGGCACCAACGATAACACGCAACTCGCGACCAGCCTGGATAGCATAGGTCTTTGTCACGCCAGGATAGCTCATGGCGATGGCCTCAAGGTCGTTGAGACGCTTGATGTAGGCTTCCACAATCTCGCGGCGGGCACCTGGGCGAGCACCTGAAATGGCATCACAAACCTGCACGATAGGCGCGAGAAGGGTCTTCATCTCCGTCTCGTCGTGGTGGGCGGCAATGGCGTTTACGATGTCGGGTTTCTCGTTGAACTTCTCAGCCATCTTCGCACCGAGCAACGCATGGGGCAACTCGCTCTCCTCGTCGGGCACCTTGCCTATGTCGTGGAGCAAGCCGGCACGCTTCGCCTTCTTGGGGTTCAAGCCCAGCTCAGCCGCCATCACAGAACAGAGGTTGGCAGTCTCACGGGCATGTTGCAGAAGGTTCTGACCATAACTTGAACGGTATTTCATCTTGCCGATGATGCGTATAAGCTCAGGATGGAGTCCGTGCATGCCAAGGTCGATGGCGGTGCGCTTTCCGGTCTCAATTATCTCGTTGTCGAGCTGCTTCTTCACCTTTGCCACAACCTCCTCGATGCGAGCCGGATGGATACGGCCATCGGCCACGAGCTGGTGGAGGGCAAGACGGCATACCTCGCGGCGCACGGGGTCGAAAGCCGAGATGACGATAGACTCTGGTGTGTCGTCGACCACAATCTCCACGCCACAAGCAGCCTCCAGCGCACGAATGTTGCGACCCTCGCGACCGATGATGCGGCCCTTCACCTCGTCATTCTCTATATGGAACACGCTGACGGAGTTTTCTATTGCCGTCTCTGTAGCTACACGCTGAATGGTCTGTATGACGATTTTCTTAGCCTTCATGTTGGCATCGAGCTTGGCTTGGTCCACCACCTCGTTGATGTAGCTCGCGGCATCCATCTTGGCCTTGTCCTTCATGCTCTCCACGAGACGGTTCTTTGCCTCCTCAGCCGATATGCCGGAAATCTCCTCCAGCTTAGCGCGTTCCTGACTCTGCATCTTGTCGAGTTCCTGTTGCTTCGCCGCCACGAGTTGCTTCTCGTTCTCCATGCGCTGCAATTCGCGCTCCATGTCCTGACGCGTCTTGGCAAGTTCCTGCTGCTTCTGGTTGAGCGAGATCTCACGCTGCTTCAGCTTGTTGTCGCCAACCTGCATCCTTTGGTGATGAGCCTGAATCTCCTTGTCAAGTTCCCCTTTCTTGTTGAGGAATTTCTCTTTCACCTCAAGAAGTTTCTTCTCTTTTATGACATCCGCCTCCTTGTTGGCAGCCTCAACCATTTGGTTGTATTTTCCCTTTATCACATAACGGAAAATATAATAACCCGCCACGCCGCCTACAACGAGGGCTACAAGGGCGGTAATTAAAATGTTTATCATCTTATTCTATATTAACATGTTTTTAAATATAATTCCTTGTTTTATCCTTCCAAAAGCTTTTCCATCTCGCCAGTAAGGTCTTTCATCACTTTCTCGTAAGGTGCCGAGTCGTTGCGCCGCAGTTCTTTCTGCAAGCGAAGCCCCAAGTCTATCATCGCATAATAGATTATCTCCTTGTCGGGCTTCTTGTCCTTGAAGTTGGAGAAATACAGGTTCAGCAGGTCATTGATGAGATCCGCGTCTTTCCTGTAAAGCGGTTCCTCATCCTGCGGCACTCTGACAGAGATGAAAGTATCGTAAATACGAAGTCTGATATTTCGCTTAAGCTCCTCTTCCATACCAAATTATTAAGTGGACACCCAACTATTCCTGTCCGTTGAGCAGCGTGATGCTCCTGTTGACGTTCTTTATGAGCTTGTTTATCCGTCTCCTTGCCTCTTCAATGTCACCGTCTGTGATTTGCATCATCCTGGCCACCTTGAGCAGGTCGTAGTCGCGCTGAAGGCGATTGGCAAGCTCCTTCAAGCCCGCTATCTCCTCCTCGCGCTTTTGCACTTGGCTCTTCAACGCGTCATTCTCATCCTTCAGCGCCTTATAGCTGAGCATGAGTTGCCTCACCCTAGTGGTGAAAACATTAAGGTTTTCAGTTTTGGCATCCATAACACGAACCGGTCTTATAAACGACGCTTGCCAGACGGCGGCATCAACCTTTCAGCTTTTTCTCGGCTTCCTTGGCCTCTTCCTGCGATGGCGCCGGCTCTTTCTTGGCGAGCATGACTACTTGGTATACAAAATCGGTGACCCACTTCTGCGAGAAGTTCAGCTTTTGGTTGTACTTACGCACCGCCATGACAGCCTTGATGACGCTGGCGTCGGTATAGCTGTTTTTCGTGAAGATGTCGTTCACCGTCTTCTCCGTCATGGTATAGATGGCTTTCTTGAAGAAAGAAGGCAAGCGGAGCTTGAACTTCATCAGGTTGCCCGTGAGCATCATCAACTCCTGAGAGAAGTTCTGGAACTGTATGAGGTAAACCTGCACGTCTTGCAACTTTCTGCAATTGCGGCGGATGCTTTGGTCTATCTCCTTGAAGAAGCTGTCGTCCGTGCCATAGATTTCGCGCATCATCTTGCGGCAATGCGACCTCTCACCCATTCCGAGCTTATTGTTCTGGGTGGGCACATGGAGTGTAGACTTGAAAACGCGCAAGTCGGGAAGCATGGCAAGGTTGGTTATGCCAAGCTGGGCGGCGAGCGACGCTTGGAAATACACCCTCACAAGAGTCATGTAATCCTGCATGCCACCAGCCTTCTCCTCATGCGGCTTCCTATTGAATATCTTTGAGAAAATTCCCATATTTTATCAAATATTAATTCACATAGATTAAATTATCAATGCAAATGTACGACAATAATGCGATTATTCAAAGAGAAAAACATTATTTTTCCCCTAATACTTATTTATTTATAAAAAATTGGGATATTAAAAACTATAATGTGTACCTTTGCTTAAAATATAAAATGCATAAACCATGAAAGGCATAGTGTTGGCGGGAGGTTCCGGAACCCGTCTCTATCCCATCACAAAAGGCATCAGCAAACAGCTGATACCCATTTTCGACAAGCCAATGATCTATTACCCCGTCTCGGTGCTCATGCTTGCCGGAATTCGCGACATTCTCATCATTTCTACACCGCAAGACATCGACTCTTTCAAGAGGCTCCTTGGCGACGGAAAGCAAATGGGCGTGAGCTTCACCTATGCGGTGCAGCCGTCTCCCGACGGGTTGGCGCAGGCGTTCATCATCGGCGAGGAGTTTATCGGCAACGACAGCGTGTGCCTCGTCTTGGGCGACAACATCTTCTACGGCGCCGGCTTCACGAGCCTGTTGGAGAAGAGCGTCCGTCTCGCCAACGACGGCACGGCATCGGTCTTCGGCTATTGGGTCAACGACCCCGAGCGATATGGCGTAGCCGAGTTCGACTCCACGGGAAAATGCGTAAGCATTGAGGAGAAACCAGCCAAGCCAAAGAGCAATTACGCCGTGGTGGGACTATATTTCTACCCGAACAGCGTGGTGCAGATAGCCAAAGGCATCAAGCCAAGCGCGAGGGGCGAGCTCGAGATAACATCGGTGAATCAAGAATACCTCAAGCAAGGCCAACTGACAGTGCAGCCCCTGCAACGCGGTTTTGCGTGGCTCGACACGGGCACCCACGATAGCCTGTCGGAGGCAAGCGCCTTCATAGAGGTCATCGAGAAACGGCAAGGGCTCAAAGTGGCTTGTCTGGAGGAGATAGCCTTCAAGCAGGGATGGATAGACACCCAAACGCTTCTCGATGATGCCAAGCCAATGGCAAAGAATGATTATGGGAAATACTTGATGCGTTTGGCGGAAGAGTCGGGAGAAAAAGGCTAAGCCCCACGACATGAACCGCCATTGGGCAACATTAACAAACCAATCGTTATAAAACTACAAAAATAATGAAATCCGAAAATATCAGCAACCCGGAAGAAAGCATGGACAATAAGTTGGACCTGCAAGCCGAAACAGACAACATCAAGCAATATCTTGTCTCGCTGTTGATCAACTGGAAATGGATAGTCTTGTCGCTCATCGTGTGCCTCGGAATGGGCGTGGCATACGTTCGCTACACCAACACCGTTTACAGCATCAGCGAGAAGGTTCTCATCAAGACCGGCGACAACAACTCTGGCAGCAGCCTCAAATCGCAAAACATGGGCTTCATGTCAATGTCCGACGGTTTCGACAACGAGCTGGAAATCTTGAGCACTCACACCCTTGCCAAGCAAGTGGTGAGAGACCTCAACCTCTTCGTGTCATACTATTCCGTGGGAAGCCTCAAGAGCACCTTGCTCTACAAGAGCCAACCTGTAAACGTAGGCATCGGCATTGGCGATGCCGAGAGACTGAAAGCCCCCTTCACGGTGGAGGTGGAGCATGTCGACGGTGCCTACAACATCGTCGCCCCTAACGTTGACGTGACGGTGAAGAGCCTCCCCACGACCATCGAAACAAGGGGATGCAAAGTGACGCTCACCGTAAACGACGGCACAGCGATAGCACACGACTGGAAGATGAAAGCCGTGGTCAAGTCGCCAGACCAAGCCGCCTACGATTTCCAAGGACGCTTCAACGCCGTGTCTGACTCACGCACCACTTCCATAGCAGTGCTCTCGCTCAACGACGAGAACCCAAGCCGCGCCTACGACTACCTCCGCCAACTGGTGACCTGCTATAACACGCAGGCCAACGAGGACAAGAACGAGGTGGCAAGAAGGACAGAGGAGTTCATCAACCAGCGCATAGCCAAGATCAACGACGAGCTCGGAAGCACCGAGGGGCATATCGAGAACTATAAACGAAGCCGCGGCATGGTGGAGCTGAAGACCAACGCCACGCAAGCATTCACGCAAGCCAACAACTATCAGGAGAAGCTTGCCGACTTCAACACCCAGATAGCACTTTTCGATGAGATGTCGGCGTTTCTCAACAACCCTGCCAACAGGTACCAGCCTCTCCCAAACAATATCGGCATAGAAAACGGGGCGGTGACATCGCTCATAAACAACTATAACCAAACGGTGCAAAAGCGCAACATCCTTTTGCAGAGCGCCAGCGAGAACTCACCGGCAGTAACGCCTCTCACCTCGCAGCTCGACCAGTTGCAAAACGCCATCAGCCAGACCCTGCGCCAAGTGAGGAAGAGCATGGACATACAGCGCAGCGGCATACAGCAGCAGTATGGCAAATACCAAGGCGAGGTGGGACAGACACCGGAGCAAGAGCGCGTGCTGACACAGATAGGAAGACAGCAGGAAGTGAAATCGGGCTTGTATCTGCTGTTGCTGCAAAAGCGTGAGGAGAACTCCATCTCGCTCGCCGCCACTGCCGACAAGGGCCGCATCATCGACGAGCCGCAGACCAAAGGCGTGGTGAGCACCAAGAGCCGGTCGGTCATGGGTGTGGCCTTCGTGGCAGGCTTGGGATTGCCTATCGCCATAATATATCTCATAGGACTTCTGCGCTACAAGATCGGTGGACGCGACGACGTGGAGAAGCTCACGAAACTGCCCATCATTTCCGACGTGGCGACAGCCTCCAAGCACGCCAAGAAAGAAGGCGAGATCGTGATCAAGGAGAACCACAACAACGCCATGGAAGAGATTTTCAGGGGCCTGCGTTCCAACCTGCTGTTCACGCTCAAGGAAGACCAGAAGGTCATCGTGTGCACCTCGTCAATCGCCGGCGAAGGCAAGACGTTCATCTCCAGCAACCTCGCCATGTCGTTCGCCATCCTTGGGAAGAAAGTGCTTCTCATAGGCCTCGACATCCGCAAGCCAAGGCTGCAAGGCATATTCAGCCTTGGAGAACAGAAGGTCGGCATCACCAACCTGCTGAGACTGGAGAACCCCACGTGGGAAGAGATTGAGGCGCAGATATTGCCTTCGGGCAAGCACGACAACCTTCTCGTCATGCCTTCTGGTCCTATCCCGCCAAACCCAACCGAGCTTGTCGCGAGAAAGAGCCTCGACAATATAGTAAACGCCGCCAAGGATCGTTTCGACTACGTGATTATCGACTCTGCGCCTGTGGGTCTCGTCCCCGACACCGTGTCGATAGCCCGGGTGAGCGACGCCACGGTATTCGTTTGCCGTGCCGACTATACCCCGAAGCGCGACTTCGACATCATCAACACGCTTGCCAAGGAGGACAGGCTCCACAACGTGAGCATAGTCATCAACGGCATCGACATGTCGAAGAGAAAATACGGATACTATTACGGCTACGGCCATTACGGCTACGGTCACCACTCATACGGATATGGCGGCTACCGCTATGGCTACGACAGCTACGGCGACAAGAAAGACAAATCTATAAAGAAATAAGAAATATATAATGGCTAAAATAGCTATCGACTTCGACGGCACCATCGTGGAGGACCGCTACCCCGACATAGGCCCGGAGATAATGTTTGCCACCGACACGCTGCGCATGCTGCAACAAGAACGCCACCAGCTCATTCTCTGGACCGTGCGCGAGGGCGAAGCCTTGAGAAAGGCGGTGGAATGGTGCCACGAGAGGGGCGTCGACTTCTGGGCAGTGAACAGCGACTACCCAGAAGAGAAACCTTCCGACAGGCACTATACCCGAAAAATCAAGGCCGACTATTTCATTGACGACCGAAACATAGGTGGCTTGCTCGATTGGGGACAGATTTACGCCATCATCCATCAGCACAAGACGCTTGCCGAGGTGCTGCTCAATGGCACGATGGAAGAGAAGAAGAAAAAACATTGGTGGAGCTTTTAACGCATCCGCCACAATCATTAACGAATGGAAAAGAAAGACCTCAGAATAATATTCATGGGCACTCCCGAGTTTGCCGTGGGCACGCTGAGCCGGCTTGTGGAAGGCGGCTACAACGTCGTGGCGGTGGTGACACAGCCCGACAAGCCCGTGGGAAGACACCAAGACAAGCTCCAGCCGTCAGCGGTGAAGCTCTACGCCCTCGCCCACTCCATACCCGTGCTTCAACCCGTGAAGATGAAGGATCCCGTGTTTGTGGAGCAACTGAAAGACCTCAAGGCCGACCTGCAAGTGGTGGTGGCATTCAGGATGCTGCCTGAGATAGTGTGGGCAATGCCACGTTTTGGCACCTTCAACGTCCACGCCGCACTCTTGCCGCAATATCGTGGCGCGGCTCCAATAAACTGGGCGGTGATCAACGGCGAGACGCAAACAGGCGTGACGACGTTCTTCATAGACAAGGACATCGACACCGGAAGGATCATCATGAAGAGAACTTTCGACATTCCCGACGATGCCGACGTGGAGTATGTGTACGACGGGTTGATGAAGCTCGGGGCAGACATCGCCGTGGAAACCGTTGACCTCTTGCTCGACAACGACGGCAACGTGCCGGCACAAGAACAGGAGGCGCTCATCCCAACCTCTGAGCCTCTGCATCCTGCTCCAAAGATTTTCAAGGAGACGTGCCAAATATGCTGGGACAAGCCTGCCAAGACGGTCTACGACTTCATCAGGGGATTGTCTCCATATCCAGGCGCATGGACAACACTCCACAAAGACCAGAAGGCAACCGAGCTGAAGGTATACAAGGCTGCGAAGACAGGAAAGGCAATAGGCGACGCGAAGCCCGGGAATATAGAGACCACGAAGAAAGCACTATACATAGCTTGCGCTGACGAGTGGTTGGAGATTGTGTCTCTCCAGCTTGCCGGAAAGAAACGCATGGAGGCGTCAGCCTTCATCAATGGCAACAAGGGCTTGGACGATTGCACAGTGGGCGAATAAATCCACACGAAAACAACCCTTCGCTCACTCTATTTAACTCACACGGATTCAAAAGATTTAAAAGATTGCTACGCCGCAGGCGACTAAGCGGTGGCAGTTGCAACTTGTAGACCATTCGGGATATGTACGGCCACATCCCGAATGGCAACAAGTGGTAGAAAAATGGTATGCGTAATCAACGAAGCCGACATCTTTAAAATCTTTTGAATCCGTGTGAGGAAAAATTCTCACATGGGATAAGTATATGTTTGGGGAAAGGAATCCATAGCATCATGCACGCAAACGCATCATACTATGGTTACAAACGAAAAAAGCATCAAAAGTTTATTGACCTTTGATGCTTCTTTTTTGTCGGGGCGACAGGATTCGAACCTGCGACCACCTGGTCCCAAACCAGGAGCGCTACCGGACTGCGCTACACCCCGTGCTTATTTCTTTTAAGCGAGTGCAAAGGTAGGCAATAAAATCGATACGACCAAACTTTTCTGCGTTTTTTTTCAATTTTCACGACAAAAACTCATTTTATGTGTTTGCAAGCTAATTTTGTAATCACATTTTAACCTCCATTGCGCAATATTTATTACTTTTGCAATCGAGGCAAAACAAATAACATAAACTGAAAACAAAACTTATAGCACGTTAGCAAATGAGAAAAGGATTAGTGATGGCAGGTCTTGCGCTCTGCATGGCCGCCACGGCAAACGCAGCTGCGCCAGATTGGTTCAAGATGTTCAAGATTTCCGGTTATGCCATGACACAGTATCAATACAGTAGTCAGGAAGGCGCCAAGAGCAACAGTTTCAACATCAGGCTTGGTCGTGTCATCGTCGATGCTAAGCCACATAAGGACTGGGCGGCAAGGGTGCAGTTCCAGTACAACGGCAATACGTCCGACTTGTCGAGCTCGCTGAAGATTGTGGACGTGTATGCGGAATGGCAGAAATACGAGTTTTTCCGCGTCAAGGGCGGACAGTTCAAGCGCGCCTTCACCTTCGAAAACCCAATGAACCCCATAGACCAAGGATTCATGGCGTATGCGCAAAACATCACGAAGCTGGCAGGCTTCTCCGACCGTGACGGTGCCTCTTCGAGCAATGGCCGCGACATAGGCGTGCAGATTCAAGGCGATTTCCTGAAGAATGGCAACAATCGAAACCTCCTGCACTACCAGATTGGCGTCTACAACGGCCAGGGCATAAACCAAAAGGACGTTGACCAGCAAAAGGATATCATTGGCGGAGTGTGGGTGATGCCTGTGAAAGGCATGCGCATTGGCGTCTTCGGAATGGAAGGCTCCTATTCGAGGACGGGTGCCAACGGCATTGTGAAACTGCCACAACACCGCTACGCTATCTCGGCAGAATACAAGGGCAACGATTGGACCGTGCGTTCAGAGTATATCCATTCCACGGGTAAGGCTTTCAGCAAGACGGAGAACTCCAAGGCCGACCGCAGCGACGTGACCATCAACGAGAAACTTGGCTCAAAGGCCGATGGTGTTTACGCCCTGTGCATAGCTCCTATCGTCAAGCACAAGCTCTACGCCAAGGCACGCTACGACCTCTACCGCCAGTCGGCGGATTGGAGCTCTGCAAAGACCTTCTATGAGGTGGGCGCCAACTACGTAATATCCAAAAACTTGCAATTCAACATGGAGTATGCCTATGTGAACAACCGCGCCCTCTCCGGCAAACACAACTACAGCATGCTCGATTGCGAACTCGACTTCCGCTTCTGAGCATAAACACGCAAAAATAAAAGGCATCGGCTTGCCAATGAAAAGCCGATGCCTTACCAATGAAACGACATCGGCTTGCCAATGAAAAGGAAACGCCTTTTCAATGGCAAGCCGAAACCGTTTTTTGCCGGCCTGCAGAGCACGTCCACGACCGGCATCTTGAACCTTGATTATTACTTCCTGTGCTCAGACACCACGGCAAAATAAACCACGTCGTGGTCGGTGAGGTTCTCCATGTAGTGGCTGTGGCCCATGGGGCAATAGTGGCACTGTCCGGCATGGCACTCTTCCACGGTGTCGTCGTAATGGAAAGTCAACGTGCCGCTAATGACGAAGATAATCTCAGAGTTGCCCTCATGTGTATGCAGACCGCTCGAAGCGCCCGGACGAAGCGTAGAATACATTATCTTCACGTTGTCGTCCACATGGTTGCGTGTGTCCAAATGACCCTTTCCTCCCTTGAAACCCGTGAGATGAGCCTCGGGAATCTTCTCGAAATCAATAATCATGACTATTTTGATTTATATTGTTGTGACCTAATGTTAATTGCTGACGCCCTCGCCTGTGACTGAAGCGGAGAGCTGGGCGACCTCGTCCAACCACAATGTGGCCATGGCATCGGATGGCATGCGCCAATCGCCTCGTGGCGACAACGTCACGGAGCCCACCTTGGGGCCGTCGGGCAAGCAGGAACGCTTAAACTGCTGGTTGACGAACCGGCGACAGAACGTGCCAAGCCAATGAAGGATTACCTCGTCGGAATAGTGGCCCTCGCCCTCGTCGGTGGCTACGCCATTGCCAAACGCCTTCTTGGCAAGTAAGAAGATCTTTCGTGGGCTGAAGCCATTGCGAAGGAAATGATAGAGGAAGAAATCGTGAAGCTCATAAGGTCCCACAAGGTCTTCGGTCTTCTGCAATATGTTGCCCTCGTCGTCGGCAGGTATGAGCTCTGGCGATATTGGTGTGGCAATGATGTCGTATAGGGTTGACGCCGACTGGTCGTCAACAGTCTGCGCCACGAACCTCACCAGGTATTTTATCAATGTCTTTGGTATGGACGCGTTGACTCCATACATCGACATATGGTCGCCATTGTAAGTGGCCCAACCGAGAGCGAGTTCAGACAGGTCTCCCGTGCCTATTACAAGTCCGTTGAGTTTGTTGGAGAGATCCATGAGTATCTGCGTGCGCTCACGTGCCTGAGAGTTCTCGTAAGTGACGTCGTGCACTTCGGAGTCATGCCCTATATCCTCGAAATGTTGCATCACGCTCTTGGATATGTTCACCTCGCGCATGGTGACTCCAAGGCTCTGCATCAGGCTCACGGCATTGCGATGCGTGCGCCCCGTGGTGCCGAAGCCCGGCATGGTGACGCCAACGATGCCCTTACGGTCGAGCTTGAGCTTGTCGAAGGTCTTTACGCAAACAAGGAGCGCGAGAGTGGAGTCGAGACCGCCACTGATGCCAAGCACCACCGTCTTGGCGTGGGTGTGAAGAATGCGCTTGGCGAGACCCATCACTTGGATGTTGAAAATCTCGTCGCACGACTTCTGCATGTCACCATCGGAAGGGATAAACGGGTGCGGGTCAACATTCCGCTCAAGCGTGAAATCGTGGGGCACGACGGCAGCTTCGGCACGGCCAATGTGTATGTCCTCGCCTATCATGCGCCGCTGGGCGTTTACGAACGTCGTGTTGCTCCGTCTGTCTGAGTTGAGTTTCTCCACGTCGATTTGCGCGAAGATGAGTTGGCTGTTCATGGCAAAACGCTCGCTCTCGGCAAGCAGTTTTCCATTCTCGTAGATCAACGCATTGCCTCCGTAGACCACGTCCTGGGTGCTCTCGCCAAAGCCTGCCCCACTGTACACATAACCACAGATGGTGCGCGCGCTCTGCTGGCAAAGCAAACTCTTGAGATAATCGTGCTTGCCTATAAGCTCGTCGCTCGCCGAGAGGTTGAAGATGATGTCGGCACCAGCCAAGGCAAGATGGTTGCTCGGTGGCGTAGGAGCCCACACATCCTCGCAGATCTCAACGCCAAACAGCACGCCGTCGTCGGTACGGAACAGCTGGGGAGCTGCGGTAACGAACACCGTGTGACCGGCATAACGGATCTCCTTGGGACGCAAGTCTTGCGAAGAGGCGAACCACCGCTTCTCATAGAACTCGTTGTAATTGGGAAGGAATGTCTTGGGCACGATACCGAGAATCTTGCCACGCTGAATGACAATGGCACAGTTGAGCAGCAAGTCGCCAGCCACCAAAGGCACGCCAATGATGGAGATGATGTCGAGCTGGCGGCAAAACTCCAACAACTGCATTACGCAATTCTCCGTAGCGTCCAAGAGGAGTTGCTGGCGAAAGAGATCCTGACAGGTATAACCCGTGACACAGAGCT
Source organism: Escherichia coli (assembly GCA_963593695.1). GTDB lineage: Bacteria > Bacteroidota > Bacteroidia > Bacteroidales > Bacteroidaceae > Prevotella. Next base: position 16,153 of record CAVBBO010000048.1, on the reverse strand, counting down.
CGGGGAAGACGATAATCTCAGCGCCCTGCCCCTCCGCCATGGCTATTTGCGACTCAATTTCCTTAATGTTACTGACACAGTCGGCAACCTTCACCGTGGGTACCGCCGAGGCCACCTTTACTAATCCGTACTTCATATAGGCAATTATCTAATAGTGACTTGTGTGGCGCCATATCCATATTCCTGGAACGAAGCGTCTTGCCACTGGTAAGACTTGTGTTTATAGGTCAGCTCGTTGATGAGCGCGCGCCTCAACACCCCGGCACCCTTGCCGTGGATGAAGACGAGCTTCTGGCCTTTCTTGTTCTCATATTGTTTCAAGGTGTCGCGAAACACTTTCATCTGGTATTCGAGTATGTCGCCCGCCTGCATTCCCTGCGTGGTGTCGAGCAATGTCTCGGCGTGCAAGTCGACGACAATGGCATCGTCGAGACCACGATTTCGTATGTATGGCGCGTTCTTGGCGTTGCCCTTACTTTGGCTGTCCTCATAACGGCGCACGAGCTGCTTTCTCTGGTCTGCAGTTGCCTCGCCATGGCCTTGGGCGTCAGCATGACTGTACATCTCCTTCTTCAGTTCCTTGGCATCCACCACAAGCGGACGTACGGCCTTGTCGTTCTCTATAATGGTATAGAGCAACACGGGAGTCTCGAAGAAAGGCGTGTCCTCGAAAGTATGTGTCTTGTAAAACTTCAAAGGCTCAAGCCTCAACTCCACGCTTACGGGAGCTTTCACTATGAAGTTCTTGTCGCGCTTGTAGGCAAGGAGCTGCACCACAAGTCTGCCCACGTGATTGATGTCCTGGGCGTTCATCTCCTCGATAAACACCTTGGTGTTAGGTTCCGCCTCTCCATCGTTCTTGATAGAGCAACTGTTGCCCTCAACCGCGAGGATGACATAACGGAGATAATAGTTGCTGTCGTTGACAAAATAAGACTCAAAACGTGGCGTATCCTGACCGCTGCCGCTTGTTGGCGCGAAAGCTATATAAGCCGACAACTGATTGCCGCCCTTGCGCTCCTCTGCCTTAGGACGGAAGCTTACATCCTTGGAAAGGTCTACCATGTCGGGTGCCGACATGTCTATGTCCTCGTCTTGTCCCTCCTGCATCATTGCCTTCACGGAACGGTGGCCACGCAGCAAAGGTGTCTCGGCGGCTTTCTGTTCTTGGGCCTCGGCACGGCGGTTGATGACATTGGCCGTGCTATAGTCCTCGCTTTCCACCACTACGACCTCGGTGACCGGGGTAGGTATCTGGAATCCGTCCTCATCTTCCACCAAAACAATGTTCTTACCTTGGAAACCAGCTATCTTGCCGCCTCCTATCTCGCTAAGAAACTTTACTTTATCTCCTATTTTCATACTATCTATCTTTCTTTGTTTATTATGGTATAAGCAAGTTGGAGTCGCCATAGCTCAAGAAGCGGAAACCATGGTCCAACGCATAGTTGTAGACCTCTCGCCAGCTACCCTTGAGAAACGCGCTCACCAACAAGAGCAACGTGCTCTTTGGCTGATGGAAATTGGTGACAAGCATCTTCACAATCTTGTAGACATATCCAGGAGCTATGATGATTCGCGTGGATGTATGCAGCGCCTCAAGGCCATCACGATCGAGATAGTCGAGTATCGCCTTTATCGAGTCGCACACTTGCACAGGCTTGCCCTCTACAATCACGAGGCCTGCGTCGTCGTGTGGCAAGTCGTAAGGCTCCCACTGCTCCACGCTCAATTCCTCCTCAGTGGCATTGGGATTGCGGAGAATCTTCACGCCGACATAATACAGGCTCTCAAGCGTGCGGACACTCGTGGTGCCAACGGCTATCGCCGTGCCTTCGTGTTGCAGGAGGCGCTCAAAAGTGTGGCGATGCACCACGATATACTCCGAGTGCATCTTGTGACCTTCTATTTCCTCTGTCTTCACGGGCTTAAACGTTCCCGCGCCAACATGCAATGTCACTTCATCGCGGACGATGCCATGGGCGTCGACATCTTTCAGCACCTTGTCGGTGAAGTGCAAGCCTGCCGTGGGAGCCGCCACGCTGCCCTTGATTTTGGAATAGACCGTCTGATAAGTGGTCTTGTCGCTCTCCTCTGTCTTGCGGTTGAGGTATGGCGGAATGGGGAGCTCGCCAACAGCATCGAGGATCTCCGCGAAATTGACCTCGGCGGCATCCCATTCGAAATCGACCCAATAGTTGGTGCCCCCACCCTTCTCTATGGCCTTGCTCCTGTCCATCGTCGCAGACAGGGTGAGCTTGTGGCCTTTAATCTCAAAGTCTCTCTTCAATGAGCCTTCTTTCCATTTCTTGAGATTGCCTATCATGCAGAGCCAGCTGCAATGGGATGTCGACTGGAACATCTGCTCGTAGTCGGCAGGAAGGGCGGGCTCCATAAGGAAGACCTCGATTAGAGCGCCTGTCTCCTTGCGGAAGTGCATGCGCGCCTGGATAACCCTCGTGTTGTTGAAAACCATCAACGCTCCCTGAGGAAGATACTGCGGAAGGTTATAGAAGACATCATCCGACAGTTTGCCCTTGTTGTAGACCAACAACTTGCTGTGGTCACGCTCCTTCAACGGGAACTTCGCAATACGCTCGTCGGGGAGACTATAGTTATAATCGTCTATTCTTATATGTTTTGTGTCCATTTCCTTATATTGATTCATATCGATATATCACCAAACGCCCAAAGCGACACTGCCGCCATGGTGAGCACCAATGTCGCCACCACCACGTCGATGTCGGCCTTGGCATAACCCGAAGCGGTGTAATGTGATGATATGTATTGAAACTTAATGTTCAACTTGTAAAACAACTTGTAGAACGCCAAGTAAACCACGCCTCCAACGAAAGAGCCATAAAGCATTCCGCAAAGAATGTCTGACGGATAATGCACGCCCAAATACAGCCGCGTCCAACAGTTGAGCAACGACCATAGAAACATTACTGTCGTGAACAACCTGTCACGCACAAGCAAACTGAAAAACGTCGCCAACGAGAACGTGTTGGCGGCATGCGATGAGAAGAAACTGTAGCTTTCGCTCAGCGTGCCAACAATGAGGTTCAACTGCATCTTGACCATTGGGTCATTGCATGGGCGCAACCTTCCTACCGCCGGCTTGACGATAAAGTCGCCAACGCCACCGGCAAGCAACACGCACACCACAGCCGCGCCAACAACAAGTCCTATCTGAGCCATGGTCTCGTGGTTTTTCACGACAAGGTAGAACAAGGCAACATAAAGAGGTATCCACGTCAATCCGGATGTCAATATCGGGACTAACGCGTCGAAGTAAACAGAGTTGTCGCCATTAAAGAAACGCAACAGCGACATGTCAGCTGACAAGAAACCTCCAAGCATCATCAAATCTTTTCTATAGAGCCAGACTTTATCCAGCCTTCCCTTCCATCACCAAGCTCCACTTGCTTCCAGCCTTTAAGCCCATCGTCCACTATGTCCACTCTCGTGCCTTCATGGATTACAAAAGCGTCTGGGCTCTTGTCCTCCGGGGTTGTCTTGACATTAATGGACGGCGACATGACAATGGCTCCACGACCATGCTGAAGCCAATATTTCTGTTGCCATGCGAAAAGCGTGGAGAACACAAACACCGCCAAGAAAGCGACGCTGCCAAAGAAGCCTACCTTGCGCAAGCATAACGGCGAGGCAAAAAGATAGCAAAGCATAAGGATGAGCGCCACCACAACGCTGCCTATGCTCCATGATGCCCACGTGTCGACGTTGGCAAAAGAAACCACATCGCGGTATAATGCCACAAAGAAGTTGTCGGATTCCGGAGTTATCTTGTCGATAGTCTTGGAACGTGCGAACTGAAGGTTAAACTTCACGTCGTCATCACCAGGCGAGAGCTTGTAAGCTCGCTCGTAACAAAGAATGGCCTGGGCAAGGCTATCGGAACGATAATACGCATTGCCAAGATTATAATACAAGTCGGACGACATTCCTTGTCGCAGCAACGACTTGTAGTCGGATATGGCCTGCTGATAGTTGCCATGCCGATAGCAACTGTCCGCAATCTCCTTTGTGAGGGCAGAACCCGAGGTAGGATTGAGGAACAGCGCCAAGAGCGTGATGACTATTATGTTGAAATGGTGCTTTATCATTTTCTTTTCTTCATTACATCTTCTATTTCCACTATGGCGGTCATTGCCGACTGGAATGTCTTTTCCATATTTCCAGACTCATCGCCCGGGGCGTAACGCTCAAACTCACACTCCTCAAGGGCCCACAAGAACTTGCCTATAATGTCCTCGCCCACTCCGCGTTGAGCGAGCTTTTCCTTTATGTTGTCGCGTGAGAGACTTTCCACAGGCATGTTCAACTTGTAACTGACATATCCCCACAATGTACGTAGAACCTCATCATAAAACTCTGCGGTGTTGTGCTCAAACATCAGCTTGCTTGCCCGCTTCAAGCGTTTCCTGGCAATCTTGTTGGCACGCTTGCCACGCATCTTCACTATATCGCCATTCTCAATTGCCCGACGACGGAACACAATGAGAAGTATCACGAAGGCCAACAAGGGCAACAGCAAGCAAACCCAATATGCCACGCTGTCAAAGAAAAGCTTGTCGGATGTGGAAGCGCTTGCGTCTCCTGTCTTGATGGAATGGATGTCGTTGTCGATAACCTTGTCGAAGCTCTCCGTAGTGCCCTTGCCATCGCCTGGCGTCACGTTGACAACAAACGGCTGGGTATGCAACGTCTTGTAGGCGTTGGCATCAACATCGTAATATATAAACGATACCGACGGAATGGTATACTTGCCCTGGTTGCGAGGCACGGCAAGGAAATCGTAAACCATGTTTCCACCTACACCAGTATTGGTAAGCTTTGTCTTGTCGGTCACCTTCGGGTCATACTTGTCGAATCCCTTCGGAAACTCCACCACGGGCTGCTTTATGAGCTTCAAGTTGCCAATGCCTCCCACTACGACTCTCAGGGTGATAGGCGTACCAGCCTTGACCTCCTTGCTACTGAGACTTGCAGTGATATTGAATTTGCCTACACCTCCCGAGAATCCCGTTGGCTTTGCCGGCAATGGGTCAACCTGAACAGTCAACCCAGGAGCCACGATATTGCGCTTCACTTCCACATAGCCCGAACCGCCATTGAAGAATGCCTCAAAGGGATCCACATTGCGGTTTTGTTGAACCACTATTCCCTTGAAGGTAATGGATGGAATCTGGAGCGAGCCTGTCATCTGGGGGTACATCAAATACTGGCTCCAAGTGACACAACGGTAAGGACGCCCGTCTACCCTCTCCACATGGAAGCTCTTTTGTTGCGGCAATGGAATCTCCTGACTGTGGAATCCCGTCAGGTCGGGCATCTTGCCTTCCAATTGCGTCAGATCTACGAGAGTGTAAACCTTATAAGTGAGTAGCACTGGTTCCTGCTCATGAACTCGCCGCTTGTTGGCAGTCACCTTGATAAACAGGTCTTTACCCGTAATCTCCGAGCCTGCTTGCGCCAGCTGTTGAGGCTGTTGGCTGCTACCGTCTTGGTGCATCCTCGGAGCGCCGCCATTGCTTCTGGCGCGTCCGCTAACGGTTATGCGCACGGAGCGTGACGCCATGTTATGCCCTCTGACACGCGCGTGTGCCGCGGGAACGGTATATACACCTTCCTTGGCAGCAAAGACCGTGAAGGTAAAGGTGATTGACGAAGAGCTCGACGTGTGACCATTAATCATCTGATAACTGCTCTGCTGCGAGGTATACGGGCCCGCTATAAGCTCAAGTCCCGAGGGGATGTTTCCGGCACGGAAATCCTCCACGTCTTGCGTATTAATGGTATAAGCTATCCGGAAGTTCTCACCTGCCGACACCTTCGATGGCGCCGACACTGATATTTGCGCGCTGGCATCGCCCACGCCATCTACCAGAAAGCCTAAGATAATCGAGATATATAAGAGTAAACGTTGCGTCATATATTATTTGATCATTAACCCCTTAAAATCCATACTAGCAATTGGAACCATCACCAGTTCTTTTCCAAGCGTTTGCGCTGAGGCTGCGCCTCATGTTTCTTGAGCCTTTGCTGAGTTTGCTTTTCCGATTGCTCAGCATAGTTGAGCAGCTGCTCGGCGTTGTCCTTGCTCATCTTCTCCTGCTGCTGCGGCTGTTGTTGCTGTTGCTTTTGCTGCTTGTCTTGGTTCTTGTCTTGATTCTTGTCCTTGTTGTCTTTATCGTTCTTGTTCTGTTTCTGCTTTTGCTTGTTCTTGTCTTTTTGCTTGTCTTGGTTCTTTTGGTTCTTTTGCTGCCTCATGCACAAGGCAAGGTTGTATCTTGTCTCGTTGTCTGCCGGGTTGTTTCTCAGGCTTTCCTGGTAAGCCTTTATGGCTTCGGAGAAAAGCTTGTGCTTCTGGCAAGCCACACCGATATTGTGCCATGCCATTGCCTTGCGATGCTTTGATGTCTCGGTCTTTGCGGCGTTCTGCAATTGTTCGACCGCGGCGCTGTCTTTCTGCTGCATGAGCAACGCCGTGCCCAAGTTATACAAAGCCTGCGGATTCGACGGGTTCTTGCCCAGCGCCTTCCGGTACTCTATTTCCGCCTTGGCATAGTTTTGCTGGCGATATAGGCGATTACCATTTCTGATAAACTGCCTGTCGCTTTGCGCGCTGACATCAGCAAACGCCAACACGCTCAAGACCAACAACAAGATGTATTTATAGAATCTCATGTTATTTTCTTTTCTTAAACAACTTGATGTTTTTCAACTTGGGGTTCCTCGACTCCAAGACACACACTTCCACGATGAGAATGAGGATGGCGAAGATGGCAAAAGCCTGAAACTGCTCATTATACTCACTGTAGATCACGGAATCCGTCTCACCCTTCTGCAGTTTCGTGATCTGGTCGTTGAGTTCTTCCTGCGCGTCAGCGGTATTGTCCACATGGATATAAGTGCCACTGCCAGCCTTTGCTACCTCCTTGCACATTTGCTCGTTTAGCGCCGACATCACGGTCTGCCCACTCGCATCCGTCATGTAGTTGCCGTCACCCAATGGTATGGGAGAGCCTTTCGTGCTTCCCACTCCAAGGATAAACACGTTGATGCCCTGCTTCTTGGCTGCCGCAGCCGCCTCCTCTGCACCGCCCTCATGATCCTCACCGTCGGTGATCACTATTATGGCACGTCCTACTTTGTCTTGTTTTGTGAAGCTATGCATGGCCACGTTGATGGCCCTGCCGATATCGGTGCCTTGCGTCTGGATGAGCGAAGGGTCCGTGTTTTGCAAAAACATCTTTGCCGAGACATAATCGCTTGTTATAGGCAACTGCACGAAAGCGTCACCGGCAAACACCACCAAGCCAACCTTGTCGTTGGTGAAATGGTCTACCAGGTTCTCCACAAGCATCTTGCTCTTGTCGAGACGGCTGGGTGCCACGTCCTGGGCAAGCATAGAGTTGGATATATCCATGCAGATAATCGCCTCAATGCCATTGCGCGACTCATGCGAGATTTTCGCGCCCATCTGCGGACGTGCCAACATGACGATGAGCACGGCGAGAGCTGAGTTCAACAACCAAAACTTCACCGACGGACGAAACTTCGACACGTCAGGCATCAGTGCTTTAACCAAGGCCGGATCGCCGAACTTCCGCAACTTTGCCTTGCGCTGCCGCCACACAATCAGCCTTACCAATGCCAGCAATGGTATCAGCCACAACAACAACAGATATATAGGATCTTCAAATCGAAGCATATCGTTAAGTTCTTACACTATTTAATTCTCATATAAAATGATGCGAAACACGTCAAGTGTCTCTCAACCTGCTACGGCAGACGTCTTAGGACCGTGTTTCGGAGGAGTATCTCCAGAAGAAGCAGAAGCACAGCTGCAAGGGCAAATGGCTGGTAAGCCTCATAGCGTTTCGAGAACTTCTTTACGTCCATCTTGGTCTTCTCCAACTGGTCGATGTCTTTGTATATCTTCTTCAGTTGCGTCGTGTTGGTAGCCCTGTAGAAGTTGCCGTCGGTCGTGGCGGCGATTTCGCTAAGCGTCTTCGTGTCGATGTCCACCGGCATGTTCACATACTGCACCGTCCCGCCCACGGGCATCGGGTATGGCGCCACTTTGTTGGTACCCACGGCGATGGTGTAGACACGTATGCCAAGCGACTTGGCTATCTGCGCCGATGTCATGGGCGAGATGTCTCCCATGTTGTTTGATCCATCGGTAAGCAATATCACGACCTTGCTTTTTGCTTTCGAGCCCTTCAGGCGCGATATGGCGTTGGCGAGGCCCATTCCTATGGCGGTGCCGTCTTGTATCAGCCCTCTCGCGGCAATGTCTGTCCTCACGTTTTGCAGCAAGTTGAGCAACGAGGCGTGATCCGTGGTCATTGGGCACTGGGTAAACGCCTCGCCGGCGAATATGGTCAGGCCAATGTTGTCGTCGGGCCTGCCCGATATGAAGTCGGCGGCGACATCCTTTGCCGCCTCTATGCGGTTTGGCTTCAAGTCCTCGGCGAGCATCGACGTAGACACATCCATGGCGAGCATTATGTCTATGCCTTCCACCGTCTTGCTTCCCCAAGAGTTGTGGGTCTGCGGACGGGCAAGAACGATGACAACGAGCGTGAACACGAGGCAACGCAGAAGCATCGGCAGGTTCATGATGCGCTCTCGCCAGCTCTTCGGGGCATTGAGATACGCCCGCGTGTCGCTCATACGCATCGTTGGCTCACTCTTCTTTCTGCCGAGGAAGTACCACAACACGTAAGGAATAAGCAGCAACAGCAGCAAGAAATATTCTTTATTCGCGAATTCCATTTTTCACATTATTATATATAGCAGCTCTCAAAGCCTACACCACCAGCATATATACATTATATATAATGTAAGCCAGGAGCAAAGTCACCACCACTCCGCCAATCCACAACAACGTCTTTATGGTGATGCGGTTGGACCTCACCTTCTTGTCGTCGTCGGAGAGTTGTGGCACAATCTTTTCCTCTACCGCCTGTCCTTCCTGCTTCGTCTCGTCGATGAAGTTGACCGCCTTCACGAGGTTCATGTCGTTCTCGTTGAGCTGCGTCGAGTATTTGGCGAACTTCACGAGGTCAGCCGTTTGGAACAGATGTTTGAGCTCGTCTATCATCTTGCGGTCGCCCGCAGCTTGCAGGCGGTCGATGATCTGGTCGGTGGTCATCTCAAGGGCATTGAAGCCGAAGCGTTCCTTGATGTATTGGCGCAAGGTGTCGGTGAGCTGCGTATAATACGCCTTCTGGTCATCGCTCACCTGCAAATGCTCCATCTTGATCTTTTCTATCTTGCTCAATGCCCGCTGATGTGGCGGCACGTGGCGCACAATGCGCACTTTCGTGATAATGGGCTTGTTCTCTTTCAGGCGCACAAACAGGTAGGCTCCGCCCACCAATATCAGCAACACCAATACCGAGAGCCAGAAATAAGGGCTCCACTCTGCCCACTCGAACGGATTGTCCTGTGCGTCCTTTGGCGGGAAGAACTGGTTTGGATGCAACGTGTCCACGTCCACCGTTATGACCTTCAACGCTGACGTCCCGCCCTTGTAAGGCTTGCCGTTCACTTTCACGGTCAACGCCGGGATGGCATACAGACGCTCCCCGAACGAGGTGACCACATAGGCTTTCTCCACCTTCATCTCGCTTCCGGAGCTCAGCGTGTCTGGAGCTGGCGACTCCACGATCTCCACGCCCGGCACGACATATTGGCGTTCCTTCAGCTTAGGCCATTGCAGCGTGGAGCCTTTGGGGAAGGTGACCGTCAGCCTCAACTTGGTCTGCTCGCCTATGAGCATGGCCACGGAGTCGACAGTCTGCTCCACTGTCACCTGGGCTTTCAACCCTACCGACAGCAACAGCAGCATGAGTGTCAATATGTATTTTGCATTTCTTTTCATCGCAATGTCAATTATGCTCTTTTCTTGAAGAGAAGTATCAGCGACTTGGCGAAGTCCTCGTTGGTGGCTATCGACACCCAGTCGACCTTGCTCTTGGCGAACGTCGTCTTAAGCTGCTCCTCGCGTTGCATCCAGTAGGCGGTATGGGCGCGACGGAGCTTCTTGCTCGACGTGTCGATATACATCTCGTGGCCTGTCTCGGCGTCGCGCACCTTCAGCAGTCCGATGTCGGGCAAGGTCTTGGCTCGTTGGTCGTAGACCTGTATAGCCACCATGTCGTGCTTGCGGTTGGCGATTTCCATCTCTTTCCGGAAGTCCTTGTTGTCATAGAAGTCGCTGATGACAAACGACGTGCACCTCCGCTTCATCACGCGTGTCAGATACGCCGTGGCAGCGGCAATGTCGGTCTTGTGGCTCACGGGATGGAAGTCGAGCATCTCCCTTATGATGTAGAGGATGTGTTTTCGCCCTTTCTTTGGTGGGATATACTTCTCTATTCGGTCGGAAAAGAAGATCACGCCTATCTTGTCGTTGTTTTGTATGGCAGAGAAGGCCAGCGTGGCAGCAATCTCCGTGGCCATGTCGCGCTTTGTCTGGCCTGCAGTGCCAAAGTCGAGCGAGCCAGACACGTCGACGAGGAGCATGACCGTAAGCTCACGCTCCTCCTCAAAGACCTTCACGTAGGGGCGGTGCAGCCTCGCCGTGACATTCCAGTCGATGTCGCGCACGTCGTCGCCAAACTGGTATTCCCTCACCTCGGCAAACTCCATGCCCCTGCCCTTGAAGGCGGAATGGTATTGCCCGGCGAAGATGTTTTGGCTCAGCCCGCGGGTCTTTATCTCTATCTTCCTTACTTTTCCAAGAATCTCAGAAGTATCCATTAAGGCACCTCCACCTTATTGATGATTTGACTTACTATTTCCTCACTTGTCACGTTGGCGGCCTCCGCCTCATACGACAAGCCTATGCGATGGCGCATCACGTCGTGGGCAACGGCCCGCACGTCCTCTGGCACCACATAGCCGCGATGCTTGATGAAAGCATAGGCACGCGCTGCCTTGGCGAGGTTGATGCTTGCACGGGGCGAGCCTCCAAAGGTAATCATATTTTTCAAATCTGCCAAACCGTAACGCTCGGGGAAACGGGATGCGAACACTATGTCAGCGATATATTGCTCTATCTTCTCGTCGATATACACCTGACCCACAATCTCGCGCGCCTTGAGGATGTCGTTGGCGCTGCACACCGGCTGCACCTTGGGGAACGTCTTTTGCACGTTCTCCCTGATGATTCTCTTCTCCTCCTCAATCGTCGGGTAGCCTATCACCACCTTCAGCATGAAACGGTCCACCTGTGCCTCGGGCAACTGGTAGGTACCCTCTTGCTCGATGGGGTTCTGTGTGGCGAGCACGAGGAATGGCTTGGGCAGGTCAAACGTCTGGTCGCCAATGGTGACCTGATGCTCCTGCATGGCCTCGAGCAGCGCGCTCTGCACCTTTGCCGGGGCGCGGTTTATCTCATCTGCCAACACAAAGTTGGCAAACACTGGGCCTTTCTTCACATGAAAGCTCTCGTCTTTCTGCGAATAGACCATAGTGCCCACCACGTCGGCAGGAAGGAGGTCGGGAGTAAACTGTATGCGTGAGAAATCGGCGTCAACGAGTTGCGACAAGGTCTTGATGGCCAATGTCTTTGCCAAGCCCGGCACACCCTCCAAGAGGATATGGCCATCGCTAAGCAGGGAGATGAGCAGGGAGTCGACCAAATGCGACTGGCCGATAATCACTCTGCCCATGCCCATCGTCAGGTCATTGACAAAGCCGCTCTGCTGCTCTATAAGGATGTTCAGTTCACGAATATCTACTGATTCTGCCATAATTGAGAAATTTGACTTTTGTATATTCCGTATTTGTTTTTTCGATACGCAAAAGTACAAATTTCTTTCCGAGAAGCGCAACCGAGCGACCTAAATTATATTAAAAAGGATATGAAGACGTTTATTTTAAGAAAGTTTTGACATAGCTTATGCCATACCTTACAGTAAATCAAAGCCTTCACGCTTGAGCGCGGCATTGGCGAGACGCTCATACACGAGCCCCAAGTCGGCAAAACGCGTCAGGGCGTTCATGGCTGCATGGCGCAACCCTGCCGACGGCGACTTCAACGCCGTAACCGCCTGGTCCACAAACTCGTTGATGCCTCGCTCGTTGGGCTCCATGCCCTTCATGAAGAGGCGGCCCAAGATGTCGTAGGCGCATATCTCCTTGACCATGTTGTCGAGAGCCATCCAGCGGTAGGCAAGCTTTGGCGCGTAGCTGACATATTGGTAGAGGTTAAACGCCTGCATCTCCGCCATCTCCTGCGAGCGGGTCTGGTCCATCCATATCTCCGCCACCTCCTCGGGCATCTTGTCGTGGGGCATGACCAACGTGGCGAGGATCTTGCACTCGCGTATGTCCTCCTTCCACAAGGCTATGGCGAAATCGTAGTCTTGCGGCAGGTCTGCCGCCATCTGCTTCAGTTGAATGAACGGCACGCCCCAGTTGAGGTGATAGTCGAGGCCTTTCTCGCGCATCGACTGCGATGCCTGCCCGTTCATCATCAGCCTGAAGCCGCGCTTCAGTTCTTTTACCTTGCCGTCTATTTCTTCTCTTGTCATTGTTGTCTTTTACTGTTATGATTATTGATAATCCATGCTGATTCGTGCGACTTTTCCTCACACGGATTCAAAAGATTTTAAAGATTTCGGCGTTGCCGATTACGCATACCATGCACGCAATGTTTAAATTACGTGTTTGAAGCGTTGTCGCCATTCGGGGTTTGTTCCGACACCCCAACGCATTGTGCCATTCGGGGTGCGGACGGGCACAGGGCCCGCCCCTGCACGTTATACCGTGCCTCCATGCGTTATGCCATTCGGTGTTTCATGCCCGATGGTTGGCTCATGACATCTTGCAGGGGCGGGCCCTGTGCCCGTCCGCACCCCGAATGGCATAACGCCCAGGGGAGACACCCCGAACGGTAACACCGATATACCCTCACAGCAGGCCGTACTCCTCGGAGTATCTCATCATCTGCTGCGAGTAGCCTTCCGTGTAGTCGAGTTTCACGTCTACGATATTGCCGTCGGCATCCACCACGGCATCCATCTTCGGGTTGATGAAGCCTTTGTAAGGCGCGATATGGAGCTTCTCGTACCTGGCGAGAATTTCCTTGTGCAGGGCGGCGTCTATCTTCACACCATAGTTTTCCACCATCGCCCTTGCCGCGTCGTAGTCGCCTTCGCTCTTTATGCGCTGTATCTCCGCGAGCAGCGAACCGAAGACATGGCGCAGGCGCGCGTAGTCGTTGACCCGCACATAGGTCTTGCCGCCCACCACCACAAGCTCGGCACTTCCCTCGGCGTGCTCAAGGCACCAGCGGGCTATTATCGCCCTGTTGCGCATATGGGCTTCCTCTATCTGGTCGCCGGGCTTGATGCGCACGAGCTGCGTGAGCAGGCCGTTCATCAGATAATGGTAATATTGGCTCTTGTATGCCTCGCCGTCTGGCACCAGACCGAGCTCCACGAGTTTTGGGTCAGCAAGATAATACAAGCCGAACAGGTCGGCGCGGGCTTCCTCTATGGTGCTTCCGTAGGCTTTCAGGGCATCGGGCGACACCCCGGGCAGCAGTTGGCCGCTGCCATGGCCGAGACACTCGTGAAGGTCGGTGTGGAGGTCGTCGCACAGGTCGCCATACTTGCTTATCATCTCGCGCGTGGAATCGTCGATGACGAATTCCTCGTCGAAGCCGTTGCCCCGCGCCGCCTTGTTGTAAGCGTCGGTGAGATTGCCTATCGTGACACTCTTCGAGCCATAGCGCGCCCTTATCCAGTCGGCGTTGGGCAGATTGATACCTATTGCCGTCGATGGGTATTCCTCGCCGCCAAGCATCACCGCCTGCACCACATGCGCCGACACGCCCTTGACCTTCGGCTTGCGGAAACGCGGGTCCACGGGCGAGTGGTCCTCAAACCACTGGGCGTTGCCGGCTATGGCGCGCGTGCGCTGCGTGGCGTTCTCGTCTTTCAGTTCCACGATGCCCTCCCAGGTGCCTTTCAAGCCGAGGGGGTCGCCATAGACCTCTATGAAGCCATTAATGAAGTCGACCGTGCCCTCCTGCTCCTTCAGCCACTCTATGCTGTACTCGTCGAAACGGCGCAAGTCGCCCGTGGTGTAATAGTCGACGAGCAGGTCTATCAACTTGGCTTGCAGGTCGTTCTCAGCCACGTCTTTTGCCTTTTCAAGCCAATAAACTATCTTCTTCAGCGCGGTGCCGTAAAGCCCATTGGTGGTGTACTTGTCTTCCTGGAGCTTGCCGTCAACACGTGCCAGCTTGGAGTTCAACCCCCACGACGGCTGGCAATCGCCCGCCTCCGGGTCGCGCATTTGCGCATAGAAACGTTCTGCCTCTTCCTGCGTCACGCCATCATAGAAGTTGCAAGCCGACGTGAGCACGAGATCCTCGCCATCGGCCTGGTTGACGCGCTTGGGCAGCACGCATGGGTCGAAGACAACGGGACAAATGGCGTCAAGCAACGACGCGGCATCGGCATATTCGCCAATAGGGAAACAGCTTGCCGGCAATGCGCTCACGGCTCCACGGAACCATTCTTCCGAGAAGCCCGGCACAAACTTCTCGCGACCATAATGATGATATATGCCATTGGAGAACCAGACCCGCTTCAGATAAACCTCCATCTGCCGGAAGTCGGCGGCATCCTTGTCGGCGCAGAGGCGCGACAGGTTCTCCAGGGTCTTCCTAATCACAAGGTTGAACCTTCCATATTGATCGGTGGTGATGTCGCGTCCCGAGAGAGTGGCCTTTGCCAAACAATACACATAAGCCTTCCTCTTCGCGTCCAGCCCGTCGAAACCGTCTATACGGTATCTCAACATCTGTATATCCGCGAATCGCTCGTCCGAATAATTAAAAGTGTTATCCATTATTATCTATATATATGAGAAAAATCTTCTTGTCATTCCTCCTGCTGAGCCTTGGGCTTGTTTTTAGACCCGGCTTTGCGTCCCCTTTTCTTTGGCTTGGCTTCTTGCGATGGCATTGCCGAGAGCCGCTTCTTGCGATAGTCGCGCGGTGTGACACCGTTCAACTTAAAGAAAGACGCATAAAACGACTGTCGATTGGAGAAGCCAACCAAATCGGAAATCTCTTCCATATTGAGGTCTTGATAGCGCTTGTCCACAAGCATGGACATGGCCTCCTGGATGCGAAACTTGTTTACATACGAAGTATAATTCATGTGAAACCGCACGTTCACCACCGCGGATATGTATCTCGTATTGGTGTTGAGATCCTCCGCGAGCTGCTTTGCCGAGTAGTCTTTATCCCTAAATTTCTTTTGGACAATAATTATATCATTTATACGACGTTCAAGCTCATCCATAAGTTTGGGATTCACCAATGCTCGATATGCAGCATCCTTTTCTTTCTTTTCTGTAATATTATACTTTGCCATAGTCTTAGAGGTCTTGTCATTCACAATTGATTTAAGTTCCATTCGCAAAAATAGCAAATTTCCTTGAGTTTAACGGCATTTACAAGAAAATTCTTTTACACGGATAACGTTTTTTAACTATAACCGAATGCTTATGCCGCCATTCCCCATCCACACCACAAACCACACCATGGGAACCACACCGGGAAGGCTGGCACACGGATGGGAAGAGGTGAAAGGCCGGCTTGTATCGTCACGATTTTTTGGACAAAAAAGCACCCCCAAAAACACCCCGTCGGCTTTGCAATGGAAAGCCAACGGCATTGCAATGGAAAGGCGACGGCATTGCAATGGAAAGGCGACGGCATTGCAATGGAAAGCCAACGGCTTGGTGGCGGAACGTCAAGCCGCCATCTTTTTCGCCTTACCGTACCCTCCTCCTTTATATATAATATGAACACAAGCAACAAGGCAACGGATTGCAACATCAAAAAAAAGGCGCAAACGACAAAACAGGCTTACTTATCTAATTATTAACCACTTAGCCGCATTTCAGAGATTAAACGAGAAAATATTTTCAAAAAAAGTTCACAAAAGTTTTGTCAGTATCACAAAAAGTCGTACCTTTGCACCCGCAAAACAGAAATGAGGTCATCCGGTCTTGAATATGTTTTCATAGAATGCGTCCTTAGCTCAGCTGGTAGAGCAACTGACTCTTAATCAGTGGGTCTAGGGTT
>CAVBBO010000047.1:0-20477 GCA_963593695.1 Escherichia coli | reverse complement strand
CCCTTTAGGGGTATACACGCTTTCCAGGCGTGCCTCTTAAGCCACTCGAGCATCTTTCCTTCGATAAGCTATCCGCAATAGGGTTTTAAGTCTATTGCAGATGCAAAGTTAATAATAATTGAGTTAACTCATATACGGCAAGTAATGCATTTAATATATTTTAAATATTGATTACCCTGCGTTCCTCATCTCGTTGAGCAGTTGTTTTTGTCTTTCTGTCAAGTTGATAGGGAGCGTAACGTTGTAAGTGATAATCAAGTCGCCGTAGCTGCCGTCGCCACGGTCGTAACCTTTACCTTTCAGACGGGCTTTCGTGCCGTTTTGAGTCTCGGGCCTGACTTTCAACTTGATCTTGGAACCGTTGCTCAGTTGGATTATCACCTCGCCGCCCAACAACGCCGTGTAGAGGTCGATGTTGACCTTTGCGTTCATCTCTCCCGTGCTTGTACGGGAAGAAGAGTGTTGGCAATGGGATTGACAATTGGATTGGCAGTGATGCCCACTGTTGCCGAAGAGGTTTTGGAAGAAGTCGGAGAAACCTCCCCCAGAACCGAATCCGGAGAAGTCGAAGCCTTCAAATGGTGAGCCGCCCGCAGAACTCCACTGGTAACTGTTGCCGCCGCCACCATACTGGTTGAATGCTCCAGCCTCTTTCCAATTTTGTCCAAACTGGTCGTACTTCTTACGCTTCTCGGGGTCGTTGATCACCTCGTAAGCTTCGGTCAAGGCCTGAAACTTAGCCTTCGCCTTGGGGTCTTCCGGATGAAGGTCCGGATGAAACTGCTTGGCGCGTTTAAGATAAGCTCGCCTGACGTCTTTCTGGGGAATGTCTTTGCTGACTCCTAAAATCTTATAATAATCAATGAATGCCACTTTTGATCCTCCGTTTCGATTAATGTTATTTTATTTAAAGTCAACAAAACTTATGCCAAATGCATGATATGTCAACATTTTTATTGAATGAAAATAGAAGTTGCTGGCTTGGGTCGGAAAGCCATGTGTGGGCAAAAGTAAAAAAGCGATTACCTTCACAGGCCACCGCTCCAAATCTTCAATAGGTATCAGTTCCATCTAAGGTAAAAAGATTGTTTTCAGGATAACGTTGACAAAGATACGTGATTTTATTGAACCCGCAAAGTTTTATGGCAAGTATTTTATAAAAAACTTTGAAAATTCATTTATTTACATTAGTTTTGCAAGCAAAATACGCTGATGGTAGGCTAATGGTGCCTAATCACTAACATCTTTTAAGAACTTATCATGCTTAAAAACTTTCTTGGTATTCTCGCATTTATTATGCCCATGCACGCAATGGCAGAGGGGCGGTTCGAGCAAAAAATAAAATGTTGGCAATTTTCACATGACAGCATACATTGGCAGTCTGTCACGGTACCTCACGATTGGGCAATTAAAGGTCCGTTTGACAAGAAGTGGGACTTGCAGATGGTGGCTATTGAGCAAAACGGCGAGAACGAGAAAACGGAAAAGAGTGGTCGCTCAGGAGCGTTGCCTTGGATAGGGAAGGGGTATTATACCACAAACGTACATCTGGACAATATATCGGACCGACATGTGGAGCTGTGCTTCGACGGTGCTATGGCAGAACCAGTGGTTTATGTCAATGGAAAGCGTGCCGGATCGTGGGCCTATGGCTATGCGCCGTTCAAGGTGGATATTACACATTATATAAAAGAAGGAGACAACCGTATAGACGTGTCGCTTAATAATGTGGATGAGAGCAGCCGTTGGTATCCTGGCGCAGGATTGTTCCGTCCTGTGACATTGGTCACTACAAGCAAGGTGCATCTTGACCCATGGAAGACAGTGGTCAAGACTCAGAGTATAACACAAGAAGGCTCCACGAAAGCAGAGATGGCTTTTGACATCGCGCTTGCAGGGGCACCAAAGAACTTCAGAGGCTCTTTCGGATTGACTCTTGTTGACAACACGACAGGAGAAGAGAAGGCGTTGCATGATTTGCAAATCGATGGCAAATCATTCAAAGGAGGCTTCAAGGTTGACAATGCAAAGTTGTGGAGTCCGGAAACCCCTAATCTTTATACATTAAAGATAGCCTTGGCTGATAACGAAGGCAAGGACTTGGACAATCTTTCCATGCGTTTTGGCATACGTACTATCAAGGTGGACTCTATTCATGGCTTCCAACTCAATGGCGAGAGCCGCAAGATAAAAGGAGTATGTCTCCATCATGATCTTGGCCCGCTCGGAGCGGCTGCCAACAAGGCTGCCATCATACGACAAATAGTGCAACTGAAGGACATGGGTTGTGATGCCATTCGCACGTCTCACAACCATCCTTCACAGATGCAGATGGACGTGTGCGACTCCTTGGGCATGATGGTAATGGCGGAGAGTTTTGACATGTGGATTTACCCTAAGTGCAAAAACGGATACGCCCGCTTCTTCAAGGATTGGAGCGACAAGGACATTACGGCTCTCGTGGAATCGAACCGCAACCACCCCTCGGTGATCATGTGGAGTATAGGCAACGAGATTCCGGAACAGTGGAGCTACGAGGGACGCTTGATATCCGAGCACTTGCAGAACCTCTGTCATAAGCTTGACCCCACCCGCCCCGTGACTCAAGGAATGGACAAGGCGGAGGCTGCGCTTGGCTCCGGCTTCGCGCAAGTGATGGATGTGCCGGGATTCAACTATCGAGTGTACAAATACGACCGCAATATCAAGGCGTTGCCCTGCGGCTTCCTGCTTGGCTCGGAGACGGCGTCGACGGTGAGCAGCCGTGGCGTATACAAGTTCCCGGTGAGTTGGGGGCAGGCCAGGGAAGACAAGGACGGCCAGTGCTCCAGCTATGACGTGGAATGGTGCTTGTGGAGCAATCTGCCAGAGCAGGACTTCATGGCCATGGATGACAAGCCATACACCATAGGCCAATTTGTTTGGACGGGTTACGACTATCTCGGCGAACCCACGCCCTATGATGGCTATTGGCCCAGCCGCAGCAGTTATTTCGGCATAATGGACCTTGCCGGCCTTCCCAAGGACCGTTATTATCTCTATCGCTCCGTTTGGAACAAGGATGATCACACGCTACACCTCCTACCTCATTGGACCTGGCCAGGTCGCGAGGGAAAGGTCACGCCGGTGTTTGTCTATACCGACTCCCCGGAGGCCGAGCTCTTTGTGAATGGCAAGTCGCAAGGCAAGGTGAAGAAAGACGAGACGGTAAGGCTGGAGCCACATCCTGCACAAGAGTCATGGATAGACCCAACCCAGCCCGACGAGGCAAGGCGATATGCCACACGTTATCGACTGATGTGGCCAGACGTGAAATATGAGCCGGGAGAGCTGAAGGTCGTGGCGTATGACAATAGCGGTAACAAGGTGGGCGAAGAGATTGTGCGCACCGCGTCGGAGGCAAAGGCACTGAAACTCAGCGTTGACCGCTCAGAGTTGAAAAAAGGCGTTGACGACCTCGCCTATGTCACGGTCTCGCTCGTTGACAAAAATGGCACAGAGTTGCCGCAAGCCGACGACCGTATCGACGTGGAAGTTACGGGCGCGGGTTCTTTCGAGGCGATTTGCAATGGAGACGCCACGTCGTTGGAGTCGTTTGTGAAACCAACGATGAAGTTGTTTAATGGCAAACTCGTGGTGACGGTCAAGGCGGGCGACAAGAAAGGCTCCATTCGTGTCTTGGTAAAGGACAAGACAAGAAAAATGACCAAGGTGGCGACAATTAAAGTTGTTTGACATATAGGCAAGTCCTGCAAAGTCTACATTACATTTTTTATTAAAAGATGACATAATGTTTTGAAATAAATGATTACCTTTGCAGCGCTCAACGAGCCAAAAAAAGATATATATCTTTAGTTACTTATATATAACGTTATAAACATTATGAATTTCACTTTGTTAGTCACCGTGTTGCTGACGGCTGTCACGTTGGTGGTGGGCGCTTTTGTCATCGCCAAGTTGATAGGCCCTCGCTCGTACAATCCGGTGAAGGGTGAGCCTTTTGAGTGTGGTATTCCCACGCGTGGAAGCAGCTGGATGCCGCTTCACGCCGGTTACTATCTCTTTGCCATCCTTTTCCTGATTTTCGACATTGAGACAGTGTTTCTCTACCCTTGGGCCGTAGTGGTTAAGGACTTCGGCAGCATGGCTCTTCTGAGCATCGGGTTCTTTTTGGTAGTGTTGGTTTTAGGCCTGGCATACGCTTGGCGGAAAGGAGTGCTGGAATGGAGGTAAGAAAGCCAAGAATCAAGAGCATTCCTTACGAGGAGTTTAAGGACAACGAGACATTGGAGGACATTGCCGCCCAGCTCAACGACGGCGGTGTGAACGTGGTGCTCGGTTCTCTCGACCAGCTTATCAACTGGGGTCGAAGCAATTCGCTTTGGTCGCTTACGTTCGGTACGAGCTGCTGTGGTATTGAGTTCATGGCAGTGGGCTGTGCCCGTTACGACTTCTCTCGTTTTGGTTTCGAGGTGACGCGTAACTCCGCTCGCCAGGCAGACATCATCATGTGCGCCGGTACCATAACGAATAAGATGGCACCAGTGTTCAAGCGTCTTTATGATGAGATGGCTGAGCCGAAATATGTTGTTGCCGTTGGCGGTTGCACCATTTCAGGTGGACCGTTCAAGAAGAGCTACAACGTGGTGCGCGGCATCGACCAGATTGTGCCTGTAGATGTTTACGTCCCAGGTTGCCCTCCACGTCCGGAGGCAATTCTCTATGGCATGATGCAGCTTCAGCGTAAGGTCAAGGTTGAGAAGTTCTTCGGTGGTGCCAACCACAAGATGAACAGTTTCGAGAAAGAGACTAGCCTTGGTCTTGGAGGACTGCACGGTATAAGCAACGAGAACCTCTCTGGAGCGAAAATCGGCAACAAGGAACCAATCATCGTGACAGGATCACCAAACAAGGAGGAAGTGGAAGCTCTCGGAAAGGAGCTTGACGAACTCAAGAAGCAAGGTGAGCAATATAAGGTTAATAAATAATAAGGCATCGAAATGAAATTAGAGAATAAGATATTCGGATTTGACAACTTTGCCTCAGAGATGGCAAAGCTGAAGAATGAGCAGCATTTCGACTACCTTGTGACGATTGTCGGCGAGGACTTCGGTGAGGAAGGCCTCGGCTGTATATACATTCTTGAAAACACACAGAGCCACGAGCGTGTGTCGGTGAAGCAGATAGCCAACAAGGTCGACGGCGACAACCATGTGTTGCCAACAGTCACCAAACTTTGGCACGACGCCGACCTGCTGGAGCGTGAGGTGTTCGATTTCCTTGGCATAAAGTTCCTGGGGCATCCAGACATGCGCCGCCTCTTCATGCGTTCCGACTTCACGGGTTACCCACTCCGCAAGGACTTCGACATGAGTCCGGAGGCAAACCAGTTCCCCATGACTGATGAGCCTGAGACCGATTGGACGGTGGAATATAACCTCGACAAGTATGGCCATCTCACTGAGACAAAGCACCGCCTATTTTGTGACGACGACTTCGTCATGAACTTTGGTCCTAACCACCCGTCAACCCATGGCGTGCTGCGCTTGCGCACAATAGTAAACGGCGAGACCATAAAGCACGTTTACCCGCATCTCGGATATATCCACCGCGGCATGGAGAAGATGATGGAGAGCATGACCTACCCTCAGACTCTTGCCTTGACAGACCGCTTGAACTATCTTTGCGCAATGCACCATCGTCACGCCCTTGTGGGTGTTATCGAGGAGGCAATGGGTGTCGAGTTGTCTGACCGCATCCATTACATCCGTACAATCATGGATGAGCTTCAGCGCATCAACAACCACTTGTTGTTCCTTGGCACTTGTGCACAAGACCTTTCGGCGTTGACCGCCTTCCTGTATTGCATGCGTGACCGTGAGCACTTGCTCAACGTGATGGAGGAGACCACTGGCGGACGACTGATACAGAACTATTACCGTATTGGTGGATTGCAGGACGACATCGATCCTAACTTTGTGCAAAACACGAAGACGTTGTGCAAATACCTCCGTCCGATGTTCCAAGAGTATCTTGACGTGTTTGGCGATAACATCATCACTCACAAGCGTCTTGAGGGTGTCGGCTACATGAATCTTGAGGATTGCGTCAACTATGGTGTCACAGGTCCTGCAGGACGTGCTGCCGGTTGGCACAACGACGTGCGTAAGAATCATCCTTACGATATGTACGACAAGGTTGAGTGGAACGAGATCACCGGCACTGGCGCTGACTCAATGGAGCGTTACATGATACATATTAAAGAGATGTATCAGAGTCTCGATATCATTGAGCAATTGATCGACAACATTCCCGAAGGCGAATACTACATCAAGCAGAAACCAATCATCAAGGTGCCCGAAGGTCAGTGGTGGTTCTCTGTCGAGGGTGGTGCCGGCGAGTTTGGCGTTTATCTCGACAGCCGTGGCGACAAGAGTCCGTATCGCGTGAAGATGCGTCCAATGGGCTTGACACTTGCAGGCTCGTTCGACAAGATGCTTCGTGGACAAAAGATAGCCGATCTCATAGCAACGGGTGCAAGCATCGACTTCGTCATACCGGATTTGGATAGATAATTCTTTATTATCTAATACAAGGATTCCAAAACAAGTAAGATAAACAAGTAAGATTTACAATGTTTGATTTTTCAATAGTAACACAGTGGTTCGATGCCTTGCTCCGCCAAACTTGCGGATTAAGCAACTTTTGGGCCATCTTGATAGAATGTGTGCTTGTGGGGCTTATCGTGTTGACGCTTTATGCTCTCATCGCCATGTTCATGATCTACTTTGAGCGTAAGGTGTGTGCGTTCTTCCAATGCCGCCTTGGGCCCATGCGTGTAGGTAAATGGGGTATCTTCCAGGTCGTTGCCGACGTGTTGAAGATGCTCATCAAGGAGATTTTCGGAGTTGACCGCTCCGACAAGTTCCTTTATGCCCTTGCGCCGTTCCTTACCATTATCGCCTCTGTCGGCACGTTCTCGTTCCTTCCTTGGAACAAGGGAGCGGTTGTGCTCGACTTCAACGTTGGCGTTTTCATGGTTACCGCCATTTCCTCAATTGGCGTGCTTGGCGTTATCCTCTCAGGTTGGGGTTCCAACAATAAGTATTCCGTGGTGTCGGCAATGCGTGGCGCAGTGCAGATGATTTCCTATGAGATTTCATTGGGCTTGTGCATGATTACCGCAGTGGTGCTGTGTGGCTCAATGCAGTTGAGCGACATCATCGCGGCACAAACTGGCCCTTGGAACTGGCTTATCGTACAAGGTCACATCCCTGCCATCGTGGCGTTCCTCGTGTTCCTCATTGCAGGAAATGCCGAGGCAAACCGTGGCCCGTTCGACTTGGCAGAGGCTGAGAGCGAGCTCACCGCAGGTTATCACACCGAGTATAGCGGCATGGGCTTTGGCTACTTCTATCTGGCTGAGTACTTGAACCTTGTGGTTATTTCCGGACTTGCCTCTACCATCTTCCTTGGCGGCTGGGCACCTCTCAATATAGGAATAGAAGGCTTCGACACCGTGATGAACTACATCCCAGGATTTGTTTGGTTCGCGGTCAAGACGTTGTTGGTCATTTGGATTCTCATGTGGGCACGTTGGACATTCCCACGTCTTCGAATCGACCACATCCTTAAACTTGAGTGGAAGTATATCATGCCTTGCATGCTGATTACCCTTGTGGTAATGACAGCTTGCGTTGCGCTTGGCCTTACATTCTAATGCCATCCAGGGCAAATAGAGATAAACATAAAGATAACATATAGATTATGTCACAATATTTCAAAGGTATTAAGGATGCCGCGAAGACATTGACTACTGGATTGAAGGTCACCATGAAGGAATACTTCACTCCAAAGTCTACCGAGCAGTATCCAGAGAACCGCAAGACCACGCTGCACGTTGCCGCACGCCATCGCGGTAGGCTCGTTTTCAAGCGCGTGGAAGACCCCAACGACCCACAAGCTGTGAAACGTGGGCTGAAGGTCGGCGATTATAAGTGCACGGCGTGTACGATGTGTGAGAAGGCGTGTCCCAACGACACCATCAAGATAACTTCTCACATGGCTGAAGACCCGGAGACGGGCAAGAAGAAAAAGCAGCTCGACGATTATCAGTATGACCTCGGCGACTGCATGTTTTGTCAGCTGTGTGTCAATGCGTGCAACTTCGATGCCATCGAGTTTGTCAACGACTTCGAGAACTCTGTCTTCGACCGCTCCAAGCTCGTGTTGCATCTCGACAAGGAAGTCTACGAGGGAGGCTCGTTGCCAAACCTCATAGATGGAGGCGCACCATTGACTATCGGTAAGTTTAACACTAAAACCAAGTAGGATAATGGCTCAATTAGTAATGTTCTGTATTTTGGCTGTAGTCGTGCTTGGCTCAGCCGTAATGTCTGTATGCACTAGAAGCATCATGAGAGCTGCCACTTGGCTGTTGTTCGTGTTGTTTGGCATTGCAGGCTTCTATTTCATTCTCGATTATACATTCCTTGGTGCCGCACAAATCAGCATCTATGCTGGTGGCATCACGATAATGTATATCTTCGCAATTCAACTCGTGTCAAAGCACTCTTTGCAGAATCTTGTAGCGCGCTTTAAGGGCGTCCGTGTAGCTCAAGGTCTTACAATCTCAATTATTGGCCTTGTGGTGCTTAGCTTGATTATTGTGAAGAACCATTTCGTCAACGCCGCTCTCGACGTGGCAGACCTTGAGGTGCCAATGAAGCAAGTAGGTCAGGCTATGGTAGGCTCTGGCAAGTATGGTTATGTGCTTCCGTTTGAGTTTATCTCTCTGTTCCTTTTGGCATGTATCGTCGGAGGTGTAATGATAGCAAGAAAGGAGGACAATAAATGATATCAGTTTATGCATTTCTCGGAGTCAGCACGTTGCTTTTCTTCATCGGTGTCTTTGGCTTCGTCACACATCGTAACCTTGTTGCCATGCTCATATCCATCGAGCTTGTGCTTAACTCAGTGGACTTGAACTTCGCGGTATTCAATCGCTTGCTTTTCCCTGGACATCTTGAGGGAGCTTTCTTCACTCTCTTCTCCATGGGCGTAAGCGCGGCGGAGACAGCCGTTGCACTGGCAATCATCATCAACGTTTACCGCAACTATCACAGTGACCAGGTGAACAGTATTGAAAATATGAAATTCTAAAAAGTAATGGAATACGGTTATTCATTTTTAATACTTCTTCTCCCATTCCTGAGCTTCCTGGTCTTGGGATTGCTCGGCATGAAGATGAAGAAGCCTGTAGCCGGTCTCATCGGTACGACAGTACTTGGCGTGCTGTGGTGCATGAGTCTCTACACGGCCTACGAATATTTCTTTGCCATTGGCAGGGACACTGCCACTGGCCTCTATCCCACGGTGACGGTATTTGACTTCACATGGTTGAAGTTTACCGAGCTTCTTACATTCAACATCGGCTTCCGCTTGACCCCGATTTCCGTCCTGATGCTTATCGTTATCACCACGGTGTCGTTCATGGTTCATATCTATAGCTTCGGCTACATGGCAGAGCGCGATGAGAACTATAAGAAGGAAGGATATGAGAAGGGTTTCCAGCGCTTCTATGCTTACCTTTCTCTGTTCACCATGTCAATGCTCGGATTGGTAGTGGCTACCAACATTTTCCAGATGTATTTGTTCTGGGAGATGGTGGGTGTTTGCTCTTATCTGCTTATCGGCTTCTATTATCCAAAACACGCTGCAGTGCATGCCTCAAAGAAGGCTTTCATCGTAACGCGTTTCGCAGACCTGTTCTTCTTGATTGGTATCTTGTTCTACAGCTTCTATGTGGGTACATTCAACTATGACTTGAACGCACAGCCTGAACTGAACGGTGCCCTGGCTGGTGCTGCATGGGTAATGCCTACTGCATTGTTCCTCATGTTCATCGGTGGTGCTGGTAAGAGTGCCATGTTCCCCTTGCACATCTGGTTGCCAGATGCCATGGAGGGTCCAACACCTGTGTCAGCGTTGATCCACGCCGCTACCATGGTTGTGGCAGGTGTCTATCAGGTAGCCAGCCTCTTCCCAATCTGGGTACAATACGCTCCCAACACTTTGCACTATGTGGCTTACATCGCAGCCTTCACGGCATTCTATGCAGCTGCCGTGGCTTGCTGCCAGCGCGACATCAAGCGTGGTTTGGCTTTCTCCACAATCTCACAGATTGCCTACATGCTCGTGGCACTCGGTGTTTGCTTCGCTATAGACAACCACCACGGTGGTCTGGGTTACATGGCGGGTATCTTCCACTTGTTCACCCACGCCATGTTCAAGGCATTGTTGTTCCTCTGCTCTGGTGCCATTATCGTCATCATCGGCAGCAACTTCAAGGAATACATGGGCGGTCTGCACAAGTACATGCCTATCACAAACATCTGCTTCCTCATCGGTTGCTTGGCTATCGCAGGTATTCCTCCGTTCGCCGGCTTCTGGTCAAAGGATGAAATCATTACAGCCTGCTTCCAGTTCTCACCCTTCATGGGTTGGTTTATGACCCTTGTGGCAGGTATGACGGCCTTCTATATGTTCCGCCTCTACTATGTGATCTTCTGGGGCCAGAGCTACTACGAGTTGGATCCTGAGCATCGTCGCAAGCCACAGGAGGTACCTTTCGTGATGTGGGGCCCATTGGTGTTCCTCGCTGTTATCTCCGTGTTCTGCGGTCTGATTCCTTTCGGTCACTTCATCTCAGCCGACGGACAGAGCTATGACATCCACATCGACATGAGCGTGGCTACCACCTCAGTGATTGTGGCACTCATCGGCATCGGCTTGGCTACTTATATGTACGCTCCCAAGAAGACTCCTCTTGCCGACACTTTGGCTAAGAAGATGCCTAAGTTGCACAAGGCAGCTCTCAACCGCTTCTACATCGACGACGCATGGCAGTTCTTTACCCACAAGGTCGTGTTCGCTTGCTTCTCTAAGCCTATAGCTTGGTTCGACCGTCATGTCATTGATGGTACATTCAATTTCTCAGCTTGGGCCACACAGGAAGGTGGCGAGGCCATCCGCCCGTGGCAGAGTGGGGACGTTCGTCAGTATGCAGTGTGGTTTATCACAGGTTCTGTGGCATTGACACTAATATTAATATGTATATTGTAAAATAACATAAGATGACTTTTCTAACATTATTCGTCATTATACCGGTCGTGATGCTTCTCTGCCTGTGGCTCGCCAAGAACGATTCCCAGGTTCGCATCGTGATGACAGTGGGCTCAGTCGCCCTACTAGCCCTCTCCGTCTATTTGGTCTTCGCGTTCTTGGAGGCTCGTGAGACCATGCCGGCAGATCAATTCCCATTCCTCTTTGGTGATGCCATTCCTTGGTTCAAACCGTTGCACATCTTCTATCGCACGGGTGTCGACGGCATTGCCGTGGTGATGATTCTCCTTTCATCAATCATCGTCTTCACAGGAACGTTTGCCTCTTGGCAGCAGCATCCTATGCAGAAGGAGTATTTCCTTTGGTTCACGCTTCTCTCAACGGGTGTTTACGGCTTCTTTATCTCTGAGGACTTGTTCACAATGTTCATGTTCTATGAGGTCGCCCTTATTCCTATGTATCTTCTCATTGGCATTTGGGGTACAGGACCGAAGGAGTATTCAGCCATGAAGTTGACATTGATGCTCATGGGCGGTTCAGCACTGCTCATCATCGGCATCCTCGGAATCTACTTCTTCAACGGTCAGTTCAGTGGCACTTATACCATGGATGTGATGCAGATTGCTACATTGCACGCTATCCCCGTAAGCATCCAGAAGATATTCTTCCCGTTCATCTTCATTGGCTTCGGTATTCTTGGTGCATTGTTCCCGTTCCACACATGGTCACCCGACGGTCATGCTTCAGCGCCTACCGCCGTGTCAATGCTTCATGCTGGTGTGCTTATGAAACTTGGAGGCTACGGTTGCTTCCGTGTGGCAATGTTCCTTCTTCCTGATGCCGCCCAGCAGTTGGGTTGGATTTTCTTGATCCTCACTACTATATCTGTGGTCTACGGTGCTCTCTCTGCCTGTGTTCAGACTGACCTTAAATATATCAACGCATATTCGTCAGTCTCTCACTGTGGCATGGTGCTTTTCGCACTTCTCATGATGACGCAGACCGCTTGCACGGGTGCAATTCTCCAGATGCTGTCCCACGGTTTGATGACCGCTCTCTTCTTTGCTGTCATTGGTATGATTTACCACCGTGCAGGAACTCGTGACGTGCGTCGCCTTGGCGGCTTGATGAAAATCATGCCATTCCTTTCAGTGGCTTACGTAGTTGCCGGTCTTGCAAACCTCGGATTGCCAGGTTTCTCTGGCTTCGTCGCTGAGATGAACATCTTCGTGGGATCGTTCCAAAACGCAGACACCTTCCATCGCACTTGTACCATAATTGCCTGCACATCGATAGTCATCACGGCTGTCTATATCCTTCGTGTCGTTGGTAAGATACTTTATCAGAAAGTACCAAATCCGGAGTTCTATAAACTCACCGATGCCACATGGGATGAGCGAGTTGCCGTGGGTGGACTTATCCTCTGTGTCGCTGGTCTTGGTCTTGCTCCTTTGTGGGCTCAAAACATCATCAACGATGCTGTTGGACCAATGATTAGCCATATAATGGGACTTTAATATAACAAGTTTTTGAGTAAGAAACTATGAATATCGATTACAGTCAATTTCTAAATATGATTCCGGAGGTCACTTTGACGGCTATCCTTTTGATAGTGTTTGTCGTTGACCTCTTCACGGCCCAGAAGGCTTCTCCTTTGGCCATACACCAAGCTGAGAAAGGTGAGATGGCATTGGTAAAAGATGATGAGTCTGTTGCCGCCAATGTGGCAGGCGAGTTCAGAAAATGGTTCAATCCGCTTGTTTGCGTGTTGATGCTTATCCATATCCTCGTCAACATTTTCCCTTCGGCCTCTGCAGAGTCTTTCGGCGGAATGTATGTCACCAACGCCAGCATCGGCATTATCAAGACTATCCTTGCGTTTGGTACTCTTATTGTGTTGATTCAGGCTCGTGAGTGGCTCAAGCGTCCGGACACTGCTTTCAAGGAGGGCGAGTTTTATGTGCTCGTAATCTCAACTCTTCTTGGTATGAACATGATGGTAAGCGCCAACCACTTCCTGATGTTCTTCCTTGGACTTGAGATGGCCTCAGTACCAATGGCATGCCTTGTGGCAATGGACAAGTATCGTCACTTCTCAGCCGAAGCTGGCGCTAAGTTCATCATTACCGCCACATTCTCAAGTGGCGTGATGCTCTTTGGCATCAGCTTCATCTATGGAGCTACAGGTTCCCTCTATTTTGAGGATGTGGTTTCACACCTTGCCGTGACCCCATTCACAATCTTGGGAATGGTGTTCTTCTTCTCAGGTTTGGGCTTCAAGATTTCTCTGGTTCCATTCCATTTCTGGACAGCCGACACTTACCAGGGCGCTCCTACCGCTGTCACTGGTTACCTTTCTGTGGTTTCCAAGGGCGCAGCAGCATTCGCTCTTTGTGCTATCCTCATGAAGGTGTTCGCTCCGCTGGTAGATTATTGGCGTTATATGCTGATGGTAGTCATTGTACTCTCCATCACCGTAGCCAACCTCTTCGCTATCCATCAGAAGAATCTCAAGCGCTTCATGGCGTTCTCTTCTATCTCACAGGCTGGATATATCGTGCTTGCCGTTCTTGGCAACACGGCAATGAGTGTCACGGCATTGAGCTATTATGTGCTCATCTATGTTGTCGCCAACCTTGCGGTCTTCGCTATCATCGCATCTGTTGAAGAGCATCAAGGCACCGTAGACATTGACAGTTACAATGGCTTCTACCAGACCAATCCTCGTTTGAGCTTTATCATGACTCTCGCGTTGTTCTCACTTGGTGGTATTCCTCCATTCGCAGGTATGTTCTCTAAGTTCTTCGCGTTCATGGCAGCGGTTGATGGTGCACAAGTGACATCGACTATTGGTTCTTTGACATACGCTGTGGTATTCATCGCCTTGGTCAACACGGTGATAAGCCTTTACTACTATTTGCTCATTGTCAAGGCCATGTTCATCAAGCCAAACGACAATCCTCTGCCCACATTCCAGAGCGCCACAAGCACCAAATTGGCTTTGGCCATTTGCACTCTCGGTGTAGTAGCTTTTGGTGTATGCTCTGGCGTCTACGAATGGATTGCCGCAGCAGCAGGTCTCTAAACACAATGCATCACACGGTCTTCCTTAATTGACAGGAAGGCTTGAAAACATAAGCCCGACTGGATTGCTTTCAGTCGGGCTTTATTAATTCAGATAGAAACCAGTTTTGTTTGACACCATAAATCTATATTATGGAATAACTATTATTCATCATATTTGCTATTGTCATTGTTTTCGCCTTGCTTTACCGTTGGAAGAAAAAGAAAGAGAAAAGATGGGCAACAAATTAGCCGCTCTTATAGAGGCTAACGACTGGCGTGGTGTGTGTCTTATTTTGCGCAGGCAACTGTTTCTTTGGGGATTCTTGCTTGTGTGGTTTATTGCATTGAGAATTGTGCGTGGGCAAAGGTATGATTTTTTGTGGTTTCACACTTTTTAGTTTGACTTTTTGTTAACCCTTACACTTTTTAGTTCGACTTTTTGCTATATTCCACACTTTTTAGTTCGACTTTTTGCGTAATAATAAAATAATGCATTACCTTTGCAATGCGAAACATTATGATTTCCAGAACATTATGAGAAGAAAAGCTATAGACGAACTATACAAATGGAAAGCGAGTGCCGACCGCAAGCCCTTAATACTGCAAGGTGCACGTCAAGTAGGTAAGACATGGCTTATGAAAGAGTTTGCCAAGGAAGCGTACAAGCAGTGTGCTTATGTGAATTTTGAGGACAACGAGATGCTACGCCAACTGTTTGAGCATGATTTCGACATACAGCGTATCATTACCAGCATACAATGGGCAACGGGAATTGACATAAATCCTGATGACACTCTTATAATCTTCGACGAGATACAGGAGGCACCACGAGGCATCACTGCGTTGAAATATTTTCAGGAGAAAGCTCCTGAATATCATGTCATCGCAGCTGGTTCACTGCTTGGCATTGCCATGCACCAAAACGACTCGTTTCCTGTCGGCAAGGTTGGTTTCATGTATCTCTACCCAATGTCATTCTTCGAGTTTCTCGATGCTGTTGGTGAGCATAAGATGGTAGAACTGCTCATGTCGAAGAACTGGCAAATGATAACCATGTTCCGCAATAAGTTTGAGGAATGTTTGCGGCAATATTATTTTGTGGGTGGCATGCCAGCCGCCGTGTCGGCATTTGCTGATGATGGCAATCTCGAAAGGGTGCGCACATTGCAGAATGGCATACTGGAATCATACGAGCGCGACTTCTCCAAACACGCCCCAGCCACTGAAGTGCCACGAATACGCATGGTGTGGCATTCTGTCCCAGCGCAGCTTGCCAAGGAGAACCGCAAGTTTATATACGGCGTTATGAAAGAGGGTGCAAGGGCAAAGGATTTTGAGCTCGCGATAGAATGGCTCAAGGATGCAGGACTAATATACAAGGTTAACCGCAGCAAGAAAGGTCAACTCCCCTTGGCGGCTTACGAAGATTTTTCCGCTTTCAAGATATTCATGTCCGACATTGGTCTTATGGGGGCAATGAGCAAACTTCCGGCACAAAGTCTGTTGTTGGGCAACAACCTATTCTCCGACTTCAAGGGTGCGTTGACCGAACAGTAT
Organism: Escherichia coli; assembly: GCA_963593695.1. GTDB lineage: Bacteria > Bacteroidota > Bacteroidia > Bacteroidales > Bacteroidaceae > Prevotella. The sequence goes on along the minus strand of CAVBBO010000047.1, from coordinate 4,730 downwards.
GTCATGCAGCAGCTAAAAATCAACAACCGCCTGGCCATATACTATTGGTCTGCCGACTCTTCGCGTGGCGAGATTGATTTTCTCTTACAGCGCGATAGCGACATCATTCCAGTGGAGGTAAAGGCTGAGGAAAACTTGCAAGCCAAGAGCCTTCGCTCTTTTGTTGAGAAGAACAAGGGGCTTCACGGTGTGCGCCTGTCTATGTCGCCATATCGCGATCAAGATTGGATGACCAATTACCCACTGTATGCAGTGGAAGCCGTGTTTGCGGTCTGACCTCTATCAAGCCGTCAGATATGATAAGCATGGCATACGTAAGTGTCGACTGGTGATAGCGTATTCGAACGAAATTGCCCATAAATCCATCGCATTGCCCGGCGAATATTGCCCTAACGCTGAAACAATTGTGTCCATGCAATATTTAGGCTTGTTTCGCGTTTAATCAATAAAGAGTTATGTACACAATGGCGGCAAGCCCCAAATTCAGGATTTGATGGAAAGGATACTTATAGTAGAAGACGACATCTCGTTTGGAACCATGATACAGACATGGCTCAGGAAAAAAGGATATGAGGTGGTGAAAACCACTTCGGTGAAGGCGGCTATCATGGCTTTTGGAGATGGTGAAACGTCAAGAGAAGCCTCGCGCGGATTCGACTTGGTGTTGTCCGACCTCCGCCTTCCCGACCACGACGGCATCTTCTTGTTGCAATGGCTACGCAAGCATGGCAAGAAGGTGCCTTTTATCGTGATGACCAGTTATGCCGAGATCCAGAACGTCGTTCTCGCCATGAAGTCGGGTGCCACTGACTATGTGGCCAAGCCTTTCCATCCCGATATTCTCCTGGAGAAGATTCAAGAAGCCATAAAAGCCGGCAAGCTCTCACAGGAATCAAGCCACATACCAATCTCAAGCCGCACGCGAGAAGAAGCCCACGGGCGAAAAGATATGTCGGCTGACCTGCCTAAATACATAGAGGGCGAGAGCGAGGCTTCACGCAAACTGTATGGTTTTGTCTCTTTGGTGGCTCCGACACCCATGTCTGTTCTCATACTTGGAGCCAGCGGAACGGGCAAGGAGTATGTGGCGCGTCGCATACATGAACTCAGCCCACGGGCTGCCAAGCCTTTCGTGGCACTCGACTGCGGTGCCATACCCAAGGATGTTGCAGCGTCCGAGTTTTTCGGTCATGCCAAGGGAGCCTTTACCGGCGCCGAGCAAGACAAGAAGGGCGCTTTCGTGATGGCAAACGGCGGCACGCTGTTTCTCGACGAGATGGGCAACCTCAGCTATGAGGTGCAGGTGCAACTGCTCCGTGCCTTGCAGGAGCGCAAGATTCGTCCGCTTGGCAGCAACAGGGAGATAGACGTTGACATCCGGCTGGTTTGTGCCACCAACGAGAACCTTGCCCAGCGCGTGGCCGAAGGCATATTCAGGGAAGACCTCTTCCATCGCATCAACGAGTTTACCATCTGCATGCCAGAGCTTAAAGAGCGAGGCACGGACATCTTCCTCTTCGCCGATCTCTTCATAAAGCACGCCAACAAGGAGCTCAACCGGCAGGTGGAGGGCCTCGACGACAAGGCAAGGGAGCTGATTGCCTCCTACCATTGGCCTGGCAACTTGCGGGAACTCAACAACGTGATGAAGCGTGCCACGCTCCTTGCCACAAGCAGCCGTATAGGCGTGAAGGAATTGGAGCAGAGCATGGGTCATGTTCAGATACAACCCACTTCGGCTCTGCGCGCTCCAGCGACATTGCACGATGAGCAAACGGAGCGTGAGCGCATAGAGGCAGCCCTGAATGCAGCTGGGGGCAACAAGAGCAAGGCGGCGCAGCTGCTTGCCATAGACAGGAAGACGCTCTACAACAAGATGAAGAAGTATGGAATGTGACGCTATTCCCCAACCTTTTGGGGAAATATTCCACACTCGTTCCACACATTCCACAATTCCTACTTTTTGGTACGATAGTGTTATTGCTGTTGATTATCAATCACTTAACTTAAACAGCATTCTTTTGGCACGCCGATTGTGATATTAGATAGTGAAACCGCAAACAAGCTACAACGCAAGCAAGTGGTTCACAGGAGTAACAAACATTATTATCACAATTTTAAGGTAAAAAGATTATGAAAAAGTTAGTATTCGTGGCTATCGCAGCAATGGTAATGGTAACAGTGAGCAACGTTTTCGCCAGCAACAAAGCGGCAAGTGTTTCCTTTGTGGCTCCAGGCGACACAATAGCACCAAACGACACGGTGGCACCCGGCGACACGGTGACTCCATCAGAATCGCTTGACACGACCGTAGTGCCAGCCCAGCCAGTGGACACAACGACCACTGACACAACCGTAGCTCGGTGATGACATTTTGAGAAAGCAAGAATCAGGAGGCTAATGATAATATTCATTGGTCTCCTGAGTTGTTTTTAGGCTCATTCTTTTCTCATAATCATTTTTTTGCTGTTACTTTGCAGGCGCAAAAAGCAGATTCCCCATGCACAAGAACAACATTCCCATCAAGGTCGCCATAGGATATTGTGTAGTTGCCGTCATCATGATTTCGGCAATAAGCCTCGTATATGTCAACACCAAGAGCATCATAGCCATCAACGAAGCCTCCAAGGAATATCTTGAGAAGAAAAACACAGCCGACAGCATCATGTCTGCCCTGCTGAAAGAAGAACAGCAAAACCTGCGGCAACTCTCCAATGCCATGGCCGGGAAGCCCGACAAGAACTACCTGCACGACAAGGTGACAAGCCTCAACGCGGGCAAGGACTCTGTCATGGTGCACCCCAAAGCCCCACAAACCCATGAGGCGAAGAGCACCACGGTGGAAGTGGTGAAGACGCGAAAAGGCTTCTTCCGCAGGTTGGCGGATGCCTTCAAGAAAGAACACGCCGAGACGCTGAGCGTAAAGCGAGACAGCAACATGGCAGTGGTGGACACGGTCGTCACGCCGGTGAACGTGGCCGAGAACGTGGCAGACATTCTCCAACAGATAGAAAAAAGCGAGAAGACCGAGTCGCGGAATCGTGCCGCGAACGTGAGCAAGGAGATTGAAGACCTCAAGGTGGTGACTGCGCGGTTGGCATTGCGCTCTGCAAACCAGTTGAACGATGTGCACCAGAAAGAGCGAGACTCCATGCGCCAAGCCATCAACAAGGCTATGGATGCCCGCCGCGACCTGTTGTGGCAAATGGGGTTGTTGGCGCTCATCACGCTATTCGCCATCGTCGTGTTGGTGGCACTGATCTGGCGCGACAGCAAGAAGGAACGTGCCTATCGGGAGAATTTGGAGGCTGCCAACGAGGAGATTCAGTGCGTCATGAGCCAGCGCGAGCGTCTGCTCCTCACCATCACCCACGACATCAAGGCACCTGCCGCTTCCATCTCGGGTTTCATAGATCTGATGAAAGATTACGTGAGCAACCCGAAAGGCACTGAGTGCCTCAATCACATCAAGAATTCTGCCGCCCATCTGTCCCATCTCGTGGCCACGCTGCTCGATTATCACCAGTTGGAGAACGGCCTCATGAAGGTTAACCCCACGACGTTCTCGCCAGCTCGCTTGGTAGCCGAATCGGTGGAAGGCATGAGATTGAGGGCGGAGGAGAAAGGGTTGAGGCTCTCTTGCGACATTAGGGTGGGAGAGGAGTCGTTCTCGGCAGACGCTTTCCGTATTCGGCAGATATTAGACAACTTGGTGAGCAATGCCATAAAATACACCGACCATGGCGATGTGACCGTCCAAGCGCAGGTCTCCAAGGTCATGGGCAAGCCGCAACTCACCTTGAGCGTAAACGACACAGGCAAGGGAATGGACGCAGAAGAGAGTCGGCAGGTGTTTCAAGCCTTTACCCGGCTGAAGAGCGCACAGGGCATTGAGGGTACGGGTCTGGGACTTTCCATAACTAAAGAACTTGTATCATTGCTTGGTGGGGAGATACATCTGCATTCTGCCATAGGCAAAGGCTCCACGTTCACGGTTACGATTCCGATGCAACCGTCGTGTGTGGAAAAAACGAGTGAAGGTTCAAGGAAGGAGTTTGCCAACCGCAAGATATTGATTCTTGACGACGACAAGCTCCAGTTGCAGCTTATCCAGGAGATGCTGCGTCGTCTCGTAGGCGACACTTGGCAGGTGTTTGCTTGCGATCATGTGGTTGACGCGCTCACCGTCTTGCACAATGAGCGGCCAGCCCTGATGCTGATGGACATCGAAATGCCTGAGATGAATGGCACGGAGATGATAAGCCACATCAACCATGCACAGATGATGGTGGTTGCCATGACTGCCCACGACCTCAGCATAAAGGAGCGGTTGCTTGAGGCAGGCTTCGACGATTGCCTGTTCAAACCTTTCAGCATCGACAAGTTGGCCAGAGTATTGGGTGTTGACGTGTCTACGCCAGCAGCTACCGTAGGTGGACAGGAATCCCAAATGGATGCATTTCTTGCCTTTGCCGCTGGCGATGAAGAAGCGGCAAGGGAAATTCTAAGCACGGTGAAGCAAGAGTTGGCAGCACACCTCTCATGTCTTGAAGATGCTCTGAAGGAAGAGCCGTTGCCAACCGAAAGCATAGGCAAGACAGCCCACAAGTTGCTGCCTATCGCCTCAATGATGCAAATGAAATGTCAGGAAGCGTTGACCGCATTGTCTCCAGAACGTATTGGTGAAATGGAGGAGTCGCAAATAAGGGAACATCTGAAGATGGTGATAA
>CAVBBO010000046.1:0-22996 GCA_963593695.1 Escherichia coli | reverse complement strand
GTCCCACCTCTTCCCATTCCGAACAGAGAAGTTAAGCCCGCTTGCGCCGATGGTACTGCAATGCAATGCGGGAGAGTAGGTAGCCGCCTCCTTTCAAATGAGCCTCGAGGATAACACTATCCTTGGGGCTCTTTTATGCGTGTTACCATGATAAAGTCTTTACGTCGTTTTTTCTATTCTGTTGCACGATTGTCACGAAGTCATGGCTTCGGAATTCAATCGCCTTTTGCGTTTAGATTTGTCACACAGGTAGTGCGTGATACAAAATATCATGACTTTTATGTATCATTAGATTCTAACTATGGTGATTCCGATCTTAGACTAAGAAAATTTTATCTACGTCTTCTTGACTTTCTTAATGCAGAACAATGTTTTGAAGTTGTATATATTATTGAGGGAATCCATTCATCTAAACAGTCGAATGCATTGTGGGAGTCAATAATTCAGTCGAGTAAGATTGTCGTAAGTTTTGATTTATACGATTGTGGAGTTGTCTTTGTTGATGGTAATATGCCTAAATTTAACTATAAAGTAATGTTAGTTTAGGTTTTTATGATTTCTTATATTGCTATAAACAAAAAAAGTAACATAAAAGATTGCGGATTCATTTTTTTTGTTTATTTTTGCGACACAAAATCAAGTATTAATAACGATAAATTATAACAATTATGTATTGGACACTTGAATTGGCTTCCAAATTGGAGGATGCCCCTTGGCCAGCTACTAAGGATGAGTTGATAGATTATGCGATTCGTTCTGGTGCCCCTGATGAAGTGGTGCAGAACTTACAGGAGATAGAAGATGAAGGAGATGTTTATGATAGTATAGAAGACCTTTGGCCTGACTATCCATCTAAAGAAGATTTCCTTTGGAATGAAGATGAATATTAGTCTTCTATTCTGACTTTACTTTCGGGAGTCATTAACATTGTTGTTGGTGACTCCCGATTTCTTTTGTTTCATGCAATATTATGAACCTTTTGCCGTTTGTATAATGTGTTTAAGCTTCGATTCCATATTCTCTTGACGCTGCTTCTTTCTTGTAGTGCGGTTTCCATGGCACAGTACGACCCTTCGTTTAGTCATTACTATGATATGGAGACTACATTCAATCCTGCTGCAGTAGGCAAGCAACCATACATTAATGTTGTTGCGGCATACGCTATGGACATGGCCGGGTTTGAACACAATCCACGAACTGCTTATCTTTCTGGCGACATGCCGTTTCATGCATTGCGTTCTTTTCATGGAGTGGGTGTTGATTTCATGAATGACCAGATAGGATTGTTTACACATACTAAGCTTGATTTACAATACGCCTTCCAATTGCCTTTGTTTAAAGGTCATTTGCGGTTAGGTTTACAGGCAGGATTCTTAAGTGAGAAGTTTGACGGAAGCAAGGTCGAGCTGGACGACAGCAGTGACCCGGCGTTTTCGTCTGCAGCCTTGACCGGTAGTGCTGTTGATCTTGGAGCAGGAGTATTTTATACACATGGTCATTGGTATGGTGGCGCGTCGGTTCGGCATCTCAATTCTCCACTGGTGTCCCTTGGAGATAATAATGAGTTGAAAATAATACCTACCTATTATTTTACCGGAGGAGGCAATATTTCTTTCCGTAATCCGTTTATAACTTTGAAGCCATCTTTTCTGTTCAGGACAGATGGCACAGCTTGGCGTGGCGACATAACGGGAAGGCTTGTCTATACCAATGAATCGAAGATGCTATATATTGGCGCAACGTACAGCCCGACTATTTCTGCCACTATACTTCTTGGCGGCTGTTTCCATGGTGTCATCTTGGGTTACAGTTATGAGATATATACGTCCAGCATAAACCCGGGTAATGGCAGTCACGAACTGTTTGTCGGATATAGGCATGAGATAAATTTTGCCAAGAAAGGCAGAAATCTGCATAAGAGCGTAAGAATACTATAAGTAAAGTTGACAGAACAGATATCAATCGTATGAAGAATATCATATTATTACTAAGTTTGACAATGTTGTCGTTGTCCTTGACTGGCTGCTTCAGTGCCAAGTCTGCTTCGATGGCAGGCAAGGGTGGTGAAGTGGTAGGCGTAGGTGGTAGGCCTTTTACAGAACCAACACCTTATGGAATGGTTAGGGTAGACCGTGGTTACTTGAAGATGGGAGACTTGAAGAGTGATAGCCTTTGGGGAAAGACGGTTCCCGTGAAAGACATATCCGTTGACGGTTTTTGGATGGACCAAACTGAGATAACCAATTCTCAGTATAAGCAATTCGTTAACTGGGTTCGCGACTCCATACTTCGTACCCGTCTTGCTGACCCAAACTATGGGGGTGACGAGTCATACATGATAACCGAGGACAAGAATGGTGACCCAGTGAAACCGCATGTGAATTGGAATAAGCGTCTGCCGCGCAAGCCAAATGAAGACGAGCAAAGAGCAATAGAAAGTCTGTATGTCACCAATCCGGTGACAGGCGAGAAGATGCTCGATTATAGGCAAATGAACTATCGTTTCGAGATATACGACTATACCGCCGCTGCTCTTCGTCGCAATCGTCTAAACCCAGAGGAGCGTGACCTTAACACCGACAATACCATTGATCCCAACCAAGAGGTGATGATAAGCAAGGATACGGCTTATATAGACGAGACGGGAAAGATAGTGCGCCAGACCATTGATCGCCCGCTCTCCGGCCCCTGGGACTTCTTGAGCACTTACATTGTGAACATTTATCCAGACACGACATGTTGGGTAAACGATTTCCGCAATGCAGACAACGAGGTTTATCTTCGCAATTATTTCTCCAACCCCGCTTACAACGACTATCCTGTCGTAGGTGTGACATGGGAACAGGCCAATGCTTTCTGCGCATGGCGTACAGACTATCTGTTGAAAGGATTGGGACCGGAGGCGCGTTATGTGCAGCGTTATCGTTTGCCGACAGAGGCAGAATGGGAGTATGCCGCCAGAGGAAAGAACCAGACAGAGTTCCCTTGGGACAACAAGGATGTGATGAGTGGCAATGGTTGTTTTTATGCCAATTTTAAGCCAGACAGGGGCAACTACACCAAAGACGGCAACCTTATCACGGCAAAGACTGGCAGTTATTCACCAAATAGCAACGGTTTATACGACATGGCAGGTAATGTGGCGGAATGGACAAGCACAATTTATACCGAGTCGGGTGTGGATGCCATGAACGACATTAATCCGCAGCTGAAATACAACGCTGCTTTGGAAGACCCTTATCGTTTGAAAAAGAAGAGCGTGCGCGGTGGCTCATGGAAAGACCCGGAGAGCCTCATTCGTTCGGCATGGCGCGCTTGGGAGTATCAGAACCAACCGAGGAGCTATATCGGCTTCCGTTGCGTAAGATCGCTGGCCAACTCAATAAGTGGAAAACAAAAAAGGAAATAACTATGTCAAGATACAGTAATTATAATTTTGTCTATCGCTTGCAAAAGTGGATGGACACAGTTGCGGGTCAAACGTTTCTCAACTATGCCTACAGCTGGGGTGCTTCTGTCGTTATCCTCGGAGCGTTGTTTAAGCTGACCCACTTGCCGGGAGCCAATGTCATGTTGTTTCTGGGTATGGGAACAGAGGTGTTCGTGTTCTTTATATCAGCCTTTGATCGCCCGTTTGACAAGACTGCGGAAGGCAGGGAAATGCCAACGCGCTTGACAGAAGAATATCTTGAGACAGGAAAGGTGGAATATTCCACGGGAAGTGTTGAGCAAACTACGGGAACTGTCGCGCATTCTGCTGAAATAGTAAATGACAGCATGGCTAATGCTGAAGCCGTGAATGAGACGGGTAATGCCCAGAGCCCAACAGTAACCGCCATGCCACAACAGCCGACATACGTGCCACAGATGAGCCAAGAGGAGGCAGAGGCATTGAACATGGCTCAAGGAAGCTATGTTGAAGAGCTCAAGACCCTTGTGGAGACCTTGAAGAAAGTGAACGAGCAGAGCACACGTCTCACGCGTGACAGTGAGGAGATGGAAAATCTCAATCGCACGCTCACAGGCATCAGCCGAATCTACGAGATGCAGCTCAAGGGCGCAAGCAAGCAGATGGGAACCATCGACGAGATTAATGCCCAAACAAAGAAGATGGCAGAGCAGATAGACCAGCTCAACCATATCTACGCGCGCATGATAAAGGCGATGACAGTCAATATGCCTGCCGCTGCCCCTCAGGTAAACGAAGAGTGAAGAACGAAGAGTAAAGAATCCTCTTGCAAGGAGGATGAAGAATTCAAAAGAATTAAGCAATATAATATAAATGGCAATCAAGAAACGACCGATTTCTCCACGCCAAAAGATGATCAATCTCATGTATATCGTTCTTCTGGCAATGTTGGCACTCAACGTGTCGACAGAGGTGCTTCAAGGCTTTGCCGTAGTGCAGGAAAGTCTTGACCGTACCACCACCAACGCGTCGAAGGAGAATGCCGCCATATACAATGACTTCCGCGACCAGATGCTTCGTAACCCAGAGAAGGCGAAGGTTTGGTATGAGAAGGCAACGAATGTTAAGAACATGAGCGACTCGCTCTATGACCTCGCCGAGACATTGAAACTTGCGATTGTCAAGGAAGCCGACGGAGCGGATGCCGACCTGAAAAACATAAAGAACACCGACAACATAGACGCTGCCGGAACCGTGATGTTGGCTCCAGTAACAGGCAAGGGAAAAAAACTGTTTAATGCCATCAACTCTTATCGTGAGCGCATCCTTGGTTTCATCACTGATCCTCGACAACATGCCATCATCGCAAGCAACCTTTCAACGAAAGTGCCCGCGGGCAAGAATTACCTTGGCAAGAACTGGCAAGAATACATGTTTGAGGATATGCCTGTCGCTGCTGCTGTTACCTTGCTGTCAAAGTTGCAAAACGACGTGCGTTATGCCGAGGGAGAGGTGTTGCATTCATTGGAGGCCAACATTGGCCTTAAGGATATTCGCGTTAACAAGCTTGAGGCATTTGTGGTGCCAGAGAAGACCACCCTTTATCCAGGAGAGCGTTTCAATGCCAACATCGTTATGGCTGCTGTCGATACGACCTGTCAGCCAGAGATTTATGTCAATGGCTCACGTGTGACCTCCAAAAATGGTCAATATGGTTTCGTGGCAGGTGGAGTGGGAGAGCATCAATTTGGTGGATACATCTTGATGCGCAACTCTCATGGTGACGTGCTTCGTCGCAATTTCATCCAGAAATATAATGTCATTCCTCTTCCTGGAGGAGCTACCGTAGCTGCCGACTTGATGAACATGCTTTATGCCGGATACGACAATCCTATTAGCGTTGGTGTGCCTGGCGTGCCACAAAACGCAGTTTCCGTGAGTATGACAGGAGGTCGCCTAATATCCAAGGGACCTGGAAAATATGTAGCAGTGCCTGCTGCGGTTGGCCATGATGTCACGTTCCATGTCACCGCGCGTGATGGCAAGACTACAAGAACTTTTCCACCATTCACGTTCCGTGTGCGCAAGCTGCCTAACCCGACTCCTTACATAGCTCTTGGTGACGACCGCTTCAAGGGTGGCAACATGAATAAGGCGAGCTTGATGGGCGCGAGCCACTTGAATGCCGCCATCGACGATGGCATTCTCGACATACAGTTCCGGGTGACAGGCTTCTCTACCGTGTTTTACGACAACATGGGCAATGCCGTCCAAATGGCTTCCCAAGGTGGTGAGTTCACCGATCGCATGCGTGAACAGTTCCGCAGGTTAAGCCGTGGTCGCCGATTCTACATCACAGAGGTTCATGCCGTAGGGCCTGATGGTGTGCCGCGCGTTTTGCCAGGAGCCATGGAGGTGAAGGTGAGATGATTTTATTGAAACAAACAGAATTAAAGATACTCTTATGAAGAGGTTGTTTATATTTTTTGCGTTTATTACCATCGGCGTTTCTTGCCTCGTGGCACAGCCTAAGGCTCGTCGCCAAGACCAGCAAGCAACAAAGACGAACAGTAATAACATGACTTTGCGTCAGCAGATAGATTTTCCAACCGATGAGCCCATGAGTGGCGACGTCGTTTGGCGGAGGGACGTTTATCGTGAGCTTGACCTCAACGACGAGGCCAACGCCGCTTTATATTATCCGGTAGAACCCAATGGACAACAGGTGAACCTTTTCACCTTGCTTTTCAAGCTGATGATGTCAGGGCCAAATCATGGCGGAATTGCCGCCTACTCTTATGATGTGAACAGTGGCAGTGAGAAATTTGACGAGTCGTTGCGCTTGAGCCCAAAGAAGTTTCTTGACGACTATCACATTTTCTATGAGAAGACCGACCGAGGAGTGCACATCGACGACAGCGACATTCCCTCTGCCGAAGTCAAGGCTTATTACGTCAAGGAGAGCAGCTATTATGATCAGAACACGTCATCGTTTCACCGCCAAGTGACAGCTCTTTGCCCCGTGATGTTTCGTGACGATGACTTTGGCGATGGAGCCACAAAGTATCCGTTGTTTTGGGTTAAGTACAGCGACTTGGCGCCGTTCCTTGCCAAGCAGATGGTGATGACGAGCAATATCAACAATGCCGCCATGATGAGCATTGCCGACTATTTTGCCACCAACAGTTACAAGGGCAAGATATACAAGACCAACAACATGCTTGGGAAGACGTTGGCCCAAGAGGTTGGTAATGATTCTGTAAAACTTGTCAATGCGCAGCAACGCATCGACTCGGAGATTGCCTCCTTTGAGAGCCATCTCTGGGGTGACCAGGCGAAGAAAGACTCGCTCGACTCCATTGCCAAGCTTGATCCTAAGCTGACAAAGGCCGTGAAAAAGAGTTCTCGCATACGCCGAGTATCAGCCAAGTCGCCAAGAGTGAAGCAGAGTCGTGCACGCTCGTCAGAGTCATCGTCGGCCTCTGGAGCCGCAAGGGTAACAGTGAGAAGGCAGAGGCATTGATAATATTGTTTATAAATTAATAAAAAGTTAAGATGAGAAAGATAATTGCAATATTGCTTTTTGTTTTGAGTTTGAGCACTTCTGCATCCGCACAAGTCAAGTTTGGTTTGAAGGGAGGTCTGGATGTCATCAATATGTCGTTGAGCAACGAAGTGTTTGACGCGTCCAATCGTGCGGGATTCTTCATAGGTCCAATGGTGAAGCTGACCGTGCCTGTCGTAGGCTTGACCTTTGATGCCGCAGCCTTGTACGACCAAAAGGAAGCCAAGGTTACTGTTGACGATTGCTCAACTACCATGAAGCAGCAGTCTATTAATATCCCTGTCAACATTCGCTATGGTTTTGGTTTGAGTACTTTGGCTAATGTTTTCTTTTTTGCCGGCCCACAGTGGGGCATCAATGTTGGCGATAAGGACTTTGAGTGGAAAAAGTCGAGCAGCTATTCTTTGAAAAAATCCAATTTCAGTGTCAATGTGGGTGCTGGTGTGACTTTTCTCAACCATCTTCAGATTTCTGCCAATTACAACATAGCCTGTGGTAAGACGGCTGACATGACGTGGACTAATGCCAGTAGCAAAGTCGTGACAGGAAAAAGTCGCAACAATTCTTGGCAGATAGCCTTGGGTTATTGGTTCTAATTGATTGTTGTCACTCATTGACTTAAAGTTTTAATTCAGGCAGGTGCACCCTGTTGGGTGTCTTCATTGGAATGCAGTATGTAGACGTAATCTTGCCATTGCCTCTTCAGGATTATTTTACTTATGCTGTGGACGACTCGCTCGCAGCGAGCATTGTCATGGGCATGCGTGTGCTTGTTCCATTTGGCAAAGGCAAGACCTATGCGGCAATGGCGGTGAGGATTCATGCCGACAAGCCTGACCTTCCCGACAACAAGATTCGCGAAATACTGGCGCTGCTCGATGATGCGCCTGTGCTCTTGCCTAGTCAGCTAAGGCTTTGGCGATGGATAGCCGATTATTATATGTCTCCACTTGGCGACGTGATGAATGCCGCGCTTCCTGCGGGGTTGAAGGCGGAAGTCGGTTATAAGCCCAAGACTGAGGCGTGTGTCTGCCTTGGCGAGAAGTTCGCCAACGTAGAGGCTCAGAAGGTAGCCGTGGAGATGCTACGCCGTATGCCTAAGCAACAAGCGGTGTTTACTAAGTTCCTGGACATTCTTCATGATTCCTGTACAGATGTCATGACGCGGGAGGAATTGATGAATGAGACTCACTGCACTGCCGATATTGTAAAAAGGCTCGTTGCCCAGGGATACCTTCAATCCCTTGAGCGTGAGGTGAAAAGCATCAATCGCAACGGGGATTACCATCCAGAGCTTATACAGTCACTAAGCGAACCACAAGCGCAGGCTAAGGCTGAGATAGAGAGGCAATGGCAAGACAAGAACGTGGTTTTGCTTCATGGCGTGACTTCAAGCGGGAAGACTGAGATTTATATCCATCTCATTCAGGAGATTCTCGACAAGGGTGGGCAGGTGCTTTATCTCTTGCCGGAGATTGCGCTCACCGTGCAGATGACCCAGCGCCTGCAGCGCGTTTTTGGTTCGCGTCTTGGCATTTATCATTCTAGGTACAGCGACCGTGAGCGAGTGGAGATTTGGCGCAAACAACTCTCCGACAATCCTTACGACATAATCCTTGGAGCCCGGAGTGCAATATTTCTGCCTTTCAAGAAGCTTAGTCTCGTCATTGTGGACGAGGAGCACGAGACAAGTTTCAAGCAGCAGGACCCCGCTCCTCGTTACCACGCCCGCTCTGCCGCGATAGTCATGGCGCAAATGTTTGGTGCCAAGGTCCTTCTCGGCACCGCCACGCCTTCGATGGAAAGTCTATACAATGCCAAGACGGGCAAATATGGTTTAGTCGCTCTCTTGACACGGTTCAAGGGGGTGGAATTGCCTGAGATAGAAGTCGTGGACGTCAAAGACTTGCGTCATCGCAAGATGATGACAGGCCCCTTCTCGCCACGTCTCCTTGCAGCCATGCGTGAGGCTTTGACCGGTGGCAAGCAAGTCATACTGTTTCAGAACCGCCGTGGCTTCGCGCCTGTATTGTCGTGTCATACCTGCGGTTGGACACCCAAATGCAAGAACTGTGATGTCTCGCTCACTTATCATAAGCGTCTCAATTTGCTCACTTGCCATTATTGTGGTTTCACGATGCCGGTGCCCGAGTCGTGCCCCAACTGCGGCAATCCTCATCTCTCCGACCGTGGCTTTGGCACGGAGAAGATAGAAGACCTTGTGCGTGCCGAGTTTCCGGAGGCTTCTGTGGCTCGCATGGATCTCGACACTACTCGCACCCGTGGGGCATACGAACGACTGATAGGTGAGTTCGGCACAGGCAAGACCAACGTGCTCATTGGTACGCAGATGATTTCCAAGGGACTCGATTTCGATAATGTAGCGGTGGTGGGTATCCTCGATGCTGACACCATGCTCAACACTCCCGACTTTCGAGCTTACGAGCACGCTTTCATGATGATGAGCCAAGTCGCAGGGCGTGCCGGGCGCAAGGGTAAGCGGGGCTTGGTCATATTGCAGACCAAGAGTCCCGACTTGCCTATAATAGGGCAGGTGGTGCGAAACGACAACAAAGCGTTTTACGACAACTTGCTTGAGGAGCGTTCCCTTTTTTGCTATCCGCCATTCTCCCATGTGGTTTATGTCTATCTCAAACACAAGAAAGAAGATGTCGTCGAGATGGCGGCGCAAGAGTTGGGGGGTAAGTTGCGACAACTGTTGGGCGACCGCGTGCTTGGCCCCGACAAACCGTCTGTGGCAAGAGTGAAGGCAGTGTTTATCCGAAAGATAGTGTTGAAACTCGAAACAGGTATAGATTTAAGGAAGACCCGACAAGCTCTTTATTCTGCACGCGATGGCATGGTGTCTCAACCCTGTTACAAATCGGTGCAAATATATTTTGATGTGGATCCAGAGTGACCAAACAAAAAAGTGTCTCTTTCATACGAAAGAGGCACTTTTTTGTTTGTATGTATACGCGACTGTATTTTTACTTCTGGCGCTCGTGGCGCAAGATGTTCTGCATGTCGTAGACCACTTGTGGGTTCTTGTCGGCAACGTTCTCGCCCTCCCACAGGCTTGAGCTGATGTCATAGAGTTGCGGAGTTGGGCAGTTGCCCGTCTCGACCTTCGGTCCCCAGGTTATCATCTTGGGTCCGTCGTTCGGCTCTATGTATTTCCATTTCTTGGTGCGTGCTGAGAGCACATGGTTGGAGGCGAGCTCAAGGACATAGTCGCGGCCCACGTTGTCTTCACCAAGCAACGCTTTCATGTGGTCTTCGCTGTCGGGGGCGCTTCCCTGGGGCAAACGCGCGCCGACAAGGCTCTTGAATGAACTGAAGAAATCGATTTGCGACACAAGCGCGTCGGAGGTCTGTCCGCCCTTCACCTTGCCAGGCCAGCACACTATGGCAGGCACGCAAGTGCCGCCCTCAAAAGCGCTGTATTTGTTGCCGCGCCATGGACCAGCGGGCTTGTGACCGTTGAGCAGTTCCTCGGCTTGATCCTGATAGCCATCGTCAACAACGGGACCGTTGTCGCTCGTGAGCAGGATAAGGGTGTTGTCGGCAATGCCGAGTTTCTCAAGAGTCGCCATTATCTGTCCCACTGACCAATCAAACTGCACGATGGCATCGCCTCGAAGTCCCATGCCGCTCTTTCCACGGAAACGCTGATGGGGGAAACGTGGCACGTGAACATCGTTGGTGGCGAAATACATGAAGAAGGGATTGTCCTTGTTTGCCTTGATGAAGTTGATGGCGTGCGACGTTATGGAGTCGGCTATGTTCTCGTCCTTCCACAGCGCCTTGCCACCGCCCTTCATGTAGCCGATGCGCCCAATGCCGTTGACTATCGACATGTTGTGACCGTGGCTCGACTTCTGGTTGTAGCACAGTTCGGGATTGTCCTTGCCCGTGGGCTCGCCGGCGAAGTTTTTACGATAGCTCACCTCGATGGGAGCCGAAGCGTCCCAGTTGGCCACGCTTCCGTTCTCGATAAACACGCACGGCACACGGTCGGCAGTGGCTGCCATGATATAATGGTAGTCGAAACCAATGTCGGCAAGCGAGGCTGGCAACGGTGCGTTCCAGTCTTGCGTGCCCGACTTGTCGCCAAGGCCGAGATGCCACTTGCCTATGGCGCAAGTGCGATAGCCCTGACTGCGAAACATGTCGGCCATGGTGTATTGCTCCGGACGGATGATCATGCCTGCGTTGCCTGCGGCTACGTCGGTACCGGGGCGACGCCAAGCATACTCGCCGGTGAGCAGCGAATATCTCGACGGGGTGCTCGTGGCAGCCACGGCATGGGTATCGGTGAAGCGTATGCCCTGTTGCGCCAAGCGGTCCACGTTGGGTGTCTCCACGTTCTTGGCACCATAGCATCCCAAGTCGCCATAGCCAAGGTCGTCGGCGAGGATGATTATCACGTTCGGCCGATTGGGGTCGGTATTGACTTTCGGCTTCTTGGCGCCAAAGGCTTGAGCTGCCAGCGGCAGCAAGAGCCCGATTGCGAAATATGATTTGTTCATTGCTTTGTTGATTTAATTGTCACGCAAGTTAGGATTGATGTTTTGCTCAGACAGTGGCACTGGCCACGTGTAGTCTTGTGGCGACCTGAAATCGCGCCGCCCCACATACCAACGCCCGTTGCCTGTCGGGTCTTGCTTCTTGCTGTTGCCGAGCTTTTCGGCGTCGGGATAAGGAGCACCCCAAATCTCGCCTACCAGAACCTTGTCGGCTACCTTCCAGCGGAAGATGTCCCAAAGGCGTATGCCCTCGTAGGCAAGCTCGATGCGGCGCTCGTGGCGCACGATCTCACGCAGCTTCTCGGTGTTGGTTTCGGTGATGGATGGCATCTGGACATCAGCACGGCCACGCACCTTGTTGATTGTGGCATCGAGCAATCCTTGATTCGTCTGCTGCCCGCTCTCTATCACGCTTTCAAGATAGCTAAGCAAGACCTCGGCATAGCGAACGATGGGCGTTACGGCAGAATAGCTCGTCAAGTCGTTTATAGGATCCTCGGTATAATATTTTCGCCACATGAATCCCGTGCGCGAAGCCTCCGACGAGTAGTCGAGACGCTCTTTCTTGCCTGCCTCGTAGTCGGGGCTAAGGCGATACTCCGAGCCGCGGAACGTGGAACCATTGTAATAGATGGTATAGTCGAGACGCGGGTCGCGGTTCTCGCCAAGGTTGTTCTTGTTGTATCGTGGGTCTGAATAACTGAACGGCGTGCCATCCTTGAACTCATAAGCCTCAAACAAGCCTGCCGAAGGGTTGGAAAGGCTCCAACCGCCATCCTTTGCCGACAGCCCATGTTGTGGGAGTCCGCATCCGAAGTAGTTTTCAAGGTATGCGATATAGAAGATGTTTTCCTTGTTGCCAACGCCTGTTCCCGGCAAGAACAGGTTGGGATAACGTGCCTCTATGTCGTTGTCGCCATAGTCTATTATTTCCTTGTACACCTTGGCGGCTTCGTCCCACTTCTGCTCAAACATGTATGTGCGTCCGAGGAACGCCAGTGATGCTTGCTTGCAGGCGCGGCCCGTTTCCGAGGCGGCAATGTCCTTGAAACGTGGCAGGTCCTCAGCGGCTTCCTTGAATTCCTTTTCGCAGAACGCCAGCACGTTGGCTTGCGTCTCCTTCTCCACATTGTTGGCCTCCTCGCCGGAAAGAACCTTGGTCACAAGTGGCACGTCGTGGAAGTAGCTCGCCAGGTAATGATATTGCGTGGCACGCAAGAAACGCGCCTCGGCTATCATTCGCTTCCTGTCGGCAAAATCACTACCGTTTTCTATTCCCTCAAGAAACCTGTTGCATTTTCCGATACGCGAATAAGCCGACTTCCAATACTGGGCGATGAAGTTGTTGTTGTTGACAAGCTGGCCGCTGGTTATCTTGAAGAAGGCGTTGTTCTCGCCACGGCGGTCGAAGGCGTTGTCGGTGAGATGCTCCGTGAAGAGCAGTCCATGATACGACCAGAAATCGCTCGGGGTATACTCCACACCGTTTGTTATGCTTCCTCGGTAGAGAGGTGTTATCGCCATCTTCGCCTTTTTCTCGATGTCGGACCCGCTCCAATAGCTTGTGTCGGGCAAGTCGGTGAGAGGCGACCGCTCCAAGTCGCATGAGCTTAGGCAGAGCATCGAAGTCAACGCAATGCCAATATATAATGTCTTGGTTTTCATGATTTGTTAAAAAGCTAAAGTTAGACCGAATGTATATGAAGACATGACGGGATAGTAGGAGCCGCTATTGTTGGTGTTCTCAGGATCCCATCCCTTGCGATAGCCATTGAAGGTGAAAGGATTATCCATGGATATATATGCACGCATGCTGCTTATGCCTATCGTGCTGATAAGGCTCTTGGGCAACTTGTACCCAAACTGTATGTTTCTCACTTTTACGAAAGAGGCGTCAAGAATCCAGAAGTCGGAGGTAATGGTGTTGTTGCTGCCTGCGTTGGACATTACTTCCAGGCGCGGATAGCCCGGATAACGGCTTGTGGGATTGTTGTTCCAGCATTCTTCCATCTGCCATTTCTGTATGTTGCCCTCCTGGAAGAACGCGAGACCTGCCCAATTGGACAAACGTCCCTTTACGCCAGCCACGCCTTGGAGCAGCACGCTGAAGTCGAATCCCTTGTATTCGCCACCGAAGCTCAATCCGAAAGTATATTTTGGTATGGAAGAGCCAAGATAGGTGCGGTCTTTTGTCGTGACCTTGTTGTCGCCGTCAAGGTCTACATATCTGATATCGCCGGCTTTCGACTTCGGAGCGATGGAGCTTTGGTCGTACCACTCGCTCACTTCGTCGTCGGTGAGGAACACACCGTCGGTCTTATAGCCATAGAACACCTGCATGGGATAGCCTATAAACAAGGTGCTGCCGTTGCCTATCATGCCGTTGTCTTGTTCCACATTGCCCATGCCGAGGGTGAGAACCTTGTTCTTGATGATCGAGAAGTTGCCGTTGACCCAATAGTTGAATGCCCCGGCATGGTCGCGATAGCCTAATTCAAACTCCCAACCTCTATTCTCCACGGCTCCCGTGTTGACCTGCGATACGCTAAGGCCGAAGATGGAAGAATAGCTGGCCGAAGGTGTGTAGAGCACGTCTGTTGTCTTGCGATAGAAATAGCTTGCGTTGAGCGTGAGCCGGTTGTTGAAGAATCCTGTCTCGACACCTATGTCCGAGGTGCGCGTCTTCTCCCACTTGAGGTTCGAGTCCACATAGGTGGTTATCGACGCTCCCGTGGTATACACGCCACCAAACACGTAGTTTTGGCCTTGCCCCAATGTATATACCGACTGGTAGGGATAGTTTCCTATGTTGTTGTTGCCAAGCACACCCGTAGAGGCTTTTATCTTTAAGTTGGAGAACAACTTGGAGCCTGACCATTCTTTCCAGAACTTTTCCTCCGACACGCGCCAACCCACGGCTGCCGACGGGAAGAAGCCATACTTGGAGTTTGTCGGGAAACGTGAGGAACCGTCGTAACGCATTGTTGTCTCAAAGAGGTAGCGCTCGTCGTAGTTGTAGGTCAGACGGCCAAACAATGATTGTATGGCCCAATCGTAGCCTCCGCCAGAATTGAGCTGCCCGTCGGCACCGCCCGCGCTAAGGTAAGGCACATCGTTGGAGGGGAAGTTTTGGCGTGTGCCGCTGACGGTGCGTTGGCCTTCGTCCTCCCACGTGTAACCCACGAGGACGTCGAGCGTGTGTTTCTTGGCTATTGTCGTATTATAATCGGCTGTGGCCTGGAATGTCTTGTACACAGTGCGATACATGCCGTCCGTCAGCGACGAGGGACCATTGGTGTTGCCACTGGCCACCGTAAATTCCGAACGGTAGTTCCTGATGTGCTCAAGGGTGTATTTGTAGCCGCCTATGCCCTTGAGCGTGAGGCCCTTGATGGGCTTGTAGGTCAATTCGGCATTTCCCGTGAACTTGTCATAGTCTTGACGATAGAATGAGGCGCAACTATTCACCCATGCCACAGGCGTGCCACTGCCCTTGAGCCCATTGCCGGGCGTGCCATCCTTCATATACGAAGGCAGCAGTCCGGGGTAGCGCAGAGACGCGAGCATGATTCCCGAGTATCCGCCGGTGTCGAGTTGGCCTGGAGTGGAAGGCTCGTGGCGGTCGCTGGTCATGCCGCTCACTTGCAAAGCCATGGAGAGTTTCTTTGTGAGTTTGGCGTTCAGGTTTATTCGCGCGTTGTATTTGTTGAAATAGTTGTTTTTCAGCAATCCGTTTTGGCGCAGGTATCCTGCCGATGCCATATATTGCACTCTGTCGTTGCCGCCGTTGACATTGACCATGTGCTTTGTGAGAAACGCGTGCCCACCAAACAAGTCGTCAAGATAGCTCTCGTCGGCATAATTGTCTGGGTCTGAGCCATCCTTGTATTTCTGTATGTCCTCCGCTGTGTAGGTGTTTGTGCCCATGGCCTTATTATAGTATTCGGCATACTCATACGAGCGGGCCATCTCGGGCAGTTCGAGTGCCTTGCTGAATCCAACCGAACCATTGTAGGTCACTTTGGCACGGCCTTCCTTGCCACGCTTGGTCGTCACAAGAATGACACCATTGGCTGCACGCGAGCCATAAATGGCTGCCGAGGATGCATCTTTCAACACCGATATGCTTTCAATGTCGTTTGGAGTCAAGTCGCTGAGCGAACCCGGCATGCCATCAATGAGCACGAGCGGGCTCGGGGTCGCGCCAAACGAGCCAACGCCACGCACGCGGATGGTGCCGCCGTCCTGTCCTGGGTTGCCACTGGTTTGAGTGATGGTGACACCCGACATCTGGCCGGTAAGCATATTGCTGACGTCGCTTGCCGACCTGGCCTCAAGCTGTTTGGCATCCACCGTCGCGATTGAGCCAATGACGTCTACTTTCTTTTGCGAACCATAGCCCACCACAACGAGTTCGTCAAGGCTCTGCGCGTTCTCGCGCAAGGTGACCGCATGGGTCTGTCCAGCGCGAGCCTTTACATTCTGCGTGTCGAAACCGATATATGAAATGTTGAGCAGGGGCGATTCCTGGGTGGAGTAAATCGTAAAGTTGCCGTCAACATCTGTCACCGCTCCATTCTTGGTTCCTTTCTCCAGCACCGACGCGCCTATGACAGGCTCACCGTTATCATCAAGCACCTGGCCGGTGATTTTATACTTGCCATTGCCTACCGTTGTGGACTGTACGCTCTGGCCCTGCGAACCGTTGCCAGCCTTCACCACGATGATGTGCCGGTCCACTATCTTGTAAGTTAGGTTACCTCCACCTTTCAAGATCAGGTTCATCAGTTCGCCAAGGGTTTGTTTTTTTGACTTTAGGCGAATGGTCTTGTTTAGGTTGACAGAGTTTTGCGAAAAGTCGACAGACATCTGGGTCTGCTTCTCAATGGCCTTGATGATTGTCGACACCGTGGCACTTGTCTGAGGCAGATGAATCACCTGATTCTGTCCAAATGTTGCTACCGACATCGACAGGCATAGGGCGAGCGTCGCGGCAGTCTTTTTGTTGACAAAGGTTTTCATTGTTTACCAGTTTTCGTTAATATTTGGATTAATTGTTTCGGTTCTAATATATCAATATGACGTTGCCGTCTTTCTTGTATCTCTTGTTTCCCAATGCTATGGAGAGCACTCTCATCACATTCTCAACGGGTTCTTCTTTCTTGAAGTTCATTGTGTAGTGACTCTTTAGGTCGATACCGGAAGCCAGATGGATTTTCACATTGTAGCGTCGCTCCAAGATTTTCAGCATCTCAGACAGCGGCTGGTTCAAGAAATCGATGTCTCCATTGACCCAGGAATTGACAGCCTGCGCGTCTACACGGCTCTTGGTCATTCGCCCGTCATTCCTGTCGTAGACCAATTGCTCATTCGGATAAAGGGTCATGGATTTGCTCTCGTCAAACACCCTGACGAGACCTTCCTCAAGCGTTACCGTGACCTTGTCTTCATCGGTATACGAGTCTACGCTGAAGTGGGTACCCAGCACTTTCACCTTAAGGTTGCCCATGTTCACCACAAAAGGATGGTCAGGATCCCTTGTCACGTCGAAGTGACAGGAACCGTTCACATAAACTTTGCGACAAGCATCACGCTTGCTGAACGAGGACGGGTATAGAAGAGAGGAACCGGCATTGACTATCACCTTTGTGCCGTCTGAAAGCCACAAGCTGTCTATCTTGCCTTTAGCCACATAGCATTGCTCCATCCCGGTTTCTGCAGCATTATATTCCGCAGAGAAGTTCCACGCTGCCCATGCGGTCAGGACGGGCAGAATGAACAATGCGGCATATTTCAAAATCTTCAGGAACCGACGCTTGCGCCATATCGCCATCTCGTGCATGTCGCGATGCTCCCGAAACGTGTCAAGGGCGCTGTCTAGCTCCTGGTCAGACATCTCTGCCACGTCCTCATTCCATAGCTTCCGCAACATTTCGTCACAGGGCTGCTGGTCAATAGATGTCATATCGTCTTTTTGCATGTTTCTTTTTATTCTTTCTACGTAAAAGAGTAAAAAAGAGGCATGCACACGCAATGCAACTTGGTTAAGTATTGTTAATTGTGTTATTGGTGGACATAATCCAAGATGCATGGCATTCTCGGCATTGCGCATGCCGTCAACACGGCACATCAAGCAAACGTGGCGACGCGCTCGGCTTTGCAATGGAAAGGCGTTGGCTTTGCATTGGAAAGACAATGGCATTCCACTGAAAAGGCGTTGGCATTCCAATGGAAAGCCAACACCATTTCAGTAAGATTCCGAAGCTCCTGATAGCCAATCTGTTGCAACAATGCTAAAAGGGCCGTACCAAACTCGCTTTGAGTATTGGTGCGGCCCTTGATTTTATCTTTTATGAAGTTGGGATCTTCTCGGGTTTAGAGGTTCTTGTTGTCCTCGTTCCACTTCTCCACTGGAGGCACGATGCCGAGGTCGATAACCTCTTGGCGCATGTCGCAGAGGTGCTGGTAGCTCTTCTGCAGGTCGGCCATCTCCTCTTCTGTGCCAGAAGGAGTGGTGTAGTGTACGCCAGTCTTGTCGATAGTTGTAGGCAAAGCCATCATCACGTCCTTGATGCCGAGCTCAGGAAGGTTTGCATAGCAACCTGCTGGCAATGTGAAAGGCTCGCCGCCCATGGCAGCCTCGATCATCTTCACGGCGTTGTAGGCAGGGCTCTGGAATGAGCTGCGGCCACGCAGTTTGATGATGTTTGAACCACCCTGTGTGGTCATGTGCTTGATCTCCTCCCAACGCTCTGCAGAAAGGCCAAGCTCCTGGAGAGGCTTGCCGTCGATCTTCACCTGTGAGGCGAAGACAGCCATCTGCTCACCGTGGCCACCGTATGTGTGTGCGCCAGTCACCTTGTCCTGCTGCACGCCGAACTCGTGAGCGAGAGCCTGCTGCAAACGAGTAGAGTCGAGGGCAGCGAGAGATGTGAGCTGGTTTGGCTTCAAACCGCTATGGATAAGAGCTGTGAGAGCTGTAACGTCAGCAGGGTTGAAGATCACTACCACGTGCTCCACATCGGGGCAATATTTCTTGATGTTCTCACCGAAGTCTGCGGCAATCTTGCAGTTGCCCTTCAGCAAGTCCTCGCGTGTCATGCCGGCCTTACGGGGAGCACCGCCAGAAGAAATGATGTATTTGGCGCCTGTGAAAGCCTTCTTGGCAGCTTCGGCAACCTTCTCAGGGTCGTTCATGTCCTCTACGGCTGGAGCATAATAGCTGAGGTTTGCTCCTGGCACTGCGCACTGCTCCATCTCGTCGAATACGCCATGCACACCCGGCTCGTAGATGTCATACAGGCAGATGTTGGGGGTCAGACCCAGCATCAAGGCACTTTGAACCATGTTTGAACCAATCATACCGCCTGCTCCGACGATAAGAAGCTTGTCGTTTGTTAAATACTTCATAACTTAGTTTGTGTTTTAAAAGTTTCCTTTTTCCGCTGCAAAGGTAAAGAAAATAATATAGAAGTGATTGCTTTTTTTCGTTGTGAAATGTTGTATAATATTAAAACCTTATAATTTGCAATCTCCGTTTGACATAATGATGCGAAGGAATCCCGTCGCTTCTCTTTTGTGACTTTTTACCTGTGAGGGTAATCCCATTTCGATATAAGAGAATGTGTGGATTAACCTTAGCAAACGATTTTTGGGGATATGCATTGGATTCTTATAAAAGATACTTATCTTTGCAATGTATTAACCACATTATTAATAATGACCATTATGACAAACGACACGATACTCAGCCGCCTCGCCAGCCTTCGCGAGGTGATGCGCCGCGAGAAGCTCGACGCTTTCGTTTTCCCTTCCACAGATCCGCACCATTCCGAGTACACTCCCGACAGATGGAAGGGTAGGGAATGGATTAGCGGGTTCAACGGCTCAGCCGGCACTGCCGTTGTGACCTTGGATGACGCTGCCCTTTGGACAGACAGCCGCTATTTTCTTGCGGCGGAGCAGCAGCTGGAGGGAACATCGTTCCAGTTGATGCGCCTGAAGATAAAAGGCACGCCATCGATAGCGCAATGGCTTGGCGAGAAGCTCAAGGATAGTAACGCGCAGGTGGGTGTGGACGGAATGTGCAACAACGTGAGCTCTGTGAAAGATCTCGTGCGTGACCTGCGCCGGCGCGGAGGGATAACCGTCAGGACAAACTTCGACCCACTTGACGAGATATGGAAAGACCGACCCTCTATACCCGAAAACAAGATAGAAGTGCACCCCATGAAATATGCGGGCGAGACGACTATATCTAAGATTGGGCGCGTGCGGTCAGCACTGCGTGACAAGGGCGCCGACGGCATGCTGGTCTCTGCGCTCGACGACATAGCTTGGGTGTTGAACCTCAGAGGCTCGGATGTGCATTGCAACCCTGTGTTCGTGGCTTATTTGTTGATAAGCACCCATGAGGCGACCTTGTTTGTTGACAAGGCCAAGCTCACCCCAGAAGTTGAGGATTACCTCGAATCCCAAAACGTGAAGGTGGCAGCCTATGAAAAAGTGGGCGCAGCTCTGGAAAAATATTTTGAGTACAACATCCTTCTTGACCCGGAGGAGACATCTTACACATTATATAATATAATAGCCTCGGCAGGCAGCAAGGCTTATGCCAAGGAGATAGTGGCGTGTGCCTCGCCCATCCCTGCAATGAAGGCGGTGAAGAACGATGCGGAGATTGCCGGCTATCGCAATGCCATGCTGAGGGATGGCATCGCCATGGTGAAGTTCCTCAAATGGCTCAAGCCCGCGGTGGAGGCAGGCGGGCAGACAGAGATTACCATCGACCGCCAGCTGACCGCTTTTCGTGCCGAGCAACCACTCTTCCGCGGAATCAGCTTCGACACGATAGCCGGCTACAACGCCCACGGAGCTATCGTCCATTATGAGGCGACCCCCGACACCGACATCCCGCTTGAACCCAATGGGTTGTTGCTTCTCGACAGTGGCGCACAATACGAGGACGGCACCACGGACATCACACGCACCATAGCCCTTGGCCCAGTCACCGACGAAATGCGTCGTGTCTACACTCTTGTGTTGAAAGGACATATACAGTTGGAACTGGCAAAGTTCCCCGACGAGGCTTCCGGCACCCAGCTCGACGCCTTGGCGCGTGAGGCTATGTGGCGCGAGGGCATGAACTTCCTTCATGGCACGGGTCATGGCGTGGGATCGTATCTCAACGTGCATGAAGGCCCTCACCAAATAAGGATGGAATATATGCCTGCACCGCTGAAAGCTGGAATGACGGTAACTGACGAGCCTGGACTCTACCTTGAGGGCAAGTTCGGCGTTCGCCATGAGAACACGTTGCTCATCCGGCCATATATGAGTACGGCGTTTGGCGACTTCCTGCAAATGGAGTCGCTCACGCTCTGCCCATTCGATACCGACCCGATAATAAGGGAAATGCTGCTGCCCGAAGAGACAGACTGGCTGAACCAATATCATCGGCATGTGTATGAAGTTTTAGCGCCACACCTTGATGAGGAAGAACGCTCTTGGCTGGAAAACGCGACGAAGGAAATATAACACAAAAAACGATAATTGTTTGGTTATCTGAAAAATAACTTGTAATTTTGCAGCCGCTTATTGTGGTAGGGTGTATATTGCCCTTTCGCAAGGCAAATGTCTAATTAAAAATTTATAAACCAAAACAAAATGATTATTGTACCCGTAAAGGAAGGCGAGAACATCGAAAGAGCTCTCAAGAAGTTCAAGAGAAAGTTTGAAAGAACAGGTGTCATCAAGGAGCTCCGCTCACGTCAGCAGTACGACAAGCCATCTGTCAAGAAACGTCTCAAGATGGAGCATGCCGTTTACGTGCAGCACATGCGCGACGAGGAAGAATAACAAATTCTTCACGAAAAATTTGGTAGTTTCGAATATTTTCCATAAATTCGCAATGTGAATCACCGTAAAGCCGGTTGACGCTTGATAGTTGCTTGGCATGGTTGATGAATTCTTGGATTACCTGCGTTACGAGCGGTGTCGCTCGCCGAAGACGATAGAGTCTTACTCTGTCTCGCTTAGGGAGTTTGAGGGTTTCTTCAATGGTCTTGACAATGAGCTCAGCTGGCAAACAGTAGATGAGGATGTTGTCCGTGACTGGATGGAGCATCTTATGGACGGTGGAATGGAAGCATCGAGCGTGGGGACGCGGCTTGCCGCTCTCCGGTCGCTTTTTCGTTACGCCTTGGCACGTCACCTTGTGGAGCGCGACCCTACCTACCGCGTGGAGGCGCCCAAATGCCGCAAGAGATTGCCGACGTTTGTCAGGGAGAGCGAGATGAATCGTCTGCTCGACGACCTGCCTTGGGGCGAAAGCTTCGTGGAGGTTAGAGACCGGGCGATAATCATGACCTTCTACGAGACTGGCATACGCCTGTCGGAGTTGATTGGTTTGGACGATGTGGACATTGATTGCGACAACCGCCAGCTGAAAGTCACCGGAAAAGGCGATAAGCAGCGGGTGGTTCCATACGGGGAAGAGCTCGCCGTGACCTTCGGTAGCTATATAGCTTGCAGGGAACGTGAGGTGAGACGAACGTGTGATGCGTTGTTTGTCACATCCAAAGGCAATCGCATGAAAGCCTTGGATGTCAGACATCGGGTGAAGGCTAAGCTTTCGCTCGTCAGCACACAGAAAAAACTCTCGCCACACGTGTTGCGACACTCGTTCGCAACCGCGATGCTCAACAATGGCGCAAGTATAGAAAGTGTACGGAAGCTGTTGGGTCACGCCAGCGCGTCGACAACAGAGGTGTATACCCATACAACCTTTGAACAGCTCCGCAGAGTATACAAAGAAGCCCATCCAAGGGTGTGAGTTTAACCTTTAAAAATGGTAACTATGGAAGTAAACATCAAGTCGATTCACTTCGACGCTACCGAGAAGCTGCAAGCCTTCATCGAGAAGAAGGTAGCTAAGTTGGAAAAGTCATTTGAAGATATTAAGAAAGTAGAGGTGCAATTAAAGGTCGTCAAGCCTGCAGCTGCGCTAAACAAGGAAACCAGCGTCACCGTGTCGGTGCCCAACGGGAACCCCATCTACGTCGCAAAGACATGCGACACTTTCGAGGAGGGTGTAGACTTGTGTGTGGACAGTTTGCGGGAGCAATTGACGAAATTCAAGGAAAAAATACGCAATCGTTGAAAAATTTCCTCAAAATGTTTTGGAGATTGAAAAATAAGTAGTAACTTTGCAGCCGTTTTACAACAGGTCTTTAGTTCGCCGGTAAGGCGGCTGTAAAGAAACGCCTCTTTAGCTCAGTTGGCCAGAGCACGTGATTTGTAATCTCGGGGTCGTTGGTTCGAATCCGACAAGAGGCTCAAAAGAAAGTAGGGTGGTTACCAGAGTGGCCAAATGGGGCAGACTGTAAATCTGCTGGCTATGCCTTCGGTGGTTCGAATCCATCACCACCCACTTCTACTTGCGGAAATAGCTCAGTTGATAGAGCACTAGCCTTCCAAGCTGGGGGTCGCGGG
>CAVBBO010000045.1:0-36998 GCA_963593695.1 Escherichia coli | reverse complement strand
GGAGCACGGCTGTCGCTCCCGGTACATCTTCAGATGCAAAGTTAGCAACATTGTCCGAGATTAACAAACTTTCAGACAACGATGTTTCAGACAATGACATCATGTTCCGCGACGGCGACAGCGAGGAGTACAACAAGGCGATGGCGAGGGACACCTACGAGCGACGTGTGGCGAGCGGCATGTACCAGACGCAGGAGGCGTTGCAGGACAGTATGCTCGGACTGAAGGAAGCCATGGACGCGATACTCAAAGCCGAGGGCAAGGGTAAGACATACATCGAGGACGTGGCAGGCTACGAGAACGCGTACCTTGGTGAGAACCGTCTTTCGAGCGTGAACCAAGCCGAGTGTGCTGAGTTTGCGCGGACACTGTTCAAGCCGATGCTTGAGGAGGTGGCGGGACTCGCCGAGACCGCAGACGAGCGTGCGAAGCTGACGGACTACATGATGGCCAAGCACGGACTGGAGCGCAACGAGGTGATGGCCCGCAGGGCTGCGGCAAAGGTAGCCGACGCGGAGTTTGGCGCAGACATCCGCAAGGCAGAGCGTGCGGTGAACAAAGACCCGCTCGACCAAGACGCCGCAGACCGGCTTGACGAGCTGCGCCAGAAGAGGGACGACCGCGAGCAAGACCTGTATATGGAGAACCGCACGCGGGACTACTCGGGTCTTACCGCCCTGACAGGCAAGGACAACGTG
Organism: Escherichia coli; assembly: GCA_963593695.1. Taxonomy (GTDB): domain Bacteria; phylum Bacteroidota; class Bacteroidia; order Bacteroidales; family Bacteroidaceae; genus Prevotella. The sequence continues at coordinate 36,300 of CAVBBO010000045.1, read as the reverse complement.
GCCGATGCGGAGGCAGAGGCGAGTGGCATGGTGATGGACTACGAGCTGTTTTCGAAAAAATGATGTTATGCCGGCTTTCACTTTTTATACTCGGGCCTACATTATTCCCGTTTCTTTGTCTTTGTTTTTGATTCTACGCTCCGTCTCGCGGTATTTTTTTCCACCGTTAAGTCGCCACACCACACTTAGCTGCACACTGTTACCCGCATCCTTTGAGTGAAGATTTGTGCATTTGTTCACCCATTGGTTTACGATTGTAGACCTGTATTTCAACGGATTGCGCTGGAAGGGGTTCACAAGATACGCCGTGATGTCGCAGTTGCCTATGTGATAGCCCACCGAACCTGTTACTGTGCCAGCGTTATATCCCTTCATTTCTGCCTCCATAAAACGCCATCCGCTGTCAGCAGACATTTGCACTGTCCATTTGCCGAAACAGCCTGTCACGTTGCCCATGGCGGAAAATGATGTGTAACAATGGTTGTAGTCGTCTCCCTGATTGAAAAACCGCGCCATGGTGCCGCTGAACGCCATAGTGAGATGGTTGGCAATAATGTTCACACTACTGTAACTGTTCACATAGAGCATATTGCAATGCCCCTGGTTTACCGACGAATACAGGTATTGGTTGTCGTCTGTACGGGTGTATTTTCCCATGTTGCAGTTGCGATTGATGCGGTACATAGCCGAAAGTTGGGTGTAAAAACCTGTACAGTTGTAAGAAACGGTAAGATTGTTTTCCAGACGACTGTTGGGTTTCAGTTCCGGATTGCCCACTTTCCATTCCATACTGTTCTGCCGTATGCGGGTGTCTGAAATCATCGCGATGTTAGAGATATGCTGCGACAACTCGATGCTGTATGCCAGTTGCATGTCTGCAGACAGAGGGTAAGACAGTTGCATCTTCGGTCGCCACAGCCAGTAGCCGTATTCGTTGTCGCCTTGGCGATAATGCTCATAACTTGCTCCCATACCTGTCATGTAGCCAAGTTTACCCAGTGTACCGTTGATTTGAACATAAGCATAGGTCCCCACACGGTGAATGCCGTTTGTGCTGGCCACGTCGCCACGATAGATGTTGTTTATGTATTTCCAATTGGTGTTTAAACCGGTCGACAAGGTGAATGGTTTAAGCCGGTTTTCGTATATTGCTTCGCCTATCAATGAGTAGCTATTGCCGTCCACGTCGTAGGCATAGGCGCCACCCTCATCATAATAGTTGTTGTCAAGCGTATGGATATACGTTCCCACAGCATTGGCCGTTATGGTTTGGTGTTTTCCCAACTGCCTATGATAGTAAATGTCGAGCACCGGAGTGGAGCTCCTTTCCCTATTGCTTTCGGTGGCGGTGTAGTTTGCCTTGCCGGTTTCTGTGATGAGCCGGTGCGAAAAGGTGCGCGGACTGTTGCTCAACGCTGCCGACAGTGTAGCCTGAAACACATAGGTGGCACTATCAGCCAAATTATATCTCAGTTCGATGGAATTGTCATAGGTGCGTGTCCTGTTGTCCAGCATGTTGCGGTTTATGTTGTATTGTGTACCGTCGGCGAGCAGATAGTTGGCTGTTTCATCCGTCAGACTTCCTTTCGTGTCCCTGTAACCCTGCTCATAAAACACGCGGAACTGGCTTTTCCTGTTGTTCACCGAGGCGAACACGTTGTTGAAACCGCTTAATGCCGTTAGCGTATTCATAGCCTGTGCCCCCACCGAATAACCCATGGTTGAGCGGCGTGTATGTATGTTTATCACATAGGCTATGCCATTGCCGTAGCGCACTCCGGGGTTGTCGATGTAGTCAACCGACGTGATAGTGGCCACATCTATTGCCTGTATGTCGTTGGCATTGGCCACGATGTCGTTTATTCTTATCTGCACGTCGCCACGGTTGGATATCGACTGCACCGAGCGCGACATCTCGTCGATGCGTATATCGGGCAGCGCGAGTTTCTGCAACAGAGAATAGCCTGAATGAGAGTGTTTTTTCTCAATCTCGGTCGGATACAGCGTTTTGCCGTCAACGCGCCTTGCCACGCGCGCGCCCTTCACAACTACTTCGCCAAGTGTCACCGTGTCGGTCGTCTCCTGACCCAAAGCAGCCACACTCACCATGGCCAGCATAAAAACTGCAATCAATGTTCTTCTCATACTCTTTTGCGTTTCTTGTTTTTTATTGCAAAAGTATAAATACCGCCGTTTCCGTCTGAAAAAACTGTCTGACATTAGTCTGACATTCGTTTTCAAGTAAGTTTTCAAGGCACAATTGGTGTTATTTTGGCATTTGCGCTATGAGTTTATCTGCAAAATGTCTAACTTTGCAAACAACCATCAAGGCTTGCGTATGACGAAAATGAAACCCTATCATTCTTTACTTGTTATGGCAGTGCTCGTCATTTCAGCCATTGCCACAAGTGCAAACAGTTATCATCGCATGCAGCGTGACATAGAATGCGACTTAGACCGCGCTCTTGTCATCACCCTGCATGAGAACCGTTATCAATGGCTTACCCCCGACACCATACAAGACTACCGTTCGCATCTGAGCATCGACTTCCTGAAAAAGACGAGTTTGCTATGCTACGTGGTCGACGACAAGCATTATCCCAACAGACAATGCACAAAAGGCAACACCCGTCAACAGCTCACCAGCATAACCATGACACTTAACAGCCATGCCATAAAAGGCTACGCCAACTGTTCTTTTGCCGACGTGTTTGGCCTAAGCGACCAACGCCTGCCCCTTTCGTTGGCCATTCTTTCCGTGCTGTGGTTTGCTGTCGCTACTTGGCATTATCGCCACCTGCATGCCAATGAAGGCAACGATGCCCTATGCGTAGCATTTGCCGACAATGCAAACAGCCATAACGGCACTGTGACTCATACCGTGGGCGCGTTGTCTTATTTAAACGAAGACGACTGTTTCTACAACCACATAAGTCAAGAAGTGGTAAGGTTTACACCCATGCAGCACAGATTAATGCGCATGTTTTTCGCAAGCAAACTTCACCAACTGTCAAAGCAAGACATCTGCGCATCGCTTTGGCCTAAGAAACCCGATGCAAGCGAAACCCTTTACAGTTTGATACGGCGCATCAAGCCCATCATCGAAAGCAACTTGCTCACCATCGAGTCAGAACGGGGTATGGCATACAGGCTGAGGGAGCGAACGTCAAATGCCGACGACTAAGTGACAATAAAAAACGCACATTCATGCAAACAACAAACATCCACGAGGTCACCCGCCCCGACCAAACCTTGACCGACGCCCTCAACCGTCTTCTGCCTCAGCTCACGCCCGATGCCAAAACACTTTCGTTGAACGACGTCAAAGCCATAACAGAATCGGGCGGAAGCCACCTTTATATAATGGAAACTGGCGGCGAAACAATAGGCACATACACTCTTTGCGTCTACGACTCACCCACAGGTCGCAAAGTGTGGCTTGAAGACGTGATTGTAGACAACCGATACAGAGGCAAAGGACTCGGCCATCGGCTTGTAGCCCATGCCATGAACGAAGCAAAACGATTTGCCCCATGCACGCTTATGCTCACCTCGCGCCCCTCGCGCATTGCCGCCAATGCGCTTTACCAAGCCTCCGGCATGGAAAGAAAAGAAACCAACGTCTACAAGATAGTATTGGTATCCGGCAAACCATTGGTCTAACATGATAAAGCGTTGGATGGTTGCGCACCATTACAACAAATCAATTATCCTATATACTTAACCCTATTAAGAGCGTTCTTTACTTTGGTCCCATGTAAAGTGGAGCAAAAAAAATATCCGTAAAAATATATTCTGCAAAAAGACTTTATTGGAATGCGGCGGTGTAATAACCGTGTCGCTAAAAGGAAGAAAAGCCCGTGTCATTGCGGCTTCTATTTCAATAAATAATCTTACCAAATTGACCATATATTGCGAAAAATTGCGTAAGTTTGCAAACAAATAAATTGAGCAACGTCAATGGCAAACAAAAGCAATAGCGCGACTACCATAAATCACAAACTCAAGAAAACAATAAAATATACAGGCATTGCAATCGGGATACCTGTGGCTTTGATTATTGTCTTGTCGCTTCTCCTCTACTTCCCTCCTTTCCAGAATTGGGCGGTTTCAAAAGCCTCTGCCATTGCTTCGGAAAAGATGGGCATGCGCGTCAGCGTCGGACACGTAAAGCTGGCTTTCCCGCTCGACCTTGCCCTTGACGACGTGCGCGCCTTCGAGCAAAACGACTCCGTTGAAGGAAAGACCGACACTGTGGCAATAGTCTCGCGTGCAGTGGCTAACGTACAACTCATGCCGCTCTTTCACAAGCAGGTGATGGTGGACGAATTGTCGTTGCGCGACATGCAGGTCAATACAACACATTTCATCAGCGACCTGCGCGTCAGCGGAAAGATAGGAGAACTAAAGGTCAAGGCTCACGGCATTGACCTGTCGAAAGAGCACGTAAGGGTGAACCGTGCCATTCTGAACAATGCCAACTTGCTTGTCGAGCTGTCCGACACAGCCAAGAAAGACACGGCCAAGACGGAAAACTTCTGGAAAATTAACGTTGACGACATAAGCATACGCAACACCGCCTTCGCTCTTCGCACCCCTGGCGACACCATCTCCGTGGCACTGCTTATGAACAAGGGAAAGGCGCAAGATGTCTACATGGATCTATTCAAGAACCTATACTCCGTGAGGCACATCGATTGGGCTGGCGGTTGGCTCAACTACGACAAGCAACCATCCGTCGTGGAGAAGACGGGCTTCGACCCTAACCACATTGCCTTGGATGGCTTACAGCTCAAGATAGACTCTTTCCTATTCTGCTCGCCGTCTATGAAGCTGAATGTTCTCGCCGCGGCATTCCATGAGAAATGCGGACTCGATGTCGCCAACGCAAAAGGAGCTTTCCGCATGGACAGCATTGGCATCGCGCTGCCCGAACTGCGCTTGAAGACTCCGTCTTCCGACATTCTGATGGTCTTCAAGATGGACATGAACGCCTTCTCTACCGACCTCCCGGCGGATAGCACAGGCTCTTTCTCTGTCAACATACACGGCACCCTTGGCAGCAAAGACCTCCTGACCCTAGCCTCGCCTTACATGCCGCAAGACATCGGCAACGCCTGGCCTCGCGTGCCGCTTGTCGTTGATGGCAAGGTGGGCGGAAATCTCCACCGCCTGCACATAAACGGTCTCCACCTCTCCATGCCAGAGATAATGAAGGTAAACGCGGATGGATTCGTGGCCAACGTGACGAGCCCTGCAAGCATTCGCGCAAACATGAACGTCAACGCCTTGGCAAGCAACCTTTCATTCATCACACCGCTGCTGCCCAAGAGCGTCACGTCCAACATCAACATTCCGCGCGGCATTGGCCTGCGTGGCAACGTGAAGGTGGACGGCAAGCAACTCGCCACCAATTTCACAGCCTCACAAGGCGGTGGCACGATAGGAGGTTCCTTGAGTCTTGACATGAAGCGGATGGCTTATGATGCCAACATCAACTCGCGCCGCATGCCAATAGCCCATTTCCTCAAGCACCAGCCCGTGCATCCTTTCACGGGTTCAATAGTGGCACACGGCAGCGGCACCGACTTTCTCTCGCCGGGCACCAATCTGCATGCGGCTGTCGACATCAAGGCTCTCGGATATGACAAATACAATCTCGACGGAATCAACCTTACGGCGAGCCTCAACAGTGGTCATCTCGTGGCAAACGCCGTCTGTCGCAACAAGGCTTTGCAAGGCAAGATGGGGCTCGACGGTCTCTTGTCGCAACTGCATATTGGCAAGAACAAGACAAGCGTATGCACAATTACCGCCGACCTTTCCCACATCGACCTGCAAGCACTTCACGTTGTGGACGAGCCGACGACCGTGTCGGTATGCGGACAAGTGGACGTGGCAACCAACCTCGACAAGTATTATAATGTTCAAGGGCTGTTCTCCGACATCACTGTCACAAATGGCAAACAACAGCTGCGCCCCAACGACGTGTCGTTTGACATCTACACCAATAGCGACACCACCCGCGCCCTTGCCGACTGCAACGACTTCCATCTCAACCTCCACGCGTCTGGCGGCTACGAGACGTTGCTCAAGTCTGTCACGCCTTTCATGACAGAGCTTCAACGGCAGATGCAAGACAAGTATATCGACCAGGAACGGTTGCGCCAACGCCTGCCACACCTGCAACTGACCCTGCAGACTGGCACCAACAACTTCGTGGCACAGATTCTACGCCACTACGGCATCGACTTCCAGTCCATCAACATGGACGTAACGACGTCGCCAACCAGCGGCATCAACGGCTTTGCCGAGGCCCTGGGGATTGTGGTCGACAGCATAGCCATCGACACGACGCGCCTTAACCTGTCGTCGGCCCAAAAGGACATGACCTACAGCCTTGAGGTACTCAATGGCAAGAAGAGCCAGCTGCCCTTCCACGCCTTCCTCGACGGTGCCATCACCGGCCACGGCACATGGATCAAGCCCCGTGTCTACGATGCCAACGGGGAACTCGGCGTCAGCCTGAGCCTCATGGCGGAGATGAAGCATGGCGGCATCAACATGCGCATCTTCGACGGCAAGCCAATACTCGGATACAAGCCGTTTGAGGTCAACGACAGCAACTACATCTTCCTTGGCGACAACAAGCGCATAAAGGCAGACGTGAAACTCACCGCCGACGACGGCACCGGTTTGCAGATATACAGCGACGACAACGACCCGGAGGCATTGCAAGACATCACTGCTTCGCTCCACAAGCTTGACATAGGCAAGATTCTGTCTGTCATCCCTTACGCGCCCAATATCACAGGCGTGCTCGACGGCGACTTCCACCTGACGCAAACCAAGGAAGACATCACCATGTCGTCGTCTGTCAACGTGGAAAAAATGACCTACAACGATTGTGCCTTGGGAAATGTAGGCACGGAGTTCACCTATATGCCACAAACTGGTGGAGGTCACTATGTCGATGGAATAATCACCAAGGACGGCGAGGAGCTCGGCACGCTAAAGGGAACTTATTTCTCTGTGGGCAAAGGTGTGCTCGATGCCACTCTCGACATGACACACATGCCGATGGACTTCATCAACGGTTTTGTCCCCAATGGGCTCTTCGGCTTCAAAGGCCATGCCGAAGGCACGCTCTCCCTGAAAGGCTCGCCATCGCAGCCCAACGCCAATGGCGAACTGTTTCTCGACTCATGCTGCCTGTTCTCGGAGCCTTACGGCATGGAGATAAGGTTCGCCGACGACCCCGTGGCCATAGAGGACAGCCGCATAGTGCTGGAAAACTTTGAGGTGTTCGCCCACAACGACTCGCCTCTCAACATATCCGGCACCATCGATTTCGCAGACCTGTCAAAGATGATGGTGGACGTGAGAATGCGCGCTGCCAACTACCTGCTCATCGACTCGAAAGAGAAAGCTCGCTCCGAGGCATACGGCAAGGCGTTCGTCAACTTCAACGGAACGGCGCAGGGACTCATCGACAACCTGCGCGTGAGGGGTGTGGTGGATATTCTCGGCACGACCGACCTTAAATACAACCTCAAGGATTCGCCTCTCAACACCGATGACCAGTTGAAAGACCTCGTCGAGTTCACCGACTTCAGCGACACCACCAACGACGTGATCAACCAGCCACCACTCACGGGCCTCAACATGGACCTGTCGCTCAACATCGACGAGGGGGCGCATATAAACTGTTATCTCAACGCCTCGAAGTCTAACTATGTCGACGTGATAGGCGGTGGAGAGATGCGAATGCAATACAACACACTGGACGGCGTGATTTTGCGAGGCAGATACACCATAAACAGTGGCGAGATGAAATACGAGCTTCCCGTCATTCCGCTCAAGACGTTCACCATCGCCCAAGGCTCCTACATTGAGTTCACGGGCGACCCCATGAACCCTCGACTGTCTCTCACCGCTACGGAAACGACCAAGTCGACCGTCGGCACGTCATCGGGCAACGGCAGGGTCGTAAACTTCACGTGTGGGGTGAAAGTGTCGAAAACGCTTCAGAACATGGGACTGGAGTTCACCATCGACGCGCCTGAAGACATGACCATACACAACCAGCTGCAGGCCATGACCGTAGAGGAACGTGGCAAGCAGGCGGTGACGATGCTCACCACGGGCATGTATCTCGCCGATGGCAACACGTCGAGCTTCTCCATGAACTCCGCACTCTCGGCGTTCCTCAACTCGCAGATAAACCAGATATCAGGCAAGGCCCTGCGCACACTCGACATAGGCTTCGGCATCGACAACAGTTTCACTGCCACAGGACAGCTGCATACCGACTACTCGTTCAAGTTCGCGCGACGGTTCTGGAACAACAGGCTGAAACTAAGCATCGGCGGCAAACTGTCGTCGGGTGCTGATGTCGCCATGAGCAATGAGACATTCTTCGACAATGTCTCGGTCGAGTATCGCGTGTCTCCGGTGTCAAACATGTATCTAAACCTCTTCTACATACGCGACAGCTACGACTGGCTCGAAGGCAATGTCTCCCGCTTCGGCGGCGGTTTCCTGTGGCGAAAGAAGCTCAATACGCTTTCCGACATATTCCGACTGAAGACGGCAGACACCACGACACCCGACTCAACAAAAACAAAGACAAAAACTCTGTAAACATGATAAAAAAGGTATATATCTTGTACCTCTTCGCCATAGGGCTGGTTCTTTCCGCCTGTTCCTCCACAAAGAGCATACCGGAAGGCGACCAACTCTTTATAGGAGTGGAAAACATCAACTATATCACCGACGACAAGGACAGCCACTTTGCCTCAACCAAAGAGGAGATAAACGCCGCCCTTGCCACCGCGCCCAACGGGGCGATATTCGGGTCGGGCGTGCGCTCACCTTTCCCTATAGGCTTATGGGTATGGAACGAGTTCACGGGCAAGGACGACGGTTTCTCACAATGGATGCTCAAGAGCTTTGGCACCAATCCGGTGCTGATGTCGTGGGTCAACCCTGCCTTGCGCGCCAAGGTGGCAAAGCTCGTGTTGCAGGCGCATGGATATTTTCGGGGCAACGTCGAATACGAGGTGCTGGAACAGAGCAACCCGAAAAAGGCAAAGATAAGATACAACGTGCTGCCGGGACACCTGTTCACCATCGACTCCCTGCGCTATATCGGCTTCCCTGCATCCACCGACAGCCTGTTGGCAAGCACCGCCTCAAACGCGAAGATACACAATGGCGATGCATTCGACGTGACTGCTCTCGACGGTGAGCGGGCGCGCATCAGCAACCTTTTTCGCAACAATGGCTACTTCTACTATCAGCCCTCTTACGCCTCTTACCTCGCCGACACCACAAACGTGCCCGGAAAGGCGCTGTTGAGGTTCCAGTTGATCAACAACATTCCGGCGATGGCAACAAGGAAATGGCATATCGGGAAGATAAACATAGACATGCACAAGAGCTACAACGACGCGTTGGGCGACAGCTTGAGCCACCGAGACTTCACCATCCGCTTCAATGGCAAGAAGCCACCAGTGAAGTTTGGCACCATCCTGAAGAATATGCAGCTCATGCCAAAAGCCCAATACAGCTATTTCAAACATCAGGAAAGCGCCAACAAGCTGGCATCGACCGGAATCTTCTCGATGGTCGACTTCAATTTCGCCGCTCGCGACACCACCGGGCGAGCCGACACGCTCGACCTGCATCTCAACCTCGTACTCGACAAGCCATACGACTTCTACGTGCAAGGCAACATCACGGGCAAGACCAACAACCGTATAGGACCGGGCTTCACAGTGGGTCTGACAAAGCGCAACGCCTTTCATGGCGGCGAACTGCTTGACATCAACCTCAAGGGTAGTTATGAGTGGCAAACGGGACACAAGGCCCAAAACGCGGGGTCAAAGCTCAACAGCTATGAGTATGGCATCGACGCGTCGCTCACCTTCCCCTCCCTTGTCATGCCTTGGGCATCAAAGGTAAGGCAACGGCTCATAAGGCGAGCCATACGCACGCAATACTTTCCACAACTGTCCACAAAGCTCACGTTCTCGTCCGACATCATAAGGCGTTCCTCTTTCTTCACCCGACACATCGTATCGGGCGAGTGGGCTTACGACTTCCAGACCACGGCGCAGAGCAAGCACCAGTTCTCGCCCCTCAATTTCTCCTACGACTACATGCGCCGCTCATCAGCGGAGTTCGACTCCGTGCTCAACGCCAACCCATATCTCTACTACACCATGCGCAACCAGTTTATTCCCCGCATGCAGTATGTTTACACCTACACGTCGCCCAGCGACCACAAGAGCCCTCTGTGGTGGCAGACCACGGTGTCGGAGTCGGGAAACATTCTCTCGCTGGGCTATCTCGCGGCTGGTAAGAAATGGAACGACAAGAACAAGAAGATGTTCCGAAACCCTTATGCCCAATTCTTCAAGATTGAGTCGGAACTGGTAAAGACATGGTGGCTCTCGCCCCACTCCACTCTCGTGGGACACATCGACGCGGGCGTCATCTGGAGCTACGGCAACTCTGAGGATGCACCCTACTCGGAGCAGTTCTATGTGGGTGGCGCCAACTCCATACGCGCCTTCACCGTGAGGACGATAGGTCCAGGCTCCTATCACGACGCGGCCTCAGCCGGTGTCTATTACCTTGACCAGACTGGCGACATAAAGTTTCTGGCAAACCTTGAATACCGCCCACGGCTCTTCGGCAACCTGTATGGCGCACTCTTCCTCGATGCCGGCAACGTGTGGAAGATGAACGACGACTACCGCAAGGGCGGAAAATTTAAGATGAAAAACGCCCTTCAGGAAATGGCATTGGGCACAGGTGTGGGCGTTCGCTACGACATGGGATTCCTCGTGGTACGTCTCGACTGGGGTGTCGGTATCCACGTCCCCTACAAGAGCGGATTCTACAATATGGGCAGGTTCAAGGACTCACAAAGCCTCCACTTCGCCGTGGGATATCCGTTCTAAGAGAATACAAAACGGCAAACCAATACATCAAAAAAAAGAGTTGGCACAACTCCGAAAGGTCTACGAGACGTTTTCAGAGTTGTGCCAACTCTTTTGGTTTGCGCCATTCTGTGGCACTTAGTCTTTGCTTGTGATGAGGAGCTTTGCGCCTGATTCGATGGCGGCCTTGATGTCGGCGCCACCGCTTTGCACCTTGCATGCGCTGATTTCGTCGCCCATGGTCTCTGTTATCTTGAGTTGTCCGATGCGTTTCTTTGCTTCCTTGCCTGCTACGGTCTGCACCGTATAGACGTCAAAGTGCTGTCCGGCATAGCATCCCCAACGCTCTCCAAGGTCGATGTAAACCTCTTTGGCTTTTTTCTCCGTGGAGCGTTTGCCTTCTACGATAGAGGCGTAGAGAGGGAAGGCGTCGTTTACCGCGCTTCGCAGGTAGCTCTTCATGCTGCTGACGGCATAGCCGAGGGCCTTGTCCTCAGTCTCGCACCATCCGCTTGCCCAAGAGCTTGAGTTGAGCGTTATAGTGAGAACCATCTTGCCGTTGCGTATGTTCTTCAGGTTGACGGTGCCCACGATGTTTCCGCAGTATTCCGTGCTCTCGTGGGTCTTCTTTTGGTCATCAGTCCATGTGCTTACACGTCTTGTGCAACTGATAGATGAGATGGACGCGTCGCAGTACATGGCATCCTCACCTTCCGCGAGGTCGTCTACTGAGAGATTGTCTACCGTGCGAACGCGACGAGCGCTACCTATTCCGCCGAGGATTGCTTCCTTCACGGCTTCCTCATATTCGGGATGGTCTGTCTTGCTCGTGTTAGTGCCGGCGGCAGCCTGGAGCACATCGCCGAAGATCTTGCCAACGGTCTTGCCAACTGTCTCCTTCTTGGCAACAGGTTGGGTATAGGTCAGCGTGCCACGCACGCACCTGTATACTACATTGCGCTCAGCTTGTGCGCAAAGGTTTGTTGCCATAGCTAAGGCAACAAGGACGAATAATAGCCTGTGTTTCATATCGTGATGTATTTGTATTTAACAGATTTGGGCAAAATTATAACAATTATCCCAATTATCACACATTTCGGAATAAATATTATGCCAATTGAGATAAATTCATTGACTTTTTGCACAAAACGAGGGCATCACAGGCTCTTGAGTGTGTTGTCGCAGCCATTCACATCCTTGCTCTTGGCTATGCAGTTGCCGCTATTAGGGACGTTGGGTATTTAAATATTTGTCATACTCGCAAGCTGTCAGCAAGAATGCGCCCACGCCAAAGTTGGCCTGTGAGTTGGCATCGACGGTCTGTCCGGGGATGGCGCGCTCGCCGATGGGCTGAACATAGCCCACCTTGCCGTCTGCCTGAAGAGCGGTCTCCGTGAGATATATCCAGGCGCGGTCGATGGTCTTCTTATATTCTTTCTTGTTGAGATAGCCATTGTTGACACCCCAAAGCATACCGTATGTGAAGAAAGCGGTACCACTGGTCTCTGGACCCGGGGCATGGTCTGGGTCCATCATCGAGCGTGTCCAGTAACCGTCAGGCTGCTGGATGTCGGCCACTGCCTTAGCCAACTTCTGAAACTTGTCCACGAAGAACTGGTAGTGCTGATAGTCCTTTGGCATATCCTGTAGCACTTTTGCCAAGCCTGCCAACACCCATCCGTCGCCACGTGCCCAGAAGTCTTTCTTGCCGTTGGCACTTGTATGCTTGGGATAGACATACTTGCCGTCGCGGAAGTAGAGGTTGGTCTCCTTGTCGAACATAATCTCATCGGTGGTGAGAAGATTGGCGTAGAGCTTGTCGAGATATTTCACGTCGCCGGTGAGCTTGTACATCTTCGTCATCACGGGCATCACCATGTAGAGGGCATCGCTCCACCACCAATAGTCGGTAGGTTCGGAGTAAGCCTCGTAGTGCATCACTTCCTTGGCACGCTTCACCATAAACTCGGAAGCCTCGGCATTGCCTTTCTCCTTTTCTATATTATAGAGGTCGATGTAGGTCTGGAAGCAAATCTGCCAGTCACCGAAGAGCACCCAGTCCTTACCTTCTCCGTATGGCTTGTATTTCCACTTGGCGGGATTGGCCTGTGTGGCACCGCTCCAGTTGTTGAAGTCGGCCCAAGCCAGCGTGTAGTCGAGCATCTTCGGGTCTTTGAGCAGCTTATACACCTCCATGTTGCCCGTATGGTAGGCGGCGTTGTCCCAGAAAGAGCGCACTTCCGCCTTGTTGTTGGCTTGCCAATAGTTGTTTACTTTGGTTATCATCTCCACGATTTGCTCGTGGTTCCAAGTCTTGGAGGCCTTCACTTCCTTCTTGCTTTTCTTTGCCTTGGAGGCGGTGGATTCTGGCTGCGCTGCGCTCATCGGCAAAGCCAAAGCGGCTACGGCTAACGCCAAAAATATCTTTCTCATTTTTAATTCTTAATTATTAATTATCAATTATTAATTGTTAATTATCATTTACCACTTGTCCTTTGTGACGATCTCGTCCTTCCACTGGTGATCTTTCGGGAACGGCTGGTTGTTCCATGCCTTCACCTGTGTCCAGGGCTGTGCGGCATCGGTCCAGAAAGGATGGTCGGCGGGCAAGCCAAGGGGCATGAAAGCGAGGGTCGTCATATAGAGCGAGCCGTTGTTGGTGTACCAATCGGCAACGTTCTTCTGGCTTGTGCCACAAAAGCCGATGGAGAGATAGCCATTCTCATTGAAGTTGTTCTCTTGGTCGAACATGCGGTGGAGTACTTTTGTCAGCGCGGCACGCACCTGACCATTACAGAGGTCGGATGGCAGAGTCTGATACCAAGCCATCAAAGCAAGCGGCTGCATCGTCGCCATGCGATAAGGGATGCTTCTGCCGAAAACGGGGAACGTACCCTCTGGCGAAATTAATCTTTCGAGAATGAGACTGTACTTCTGGCAGCGCTTCAGCTCTCGGTCATAATATTTTTTGTAGTCGAGGCGTGTGTTTGCCTTGGCATCAATCATTGCTTGGAGAGTCTCCAAGTACATAGGGTGGAACACATAGCTGCTGTAATAGTCGAAGGCGAACACGGGACCGTCGGAATACCAACCGTCACCCACATACCACTCTTCCATCTTGCGACAAGCGGAGTTGACGCGATACTCATCGTAGTCGCCACCTGCCTTTGCCATAAAACTCTCGATGGTGGAAGAGAAAAGCAACCAGTTGGTATAGGGAGGGTCGATGTGGCGGAGCTTGGCAAACTCCTTCAGATAGCGCTGCTTGGTCACTTCATCCAAAGGTTTCCACAGGGTATCGTAAGCACGGAGGAAACTCTCTGCAATGTAAGCAGCATCCACAAGGTTCTGTCCACCGATGCCCCAGCAGAGATAGTCGGGATTCTCGGGATCTACGGCATTCTTGTAAGAAACTAACGCCCACTCGCGGAGTTGCTTGCGCTGCTTGCCCTCGGCGGTATCGTCATCGGGAAGAGTGAGCCAGGGTGCGACGCCTGCCATCAGTCTGCCAAAGCACTCCATATAGAGCACTTTCTTGTTGCGATTGTCAAAGCTTGGGCTGAACTCCGTCTGCATATTCTTCTGCAGTTCACCTTTAGCCATGTTTTCCAAAACAGGCTGTGCCATCTTATAGGCAAGCGAACACCAATATTCACGGTCGCTTTGTTGAACACTCTTCTTCTTGGCTGCATTGATGCCCATCAATGGAACTGCAGCCAAGAGCATTATCACGGCAATTTTCTTCAATATACAATTCATAGATAGTTGTTAGTTTGTGTGGTTTATTGTTATATTACGTTTTAATGTAGCGATGCGCTTAGCATATCACCTACAAAGATATATAAATTTAGATAGAAACGAGCAAAGCGACACTTATAAATGAATATGTTGTCGCAAGTTTATTTCAGATTTCACCTCACAGTGAACATTCTTGCTTCTTGGCTATGTAGTTTCTGCTATTGGGGCTTACTCGTGACTTGCGCCCCTTAGACAATGCTCATGCCGAGCATATAAACAAACAATGTGCAGCGTCTACCGCTGCACATTGTCTTTATGGATCTCTGCTATTGAGCAAAGACTTTCTGAAGGGTGCAGACGCACCCTATATTATCCGGATAGATAAGAATAATTACTCAGCTGACACGAAGTAAGCGTTCTTCAGCTCGATAGTGCCATTGTAGGTGTCCTTTTCTCCGACAACAGTGATAGTTGAGCCTACAGCAATGCCATGAGCAGACATGAAGTTCTGGCGGTCTGTGCCCGAAGGAGCACCATAACCAAAGAAGCCGTAGACATAGACCTTGCCTGTCTCGTCCTCAATGTAGAAGTTGCCATACTTCTCGTTCTTCACTTCGCTGATCTTACCCTTGACGATGACCATTGTGCCATCGGCCTGACTGTCGAACTCGCCGAGGCTCACGGCCTTGACGCTCTCAACTGCCTCGACCACGGGGCTGCCAATCTGGGCTACACCCTTATAAGAGCTGCGTGTGCCGACAACGGTCACGATGTCGCCAACCTTTATGCCGTCGGTCTTGCCAGATGGCTTGTAAGCCTCGATCTCGCCAGAGAGGTCGGTATAATCCTGAATCCAGAAGTTGCCCTTGGCATCGACCTTCGACACGAGTGCCGTGATGCGATATTGGCTCTGGTCCTCAGCGGCATTCTTAAACTCGCCAAGGTTCACCTCCCTGATTGCGCCGTCCTGCGTGATCGTTGTTGTGACGGTAGACTTACCTGAAGTGAAGGTCACAGTTGCGGAACGCGCGCCACCGTTGTTTGCCGCAGCCTTGAAGGTGATAACGGCACTCTGGCTGCTTTGGTTCAATGCCGACATAGACAACCATGACTTGGCGTCCTCTGGTATTGACACCGTAAGACCGCCGCCCTTGCAGGTGACATAGGCTGTAGCCTCACCACCTTCGAGAGGCAAGTTGCTCGACTGCACGCCGTCAACATAGACAGAGTCTACCTTCACGAGCGACTTTGTGATCTTGGTCACGCTGACATTCACGAGCTCAACCGTTGAGCCATAGGTTGTCTTAGGACCAGACACCGTAACCTCGTCGCCCACGTCGATGCCGAGGCTTGCGAAGTTCTTCTCGTTGCCGTTCTTGTCGAGCGTGCCGTAGATATATATCTTGCCAGTCTTGTCCTCAAGGTAGAATTTGCCGTAAGTGGTGTTGGCAATGGCAGTCACAGTACCTGTCACCAAGTAGGTCTTGGCGTCTGGTCCGGCAATCACCTCAGCACACGTTGCGGCTGTAGCCACTGGGAGACCCTGGATGATGTTGATGCGCTGAACATTGCTGCCGCTGATGAGCTTCACCTCGGCTGTGCGTCCGCCTTCGTTGGCAGCAGCCTTTATGGTCAGCTTGCTCTCTCCGGCGTTGCCGCTGAGAGAAGAGAATTCGAGCCACGACTTACCCTTGATAGCCGTACCCACGGTATCGAGCGTCCAAGCGTCGTTGGAGTTGATGGTGATTGTGTTCTCACCTCCCGCCACGGGCAGAGACACGTAAGAAGAGCTTACCGTCAGGCCATTAGGGTTTTCAACCTCGTAGTCGTTGGAGCAGCTCGCGAAAGCGACGGCTGCAACGGCAATGGCGAAAATATGTTTAAATTTCATGATTTCTGATTAATTAAAGTAGTATTTCAAACCTATTGAAGCATACCAGCACTGGCCAATGGCGTGGTAGTAAGTCCAGCTCTGGGTGTTGCCGCTGACTGCCGAAGGTGTAGAGAATGTGGCATAGCCCTGAGCGTCTACGCCCTCATACTTCAGCACGCGAGCGCCGTCTGAGCCAAGTGATGGGTTAAGATACTTTGCCACGCCCCACTTGGAGTTGAACAAGTTGAGCACGTTCTTCACGTCGAGGCTCAGCTGCAGATTGTGCTTTGTGTTGCCGACATTGAGCTTGAAGTCGTGCTTGTAGCTGAAGTCCACACGGTGCACCCAAGGAGAATAGTAGCTGTAAGCCTCAGCGTACTCACCCTGATGCTTCTTCAGATAGCTGTTGTTGTGCAAGAAGGCCATGAAGCGATCCATGTCGTCCTGTGTCTTGAAGCGGAACTCGCCTGTGCCGACACCCACCTCGTTGTCGCGGGGAATGTAGATGGCATCATAGTTGTAGCCGTCACCGTTCATGTCGTTCTGGGTCATGAAGCTATAGTTGTAGGTTCCACGCCAAGCCTCATAGATGAAGCTATAGTGGTTGCCACACTTGTCGTGAAGGTTCATTGAAGCCACCACACGGTCTGGCTCCACATATTGTGAGTTGTGCAGCTTGACAGCCGTAGGACCGTCGACAGTTGCCATGTAGTTGAGCACTGAAGAGGCACTGGAACCTGGCATACCGGTCAGCTCCTTGCTGGCGGTGTGGGTGTAGCTAGCGTAGAGGTCCATCCACTCCCAAGGCTTTGCCGTGGCAGAGAGGTTGAATGTCCAACCATAACCCTTGTGGGTGTTCTCCAACACGTAGGCGTGGATGTTGGTGAGGTAGCCGCTCGGATAGATGTGACGGCTGTCGGCGCCGTTGAAGCGTGCGAAGCCCTTCACGTCTGGCACAGCCCAGTCGTTGAGCACAGTGCCATACACGGTCTTGTTGAAGATGCCCTCAGCGGTGACTGTCAATGGGAAGCCCACTGGCACCACATAGTCTACGGCGAGAGAAGTCTTCCATACCTCTGGCATGTGGAAGTTGGGGTCAACTGCGGAAACATAAGAAGGCAATGTGCCTTGCTCAGGCGAGATTGTCGTGGGATAGCCAAGGCTTGCCAGCTTGTTGAGCAGTGCCTGACGAATTGACTGTCCGTTCTCCGTCACGAGTCCACCGTTGAACTGCGTCATGTCGAAATAAGCGTTGCCCTTGGCGTCGACGGTATATTTACCCGTATAGTTCTCATAGCCCTTGTTGGGCACAAACTGGTTGTTCTTATAAGTTCCAACCTTCGTAGAAGCGTTTATTGCCGCATTATACTGAACCATACCAGAGTAGGTTGGCATGTTGGTGAAGAACACGAGAGGCAAACGACCAGTGAAGAGACCCGTGCCACCACGCACCTTCAGGCTCTGGTCACCCATCACGTCCCAAGTGAAACCTACACGGGGTGAGAAGATAATCTTTGATGTAGGCCACTTGCCGGTATCGATGTGGCGTCCGTCGTAGTCGAGGTCATAAATGGCGTTGTTGGTCATCAAGTCGCCATTGTTGAAGAACATGTCGTCGAGGCGGATGCCATAGGTGAGTTTAAGGTTGCGTGTTGCCTGCCACTCGTCTTGGAGATAGATTCCCACCTTATTATATTGTACGCGCGCGGTAGGGTTCTGCTCGCCGTTGTAGCCATAAGTAAGGGCCACAATCTCAGGAGTGCCGCCGTTGAGGAAGTCGTCAAGAGAGTTGTAACGGTAATAGCCCGTACCATTGCGCATGTAAGAGTTGTCTGCCATCTGGTGCTCGAAGCTCACGCCGCCGAGAAGCTTGTGGGATCCGAGATACCATGTCACGTCGTCCTTCGCGTTCCACACGGTGTTGTGCACGGCGTTGTTGTAGGTGAAGAGTTCCTCACCGAGAGAGATGTAGTTGGTGCCGTTGCCATCGAGGATATCGATGAAGGGGAACTCAGAAGACTTGGTGCCACGAACATCGTCGAGCTTGGAGTAAGTGACGAGGAGCTGGTTGCTCAAGTCGTTTGTGAAACGGCTGTTGAGGTCAAACGAGAAAGAATTGACGTTGTTGTCCTGCGAATACATGGAGTTGGCATAGGCCATTGCCATCTGCGACGTGCGGCCGTAAGCCGAGCGCGTGCCACCGTCCATTGAAGACGCGTTAGGAGCCAACCAGTTTTGGTTCTTGGTATAGTTGTAACGCAATGAGAGGTGATGCTGGTTGGTGATGTTCCAGTCCAAGCGTGCCAAGAGCTTATAGTTTTTCTTGTCGGCAGGGAAACTTGTCCAGGAACCAGTGTCGTAACCATACTTGTTTTTCACATAGTTGGAAACCTTCTCAAGGTCGGCAAGCGTGGTGCGTGAGATATAGTTGTCAGCATCGGCCTTGCCGTCCTCAGAGCCACGCCAGCGGTTGGCGATGGTCGGGATCTGTGTCATCTCGCCGTTGACGAAGAAGAAGAGCTTGTCCTTGATGATTGGGCCGCCAAAGGTCAAGCCGTATGTTGTAGAGCGGTCTTTCTCGCGTGCGCCTGAAATCTGCTCGCCGTCTACGGCGTCGCCACGCATCTGCTCGTTCTGGTGATATACATAAGCAGTGCCGCGGAAGGTGTTGGTGCCCGACTTGGTGATGGCGTTCACGCCACCGCCAACGAAGTTGGTCTGGCGAACATCAAATGGAGAAATCACGACCTGCATTTCCTGAATGGCATCGATAGAGATAGGGTTGCCACCGCCAGGGAGGTTTGAGCTAAGACCGAAGTTGTTGTTGAAGTCGGCACCGTCGACAGTGAAGTTGGCAGTACGTCCGTCGGTTCCGGCGAAGCTCATGCCGTTGCCGCCATAAGGAGAGAGGCGGGTGTAGTCGGTAATGCTACGGCTCACTGAAGGCATGTTTTGCAGCATCTGGTTGTCGATGTTGGTAGAGGCACCAGTCTTCTCCGCGGTGAACTTCGTGGCCTTGGCGTTGATTACCACCTCGCCAAGCTGCTGGGCATCCTCGTTGAGCCATACATTAAGGTTGTAGGTCTGGCCGAGCTGAAGATTCACGTCATTGAAGTTCTTGGATTGGTAACCAATGTAGCTGACCTTCACACTGTAGGGGCCGCCAGGACGCATACCATTGATGGCATACAAGCCCTTAGCGTTGGTCACGGCCTGATACTTCGTGCCAGAAGGCACGTGCACGACCTCAATTGTGGCTCCGATAACATCCTCGCCATCAGCGGTAACCTTACCACTCATGCCGGAAGTCGTGATCTGCGCCATCATTGCCGTTGTGAAACTCACCAACAGCATGAACAGGAATAGCAGTCTTTTCTGCATAAGATGAAAAATAATTAAAAGAAACTAATACTTATTTAGAAGCAAAAACTCATTATACCTTAAATACGGTGCAAAATTACTTAAAATTATCCACATAGATGTGTAGATACGTGAAATAACCTTTTCAAACGGGTTAAAAACTTGACGGGAAGGCTATTCAGAACGTCTCGCATGACACAAAAACAGCAAAGGCATCGGCTTGCCAATGATAAGCCGATGCCTTTCCAGTGAAATGCCGATGCCTTTCCAGTGAAAAGCCGAGTTGGGTTATTTCGCCAAATATCTTTCCGCCTCCATGGCAGCCTTGCAACCGCTGCCGGCGGCTACAATAGCCTGACGATAGTTGGGATCCGCGCAGTCGCCAGCCGCGAACACTCCCTCCACGCTCGTGCGAGGCGAGTCGCCTTCGGTCTTGATATAGCCAATGTCGTCGAGGTCGAGCTTGCCGCGGAAGATGTCGGTGTTGGGCTTGTGGCCAATGGCAAGGAAGAAACCGTCGATGGGCAAGTCGTATTTCTTCTCGTCGGCCTCGCCCTTTCTCCAAACGAGGTGGGCACCCTCTACCCCATCCTCACCATACAGGCCAAGGGTGTTGGTTTCATAGAGAATCTCTATCTTGTCATTGTCCTCCACGCGGCGCTTCATGATGTCGGAAGCGCGGAGGTAAGGCTTGCGCACGATCATGTAGACCTTGCTTGCCAGTTGGGCGAGATAGTTGGCCTCCTCGCAGGCAGTGTCGCCACCGCCAACGACAGCCACCACCTTCTTGCGATAGAAGAAGCCGTCGCACGTGGCGCAGGCGGAGACGCCTTGCCCGTTGTATTTCTTCTCGTCGGCCAGTCCAAGGTATTTGGCGGAAGCTCCTGTTGCCACGATTATGGTGTCGGCCTCTATGGTGTCGCCATTGTCGATGGTCACAACGTAGGGTTTCTTTGAGAAGTCGACGTCGGTGACGATACCATCGCGCACGTCTACGCCGAAACGCTCCGCCTGCTGGCGAAACTCCATCATCATCTGGTTGGCGTCAACGCCATCAGGATAGCCGGGGAAGTTTTCCACGACAGTGGTCTGGGTGAGCTGTCCGCCCACTTGCAAACCAGCGTACTCCACGGGGTTGAGGTTGGCACGTCCGGCATAGATGGCGGCTGTGTAGCCTGCAGGACCACTGCCTATGATAAGACACTTTGTTCTTTCCATGATATTAAGGGGAATAAAAATTTATTTAAGCAGCTCCTCGATGTCGCTTGCGATGTGCTCAATCTTCTCCGTGGGCTCGTAGCGTTTCACCACCTGGCCCTTCTTGTTCACTATAAACTTGGTGAAGTTCCACTTGATGTCCGACTTCTCTTTGTAGTCGGGATCAGCCTCGGAGAGCATCTTGTCGAGGATGGGATAGATGGGATGGGTCTCGTCCCAGCCGGCAAAGCCTTTCTGCTCCTTGAGGAACTTATAGAGGGGGGCGGCATCGTCGCCGTTGACCTTAATCTTCTTAAACTGCGGGAACTCCGTGCCATAAGTGAGCTTGCAAAACTCGTGGATGCTCTCGTCGGTGCCAGGAGCCTGTTGGGCGAACTGGTTGCAGGGGAAGTCGAGAATCTCGAAGCCTTCGGCGTGATACTTCTCATACAACTTCTCAAGCTCCTCATATTGTGGCGTGAATCCGCATTTAGTGGCTGTGTTTACTATAAGCAACACCTCATTAGCATACTCCCGCAGAGAAACATCCTTACCTTTGCGATCCTTCACGGAGAATTCATAAACGGTTCTCATTTTCTTTTTTCTATTGTTTTTTCTTGTTTATATTTGTGGTTGCAAACTTACAAAAAAAATGCCACATATATTTAACAGTCCAACGATTTTTAGGGATTTTCCCAAAAGCAATAGGAAAAAGATACCTTGGGATACATCGATTATGCATATCTTTGCAAGCAGAAAGAAACATAAAAAAAAGATTGCACCATGAAAAAGAACTTTATCCTTATGGCAGCCGCAATGATAATGGCTGTCCCGACATTTTTCTCAAGCTGTGACGAAGATCCCTGGAACTGGTATGGCCACGATGAGCCGTGGTGGTACGACTACGACAACGGCGACTGGGGATGGAACGACAACTACTACGACCAAGGCGGCAACGACGACAGCTCACTCTACGACGAGGCTGAGGCACTGCAAGGCGAATGGGACGGCAAGATGGTCTACACCAACGGCGACACCGGAGAGCAGAGCACCTTCTATGCCAACATGACATTCGTGAGAAACAGCAGCAACTCTCTGAAAGGCACAGGCACGGAGATTGACTACACGCTCAACAGCAAGGGCGACGTGGACAAGCAGAACACACCGCTGAAGTTCAACTGGTATATCGACGAGAAGACGGGCGACATCTACGTGAAGTATCTCACGGACAAGAAGAGCACCTTCGTGATGGACATCTCGGCAAAGCAACATGGATTCTGGCTGAAAGGAAACCAGTTCTTCAAGGGATACATGATTGGCACAAACAACAAGGACATGATATACATCGACCTCTTGCCCGTGAAGAACACCGAGGCGAAGAAGGCCACAAGGTCTCTGTCTGACACGAGCCTCAGCTTCGGCTCAGACGCAGTGATCCCAGTGAGCCCAAGCAAGCAGGGATTGACCAACAGACGATAAACATAGTACTGACGATTAAATAGAATGCGAGGGCGTGTCATACATTTGGCACGTCCTCGCGCTCGTAATATCAAGGTTTACCAAACAGCGGATGCGTTTAGATTCATCGCTTGTACGAAGTCACGACAAGGCATGAAAAAAGGGTGCGTCATTTCATTTTGACACACCCTCATTTTTGATAATCTCGTTTGAAACGAACACTACTCTTTAAGCGTTGCCCGTGCCGAAAGGCATTGCCGTGCGACCGCCTTCTTGTGGCTCCTGAGGAGCAGCGGGCAACTTGATCTCGCCAAACTCCTTCTCATAGCGAAGAAGATTCTCTTGCAGGGCAAAGAGCAGACGCTTGGCATGCTCTGGAGCCATGATGACGCGAGAGAAAATCTGCGGAGGAGCGATGGGAAGCATGTGGGCGAAGTCGATTACAAACTCCGAGCTTGAATGGTTTATCATTGCAAGGTTTGCATACTGTCCATCAGCCACCTCGGGCTTGAGCTGTATCTGTACTTGGTTTTGTTGCTCGTTCTTGTTATCAGCCATAGTATTAATTATTTTATAAAGGTTTGGGTTAAATGTTTATTATTCTTATGCAAAGATATACAAATTGTTTGACCCAACCAAGAAAACGTGATAGAAAAAAGGGCTGTCACACATAAATTGTGACAGCCCTCTTATCAAATTATTTCTTTCGATTAGTTCTCAGCGTCTTTCTGCTGAGAGTAGTCGAGAACATTTTTCTTGTTGGCCTGAATGCGATCATAGTCTTCCTTTGAGCCTACGATAACCTTCTCAAACTGGCGCATACCAGTACCAGCAGGGATAAGGTGACCGCAAATCACGTTCTCCTTCATGCCCTCAAGGTTATCCACCTTGCCACGAATAGCAGCCTCGCAAAGCACCTTGGTTGTTTCCTGGAAGGAAGCGGCACTCATGAAGCTCTTGGTACCGAGGGCAGCGCGAGTGATACCCTGCAAAATCTGTGTGGATGTTGCTGGCACTGCATCGCGAACCTGCACGGTCTTGAGATTGCGGCGCTTGAGGCTTGAATTCTCGTCGCGCAGCTTGCGGGCAGATACAATCTGACCTTTCGAGAGGACATCACTGTCGCCTGCGTCAATCACAAGCTTCTTGCCCCAGATGCGGTCGTTCTCATCGGCAAAGTCGAGCTTGTCTACCAGTTCCTGCTCAAGGAAACAAGTATCACCCGGATCGTCGATACGAACCTTGCGCATCATCTGGCGAACGATAATCTCAAAGTGCTTATCGTTGATCTTCACACCCTGAAGACGGTAGACGTTCTGCACCTCGTTGACGATATACTCTTGCACGGCTGTCGGACCCTCGATAGCGAGGATGTCGGCTGGCGTAATCTCACCATCGGAAAGTGCCGTTCCTGCACGCACGGCATCGTGCTCCTGCACAAGGATCTGCCTTGACAAAGGTACGAGATACTTTCGCTGCTCGCCACCCTTAGACGTGATGACGATCTCACGGTTACCACGCTTCAGCTTACCCATGGTCACCTCACCATCGATTTCGGACACAACGGCAGGGCTTGTGGGGTTGCGTGCCTCGAAGAGCTCTTGCACACGAGGCAGACCACCGGTGATACCACCGGCGTTGAACACCGAACGAGGAATGCGGACAAGTGTCTCACCAGTAGCAATCGTCTGACCGTCCTCGATATTGGCTATATGACCACCCACAGGGAAGTTGTATGTGCCGATAACCTGACCATTCTCATCCTCCACGTCAACGGTAGGCACGATATTATGGTCCTTAGACTCAATGATGATGCGCTCAGTCATACCAGACGTCTCATCGGTCTCTGCCTTATAGGTCTGACCCTCGACGACGTTGTGGAAACGAAGCTTACCTGCATACTCTGAGACGATGACAGCGTTGAACGGGTCCCAACGACAGATGACATCATCCTTCTTCACCACGTCTCCATCCTTGAAGAACAGAGAAGAGCCATAAGGCACGTTAAGTGTTGCGAGAACAACCTCTGTATTAGTATCAATAAACTGTACCTCGGCAAGACGGCTGACAACCATTTGGCAATCTACATCCTGGTCGCCGCTCTTATCAATAAAGTCTACCGTGCGCAATCCGTCAAATTTCAGTATGGCATCGTACTTAGACTTGATGCTCGCATTGGCGGCAGCATTCTCTGCCACACCACCTGAGTGGAAGGTACGGAGGGTAAGCTGTGTACCAGGCTCACCAATGGCTTGAGCTGCGATGACACCGACAGCCTCACCGAGCTGAACCATCTTAGATGTAGCCAAGTTGCGACCGTAGCACTTGCGGCACACGCCCTTCTTGCTTTCGCAAGTAAGCACGGAACGAATCTCAACCATCTCGATGCCAGCCTTCTCAATTGCGTCAGCCTTCTCCTCGATGATTTCTTCGCCCGACTTAACAATGATCTCATTGGTATGAGGATTGACAACATCGTGAACAGACACACGGCCAAGTATGCGCTCACTCAAAGTAGAAATGATGTCGTCGCCATCCTTCAAGGCACGGCACTCAAGGCCACGGAGCGTTCCACAGTCATCCTCGTTGATGATGACGTCGTGAGAGACGTCAACCAGACGACGTGTGAGGTATCCGGCGTCGGCAGTCTTCATGGCGGTGTCGGCAAGACCCTTACGGGCACCATGCGAAGCAATGAAGTACTCCTGCACTGACATGCCTTCCTTCAAGTTGTTCAGAATAGGGTTCTCGATGATGGAGTTGCCCTCGGCACCTGCCTTCTGAGGCTTTGCCATAAGTCCACGCATACCTGCGAGCTGAGCAATCTGGTCAGCACTACCACGGGCACCAGAGTCAAGCATCATGAACACGGCGTTGAAGCCTTGGTCGGCCTCGGTCATGTGTTTCATGACGGCCTTCTTCAAGTTGTCGTTTACGTGTGTCCATGCGTCAATCACCTGGTTGTAACGCTCCTTATCGGTGATAAGACCCATATCGAAGTTGGCAGTCACCTCGTCAACCTCGTCCTGTCCCTTCTTCACGATCTCAGCCTTCTCTGGCGGCACGATGATGTCGTCAAGGTTAAACGACAGACCGGCAAGGTAAGACATCTTGTAGCCAAGGTTCTTGATACCATCAAGGAACGAGCAAGCTCTTGCCATACCCACCTTCTTGATAACGGCAGAGATAAGGGTACGCAGAGACTTCTTTGAGATAATGCCATTGAAGAAGCCAAGCTCCTTAGGAATAATCTCATTGACGATGATACGACCGACCGATGTCTCAACTATGTGACGGATTGGCTTTCCATTCTCGTCGACGTCGTCTACCATGCACTTCACAAGCGCGTGCTCAGCGCAACGCTTCTCGTTGAATGCTATAATAGCCTCCTCTGGACCATAGAACATCAAACCCTCGCCCTTTGCGCCCGGACGAATCTTGGTGATATAATAAAGACCGAGCACCATGTCCTGTGACGGAACGGTGACAGGAGCTCCATTGGCAGGGTTAAGAATGTTGTGGCTCTGAAGCATCAGGATTTGAGCCTCAAGCACAGCCTCATTACTCAACGGAAGGTGAACAGCCATCTGGTCACCATCGAAGTCGGCGTTGAACGGCGTACAAGCCAATGGGTGCAGCTGAATGGCCTTGCCCTCAATGAGCTTAGGCTGGAAAGCCATCACGGACAGACGGTGAAGTGTCGGCGCACGGTTGAGAAGCACGGGGTGACCCTTCATCACGTTCTCAAGGATGTCCCAAATGACAGGCTCGCGACGGTCAACGATGCGCTTTGCGCTCTTGACCGTTTTAACGATGCCGCGCTCAATAAGCTTGCGGATGATGAACGGCTTGTACAACTCTGCCGCCATGAGCTTAGGCAGACCGCACTCTCCCATCTTCAGCTCAGGGCCTACGACGATAACCGAACGAGCTGAATAGTCTACACGCTTACCAAGGAGGTTCTGACGGAAACGTCCCTGTTTTCCTTTCAAGGAGTCGCTAAGTGACTTCAGTGGCCTATTGCTCTCGCTCTTTACAGCGCTTGACTTGCGGCTATTGTCGAACAATGAGTCGACAGCCTCTTGCAGCATACGCTTCTCATTACGAAGGATGACCTCAGGAGCCTTAATCTCGATAAGTCTCTTCAAACGGTTGTTACGTATGATGACACGACGATAAAGGTCGTTAAGGTCAGACGTGGCAAAACGTCCACCGTCCAATGGAACCAAAGGACGAAGATCTGGTGGGATGACAGGAATTATCTTCATGATCATCCACTCTGGCTTGTTGACGTTCATTGAGCCACGGAAAGACTCTACCACTTGCAAGCGCTTCAAGGCTTCTGTCTTGCGCATTTGCGAAGAGTCGTTGTTTGCGCGGTCACGCAACTCATAGCTCAAACGGTCAAGGCCGGTGACACCCTTCTCGTCGGGCTCTGAAAGCTCATGGAGAAGGTCGAGCACAGCCTCTGCACCCATCTTGGCAACAAACTTATTAGGATCGCTGTCGTCGAGAAGATCGTTGTTCTCGTCAAGTTTATTGTCAACAATGTCGATATACTCATCTTCAGTGAGCAAATCCATCTTGTGAGAGCCGTTGAGATCCTCAACGCCCTCAGCGTCTTTCATGCCAGCAAGCATACCTGGCTTGATGACGATATATTTCTCGTAATAGATTACCGCGTCAAGATTCTTTGTGGGCATACCGAGAAGGTAACCTATCTTGTTTGGCAAAGAACGGAAATACCAAATGTGCGCAACAGGCACGACAAGTTCAATGTGACCCTCGCGCTCACGGCGAACCTTCTTCTCGGTTACCTCAACACCGCAACGGTCGCAAACTATGCCTTTATAACGTATGCGCTTGTACTTTCCGCAGGCGCACTCGTAGTCTTTCGTTGGACCGAAGATGCGCTCGCAGAACAAGCCGTCACGCTCAGGCTTGTATGTGCGATAGTTGATGGTCTCCGGCTTGGTGACCTCACCAAACGAATTCTCCTTGATCTCCTCTGGTGAAGCGAGACTGACGGTGATCTTAGTGAAATTGGTCTTTACCTTTGTATCTTTTTTGAAAGCCATATTCTTTTATAGTTTATGAGTAGTTTCTTATTCCATCTTCATGCTAAGTCCCAGACCACGCAGCTCGTGGAGCAAGACATTGAGTGATTCCGGAATGCCGGCAGCCGGCATTGGGTCACCCTTAACAATAGACTCATAAGCTTTGGAACGACCATTGACGTCGTCACTCTTGACGGTAAGCATCTCCTGAAGCACGTGGCTGGCACCGAAGCCCTCAAGGGCCCAGACCTCCATCTCTCCGAAACGCTGACCACCGAATTGAGCCTTACCACCAAGTGGCTGCTGGGTAATCAAGCTGTACGGGCCAATGGAGCGTGCATGCATCTTGTCCTCAACCATGTGTCCGAGTTTCAGGAAGTAGGTAATACCCACTGTTGCCTTTTGGTCGAAAGGCTCACCTGTCTCACCATCATAAACTGTTGTAGAACAGAGATTTGGAAGATCAGCCTTATCGGTCCACTCCTTCAAGTCGGCAAGTTTAGCACCATCGAAAATAGGTGTAGCGAAACGAACACCAAGCTTCTTACCTGCGGCACCAAGAATAGCCTCGAATATCTGACCCAAGTTCATACGAGAAGGCACACCCATCGGGTTCAACACGAGATCCACTGGACGACCGTCGGCCAAGAAAGGCATATCCTCGGCACGCACGATCTTGGAAACAATACCCTTGTTACCGTGACGACCTGCGAGTTTATCACCCACCTGAATCTTACGCTTCTTGGCGATATAAACTTTCGCCATCTTCAGCACGCCAGAAGGAAGGTCGTCACCAATGGTGATGGCAAACTTGCGGCGGCTCAACTCAGCGTCCATCTGCTTGGACTTGCGCATATAGTTGACAATAAGACGACGGATAAGACCGTTGATGTGGTCATCGTCTGTCCAGTCGTTGCTCTGAACACCGTCATACTCAAGATTCTTCAATGCCACGACAGAGAACTTGGAACCCTTGGTGATGATTTCAGCTCCCGTGTAGTCTTTGACGCCCTGAGACACCTTGTCCTCGGTGAGCTGCATAAGCTTGTCAACAAGCATGTTCTTCAGCTCGTCCTGCTTTGCCTCGTATTCTTCGTCAACTTTCTGGAGTATGACCTTGTCTCTCTTCTTCGACTCGCGAGTCTTAACAGCGCGAGAGAACAGCTTCTTGTCAATAACGACACCGCTCAGCGATGGATTGGCCTTCAACGAAGAATCCTTCACGTCGCCTGCCTTGTCACCGAAGATGGCACGAAGCAACTTCTCCTCTGGCGAAGGATCGCTCTCACCCTTAGGCGAAATCTTACCTATCATGATATCGCCTGGCTCAACACGAGCACCTACGCGGATTATACCGTTGTCGTCAAGGTCCTTGGTAGCCTCCTCGCTGACGTTAGGAATATCGTTGGTGAATACCTCCATGCCACGCTTGGTTTCACGCACATCAAGAGAATACTCATCCACGTGTACAGATGTGAGCACATCCTCACGAACCATACGCTCAGAGATGACCACAGCATCCTCATAGTTGTATCCCTTCCAAGGCATGTAAGCCACAAGAAGGTTGCGACCCAAGGCAAGCTCACCATTCTCTGTTGCATAGCCTTCGGTAAGGATGTCTCCATTCTTCACTCTCTGTCCCTTTGTGCAAATAGGACGGAGGTCTATGGTCATGTTCTGGTTGGTGCGACGGAACTTAGGAATGCGATATTCCTTAAGTGCAGGCTCAAAGCTGACAAACTCGTCATCCTCTGTGCGATCATAGAGGATACGGATAGTCGTAGCGTCAACATAATCAATGACACCTTCACCATCAGCCGTAATCATCGTGCGAGAATCCTCACAAACCTGCTTCTCAAGACCAGTACCCACGATAGGAGAGTCGTTGTGAAGCAATGGCACAGCCTGACGCATCATGTTACATCCCATCAGCGCACGGTGACCGTCATCATGCTCCAAGAAAGGAATGAGGTTTGCAGAAACAGATGCAATCTGCTGCGGCGACACGTCCATCAAACGAACATTCTCTGGAGTTACAACAGGGAAGTCAGCGGCATAACGACAGTGCACCACGTCGCGAATGAAGGTGCCGTCTGGATTCAAAGGCGCATTACCCTGAGCGATAAGTTCACCATCCTCTTCCTCAGCGGTAAGATAAACTACATTATTGTTGTCGAGGTCTACAACGGAATTCTCAACCTTACGGTATGGTGTAGAAATGAAGCCAAGCTCATTGATACTTGCATAAGTACAAAGAGATGATATAAGTCCGATGTTTGGACCCTCAGGCGACTCAATAGGACAAAGGCGACCATAATGGGTATAGTGTACGTCTCGAACCTCAAAACCGGCACGCTCACGAGAAAGACCGCCAGGACCAAGGGCAGAAAGACGGCGCTTGTGGGTCACCTCGGCCAATGGGTTCGTCTGATCCATAAACTGGCTCAGAGGGTTAGTGCCGAAGAATGAGTTGATGACACTGGAAATGGTCTTCGCGTTGATAAGGTCCGTTGGAGTGAACACCTCGTTGTCACGCACGTTCATGCGCTCTCTGATGGTACGGCTCATGCGAGCAAGACCGATAGAGAACTGGTTGGCGAGCTGCTCACCAACAGTGCGTACGCGACGGTTGCTCAAGTGGTCAATATCATCGACAGAAGCGTTGCTATTGATCAGCTTGATGAGATACTTAATAATCTCAATAATATCTTCTTTGGTAAGGACACGCACATCAGACTCGATGTCCAAACCAAGTTTCTTGTTAATGCGGTAACGTCCTACTTCGCCGAGGTCATAACGCTTGTCTGAGAAGAACAAGTTTTGGAACACCTCACGTGCGCTGGCATCATCAGCAGGATCAGCGTTGCGAAGCTGACGGTAAATGTAGCGTACAGCCTCAATCTCGTTGTTTGAAGAATCCTTGGCAAGTGTATTGAAGATAATCTCATAACGACTTGCAGCCTCCTCATCCTTGTGGACAAGAACAGACTTAACGCCAGAGTCGAAGATAGCGTCAATGTTGTCCTCAGTGATCTCTACCTCACGCTCAAGAATAACATCGTTACGAGATACGGTAACAACCTCACCGGTATCCTCGTCCACGAAATCCTCGTTCCAACTCTTAAGAACACGAGCCGCCAACGTCTTACCGACAAGTGCCCTGCGGTTCTTGGGTGAAACACTGATTTCCTCAGCAAGGTCGAAAATCTGGAGAATGTCCTTGTCGCTCTCGTAACCAATGGCACGAAGAAGTGTCGTAACAGGCAATTTCTTCTTACGGTCGATGTAAGCGAACATGACATTGTTGATGTCAGTGGCAAACTCGATCCAAGAGCCCTTGAAAGGAATAATACGAGCGCTGTAAAGACTTGTGCCATTAGCATGCACGCCCTGGCCGAAGAATACGCCAGGAGAACGATGCAACTGGGCAACAACTACTCGCTCAGCACCATTTATGACAAAAGTACCATTTGATGTCATGTAAGGAATGGTTCCAAGGAACACATCCTGAATGACCGTACCAAAGTCCTCATGATCTTGATCCGTGCAATAAAGCTTCATCTTAGCCTTCAAAGGAACGCTATAGGTCAAACCTCTCTCAAGACACTCATCAATTGAGTAACGAGGCGGATCGATATAATAGTCGAGGAACTCAAGCACAAAATTATTGCGCGTGTCTGTAATTGGGAAATTCTCAGCGAACACCTTATACAAACCGTCATTCTTACGTTCCTCAGGTGGCGTGTCGAGCTGAAGGAAGTCGCGGAACGACCTCAACTGAACGTCAAGGAAATCCGGGAATGGATACGGATTTGGTACGCTTGCGAAATTGATTCTATTGTTTACGACTTGTGACATAAATAGTATTTTGTCAAAAAGACAACGAAGCGATAAGCTTCTGAAAGATACAAAAGGGTTAGAACTCACCTACTGGGCGAATTCTAACCTTTTTTAAATTATTATAAAAGTAATAGGAAAACACTGTTAAAAGTGTCACCTATAGCTGATATGAACTAATTACTTCAGCTCAACCTTTGCACCAGCTTCCTCGATGGCCTTCTTGAGGTTCTCAGCCTCGTCCTTTGAAAGACCTTCCTTGATTGTAGCAGGAGCACCCTCAACGAGAGTCTTAGCGTCCTTCAAGCCAAGGCCGCAAGCCTCCTTCACAGCCTTAACGACCTGGAGCTTAGTAGCGCCAACGTCTGTCAAGACAACGTCGAAACTTGTCTTCTCCTCAGCTGCGGCCTCACCGCCAGCAGCAGGACCAGCTGCTACAGCAACAGCTGCAGCTGCAGGCTCGATGCCATACTCGTCCTTCAGGACCTGAGCCAACTCATTAACTTCCTTAACAGTAAGGTTTACCAACTCTTCTGCAATAGCTTTTACGTCTGCCATTTTATTCTCTTTTTTTAATTATTCTTGTTATTGTTAAATTGACTTTATAGTGATTCAACGAAAACCGTCAAAACATTACTCAGCACGCTCGCCTAAAGTCTTAAGCACACCGTGGATGGTGTTAGCGCCTGACTGCAGAGCAGAAACAACGTTCTTAGCAGGTGACTGCAACAGAGCAACGATGTCAGCGATAACCTCATTCTTGCTCTTGATAGCAGAAAGCTCTTCAAGCTTGTCTGCACCTACATAGAAGCCTTCCTCAGCGTAAGCAGCCTTCAAAGAAGGCACACCTGCAGCTTTGATTTCCTTATCCTTCAGCAACTTTGCGGGAAGGTTAGCAGTCTGTGTGAACAGAACGGCTGTGCTACCCTTAAGAGTGCCATAAAGCTCAGAAAAATCTACATCTGACTTCTCGAAAGCCTGATGAAGAAGAGTGTTCTTCACCACAACCATCTGAATCTCGCTCTTGAAGCACTTGCGACGAAGAGATGATGTAGCCTCGGCATTCATGCCTGCAACATCTACGAGATAGAAGTGAGGATAAGTCTTCAGCTTTTCGCCAAGCTCTACGATAATAGTATCTTTTTGTTCTTTCTTCATTTTACTAAACTTTTAAAAGTTAAATGTCGAGAGACTTGGGATCTACCTTTACACCCAGACTCATCGTACTTGAAAGGAAGATACTCTTAATGTATGTACCCTTGGCAGCAGCAGGCTTCAAGCGAATAACGGTATTGAGGAACTCCTTGGCATTTCCATAGATCTGGTCAGCAGTCATGGAAACCTTACCAATAGAAGTATGGATAATACCAGCCTTGTCAACCTTAAAGTCAATCTTACCTTGCTTAACTTCCTTCACGGCCTTGGCGATGTCCATTGTCACAGTACCACTCTTTGGGTTTGGCATCAAGCCACGAGGACCAAGAACGCGACCCAAAGGACCTACCTTGCCCATGCAAGAAGGCATAGTGATGATAACATCAACATCAGTCCAACCGCCTTTAATCTTCTCGACATATTCATCGAGACCTACGTAATCAGCACCAGCTGCCTTTGCAGCCTCTTCCTGATCAGGAGTGCAGAGAGCCAACACGCGTGTGACCTTGCCAGTACCATTTGGAAGTGACACAACGCCACGAACCATCTGATTAGCCTTACGAGGATCAACGCCTAGACGCACGTCAACGTCGAGAGAAGCATCAAACTTTGTCGTAGTAATTTCCTTGACAAGAGCAGCGGCCTCTTTCAGAGTGTATGCCTTTCCTACTTCAACCTTATCAGCTACTGATTTCTGATTTTTTGTCAGTTTACTCATTTTACTTAATCAAATTGAAGTTTTTACTTGCTCTCAGGGAACTCCCCGGAAACGTTAATACCCATGCTGCGAGCAGTACCGGCAACAAGCCTCATAGCGCTTTCAACAGTGAAGCAGTTAAGGTCAGCCATTTTGTCCTCAGCGATTGCCTTAACCTGATCCCAAGTCACAGTAGCGACCTTCTTACGGTTAGGCTCACCAGAACCACTCTTAACCTTAGCGGCATCCTTAAGCTGAATAGCTGCAGGAGGAGTCTTGATGACGAAGCTGAAAGACTTATCTGTGTAGTATGTGATGACTACAGGCAAAACCTTGCCAGCCTTGTCCTGGGTACGGGCATTGAACTCTTTGCAGAATCCCATGATGTTGATACCCTTAGAACCCAATGCAGGGCCGACGGGTGGTGAGGGATTTGCTGCTCCGCCCTTAATCTGCAATTTGATTAAACCAGCAACTTCTTTAGCCATTGTTTTATAAATCTAAATAATTAAAATATGAAAACCGAAAGCAGCCCGTAACAACTACTCAGCGATTTTTTCCACTTGCGCGTAAGAGAGCTCCAGCGGTGTATTACGACCGAAGATCTTGACCGTGACCTTTAATGTGCGTTTCTCAGTGTTGATTTCCTCTATCACGCCATCGAAGCCAGAGAAAGGACCATCGATGACTTTGATTGTCTCATCCAGAATGTAGGGCACATCAGAAGCAACATCATTAGCTGATTCTTCAGCAGCACCAAGCATACGATTGATTTGAGACAATGGAACAGGAGTTGGATGACTCAATCCACCGAGGAACCCAAGACAGTTGGGCATGAACCTCAAGAGAGAAGCGAGATCTGGAGTCATATCGGCCTCCACAAAAACATAACCGGGGAGGGAAATCCTTTCCTTCTCCACGATTTTGCCATTACGTGAAACCGCATGCTTCTCCATAGGAATAAGCACCTGTGAAACACGATCAGAGATGAGCTTATTACGCTTCATCTCATTTTCGATATATTCCTTAAGCTTAGCTTCCTTACCGCTAATGGCACTCATCACGTACCATTTGTTGTTTGAATCACTCATTGTTTCCTTAGAAAAAAATTAGCCCGGGTAGATGACACCCATGAGATTCTTAAACACTAAATCCATCACAAAAACAACAACGGCGATGACAAGGGAAGCTGTTAAAACAATCACCGCGCTATGTGTAAGTTCGTGTGGGGTAGGCCATGTGGTCTTATGCGCAAGCTCGTCATAACAAGCAACGCAATAATTACCAAACCTCTTAAAGAGATTTTCTTTCTTACTCATTGTTATTTCTTTTAGCACGGGTTGGAAGGCTCGAACTCCCGACACCTGGTTTTGGAGACCAGTGCTCTACCAACTGAGCTAAACCCGTAGGTAATTACGAATTACCAATCGGCAATTACTAATCAGTAATTCGTAATTAGTATCTTTATGCCTCCTCAGCTACATCAGGAAGAAGAGCTGTGATCTGGCCTGAGCCTACTGTACGACCACCCTCGCGGATAGCGAAACGAAGACCCTCGTTCAGAGCGACACGATAGATAAGGCGAACCTCGATCTCTACGTTGTCACCAGGCATCACCATGTCAACTCCCTCTGGGAGAGTGATCTCACCTGTGCAGTCCATGGTGCGGAGGTAGAACTGAGGACGATAGCGGTTGCCGAATGGAGTGTGACGGCCACCCTCTTCCTTCTTCAGCACGTAGATAGAAGCCTTGAAGTGATCGTGAGGAGTGATAGCACCTGGGTGCACAACTACCATACCACGCTTTACTTCCTCCTTGTCGATACCGCGGAGAAGCAGACCTACGTTATCACCAGCCTCACCCTCTGGGAGAGTCTTGCGGAACATCTCAACACCAGTGATGACAGACTTCTTGTCCTCACCGAGACCGAGCAACTGAACCTCGTCACCGATCTTGCATCGGCCAGTCTCAATACGACCTGTGGCAACAGTACCACGACCAGTGATTGAGAACACGTCCTCAACAGGCATCAAGAAAGGCTTGTCAACCTCACGCTCAGGCTCCTGAATCCAAGAGTCAACAGCGTCCATGAGCTCCATCACCTTGTCTTCCCACTTAGCAACACCGTTCAGTGCGCCGAGAGCAGAACCACAAACGATAGGAGTCTCTTCGTCATATCCGTATGAAGTAAGAAGATCCTGTACGTCCATCTTCACGAGGTCAATCATCTCCTCGTCAACCTCATCGTCATCACACTTGTTAAGGAAGACGACCATGCGAGGCACATTCACCTGACGGGCGAGAAGCACGTGCTCACGAGTCTGAGGCATAGGACCATCAGTAGCGGCAACTACGAGGATTGCACCATCCATCTGAGCAGCACCAGTAACCATGTTCTTCACATAGTCGGCGTGACCCGGGCAGTCCACGTGAGCATAGTGACGGTTGTTTGTCTCATACTCAATGTGTGCAGTGTTGATGGTGATACCACGCTCCTTCTCCTCAGGTGCGTTATCAATCTGATCGAAAGACTTCACGTCCTCACCGGTGCCGAGGCGCTCGTGAAGCACCTTCGAGATGGCAGCGGTCAGAGTGGTCTTACCATGGTCCACGTGACCGATGGTACCAATGTTAACATGCGGTTTGGTGCGCACATAAACCTCTTTTGCCATAGTTTAATGTTTATTTGTCGTTTAATTAATCAATAACTGATTTAGCTTTCCTCCGCGTCGCGTAAGCGACAACTATAGAGAGCTGTTACTGAGACTTGAACTCAGGACCTCTTCCTTACCAAGGAAGTGCTCTACCACTGAGCTATAACAGCATAATCAGAGCGGAAAACGGGGCTCAAACCCGCGACCCCCAGCTTGGAAGGCTAGTGCTCTATCAACTGAGCTATTTCCGCAGCATCTCTTTCGAGAGCGTGGGTGGTGATGGATTCGAACCACCGAAGGCAGAGCCAGCAGATTTACAGTCTG
>CAVBBO010000044.1:0-95609 GCA_963593695.1 Escherichia coli | reverse complement strand
CATCATCCGAACCTATCGGACACATCGCCTTCCATAAGGCAGCAGAAGGAAAGCCCGGCTATGATGTGGCCATTGACACACATGGCAAACTCGGGCACCACTCGGATATGTTTTGTATTTCTCGCGTGCAGCCTCCATCTTGTCGATGTGCTCATTCTGGAAGCAGACGGTAATCTCCGGATGCTCGTGTACCCACTTCGGGAAGAAGATGACGCCATGCACCCGTTTCTCCTTCAGCATGAAGTGCTATCCTTGCTTTCAATCTTTTATTTTAATTGCGTGATTTCTTCTTGCGTCAATCCCGTATAACGCATGATCTGTTCTAATGGCAAACCATCTTTAAGCATGGAACGGGCCGTGTCCAATCGTTGAGAAGTAATGCCTTCTGCACGTCCTTCTGCACGTCCTTCTGCACGTCCTTCCGCACGTCCTTCCGCACGGCCTTCTGCGCGGCCTTCTGCGCGGCCTACTTCACGCCCCTCTTCGCGACCTTTCTCAAAGCCTTGCTCCATTGCTGTATCGAGAGAGTTCTTGATGTCACGGTATGCTTTCAAGCTATCCTCGTACTCCTTGAGTTCTTGTTTGGAGAATTTTGCAATCTCTGCCTCCTCGAAGAGCTTGTCGAACACCTTGTTGCGCAACTCCTTGGGACGGTCTGTCAAGCGTGACAAATTCTTCAAAGCGTAAAGCCATTTGTCATAAACTGTGTGCAACTTGTCCAAGGGCTTGTCAAATTTCGCAATTTCCACATACTTGAATGTCAACTTGTCGTTAAAAACTTTCTTGGTCTTCTTGTCCAATAAGCCGACATCGTGTGCTATGGCTTTCTTGTCAAAAGCCATGTCGTGCATGTCGAAGTTGAGAAGTGCCACCACGTAAACATGGGCCAGATTGAAATCCCAGTCTGCACTCTTGGGTGCCTGTTCCTTGATGGGAAAGGTGGAATAATAGAGCGACCTGTCCTTGAAGTGCTTCTGGTAGGCGTTCTGCATTTCCACAATGAACTTTTCACCTTGTTCATTCTCGCAGTATACATCGAAAATGGCTTTGCGGTCAGTATAGACGTCACCCACGTTCTCGCTGTTGAGGTACTTCACGTCCTTGATGACTTGCTCTTTCCCGAATAGCGAGTTCAGGAAATTGATGAGCAGGTCTTTGTTGGGGGCGGTTCCGAAGATGCGCTTGAAACCGAAGTCTGTCAATAAGCTGATATATCGTTCTTCCGATTGTCTCATAACTCATTTCTTTTATTATTGGGGCAAAGATAAGAATTCTTTTTGTTGTTTGCAACAACTTCAAAAAAATAGTTAACCATATTCCCTTAAATATTCTTATATTTCGGACGAAGTCTGGTTATACCTTCTTCCTATTGTTGAATATGCCGAGTTGCTACTTGGCTAGGGTAGGGGGCGAAGATGCAAAAAATTGCGTTTTGATATAATTTTCCCCGATTTCTCTTCGTTTATAAAAGAAAAATACACAGGCAATTATGTTTCAGAAATTTATCATCAACCAGGACGGTGTGCTTCGCTTCGGGCATGTGTATCTCCATCGTGATATGCTTGTCTCGGGTGAGCGGTGTGTCTACGGCGGTGGACGATGGAAAATAGACAACGGACGTGGGGCAATCCTGCTCTATGGTCGCTCGTTCGATTTCGGGCCGCCAGACTTTGACTATGTACGCCGTATAGATTGGAGCGGTATAGGCGGTAAGCCCGTGCCTCTGTTTTTCCTCCCAAACTGGCCGGATGAGGACGTGCTTGAGCATGTTTACGCAAAGCCAGAGACAGGGTAATGACAGAATTGCCAACTTATTGCCCAACGCATCAGCCGAAGCACCCAACTCTAGGACGAAAGAGGTCTGGACACAAGTAAGAGGTTACTTTATCATTGACCGAACAACAACGTTATCAGCGGTATGGTGAAGATGGATCCAACGGTCGTGACGAATGTCACCTCAGTGATAAACGATGGGTTGCGCCCATACTTCATGCAAAACATCGTGCCGAACGATGCCACGGGCATGGCTATGACGACGGTGTTGATGTCGTTCACGATGTCGCTCACGCCACAGAGCTTGAAAAGGAAATATATCGTCAGCGGCACTACCACCAGACGGAGCGCAGACACGAGATATACCTTTGGACTACCCACTATTTCTTTCAGTGGCAGACGTGCCATGGCAGAGCCGATGATCATGAGTGCAGCTGGCACCGTGATGTTGCCGACCATCGTGATAGGACGGGCTATCATGTCGGGAGTATTGATGTTTAGGGCTACCAACAAGGCGGCGATGAAAGCTGCCATCATGCCTGGGCCGAACAACACTTTGAAATTGAGCTGCCGCAAGTTGCGCTCGCCCTTGATGAGCATTACTCCTGCCGTGAACACGAAGAACGTGTTGGGCATATTGAGAAGGGCGGCGTAGAATATGGCTTTCGCTCCGAAAATGGATGCCACGATAGGGTAGCCGATGAAGCCTACGTTGGCAAACATCAGAGCAAAGCCTATCATGCCCTGCTCATCGCGGTTGCGACTGATAAGTCGCGGCACATAGAATCCGAACACCAAGAGTATGATATAGGTCACGAACCCCACGCCAAGGAGAGGGAGGATGAGGTTGCGATCAGGTTGTTCGTCGCCCATGACCGACGAAAGGATAAGTGCCGGTGCGGTTATGTCTATGACTATCGACGATAGTTTCTGGTCGAACTTGTCGCCCATATATCCCATCTTGCACAGCACATACCCCAATATCACGATGATGAAAAGAATCACCATCACTTCTAAATTTTCCATTATATTATCCTTGTATTATATATCTTTTTATTTCTTCTTACCTTATCAATTTACTTTCTATTGTTGCTCAAAGGTAATAAATTGTTTGCAAATGACGATGCTGTATTCAGTTTTTCATCTCTATCAACTTCGTTTTTAACACTTTCGCGCCTTGTTAGTATCAGATGTGCAACCTTGACGAAGGCCGGCAAGTTGAAGAAAGCATAGATGGGGAATGAGGGGACAGACCACGCCGAGGAGCAACCTGACTAAGCATTCATCGACGTTATTTTCAGGCGTTTCAGCATTGCACTGAAATGCCATCGGCTTTCCATTGCAATGCCATCGGCTTTCCATTGCAATGCCACCGGCTTTCCATTGATATGCCGAAGGCCTAATTTCAACGTGTATTTCAGTAAATCGCACGTCCATCTGTTAATTATAGTAAAATAGGGCAGGGACGTAATACCAAGATGCGGAAAAGTGGGGTATATGTTATAATTTTGTCGGTGAACATTAGTCCAATTATACTCTCATTGCATGAAATCAAGAAACATAGTAAAAGGGCTGGAAACCATGCTGGCATCAACAACAGTGGCAACGGCAATCACAGGCATAGGGTTAACGCTCGCCTCGTGCACCGACAACGCCAAGGCCGATGAGTCGGCCAAGGCCGAAAGCGTGGAACTGCTCAAGACCTCACAAAGCTGGGACGGAGCCGAACTGCCCAACTATCCTGAAGGCAAGCCCGAACTGCGAGTGCTCAAGGTGACGCTGCCACCTCACAGCAAACTGCCCAAGCACCATCACGACATCATGTCGTATGGAGTGGTAAACAAGGGGCAACTCACCCTGGTGCGCGAATCCGACGGCAAGGAGAAAACCGTGGGTGCTGGCGAAGCTGTGGTCGAGACTGTGGGCACGGTACACCATGGCGAAAACCGAGGCGACGTGCCTACAGAGGTTGTCGTGTTCTACATCTCGAAAGAAGGCACGCCCCTCTCCGTGGCCGACGAGATTTAGCATCGAAAGTTAAACAAGAAACCTGCCACGCTAAAAAATCTAAACGCTGCTTGACATCCAATCTTACAAATCGTCTTTGGATTAGTTGAACAAACAAGGACTATTAAAAATGAAAAAGACAATCAAGACATGGATGTTTGCCACCATCTTTCTGGCAACAAGCAGTGCGACCTACGCACAGGG
This sequence comes from Escherichia coli, assembly GCA_963593695.1. Lineage (GTDB taxonomy): Bacteria > Bacteroidota > Bacteroidia > Bacteroidales > Bacteroidaceae > Prevotella. The sequence continues at coordinate 91,625 of CAVBBO010000044.1, read as the reverse complement.
GAACAATTCGCAGGGCGACAATCAGAGAGGCAACCGCCAGTCGCATGAGCAGAGGATAGAGCAAAGAGCCAACAACATTGCCAAGCAACTGGGCTTGGACACGAAGACCAGCAAGAAGTTTCTTGACGTGTTTAAGAAAGAGCAGAACGACATGATGGAGATGATGCCTCGCCGCGGTGGCGGCATACCTCCAAGGGGCGAACGCCCTCAGGGAGAGCGTCCACAGGGCAATCCTCCCGCACGTCCACAGGGTGAGCGTCCACAGGGCAACCCACCGGCGATGAACGGCAACCAGCCCGGTGGCAGACCGCAGATGAGCGAGGACGACAAGAAAAAGATGGACTCACTCAAGCAGAAATACAACAAGAAATACGCTAAGTTCCTCAGCCAGGACCAAATCAGCAAGATGTATCAACTCCAAGAACAAGAGCGACAGAAAGGTCGCCCGAGCGGCAATCGCCAAACGCCACAGGCAAAGAAATAAGGATAGTATGTTGATTCGTTAATGCTTAGCAGGGACGGCCTCTGCTAAGTTATAGAAATTGGGCGAGGAAAAATCTGCAAGAAAGTATATTTTACCAACGCGAACCAACATGGAACAGAAATAGTAAGACGACATAGTCTTTAGAAAGGACAAGCCTCCTTGCTGTTATGTGACATAGCAGCAAGGAGGCTTCTTTTTTCCCCTTCCGTTTTGTTGAAGGAATTGCCCCGTTCATTGAATAAAGTTGCGAGTGTATAAGTTTCGTATTACTTTTGTAACAGAGTTTACAAACAAGGTTATTGAGCAACTAAATCATTTTAACAATGAAGGGTTTACGGATAGCAAAACAAAAGATGCCTTCGGGACGAATATTGCAGATGGCATTGGTGATGGTTGCCTTGATTGCACTGGCTGGCTGTACGACTGACTCTGCCATGGGTATGGACGAGTGGAACATGGGGCCAAACAATGGCAATGGAGGTGGAAACGGCAACAATGGGGGAGGAGGCTCTACCACATACTCCAGTTCTATTTCAGACCTCATGTCTTTTGACATTGCCATCGACAAGACTACTCTCGAAGAGACGGAAAGCATACCCACAGAGGGCGATGAGGCAGAAGATTATATCGAGAACAATTCGTTTACAAACAACATCGGCATTGCCTTCAACGGAGGCAATGCCACCACCTCTGGAAGCGTGGATGGCGTGACCGTGACCATCAATGGCGCGGATGTCATCGTGAACTCGTCGGTCAAGAATGTTTGCTACACCGTGAGCGGAACCACCAACGACGGATTTCTCAAAATATATAGCGACAAGAAGTTTGAGATGAAGTTGAACGGGGTGAACATCACCAACCCGGATGGCGCCGCCATCAACATCCAGAGCAAGAAACGAGGCTACATTGTGCTTGCCGACGGAACTACCAACACACTGACCGACGGCACGACCTACAACGACAAGACCGACGACGAAGACATGAAAGCCTGCTTCTTCAGCGAAGGCAAGATGCTCTTCTCGGGCAAGGGCTCGCTCGAGGTCTACGCCAACTGCAAGGCGGGCATACGGAGCGACGACTACGTGATGTTCCGCCCGGGCAACAACATCTACGTGAAGGCGACGGCAGGCAACGCCATCAAGGCCAACGATGCTATATATATAAAAGGTGGAGTGATCAACGTGGAAACCTCCGCGGCAGCGAGCAAGGGCTTGAGCTGCGACGGACTCGTACAGATAGACGGCGGACGAACAACCGCCATCACCACGGGCACAGGCGAATATGACGCCGACGAGCAGGACGTGAGCGGATGCGCTGGCGTGAAGGCCGACAGCATCTTCGTGATGAACGGCGGCTTGCTCTATTGCAAGAGCACGGGCGCAGGAGGCAAGGGCATCAGCACGGACCAGACGCTCACCGTGAACGACGGAACCATCAAGGTGATCACTACCGGTCAACAATATGTCTACGGCAAGCTTGACACCTCGCCCAAGGGCATGAAGAGCGACGGGGCGATGTATCTGAAGGGCGGCACCATCATGGTGCGCTGCACAGGCGGCGAAGGCTCGGAGGGCATAGAGAGCAAGAGCACGATGAATATCTCGGGAGGCAACATCATGGTCTTCTGCTACGACGACGCGCTCAACTCATCAAAGGCCATGACCATAAGCGGCGGCAACATCTTCGCCATGGGAACCAACAACGACGGCATCGATTCCAACTCTACCCTGACCATAAGCGGTGGTGTGGTGATGGCTTGCGGCACGACCCAGCCCGAAGACGGATTCGACTGCGACCAAAACACCTTCACCATTACCGGAGGAACAGTAATAGGCATTGGCGGCGGAACGTCGACACCCACGACGAGCGTCACCACGCAACCGGTGGCCATCTTGGGCGGCAATAGCATCTCCAGCGGCCAGTATATCACCGTGGCAGACAGCAAAGGCAACAACATCTTTGCCTTCAATGTGCCACGCGACTACAACCAGCAGGGTTACACCTTGCTCGTCAGCTCACCCGATATGACAAAAGGAAACTCCTATGTCTTCTCTTCCGGAGCTACGGTGAGCGGTGGCAAGAGTTTCTGCGGCTACACTACGGATGCCACGGTGAGCGGAGGCGCTTCTATCGCCACCATGACGCTATCGTCGATGATTACCACATATAATTATAATAGCGGTGCTAACGGTGGAGGCGGTCAACCCGGAGGTGGCGGTGGACAGCCAGGCGGTGGCGGTGGTCGCTGGTGACAAGAGAACACTGTTAAGTTTCATACTTGTAGGAATTGATTTTCATAAATGTCAAAAGGATTATCTGACTATGACAATGCATGCGATAATTCAGAACTTCCAGCCCATCTCCCTTGAGGAGATGGGGGGAATAAGGCTGATGAACCGTACTGACACCAAGTTTGTCACGTCGGTAGACAAGTTGGTGGCGTTGCTCCAGATGGCTGGCGACGAGTACCGGGTGCAGGAGATAGACGGCAAGCGCAACATGAGCTATGCCACCATCTATTACGACTCGAAAGACTACGCCTTCTACAATGCCCATCACGACGGACATGCGGGGCGGCAGAAGGTAAGGGTGCGGTCGTATGTGGACAGCTGCCTGAGTTTCCTGGAGGTGAAGACCAAGGACAACCACGGCAAGACGCACAAGAGCCGCATCTCAGCATCCAGCCTGAAAGAAGGGGAGGCGATGGACTTCCTGCGCAAGAACTTACGCCTCGATCCCCGACTACTGGAGCAAAAGATAGCCAATAGGTTTCACCGCGTCACCTTGGTAAACAAGGCAAAGACCGAACGCCTCACGATAGACACCGACTTGGAGTTTGAGAATCTTTCCACGGGAATGTCGTGCTCGCTCGACCATCTCGCCATCATCGAACTGAAGCGCGACGGCTTGAAATCGTCGCCAGTCTTGGGGATGCTGAGAGAGTTGCGCATCCACCAGAGTGGGTTCAGCAAGTATTGCGTAGGCGAGGCTCTTACCAATCCCGGCTTGCGCATCAACCGCATGAAACCCCGACTTCAGAAACTGATGAAAATCGTTTAAATGTAAAGAGAGACATACGCCAGAAAGGCTATTGTCTTAATGCCACTTCTCTAACTTCTTATAATAAAATGACTGACATTCTGGATATGGCAGCCTTCCTGCCTATGATATTGCGATTCACAATCAACACCCTCGCCGTGTGGGTCATCACCCACTGGCTGTATTTCCCCAAGAGCAGACGGCGGGAGTATTACTTTACGTTCATGCTTATCGCCGTCAGCGTGTTCTTCCTCATCAATCTCATGGGAGGGACGCACGTCAAGATAGAATTTGCGCTCGGACTTTTCGCCATCTTCGGCATCATCCGCTATCGCACGGAGTCGATGCCCGTGAGGGAGATGACCTACCTCTTCACTATTCTCGCCATGTCGGTTATCAATGGCTTGAGCACCAGCCTCGGATGGGGGGCTTTGCTGGGAGTCAACCTGATATTCATCCTCACCACGTGCCTCTTTGAAAACATCAAGGTCAGGGGAAGCATGGCGGTGAAGATGATACAATACGACCGCATCGAACTGATCAAGCCCGACCGGCGCGAGGAACTCCTCGCCGACCTAAAAGAACGGACAGGGCTCGACGTAGTGAAGCTGGAAGTCGGAGGCATCGACTTCCTCAGAGACATGAGCGTCATCAAGATTTATTACCATGCCGATGAAGAGAACACGGTGGATGGACAGCTGAAAGTCAACTCCTATGTTTAAATGTCTATAGTTATGAAGGGAACAATAAGAACATGGATGCTTCTCGCCGCCTTGACGGTGGGGGCGAAGGAAGTCAAGGCGCAGAGCGACTTCGGCGTATGGATGGATGCCGTGGTGGAGAAAAAACTCGACAAGCACTGGACGCTGGAGGGTGAGCTGGGGGCGAGAACCCGCAACGACTCGAAGAAGATGGACCGCTACAGCCTGGGGCTGGGAGCTGACTACAAACTGAACAAATACTTGAAGTTCTCGGCTGGCTACAACCTGCTCTACGACCATCGGGGCGGTACGCAAACTTACCACAAAAACGGCACGGTCAACAAGATAACTCCTTCCTATTGGTGGCCTCGCCATCGTTTCCTCATCGGTGCGACGGGCAGCTATAGCTTCGGCAACCTTGGGCTGTCGCTGAGAGAGATGTATCAATATACCTATCGTGCCAAGGCAAAAAACAAGAAGTATGACACCGACACGGAGGAGTGGGAAGACGTGAAGAGCAAGAGCCAGCACCTCTTGCGGTCACGCTTCCAAATGAACTATCGCATCAGGCACACACCGCTCACTCCTTTCGGCAGCGTGGAGATGTATCATGGCGAGGGCGGTTTGCAGAAGACCCGCTATACTTTGGGTACGAACTTCTCTATTGCCAAGCACCACGACCTGAAGGTTTATTATCGCTACCAAGACTTGCGCCACAATGACGACGATGACCTCGACACGCACGTGCTGGGCATAGGATATACTTATAAATTCTAAAGAAAATATAGGACAGTTGCTTTTTATTAATCATAAAAACAGTAAGGAGATGAAAAAGAGGTTTATGTTTCTTTTCCCGGCTATGCTGGCAGCAGCTGCCGCCCATGCCGACACCTATCCCTACCTCACCTTCCAGAAAGCGGACGGCACGACAGTCTCGATAAAGGTGGATTCGCTGACGATGACGTTCTCTGACGGGAAACTTGTCATGAGTAATGGTACGGACAGTCAAGAGTTGACAGTGGTAGACTTATCGAGCATGTATTTCTCTACAAGTGATGCCACGGGCATCAAGGATGTGGCTATCTCTGACGCAGATGGCGAGGTAGAGGCTTTCTCCTTGCAGGGGATGAACTATGGCAAGTTCAGCAGTCTGCAAGCCTTCAAGGACAAGGCAACCCCGGGCGTGTATGTGGTTAAGGGCAATGGTAAAACTCAGAAAATCACAGTGAGATGAAAAGACTTTTTACTTCAATGATAGCGACAGGCTTCATCGCCCTCGGGGCGGAGGCGCAGACCCTGAATGTCGTTACCGACAATATTACATACGCCTTCCCAGCCGCACAGACTGGCAACATGACTTATCAGAACGGAGAGACCCTCACCATCATGGGCAAGACTTTCGCCACGAGCGACATCACCAAGATGTATGTGGACAACAGCGAGGTGAAGGACAACACCGTGAGCGTGAGCTACAATGGCGCGACAGCGACGATGACTGTCGCAGGAAACGTGGCGCAATATGTCGTACCGACCATCACCAACGCCCATGTGAGTCTGGAGCAAAGTTCAAGCGTGGGCGACAACACATGTGGCGAGATAACCTATTCGCTGTCGGGAACATCCACCGACGGCGAGTTTACGATGACCGGCTCCTACAAGGCTTCTGTCGAGTTCAACGGACTGACCTTGACCAATCCCTCGGGTGCTCCGATCAACATCCAGAATGGCAAGCGCATCGAAATCAGCGTGAAAAAGGGCACAGAGAACACCCTCGCCGATGCTGCCAATGGCGACTGGAAGGGCTGCATCGTGTGCAAGGGACACTTGGAACTGAAAGGAAAGGGCACGCTCAATGTGTATGGTTACACTGCCCACGGCATATATGCCAAAGAGTATGTGGAGATGAAAAACTGCAAGGTGAATGTGCTCGCTGCCGTGAAGGACGGCATCAACTGCAACCAGTATTTCCTCATGGAGAGCGGCGAATTGAACATTTCGGGTGTCGCCGATGATGGCGTGCAGGTTTCTTACAAAGACGATACCGACAGAGAGGCGGAGGACACAGGGGGGCTGACCGTAAACGGCGGCACTATTACCGTTGCCGTCACGGGCACCTGCACCAAGGGCTTGAAGGCCGAGGGTGATCTGACCATCGCTGACGGCACCATCACCATCACTTCCACCGGTGGCGGCGCATGGGATTCGGACGATGCCAAGACCAAGGCTTCCAGTTGCATGGCTGCCGACGGCAACATCTTGATAGATGGCGGAACACTCTCACTGACCAGCAGCGGCAGTGGCGGCAAGGGCATCAATGGCGGCGGAACGCTTACCATCAATGGCGGCGACATAACCGTGAAGACCACTGGCGGAATGTATGCTTACGTGAACGGGAAAGGATACGACAACTACACTGGCAACACCGACAACTTGAGCAGCGACCAGAAGTCTTCGCCCAAGGGAATGAAGATAGACGGCAATGTGGAAATCAACGGCGGCACCATCAATGTATCTACCACCGGCAATGGAGCGGAGGGTATAGAGAGCAAGGCTGAGCTTACCGTCAACGACGGCACAATCGTGGTCAATGCCTACGACGACTGTCTCAACTCTTCCAGCCACATGTATCTGAAGGGGGGCGACATCACGGTGGTGTCTTCTGCCAACGACGGTCTCGACTCGAATGGCAACATGTATGTCAGCGGTGGAGTCGTCAAGGCGTTCGGCACCGTGGCTCCCGAGTGTGGCATCGACGCCAACGAGGAAGACAACTATTCCGTCATCTTTACGGGCGGCACCTTGCTTGCCGTGGGCGGTGGAAACTCTGTGCCCAGCACGGCAGCCTCAACCCAGCCATACGTGAGTGGCAGTATGAGCGTGACTGCCAACAGTGAGATTACCCTGAAGAGCGGAAACACAGTGCTTGCAACCTTCACCGTGCCAAGCAACTTCACGGCTTCCAAAAACAACGGTGGCTTCGGTAACATGGGTGGCGGCGGAAACGGTGGTCCCGGCGGCGGTGGTCCCGGTGGCAACTCAGGCAGTTCAAGTTCCGTCTTGATCACTTGCGCCGGACTGACGTCGGGTAGCAGCTACACGATGACCAGCGGGGCTTCTTCCACCACGGTGACTGCTGCCTTGAAAGGAAACGGTGGCAACGGCGGAAGACCATGACATGCTGAGACAAAGAATATTTCATACCTAGACTGGCAACTTGGTGCGAAAAGTTTCCTCCGGGAAATGAGCATCAAGTTGTTTTTATAAAATAAAATGAACTCTTCAACGTTATCTACTATATTGAAACATTTTACTCTCATACCAAAATCGACTTCCCATGAAGGCAAGGCTAATGGGATGGTTCAGTTTGTTCAAGGCATGATAAAAGGACAGAAGAAAGCGGAAATAATCCTATATGTAGTGTTGTGGGCTATATTGTTTGCGACACCAGTTGTCTCCATGCTTGTTGGCGACATCTTTACCATGTCGTGGGAAGGGCAGGCAAGGGAGATGGCGAGTGCGCAAGCCTCAACCTATGATTGGAAAGGCGTGCTGAACTCATGGAGCTTGCTGGCAATGTTTTGCGTCACGTTCTTCGTGCACAATTTCTTCATAGCCCCCCTGCTGGTGTATCGCAACCACAAGTGGGGATATGGCATTGGCATCTTGGTACTTGTTGTTTGCTTTGCACTGTTTCAACTTTACGGTCGGCCCCACCGTCCCAAGCCCATGGACGAAAAGGGGAAGCCAAGGATGGAGAGAATGGCGGAAGGACCAGAAAGGCAAGAAGGAAAGCTCGGCGCACACGGAAAGCCGATGATGGAACCAGAGCCACCCAACGAAATGGGCATGCACAATGCCCCGGGGAAACCAGATGACTTGGGCAAGCCCGAAGGCATGGACAAACCCGGCGAAATGGGCAAGCCCGAAGGTGACCGTGGTCCGAAAGACCATGAGCCTCCACTGGTGTTTGGCGGCCAAGACTCGGTGGCTTTCATCATCATGACCCTGCTGATAGGCTTGAACATAGGAATAAAATATTTCTTCAAGTCGCTCGATGACCGCAAGCGGATGAAAGAACTGGAGCGGGAGAACCTTTCCAACCAGTTGGCTTACCTGAAGTATCAGATAAACCCCCACTTCTTCATGAACACGCTCAACAATATCCACGCCCTCGTGGATATTGACTCGGAGCAGGCAAAATACACGATAGAGGTGTTGTCGAAGATGATGCGATACGTGCTTTACGAGGGCAACAAGTCGATGGCGCCAATACAGAAGGAGCTTGACTTCCTTGCCAACTATGTAGAGCTGATGCGCATCAGATATACCGACAAGGTGCGCATATCCGTGTCGTTGCCGCCAGAGATGTCGCAAGACAAGCCCCTGCCTCCAGACGCAAGCATAACCAACGCCGAGATCCCGTCGATGCTCCTCGTGAACTTCGTGGAGAATGCATTCAAGCATGGCGTGAGCTATCAGAAAGAATCTTTCATAGATGTGATAGTGAGGATAGACGAAACATCACATGAGCTGGAGTTTCTTTGCAACAACAGCCGCAAGCCAACCACTGAAGAAAAACACGGTGGGGTAGGTCTGCGAAACACCGTGAAGCGGCTCCAACTAATCTACGGGAAAGACGGTTACGACCTTCACGTATATTCAAACGAAGAGGAGTACAAGGTTCTGCTCAGGCTTCCGATTAATTCCTCAAATTCTTAGGTGCATGATGATAAAGGTTTTAGCTATAGACGATGAGCCCTTGGCTCTCCGGCAGTTGACGGCATATTTGAAGAAAGTGCCTTTCTTTGAGTTGGTTGACAGTTGCCAGAGCGCGCTCGACGCGATGAACATTTTGAGCGAGAAAGAAGTGGATGCCATGTTTGTCGACATCAACATGCCTGACCTCAACGGCATGGACTTCGTTCGTTCCTTGAACCAACCGCCCATGGTGGTCTTCACGACCGCATATCAGGAGTATGCCATAGAGGGATACAAGGTCAATGCCATAGACTATCTCTTGAAACCCTTTGGCATGGGCGACATACTGCGTGCCGCCGACAAGGTGAAGCGGCAATACAACCTCTTGCATACGGCAAGCCTCTCGCCAGTGGATGAGGACGACGCCATGTTTCTGAAGACGGAATATAAGGTGGTGCGCATATTGGCTCACGACATTCTCTATGTAGAGGGAATGTCGGAATACCTCCGCATACATCTCTCAGCGGCCTTCCAGCCTGCTCACGACACGCCTTCCACGACAGCGCAACCAAAGCCCATCGTTGTGCTCTTCAGCATGAAGAAAATGGAAGAGCGTTTGGCCGACAAGGACTTCATGCGCATACATAAGTCGTATATCATCAATCTGCATCATATAGTGGAGATACAGAAAAACCGTGTGGTGATAGACGATGGCAAGGAAATACCGATAGGCGACAGCTATCGGGATCGACTGAACGACTATGTGAACAAGAAGTTCTTGGGCAAATGACGACTCGCGGCTTCTATGCGTTTTTCCCCTGTCGGTAGGCTTGCGGAGTGGCACCTGTCAATCGCCTGAAATATTTGCAGAAGAAGCTTGGGTTCGGAAAATGGAGAGTCTCTGATATCTCCGTTATCTGCTTGTTGCTGTGACGAAGCATGACCTTGGCATAGTTGATTACCGCCTTGTCTATCCATTCCTTTGCCGTGATGCCGCTCGTCTGTCGAATCACGGTGCCAAGATACCGCTCGGTAACACAAATCTTCTCTGCATAGAAGGCGAGCTGACGCTCCTGTTGGGAATGTTTGTTGACAAGTTGCAGAAAGCGGTCGAAGATGTCGTTTGCTGAACGATACGTGCTCGGTTTTGGCTGCTGTAGGGTAAAGAGCGTACTATAATAATGTGTAATGGTGGAGAGCATATTGTAGAGCACTTCAGCATTCCCTTCGGTTTTTTCTTGCGTGCGGGCTATTTCCCAAATCAAGAAAAACATGTGGTTGAGCAGTTGCATCTGGTCTGCACTGACTTTCTGGATGCCATGTTTGTTTTGCCCGGTAAACAAGTCGGGCAATTTTTCCGTGTGTGCTATATGGAACATATCCGCCGGAATGCCAATGCCCATCAACATGAGGTCATTGCTCATGTCTATCGGCTCTACAATACTACCAGGACATACGAAGATGATGTCGTTGGGCTCAAAACGGCACTCTTGCAGGTTGATGTTGCTGCGCATTGTACCACGCTTGACCACTCCCAAGCGATAATCGTCGAGCAAGTATGGGCTTGGGTCGTCGGACATGAATGGCTTGAAGAGACCATTGATGTCGATTGCGATGGCAAAACCATTATTGAAGTAATACTTGTCGGGATACATGTTTTGCTCGACAAGAGTTTCAAACATGTTTTGTAGCGAAAGTCTCTTTGGCTCTTTCATGTCTTGTAATTTTATCTTTTCCGATGTTCTTTTTGTTCGATTCCTTTTGCAAAGATAGCTATAAAGATTAAACTTTCTGTCCCTTTCATTATCAAATCGAACAAATAGGACATTTCTCTATAACTACGGATAACAAGGCATTCATCATTTCACCATACCTTTGCAGAAACTCTTAAAGGTAAAAGAGCTGAAAAGTAACAAGACAACGGAAATGATGAAAAAAGGATTATTATTGACCATGACATTGCTGGTCTCTTTAGCCGTTCGGGCTGTTTCTTTGAAGGAATGCCGCGAGATGGCTCGCTGCAACTATCCAGCCATCAAACAGTATAAGCTGATAGACCTAAGCCGTGACTATAGCCTCGACAATGTGGCAAAGGGATGGCTGCCGCAAGTGAGCGTCTCGGCTGGAGCTTACGCCTTCACCGACATACTGAAGACAAACGAGCAAATGGAGAGAATGGGCATCAACATGAACAACTGGGTGGCGAATGGCTCGGTGACAGTGAGACAGAACGTGTACGACGGTGGACAGATAGCGGCACAAAAAGAAGTGGTGTCGGCACAGGCTGACGTGCAAAAGCATCAGCTCGACGTGTCGATGTATGCCATCAACGAACGTATAGACCAACTATATTTCGGCATACTTCTCATAGATGAACAGTTGGCGCAAAACAAACTGTTGCAGGAGGATCTATCGACAAGCGAGCAGACCATAAGAAGCATGATGAAGGGCGGCATAGCCAACCAGTGCGACTTCGATGCCATCCTCGTGGAGAAACTCAAGGTGAGCCAGCAGAAGGAGTCGCTAGAGGCGTCACGCAAGGCTTTTCTCCGAATGCTAGGCGTGTTCATAGGAAAGGACATGGCGGAGAATGAGAAGTTGGAAAAGCCCAGCGTCACGTCTTCTTGCAACGAATGGGGAACAAATCGCCCCGAGCTTTTCTATTACGCATCCCAAAGCCAACTGCTCAATGCCCAGCGCAAACAACTCGACACCCGACTCCGCCCAACGGTCTCCGTCATTGGCATGGGCATGATGCACAGCAAGGTGAGCGACATGGTGAACAATGGACTGCTGGCTGGAGGCGTGTCGGTGTCTTGGAACATCGGCGCGCTCTACACACGCAAGAACGACATAAAGAAACTGGTGGTGCAACAATCGATAATTGACAGTCAGCGAGAGATCTTCCTCTTCAACAACCGCCTGCAAAACGAGGAGGCGGACGGCAACATCGCTTCACTTCGCAAACAGATATCGCAAGACGACGAGATTGTAAGCCTGCGTGAGAGCATCCGTAGCAAGGCCGACAAGAAGGTGCAACTCGGCACGGAGAGCGTGAACGAACTCGTAAGGGACATCAATGCCGTGAGCCTGGCGAGAGCGCAGAAGGCGCAACACGAGATATTGTTATTAAAGGAAATATACAAGCAGAAGAACATCAACAACGAATAAAAGCATTACTGAGAATGATCATGAAAAAGAGCACTTATTATATGATAACGTTGATGCTTGGCACCTTGAGCCTTGCATCATGTGGCGACAAGGAAAAGGAGTATGACGCTACGGGAACCTTCGAGGCTACCGAGGTGACGGTGTCTGCAGAGCAAAACGGAAAACTCTTGCAATTTGACATAAACGAGGGCGATAAAATAGAACAAGGCAAACAAGTGGTATTGATAGACACCGTGCAGCTCTACCTGAAAGCTCGACAGATTGGTGCCACCAAACTGGTGTATGCTTCTCAACGCCCCGACATGGCGAAACAGGTGGCTGCCACTCGCCAGCAACTTGCCAAGGCTCGTGAGGAATACGACCGCTTCGCCTCACTGGTGAAGGATGGCGCTGCAAACCGCAAGAACCTCGACGATGCCCGAAGCCAGGTGAAGGTGCTGGAACGCCAGTTGGAGGCACAATTGTCATCGCTCAACTCTTCCACCAACAGTCTCAACGCGCAGATGGAAACAACAGACGTGCAAAAACTTCAAGTGGCAGACCAGCTCAGCAAATGCCACATCGCGACTCCAATCGCAGGAACCGTGCTTGAAAAGTATGCCGAGCAGGGCGAGTTTGCCACGGTGGGCAAGCCGCTCTTCAAGATGGCTGACATCGACCGCATGTTTCTCCGTGCCTACATCACTTCCGCCCAACTCAAGAACGTGAGATTGGGGCAGACGGTAAAGGTTTTCGCCGACTTTGGCAATGGCGAGAAGCGAGAATACAAAGGTAAGGTGACTTGGATTTCATCGAAGTCGGAGTTTACCCCCAAAACCATCCTGACAGACGACGAGCGTGCCGACCTCGTGTATGCCATTAAGATTGCCGTGAAAAACGATGGCTATGTGAAGATAGGAATGTATGGGGAAGTGAAGATGTAAGGGAAGAGGGAAGAACGAAGAGTGAAGAAGGAAGAATGATGAGTGAATAATCATATAGTTTTTGATATGGCGAACAAGGCAATCATAGCAGATAATATTTCAAAGCGGTATGGCAAGGTTGAGGCTTTGCGCAACGTGAGCTTCTCGGTGGATAAGGGCGAGATTTTCGGACTTATCGGACCCGACGGCGCTGGCAAGACCTCGCTCTTCCGCATCCTCGCCACGCTGATACTTGCCGACGAAGGCACGGCGAAGGTGGATGGGTTCGATGTGGTGAAGGGCATGCGTGGAATACGCAAGCTCACGGGCTACATGCCAGGCAAGTTCTCTCTTTACCAAGACCTATCGGTGGAGGAAAACCTAAAGTTCTTCGCCACGCTCTTCGGCACGACTGTTGAGGCAGAATACGACAACATAAAGGCAATATACTCGCAGATAGAGCCTTTCAAGAAGCGTAAGGCGGGAGCGTTGTCGGGCGGCATGAAACAGAAACTTGCCCTCTCGTGCGCCTTGGTCCACAAGCCAAGCATCCTCTTGTTGGACGAGCCGACCACGGGCGTCGACCCTGTGAGCCGCAAGGAGTTTTGGGATATGCTCGGCACGCTCAAAAAACGAGGCATCACCATCGTCGTGGCAACACCTTACCTTGACGAGGTGCGTCGCTGCGACCGTGTCGCCTTCCTCTACGAAGGAGAGGTAAAAGGAATTGATAGGCCCGAAACTATCTTGGAACGATTCAAAGAGGTGTTTTGTCCAAATGCCTTGCGTTCTGATACTTTCTCGGAAACTCATGGCACAGAGCAAGAGAATTATTCACTCGTCACTCATCACTCTTCACTTTCCATAGAAGTTGAACATCTCGTGAAAGCCTTCGGATCGTTCCATGCCGTCGATGATATCTCCTTCTCGGTGAAGCGAGGGGAGATATTCGGTTTCTTGGGGGCCAACGGAGCAGGAAAGACCACGGCGATGCACATCTTGACAGGCTTAAACAAACCGACGAGTGGACATGGACTGGTGGCTGGTTGCGACATCAACACCGAGTTTGAGCAAATAAAGAAGCATATTGGCTACATGAGCCAGAAGTTTTCCCTCTACGAAGACTTGACCGTGAGAGAGAACATCCGCCTCTTTGCCGGCATCTACGGCATGGACAGCAAGACCATCAAGCACAAAACAGAAGATCTTCTCGCCAAACTCGACTTCGCAGACCATGGCGACGACATAGTGTCGAGCATTCCGCTTGGCTGGAAACAAAAACTGGCTTTCTCCGTAAGCATCTTCCATGAGCCTGAAATCGTATTCCTCGACGAACCCACAGGAGGCGTTGACCCAGCCACACGTCGCCAGTTCTGGCAACTAATATATGATGCAGCCGACCGTGGCATAACCGTCTTCGTGACCACCCACTACATGGACGAGGCTGAGTATTGCGACCGCATCTCCATCATGGTGGACGGCAAGATCAAGGCGATGGGCACGCCCGAAGAGTTAAAACGCAACTTGAATCAGCCAGACATGGATCATGTGTTTACTTATCTCGCCCGACAATCCACAAGAAAGTAGACATTAAGCACTACGCATTAAACATTATAAAGCAGTGAAACAGTTTTTATATTTTGTTGTCAAGGAGGCGCGCCACATCATACGAGACAAACGCACGATGCTAATACTTTTCGGTATGCCGGTGGTGATGATGTTGCTCTTTGGCTTCGCCATCTCCACGGACGTGAGGAATGTGAGAACCATCGTGGTGACTTCCTCGCTCGACCATCAGACGCAGCGTTGCATAGAGGCTCTTGGCGCTAACGAATACTTCGACATATTATACAAGGTGAATACGCCTGCCGAAGCGGAGAGGCTCATCCGCAACCAAAAGGCTGACATCGCCATAGTGTTTCTGAGTGGAGAACGAAGAGTGAAGAGCGAAGGGTCAAATAGCGTTGTCCAGGTGATAGTGGATGGGACAGACCCCAACATGGCGCAGATGTACGCCAACTATGCCTCTCAGATTTTAGGGGGGAAGAGTGAAGAGGGAAGAGTGAAGAAACAAAGTTCGGCGACCGAAGGGAATTGTCAATCGCTCTTCACTCTTCGTTCTTCACTTAAAACCACGCTTCTTTTCAATCCACAGATGCGAAGCTGCTACAACTTCGTGCCAGGCATCATGGGCATGCTCCTGATGCTTATTTGCGCGATGATGACGAGCATCAGCATAGTGAGGGAAAGAGAGAGAGGGACAATGGAAGTGCTATTGGTGAGTCCCATTCGCCCCTTGCTGATTATCATTGCCAAGGTAGTGCCCTATCTCATCCTTGCCTTCGTCATCCTGATCAGCATCCTCTTGATTTCCCGTTACATTCTGTATGTGCCTGTGGCTGGAAGCCTGTTTTGGATATTTGTTGTATCGGGCATTTACATCCTCGTGGCGCTGTCGCTTGGCTTGCTTATCAGCACAGTGGCGAAGACACAACTCGTGGCGTTGCTTGCCTCGGCAATGATGCTCATGCTGCCCAGCATCTTGCTCAGCGGCATGATGTTTCCCGTGGAGAGCATGCCTACCGTGTTGCAATACGTGTCGGCAGTGATTCCGCCAAGATACTACATCTCGGCGATGCGCAAGTTGCTGATCATGGGCGTGGACATCGACAAGGTGGGACACGAGGTTGCAGTCTTGCTCGCAATGCTCACAGTATTGCTTACGGCAGCGTTGTTAAACTTCAAAGAACGTTTGGAATAAGACGAATGGCATTCACTTCAAACAACTCTCAATTTTAGCAAAAATGACCATCAAATATTTGATACAGAAAGAGTTTCTCCAAATACGCAGAAATGCGTTCATCCCTCGTCTCATTTTCGTGTTCCCAATCATGATAATGTGCGTGATGCCGTGGGTGATGAACATGGAGGTGAAGAACATCACGGTGGATGTGGTTGACAACGACCGTTCTACCATGTCTGCACAACTTGTGCATCGCATAGAGGCGAGTAATTATTTTCGCTTCCAAGGGCAGAAGGGGAGTTACACAGAGGCAATGGATGACGTGGAGAACTCCCGAGCGGATGCCATCGTGGAGATTCCGGCTCATTTCGAGCGCGACATGAAGATGGGCAGGAATCCACAGATGCTCGTGGCGACGAATGCCGTGAACGGAACGAAGGGAAACATGGGCAACGCATATCTCTCAAGCATCATTTCCCAACACATCATGGAGACAGGCTTGGGCACATCGGCTTCAGCGACTATTGGCGGTAAGGTGCAGGAGACGGTGTCTATTCTCTATCTATATAACAAAAACTTGAACTACAAGCTCTTCATGATACCATCTTTGCTGGCTATCCTCGTGATGCTGATGTGCGGCTTTTTGCCTGCCCTCAACATAGTGGGCGAGAAGGAGAACGGCACCATCGAGGCCATCAACGTGACCCCCGTGAGCAAGGCTTCTTTCATACTCGCCAAGCTCATCCCTTATTGGCTGATAGCCGTAGTGGTGATGACGCTCTGTCTGTTGCTGGCATGGGCAGTGTATGGCATTACGTCGGCTGGCAGCTTGGTATGGGTGTATCTCCTGGCCATGCTCCTTGCCTTCGTCTTCAGCGGGTTGGGATTGGTCATCTCCAACTACAACGACACTATGCAACAAGCAGTGTTCGTGATGTGGTTTTTCGTGGTGTGCATGTTGCTCTTGAGCGGTCTTTTCACGCCTGTTCGCTCCATGCCACACTGGGCGTATCTTACGACATACATCAACCCTATGCACTACTTCATCGAGGCCATACGCACGGTTTTCGTGCGTGGTGGAGGTTTCGGCAATATCGCCCATCAGGTGCTGGCTCTCGGCATCATCGCCGTCATCATGAACGCTTGGGCGGTAATGAGCTATCGCAAGCATTCGTGACGATTTGTTGTCAGACAGAAAGAATTCTGCTGATGAAATATATCAGGAAAGACGCTGTTTTGATAAATTAATCGTACCTTTGCACAAAATTAGCTAATTAAAAATATGTTTGAGAATTTAACCGATCGCCTTGAACGCTCGTTCAAGATACTGAAGGGTGAGGGAAAGATAACCGAACTCAATGTCGCTGCCACGCTGAAAGACGTGCGCCGTGCACTCCTCGATGCCGACGTCAACTACAAGGTCGCAAAAGAGTTTACCGACACGGTAAAGGACAAGGCTCTTGGCATGAATGTGCTTACCGCCATCAAGCCGGGACAGCTCATGGTGAAGATCGTCCACGACGAGCTGGCAAAGCTCATGGGCGGCGAGGCAGCTGAATTTCGCCTTTCGGGCAAGCCTTCCATAGTGCTCATGTCGGGTCTTCAAGGCTCTGGAAAGACAACCTTCAGCGGCAAGCTCGCCAATATGCTCAAGAACAAGCAACACAAGAACCCGTTGCTCGTGGCGTGCGACGTATATCGTCCTGCCGCTATCCAGCAGTTGAAGGTCGTGGGCGAGGGCATTGGCGTGCCAGTGTATAGCGAGCCAGACAACAAGAATGTGAACGAGATAGCCGACCATGCCATCCAGGAGGCAAAGGCCAAGGGATACGACGTGGTGATAATAGATACCGCCGGTCGACTGGCTGTGGACGAGCAGATGATGAATGAGATTTCATCATTGAAAGAGCATGTCAACCCCGACGAGACTCTCTTCGTTGTCGACTCCATGACCGGTCAGGACGCTGTCAACACGGCAAAGGAGTTTAACGACCGTCTCGACTTCGACGGCGTGGTGCTCACCAAGCTCGACGGTGACACTCGCGGTGGTGCTGCTCTGTCTATCAGGACTGTGGTTACAAAGCCAATCAAGTTTATTGGTACTGGCGAGAAGATGGAAGCCGTAGACGTGTTCCATCCCGAGCGTATGGCAGACCGCATCCTTGGCATGGGCGACGTGGTGTCTCTCGTGGAGCGCGCCCAGGAACAGTTTGACGAGGAGGAGGCAAAACGCCTGCAGAAGAAGATCCAGAAAAACAAGTTCGACTTCAACGACTTCCTCAAGCAGATTGAGCAAATCAAGAAGATGGGCAACATCAAGGACTTGGCTTCCATGATTCCAGGAGTTGGCAAGGCCATCAAGGACGTCGACATCGACAACAATGCATTCAACGGCATTGAAGCCATCATCCGTTCCATGACTCCCAAGGAGCGCACCAACCCTGAGGTGCTCAACCAAAGCCGCAAGATGCGCATAGCTAAAGGCTCGGGCACGAGCATACAAGAGGTCAACCGCCTCGTGAAACAGTTTGACCAGACTCGCAAGATGATGAAGATGGTCACGGGGAGTGGCATGAAACAGATAATGCGCAATATGCCTAAAATGAAATGAGTTACCAGTTGATAGACGGTAAGGCTACCGCGACTGCCATCAAGGAGCAAATAGCCCAAGAAGTAAAAAACATCATGGCCGAGGGAGGCAAGCAGCCTCACCTTGCCGCGGTGCTTGTGGGTCACGACGGGGGCTCGGAGACCTACGTGAAAAACAAGGTCATAGCGTGTGAGCAATGCGGCTTCAAGTCAACGCTCATCAGATATGAGGACGACGTGACAGAGGAAGAACTGTTGGATTGCGTCGATCGCCTTAACAACGACGAGACAGTGGACGGCTTCATCGTGCAGTTGCCATTGCCCAAGCACATCGACGAGCAAAGGGTGATAATGGCCATCGACTACAAGAAAGACGTGGATGGCTTCCATCCCATCAATGCGGGACGAATGGCAATAGGCTTGCCGTGCTTCATCTCCGCCACACCGCTCGGCATCCTCACCCTGTTGCGACATTATAATATAGAGACATCAGGCAAGAAATGTGTCGTCCTCGGCAGAAGCAACATCGTTGGCAAGCCCATGGCGCAACTGATGATGCAAAAACAATATGGCGACTCCACGGTCACGGTATGCCATTCCCACTCCAAGACATTGAAGCAGGAATGCCGCGAGGCTGACATCATCATTGCCGCAATCGGACGACCGGACTTCGTTACGGCAGACATGGTAAAAGAAGGCGCGGTAATCATCGACGTAGGCACCACGAGAGTGGAGGATGCCACCCGCAAGCGTGGATGGAGGCTCAATGGCGACGTGAAGTTTGACGAGGTAGCCCCTAAGTGCTCTTTCATCACCCCTGTGCCAGGAGGAGTTGGTCCGATGACCATTTGCTCGCTGATGAAAAACACGCTCTCAGCGGCAAGGCATGAGTTCTACAAGTAAATGTGCGACAATTCCAAAATACTATAACATCAAGCCACCAATCTTTTTATAGATTGGTGGTTTTTTGTATTATATGCTTATAGATTGTTTATTTTCGGAAATACTTTGCTTGAAATTGTTGTGAAATAGAAAAAAGTCAGTAACTTTGCAAAAATATAATAAATAAAATAGAAAAAGACAAGATGAAGCATCAATTGAGAAGTGCGGTATGCACAGAGGGCCGCAGAATGGCAGGAGCCCGTGCCCTTTGGGTGGCAGCAGGAATGAAACACGAGCAGTTTGGAAAGCCTATCATCGCGATAGTAAACAGTTTCACACAGTTTGTACCTGGACATACCCACCTTCATGAGATCGGTCAGATTGTCAAGAAGGAGATTGAGGCAATGGGATGTTATGCCGCAGAGTTTAACACCATTGCCGTAGATGACGGCATAGCCATGGGTCACGACGGAATGCTTTATTCGCTTCCCTCGCGCGACATCATCGCTGACTCAGTGGAATACATGGTCAACGCCCACAAGGCTGATGCCATGATATGCATCTCCAATTGCGACAAGGTTACCCCAGGCATGCTCATGGCAGCCATGCGCCTTAATATCCCCGCCGTGTTCTGCTCTGGAGGCCCAATGGAGGCAGGTCGCTGGAAAGGCGAGAACGCAGACCTTATAACTGCCATGATTAATGGTGCCGACACGAGCGTTTCAGACGACGAAATCACACAGATAGAGAAATGTGCTTGCCCGGGATGCGGCAGTTGCTCTGGAATGTTTACAGCCAACTCCATGAACTCCCTTACTGAGGCCATTGGCTTGAGCCTGCCTGGCAATGGCACCATACTCGCTACCCACAAGAACCGTGTCCAACTCTTCAAGGATGCCGCGCGTCTCATCGTGAAGAACGCCTTTGCATATTATCAAGATGGCGACGAGAGCGTGTTGCCACGCAGCATTGCCACACGCGAGGCTTTCCTCAACGCCATGACGCTCGACATAGCCATGGGCGGCAGCACAAACACCGTGCTCCACTTGCTTGCAGTGGCACAAGAGGGTGGGGTAGACTTCAAGATGGAAGACATTGACCAGTTGAGCCGCAAGGTGCCATGCCTCTGCAAGTTGTCTCCTAATACCCAGAAATACAGCGTGCAAGAGTGTAACCGCGCCGGTGGCATCTTGGGCATATTGAGCGAACTGAACAAGGGCGGATTGATCAATGGCGCGGTTAAACGTGTCGATGGCAAGACCCTTGACGAGCAGATGAAGGCTTACGACATCACAGGCGCAAGCATTGAGCCCGAGGCCGACCGCATATACCATAGCGCGCCAGGCAGGAAGTTCTCTACAGAGATGGGCAGTCAGGACGCACAATGGGAAAGCCTCGACACCGACAGGGAGAACGGTTGCATTCGCAGCCTCCAGCACGCCTACACCAAGGATGGTGGTTTGGCAGTGCTCTTCGGCAACATCGCGCAGAACGGTTGCGTCGTGAAGACAGCCGGCGTGGCTCCAGAGCTCTGGCACTTTGAGGGACCAGCCGTGTGCTTCGACTCTCAAGAAGACGCTTGCGAGGGAATTCTCGGTGGCAAGGTCAACGCTGGCGACTGCGTTGTCATCACCCATGAAGGTCCCAAAGGCGGCCCCGGCATGCAAGAAATGCTTTACCCAACGTCATATATCAAGAGCCGTCACCTTGGCAAGCAGTGCGCCCTCATCACTGATGGCCGCTTCTCAGGCGGAACGTCAGGGTTGAGCATTGGCCATATCAGCCCCGAGGCAGCCTCAGGCGGCAACATTGGCAAGATAAAGGATGGCGACATAATAGTGATCGACATACCAAGCCGCAGCATCAACGTGAAGTTGAGCGATGACGAGCTTAATGCCCGTCCACAACAACCGCTGAAGCGCAACCGCGTGGTAAGCAAGGCTCTTCGTGCCTACGCTCAGAGCGTGAGCTCGGCAGACAAGGGTGGCGTGAGAATTATCGATTAAGAATCTTCGCATCACACGTTTGCTTGGAAAATAACAACATTATGCAGAAACAAGAGATGAAAGAACCTTTCGCACCTTGGGAGGGAGTAAAGATAGGCGAGGAAGTAAGCGGCGCGGAAATCTTGATGCGCGCCCTTTATCAAGAAGATGTAAAGACCATATTCGGCTATCCCGGCGGTGCCATCATGCCCGTTTACGATGCCCTTTATACATATACACACAAGAAAGACCCATGGTTTAAGCACGTTCTCGTGCGCCACGAGCAGGCAGCCGCTCATGCGGCAGAGGGCTTCGCGCGTGTCAGCGGCAAGGTTGGTGTGACAATCGTCACATCCGGCCCCGGTGCTACCAACACGCTCACCGGTGTTGCCGATGCCATGATGGACTCCATTCCCCTTGTCGTTATAGCCGGACAGGTGGGCGTGAAGGCATTGGGCACAGACGCTTTCCAGGAGGTTGACCTTGTGGACATGGCTCAGCCTATAACAAAATGGAGCTATCAGATTCGTCGTCCGGAAGACGTGGCTTGGGCGGTGAACCGCGCATTCTACATTGCCAAGAGCGGACGCCCCGGTCCGGTGGTGCTCGACTTCCCACGCAACGCGCAAGTAGGCAAGGCCAAATGGATGCCCGGCAAGACAGACACCGTGCGCTCATACAATCCTTATCCGAAGATCAGCCAGGAAGCCGTGGAAGCAGCGGCTGAGCTTATCAACAACGCCAAGAAACCTTTCGCCCTCGTTGGTCATGGTGTGGAGATTGGCAACGCTCAGAATGAGTTGCGCGAATTGCTGGAGAAGGCCGACATTCCGGCAGCTCGTACACTCTTAGGTCTGTCGGCATTGCCCACTGACCATCCATTGGACATGGGCATGCTCGGAATGCACGGCAACTATGCCCCTAACATCAAGCAGCAAGAGTGCGACGTGCTTATCGCCATAGGCATGCGCTTCTCTGACCGTGTCACCGGAAGGCTCGACACATATGCAAAGCAAGCCAAGATAATTCATCTTGACATTGACCCCGCCGAGATCGACAAGAACGTCAAGACCGACGTGGCTGTGATTGGCGATTGCAAGGAGAGCCTGACTCGCATCACGCAGTTGGTCAACAAGAATGAGCACAAGACATGGATAGACTCGTTCAAGCCCCTCTATGAGGAGGAGAAGCGTGAGGTCATCGATCCGTCTGTAAGACCCAAAGAAGGTGACTTGTTGATGGGCGAGGTGATCAATGCCGTGGCAGAGGCCACCAATGGCGAAGCCGTGATGTGCAACGACGTTGGTTTGCACCAGATGTTCTCATGCCGTTATTTCAAGTTCAAGAAAGAACGCAGCGTGGTCAGCAGCGGCGGCTTCGGCACCATGGGCTTTGGCCTTCCTGCATCCATTGGCGCAACGTTTGGCGCTCCCGACCGCCAAGTTGTCTTGTTCACGGGCGACGGCAGTTTCCAGATGTGCATAGAGGAACTTGGCACCATCATGGAGCAACAGACACCGGTCAAGATAATCCTTCTCAACAACCATTACCTTGGCAATGTGCGCCAGTGGCAAGACCTGATGTACAATCATCGCCACTCGTTCACCCACATGCTTAACCCCCATTATCAGATGATAGCAGAGGGTTATGGCATCAACTACGACGTTGTTACCAACCGTGAGGAGCTCAAGGCAAAGGTCGAGAAGATGGTGACAACCGACGGACCTTACATACTTGAGTGTGCCGTTAAGGAAGACGAGAATGTGACACCGATGGTAACTCCCGGCAGTTCTGTCGATGAAATGCAACTGCACCTCGACATCTAGTCTTCCAGTTTAACATAACGCTGATATAAGCTTGAAATTCAATGGAAAACAATTTCTATACACTATTGGTCTACAGTGAGAACGTGGCTGGTGTCCTCAATGAGATTACTGGCATTTTCACTCGTCGCCAAGTAAATATTGAGAGCCTTAACGTGTCGGCCTCCAGCATTGAAGGCATCCACAAATACACCATCACCTGTTGGAGCGACGCTGACCAAATCTTGAAAATAAAGAAGCAGATAGAGAAGAAAATAAGCGTCATAAAGGCCGATTTCTATACTGATGACCAGCTCTTCATACATGAGGTCGCGCTCTACAAGATTTCAACTCCAATCCTGCTCGACAATCCCGAGATCTCACGTGCCATAAGGCAACACAACGCTCGTATGATGGAGGTAAACCCTACATACGCCACTGTGTTGTTTGCCGGACTGACAGAGGAAATCGGAGACCTCTATTCCAAGCTCAATAGCTTCAACTGCCTGCTTCAATACACTCGTTCCGGCCGCATAGCCGTAACGCGTAGCTTTGAGGAACCTGTCACCCAATACCTCCAGGAACATGGAGAATAACGAGTTGTTGCCCAAAGTCGGCGCCTACAAGTTTCAGATACAGCCGTTCCATTGCGATTTCAGCAACAGGCTCTTCCCTGGACATTTAGGCAACGGTATGCTCAATGCCGCCGACTACCATAGCAGCGACCGCGGCTATGGTGTGGCAGAGCTGAACTTAAACCGCAAGACATGGGTGCTCTCCCGTTTCGCCATCGAGATTTTGGAAATGCCGAAAGCATACGACAAGGTTGAGGTGCAGACATGGGTAGAGTCGGCAAAGAAGTTTTTCACGAGCCGCAACTACGCCGTTGTCAGTCGTGACGGAACGAAACCTTATGCCTACGGCAGGAGCATTTGGGCTATGATCGACATCGACACTCGTCAACCTACCGACATCTCAACAGTCCACGGTGGGTTGATAGAGAAATATGTGGAGACGGGGAAAGAGTGCCCGATGGACCCACCTGCAAGAGTGGTCATTGGCAAAGACCTTGAACTGGCAAGAGAGATAAACGTATATTATAATGATATAGACATAAACGGGCATCTCAATTCGGTAAAGTATATTGACCATGTGCTCGACCTCTTCGACATCGACTACTATCGCACACATCAACTGCGCCGTGTAGACATCGCTTATGTAGCCGAGGCACACCTGGGCGACACCGTTCGCATCTACAAGGCACAAGTCGCAGAAGGCGAATATGTGGTGAAGATGACGAAAAAGGCGGAAAAAGAAGTAGAGATTGTAAGGTGCATGATTAAATTCGTAAAAGATTGAAAGAAATCTTTGGTGGTTTTATATAAAACCGTTACCTTTGCACCCGTTTAAATAACCACCCAATAGAAAGAAAAAGTAAACAACAAGTTATACTTAAAAGTATTATATTATGCCAAAAATGAATTTTGGTGGCGTTGAAGAGAACATCGTCACAAGAGAGGAGTTCACATTAGAGAAAGCACGCGAGGTGCTGAAGAATGAGACCATCGCGGTCATTGGTTATGGTATTCAGGGTCCAGGCCAAGCATGTAACCTTCGTGACAACGGTTTCAACGTAATCGTTGGTCAGCGTAAGGGTCGTAGCTACGACAAGGCTGTTGCAGACGGATGGGTTCCCGGCAAGACTTTGTTCTCAATCGAGGAGGCAGCTGAGAAAGGCACAATCATCGCCATGTTGCTTTCCGACGCTGGTCAAATCTCACAGTGGCCAAAAATCAAGCCATTCCTTACAAAGGGCAAGTCGCTGTACTACAGCCACGGCTTCGCAATCAACTGGAACGATCGCACAGGCGTTGTTCCTCCAAGCGACATTGACGTGATTATGGTAGCACCTAAGGGTTCCGGCACGTCACTCCGCACACTCTTCCTTGAGGGTCGCGGCCTCAACTCAAGCTACGCCGTTTACCAGGACGCTTCTGGCAACGCCAAGGAGAAGACTTTGGCTATGGGCGTGGGTATCGGTTCAGGCTATCTGTTTGAGACAACATTCAAGAGAGAGGCTACTTCCGACCTTACTGGCGAGCGTGGCTCACTGATGGGTGCCATCGAGGGTCTGCTTGAGGCTCAATACGAAGTTCTGCGCGAGCATGGACACTCACCTTCAGAGGCATTCAACGAGACCGTTGAGGAGCTCACACAGAGCCTTGGTCCTCTCTTCGGCGAAAAGGGTATGGACTGGATGTATGCCAACTGCTCTACAACCGCTCAGCGTGGTGCCCTCGACTGGCGTCCTCGCTTCAAGGCAGCTTGCTTGCCAGTCATGGAGTGGCTGTACGCTTCAGTGGTGAGCGGCAACGAGGCTCAGATCTCTATCGACAAGAACTCACAGCCTGACTACCGCGAGAAGTTGAACGCCGAGCTGCAGGCCATGCACGACATGGAGATGTGGCGCGCAGGCGAGACGGTTCGCAAGTTGCGTCCTGAGAACAACTAATCGCAAGTTTGGCGAATATATTCGTAAATAAATAGAAGGGTCGAGAATCATTAAAAATGGTTCTCGACCCTTTTTCATATCCACACGGACTGAACCCGAATTGCGTCACGCAAAAGCGTTTTTGCCTGCCCCAAAAATACGATTTGGCATTTCATTGGAAAGCCGTCGGCTTTCCAATGAAATGCCAACGGCTTTCCAATGCAATGCCAACGGCATTCCAATGGAACGACAAAATGCCTTCTTCAGCATCTTGAAACGGCATAAAGTGAAGGTTTTTTTTGGGTATTACAATCATTGTTTGTAAATTTGCAGAAAAGACAATAAAAACCATTAAACACAAGTTTGATATGGCAATCGATGGTATATTCCGTGACGAAATAGAGCTTAAGCAATTGGATAAGTTCTTTGCAGGGGAAATGGGAAGGCAAATCCACCGCTACATCAAGGCACGTGGCTCAATGTCGATGCTTGAGAAGATTGAACAGCGAATAGCTACATTGTCTATTCCTGAGCGCGAGCATGTGATGTCAAAATATATAGACCTCAACCGGAAGGTTATAGCCGACCTCGATTGGAGGATGCTCATAGCCCGCTCCATGGCAAACTTTTGCGATTCCTACAACTATTTCGTGGAGATGGTGGCCGATGAGGAGACCATGAACTTCTACGTGGACCGTATGAAGAATAAATATGTGAGGTTTCACGAGGTGTTTGAGGAGAATGGCAAGTATGGCATCAAAGATGTGGATGGGGCAGTGCTTATTCACCCAAGATACGACTTCCTGCGCACACCGTTTGTATACGTAGACGACCTTGTCTCCATGCCGGTCATAGCCGAGAAGGATGGCAAAATGGGATTGGTGCTTCCTGACGGACACGACACCGTGGTGCTTCCCTTCGACTACGACGACATATCCCTTCGTGACGAAGAACCTTGGTTTGAGCTTACCAAAGACGGCCAAACCATTCTCTGGAGTGGGCTTGATGAGCTGAGCGAATAAGCCTTTGCCCACAATGAGAAAAAAAATCATGCTCTTGGTGTCCACTTTCTTAATGTGGACACTGTTTTTTGTGCTACAAAAGCCGCTGTTCTTGCTAATCTATGGCGGTTTTGGCAGTCTTTTTGAAGTCATTTGGCATGGACTGCCTCTCGACTTGTCCATGGCAGGCTATCTCACGGTGATTCCGGCTTTAGTATTGACCGTGAGCGGATTAGCTATCAAGCGTATACACTCGCCCAAAGCCAGCAACGTGATGATGATGATTGTTGGAGGCTGGTCGCTAATTGGAGCCACGGTTATGGCTCTCTCGTTTGTAGCCAACATCGCGCTTTATGGTTATTGGGGTTATCCCCTCGATTCAACCCCGCTGTTTTTCATCCTCTCTTCGCCTTCGTCTGCCATGGCAAGCGTGGCTTGGTGGCAAGCCGTTCTGGGTATTGTCGCTTTTGCCTTCGTTGTGGCTCTCATTCTCTTGGTCTTCCATGTGCTTTGGCGCATATGGGGTGGGGATGTCTTCGTGCGCAAAACAGGCGGCTGGCAGTGGCTTCCCTTGCTTATCCTCACCGCATTGTTGTTCTTGCCTATCCGCGGAGGTGTCAGCGTGGCGACAATGAACTCGGGAAGGGCATATTTTTCCCCGGATCAGAAACTCAACCACGCAGCAGTGAACCCTCTGCTGTCGTTCATGGAGAGCGTGTCGCACAACGAGAGCTTCTCCACTCAATACCGCTTCATGGACGATGACACTGCCCATTCCATATATCGCAAATTACACCCCAAAGCTCAAAAGGACAGCATAGTGAGCTTGCTCCGCTCCGGAGCAAACAAGCCAGACGTGTATATCATTATAATGGAGAGCTTTTCCGACACAGTGACCAACGTGCCAGGAGTCACTCCAAACATCAACAGGCTGAAACGCGAAGGCATATACTTCAATAGATTCTATGCCAACAGTTTCCGCACAGACCGTGGACTCGTTTCTATATTGCAAGGTTATCCTGCCCCATCCACCGTTAGCCTGATGAAGTTTCCGAGGAAAACCGCCAGCATGCCATCGATAACGGCACATCTCCAGAAAGAGGGCTACGACACATATTATTATTATGGCGGCGACGCCGACTTCACCAATATGCGGTCGTTTCTTGTGAACCAAGGATTCAAGCACATCACGGAGGATGTAGATTTCCCGATAAACGAGCGACTCAGCAAATGGGGAGTGCCTGACCACCTGCTCATAAAGCGGGTAGAGAACGACCTCCTCGCCATGCACGACAATGGCAAGCCTCGGTTTACCGTCATTCAAACATCAAGCTCGCATGAGCCTTTCGACGTGCCATACCATCGCTTGAAGAACAAGATTCTCAACGCTTTTGCCTATTCGGACAATAGCGTGGGCGGTTTCGTGGAGTATCTCAAACGCAGCAAGAAGTGGGACAACAGTCTTGTTATACTCGTGCCCGATCATCTTGGAGCATGGCCAGAGCATTTTGACAATTTCAAGCCGTGGCGATACCACGTGCCATTGATTTGGACAGGTGGCGCGATAAAGCAGCCTATGACCATTGACACCTACGGCTCGCAACAAGACATTGCGGCTACGCTGCTGTCGCAGTTGGGGATAAAGCATGACGACTTGACATTCAGCAAGGACATGATGAACCCTGCCATAAGCCATTTCGCATTTTTCCTGCCAAACGATGGCATAGGGATGGTAACAAACGATAACTCTTTGATTTACGACAACATCCAGCAAAAGGTGGTTTACGATGCCGGCAAGAAAAAAAGCATCAACCTTACGGCCGGCAAGGCAATGCTGCAGGTGTTGTTTGATGATATAGCTAAAAGGTAAGAAGATGATGATTACAACCTTGCTTACGTCGTTGTTTGACACGCTCTTGAAGTGGGACACCTGTGTCACGCTAGCCATCAATGGCTTTCATTGCGGCTATCTTGACAACTTCATGATGATGTACTCAGGCCGTTTCATTTGGATACCACTCTATTTGAGCCTTCTCGTCGTCATGCTACGCAATTTCCCGCTAAAGCCCGTGATATGCAATCTCTTGGTTGTCGTGGTCTTGATCACGCTTTGCGACCAGATGGTCTCTTCAGGCATTCGGCCATTGTTTTATCGTTTGCGCCCAGCCAACCTTGAGAACCCCATCTCCGCGATGATTCATGTCGTGGATGGTTATCGAGGCGGAAGGTATGGTTTCCCTTCGGCGCATTCGGCTAACTGTTGGGGGGCATTCTTCTTTGTCTCCTATGTCTTTCGTAGGAGTGTGCTTTCGTATGTACTTGCCCTATGGGCAGTTCTGATGTGCTGGTCGCGCGTGTATCTTGGCGTGCATTATTTTGGCGACGTATTATGCGGCATGCTCGTTGGACTGGTAAACGCAAGCATTGTCTACTATCTGTTCCAGCATTACCTCCGCAAGTATGCCCAACCGTTTCATCCGAAAGAGAACCCTTGCAGGCTTTATACGCCGGCTGTGGTTTGTGGCATTGAGACACTGTGCATGCTCATCATAGCATTATTCACCCGTTTTTCATTCTGACAATGGAGATAAGCCCAATAGCCTTTTTCCATTCCCCGTTCACGTCAAAGTTTGGCATACCAAAGCAGAGCGGACTTGTGGCAGAAATAGAAGGAACCATCGTCTTTACAGAACCATACCGTTCTGCCGAGGCCCTGCGCGGCATAGACGCGTTCGACTACCTTTGGCTCATTTGGGGCTTCAGCGCCAACAAGCACGCAGCCAATAGCCTCACCGTAAGGCCGCCATTGCTCGGAGGCAACACGCGCATGGGAGTCTTCGCCACACGCTCACCATTCAGGCCAAACCCATTGGGCTTGTCTTCCGTAAGACTGAAAGGCGTTGAATGGAACACCAAGGAAGGTTCCGTTCTCCACGTTCTTGGTGCCGACTTGATGGACGGGACACCCATCTACGACATTAAGCCCTATGTTGCCTACGCCGACAGTCACGAAGGCGTGAGGTCGGGCTTTGTGGACAACACACCCATCAAACGACTGAAGGTTGTAATACCCGAAGAAATGGTACGGATTTTAGGCGCAAGCCGTGCTGAGATGCTGCGCAAGACTCTAGAACTAGACCCTCGTCCACATTACCAACACGACTCATCGCGCGTCTACGGAATGCCATTTGATGGCCACGATGTTCATTTCAAGGTAGATGGCGACACCTTGACTGTGGTTGATTGTTAGATGGCCTTGGATTGATTGTTAAAGCGCCTTGAACACAAGGCATCGCCAATCGCCCTTACCTTTTTGCTGCATGAGGCCAAGGCCAAGCTCTTCGGCTTTAGCCACAAGCAAAGGAATGTCGCTCTCATAAAAACCACTGAGAATGAGAATGGCATCTTGAGCCATCTTGCTTCTCATTTCTGCCATGTCTTGAAGCAAGATATTACGATTGATATTGGCAAGCACTATGCTGAATTGCCCGGCAATGGTCTTTATCACAGACGCATCGCCCAACAACGCCTTGACGTTGTCCACATTGTTGAGCTCGGCATTGTGCAAAGTGTTCTTAACACTCCATTCGTCGATGTCATAGCCTATCACCTCACTCGCGCCAAGCATTGAGGCGGCAATGCCGAGAATGCCGGTGCCACATCCGCAATCCAACACTCGCAAGCCATTGAGCGGCAACACTTTCGACTCGTCAAGGTCAAGCAGCGTCGAGATAATCATCTGTGTGGTCTCATGGGTGCCTGTGCCAAACGCCAACTTAGCGTCTATCTTGATGACCTTACCTGCCTTTGGTAAAGAAAAATTGTCGCAATGGTTGGCATCAACCACAAGCATCTTTCCGTTGTCGATGTCAATCGGGTCGAAACCATTGTCCTCCCATGTTTGATTCCAGTCTTTGTCTTCCGCTTTTCTTATAGTGTATGAGACGTTGACATTCGGCAAGAGGAAGTCGCTCAATTGCGATTTCAGTTCCTCCTCATCGAAAAGCGCGCTTTGAACATACCCTCGCATGCCATTGTCGGTGTCTTCAAACGACTCAAAGCCAGAAGTGGCCGCCGCGTCTGCCAAAAGGTCACGCGCTGTCTGTAAAAGACCATCAGGACACGTGATGGTGAACTCCGCCTCTAAATATTCCATAATAGTAATGCTATCAAATGAAAATGTAATATAAATATCAGTGCAAAAGTAAAAAAAATAGGGGAAAACCTACCAATGGTTAGGGTTTTTCCGTAAATTTGCAATATAAAAGACATTAAATTTGCATCATAGAAATAAGACAATCATTTAAAAGGTACTGATATGAAAAAGTTATTGATGCTGTTAGTTCTTGCGGGAGCGATGCCGCTGGCATCGATGGCACAAGACGATGTATACTTCACGCCAAGCAAAAAAGTGGCCCCTAAAGAGGAAAAGCAAACCTACTATTGCGGCAGCAACCGTGGGGTAGACGAATACAACCGTTACGGTAGGCTGAACAGCTATTACCAGAAGATAGGCTCCGACTCGTTGGGCAATGACATCATCACGTTCATGCCTGGAGACGGCACTTATCGTGACTCTTCCGTGGCAGACACGGCTTATGTGTATCCTGGCAGTGCCAAGTTTGACGATGGCGACGATTACACTTACACTCGTCGCATGTCACGTTGGGACGGATTCTACGATCCTTGGTTCTACGACAGCTTCTACGGCCCTTATGGCTGGTACAGCTCATGGTATGACCCATGGTACAGAGGTTGGTATGGCGGCTGGTATGATCCTTGGTATTACGGCTATGCTGGATGGTACAGCCCCTACTATTATGGCTACTACGGCTGGGGCTGGCCTTATCGCCATGGTTGGTATGGTTGGAACACTCCTTACTGGGGTGGTGGCACCATAGTCGTAAACAATGGCGGCAGGCACTCTGGTGGCTATACCGGTCAGCGCACATGGACCGCAGGCAGGAGCTATGGAACTTCAACCAAGGGTGGCAACCGCTCGTTCGGCAATCTCACCTCTCGCAGTGCAGGCAACCGCTCGTTTGGTTCACGCTCCACGAACAATGGTAACTTCAACAACAACCGCTCATTCGGCAACAACTCATTTGGGACGCGCTCGTTCGGAGGCTCTACCGGAGGCGGCAGCTTCGGAGGTTCTATCGGTGGCGGCAGTTTCGGAGGCGGTCGCTCAGGCGGCACGTTTGGAGGTGGCGGTGGCCACTTCGGTGGCGGACGACGCTAAAGTTGACAGAGACTGGTAAGATATAGATAAACCAAGTATTTAAAACGATAATACCATGAAATCAAAATATTTTCTTTTGCTTGCCGCTTCCGGACTGGTTTCCATGTCCGCTTCAGCTCAAGAGACATATCAAGATACCAAACTGATTGAGAATGAGCTGAATGGCACCGCACGCTATGTGGGCATGGGAGGAGCCATGGAAGCATTGGGCGCAGACCTCTCTACAATGCAATCGAACCCAGCAGGCATCGGACTCTTTCGCAAGTCACAGGTTGCCATATCTGGAGGATTGCTCTCTCAGTCGGGCGAAAACTCCAAGAAAGACAAAGGGCTAAACTTCAAGGGCGAGACCACAAACGCCAGTTTCGACCAGGCGGGCTTCGTTTGGGCATCGAGGACAGGAAGCAGTTCTTGGCTAAACCTTGGCTTCAACTACCACAAGAGTCGCAACTTCGAACAAATACTCTCGACGAGCGGATCACTCAACAATGCCTCGCTCAGCAAGCTCAGCGCAGCAAAATACTTCCAAGGATTATCACAAAAAGGGAGCATGGCATGGAACGCCGTGGACGATGGCTACGCACATTTTCTTGCCAACGACAAGGAGGGGTCAATGAAATTTTATAATGCCACATCCTACGCTTACGGACAGCATGAGTATGGCTACATCAGCGAATACGACTTCAACATCAGCGGAAACATCAACGACCGCGTATTCCTTGGTGTCACGTTTGGCCTGCACGACGTAAACTATCGCGGCAACAAGATCTATACCGAGAATGACGCCACAGGCGCACTGTCTGACAACTATGAGCAACTGAAGATCGACGGCACTGGTTTCGACGTTAAGTTTGGCGCCATATTCCGTCCCGTTGGCGAGTCGCCTTTCCGTATCGGCTTGTATGTCAACACTCCGGTATTCTACGATCTGACGATGCATGGAGCTTATGACCTCACGTTCTTTCCTGTAAAAACAGACAACCAGATTGGCAACACAAGCGACTATTCGTACAAGGTTTACACTCCGTGGAAGTTTGGCGTGAGCTTGGGAAACACCTTTGGCAATAATGTTGCCGTGGGTGTCACTTATGAGTATCAGAAGTATGGAGCCACAGACAACCGTATAAATGACGGCACGTCATATTATGACAATTGGACAGGAACCTACTATTCCAACACCAGTTCGGATGAAGCCATGAACCAAGACACAAGGCTCAACCTCAAGGGAGTTCACTTGCTGAAGGTAGGCTTGGAGTACAAACCAATATCTCAGTTGGCAGTCCGCGTGGGTTACAACTACATGTCGCCGCAGTTTAAAGACGGGGCTTATCGCGACGGTTCTCTTCAGTCGCCCGGCGTGGGATATGCCACATCAGCCGACTATACCAACTGGAAATCGACCAACCGCTTCACATGTGGCCTTGGCTACACATTCAACAAGTTCTTTGCCGACATAGCCTATCAGTATAGCCACACCGCAGGCGAGTTCTATCCATTCATGAGCTACTATCCTTCAAGCGAGAAGGACGAGAAATACGCGAACCTTGCCAATGCAAAAAAGGTCAGCGCAAACCGTCACCAGGTCTTGTTTACAATTGGTTATAGATTCTGAAAGCTATAATGTCATAAAGAACACGATTTGATAATTATCTGAACAAGTTGATAAAAATAAGGGCATGAACGTATTGTTCATGCCCTTATTTTTTTGTAACTTTGTGGACATTATGAAACGATTCTATATTATAGCCATACTATTATTATCCATAATAGGTTCGTTCGCGCAAAAACGAGAGTTTCGTGGCGCATGGATACAAGCCGTCAACGGTCAGTTTCAAGGCTTGTCCACACAAGTGATACAGCAAAAGCTGAGCAGGCAACTTGACGTGCTGAAAGCTGATGGCGTGAATGCTATCATCTTCCAAGTGCGGCCTGAATGTGATGCACTTTACAAAAGCGATTATGAGCCATGGAGCCGCTACCTTAGCGGACAACAAGGCAAGGCGCCAAACCCCTACTGGGATCCGCTGCAGTGGATGACAGACCAATGCCACCGCCGCGGCATGGAGATACACGCATGGATCAACCCCTACAGGGCTAAGACAAAAGGAACAGTGGCACTCGCAAGCAACCATGTGGCGTCCCAACATCCCGACTGGACATTCTCGTATGGCGGACAGCTCATCTTGAACCCTGCGTTCAAGGCTGCGGCTGACTATACCTGCAAGGTGGTAGACGATATAGTGAGCCGATACGACATTGACGGACTTCACATCGACGACTATTTCTATCCTTATCCCGTGGCAGGCGAGAGCATACCCGACGAGGATATATTCCGTGCCAACCCGCGAGGTTTCAAGAACATAGGTGATTGGCGTCGCGACAACGTAAACCGTTTCATCAAGCAACTCAACGAAACAATACACAAACGCAAGCCTTGGGTAAAGTTTGGCGTGTCGCCGTTTGGCATATACCGCAACCAAGGCAGTGACCCCAAGAATGGCTCAGCCACAAAAGGTTTGCAAAACTATGATGACCTCTATGCCGATGTCATTCTTTGGGTCAACAACGGTTGGGTAGACTACTGCGTGCCTCAACTCTATTGGGACATAGGCAACCGTGTGGCTGACTATAAGACCCTCATCAACTGGTGGGACAAGTATGCGGCAAACCGCCCCTTATACATTGGCGAGAATGTTACAGGCACGGCAAACTCTACAGACCTCGACAATCCCAATATCAACCAGATGCCGGCAAAGCATAAGCTGCACCAGTCATCGCACAACGTTCAAGGCACTGTGCTTTGGTACGCGCAAGCCGTGGAGGACAACGTGGGCAACTATGGCTCCGTGTTGCGCACGGCTTACTGGAAACATCCTGCCTTGCAGCCCCTGATGCCTTTCATAGACAGCAAGCGTCCAAAGAAACCCCGCAAGGTAAAAGCCGTATGGACGAGCGACGGCTACATCCTCTTTTGGTCTATACCACGCGGAAAGCAATGGAACGACATGGCAAAGCAATATGTGATATACCGCTTCGCCAAAGGCGAGAAGGTGAACACGAATGACCCTTCAAAGATAGTAGCCATAACCTCTGACACTTTCTATAAGCTCCCATACGACAAGGGACAGAAGAAATATACATACATAGTGACCGCCCTCGACAGGATGTCGAACGAAAGCAAGGCAAAGAAAGTGAAAGTGAACCTTTGACACAACCCAACAAGTAAAACCATTTAAAAGCGCAACCACATGAGCCCGACAACCGTAACCATAACCATAATAGCCTATTTCATAATACTCTTCACAGTGTCTTGGCTCGCTGGAAGAAAAACCGACAATCAAGGCTTCTTCCTTGGAGGCAGGAAGCAACCGTGGTTTCTCGTGGCAATAGCCACAATGGGCTCATTCCTGTCGGGCGTGACATTCGTGTCGGTTCCGGGCATGGTGGCAGACAAGAGCTTCTCTTATCTGCAAATGGTGATGGGGTTTGTCGTTGGACAATTCATCATAGCGTTTGTCTTGGTGCCCCTGTTCTATAAAATGAACTTGGTGTCGGTATACCAATATCTGGAAGACAGGTTCGGAGCACGCTCACACAAGACTGGGGCATGGTTCTTTTTCATCTCGAAGATGCTTGGCGCTTCGGTGAGGTTGTTTCTCGTTTGCCTCACCCTCCAGTTGCTCGTCTTTGAGCCATTCCATCTTCCTTTCATCTTAAACGTGTTGTTCACCGTGTTCCTCGTTTGGGTATATACCTATCAAGGAGGCGTGAAGTCGGTCATTTGGACCGACGTGCTCAAGTCGCTGTGTCTCATTCTCTCGGTTGTTCTCAGCATCGTCTTCATATCATCAGAACTCAACCTTGGGTTTAAAGGAATGTTCCAGTCGATATCCAATAGCAGCATGAGCCAAGTGTTCTTCTTTGATGATGTCAACGACAAGCGATACTTCTTCAAACAGTTCATAGCCGGCATATTCACTATGATTGCCACCACGGGCCTTGATCAAGACATGATGCAGCGCAACCTCAGCTGCCGAAACTATAAGGACTCACAAAAGAACATGATGGTGAGCATAGTTTGCCAGTTTTTCATAAACCTTCTGTTCTTGATGCTTGGAGTGCTGCTTTATCTCTTTGCCTCAAAAGTCGGCATCAATGCCACTGGCGACACCCTGTTCCCTGCAGTGGCGACAAGCCAATATCTGCCCGGCATCGTTGGCGTGCTTTTCGTGGTTGGCTTGTTCGCCGCGGCATATTCGGCAGCGGGTTCAGCCCTCACAGCCCTTACCACATCGTTCACGCTTGACATCCTTGATGCTGACAAGAAGAAAGACAACGCAGCAAATGGCACGTCTTTGACAAAGACACGTAAGACTGTCCACGTCTGCATGGCATTGTTAATGGCAGTTGTCATTTATGTCTTCGGACTTCTCAACAACACCAGCGTGATAGATGCCGTCTATGTGCTTGCCAGCTATACCTACGGTCCAATTCTTGGAATGTTCGCCTTTGGCATATTGGTGAAGGCAAAGACAAAAGACAAGTTTGTGCCCCTGGTAGCAATAGTGTCACCGATACTGTGTTTTATCCTTCAAGAAAACTCCGAGACATGGTTCAATGGATATAAGTTCAGCTATGAGTTGCTTATCCTCAACGCCCTGTTCACCTTCATCGGGTTGTGCTTGTTGATTCGTCGTAATAACGCTAAGGAATAACAAAGAGAGATTATGAAGAACATTTTATTAATCATCGCACTAACGCTTGGCATCATCAATGTCAACGCGCAAGGTCTCAAACATTGCAAACCGGCAGAAGTAGGGTTAGACGCTTCGCGTCTTCTTTATGCCGACAGTGCCATCAACAAGGCCATTGCAGAGGAAGCGACCCCGGGAGCCGTGCTTTGCGTGGTGCGCTATGGAGAGATTGCGTACCTCAAGGCGTATGGCAACAAGAGGGTGTATCCGAAGACAGAGAAGATGACCACGGAGACTGTCTTCGACATGGCATCGTGCAGCAAGTCGATGTCGACGGCCATCTGCGCTTGGATTCTCATTGAACAAGGAAAGCTGAGACTTCTCGACCGGGTAGACAAATACATTCCAGGATTTGAAAACTGGAAAGACTCAGCTGGCAACGTCACTTCAATACGTGTAGTAGACTTAATGACCCACATCTCAGGACTGCCCCCATACGCTGATGTCAACAAAGTGAAGGAAAAATATGGCGCGCCTAATCGTGACGGCTTGATAGAGTATATCTCTCACTGCAAACGCGACTTTGAGCCTACCACCGATTTCCAGTATAGTTGCATCAATTACATCACGCTGCAACGCATCATCGAGACCATCTCAGGCGAGAGTCTCAATGTTTTCGCAAAGAAACACATATTTGATGTCCTTGGCATGAGCCATACTGACTATACGCCATCATCAACGCTCGCCAAGCTGTGCGCCCCAACCGAGAAGCAGGCCGACGGCAAGTGCCTTCAAGGAGTGGTGCATGACCCATTGGCACGCATCATCAATGGCGGTATTTCTGGCAACGCTGGAGTGTTCTCCACGGCTGAAGACATTGCCCTGCTATGCGCCGCACTTCAAAACGGTGGTTCTTGGAATGGGCATCACCTATTAAGCCCGGCTGCGGTAAAGGCCATGCGCACAGTACCGAGAAGGGCGGCTAAATTCGGACGCACGCCAGGATGGGATTGCTATTCCGACTATGCCTCAAACAACGGCGACATGCTGAGCGCCGAAACCTATGGACACACAGGATTCACGGGTACAAGCATCGTCATAGATCCCGTCAACGACATCAGCATAATCCTTCTTACCAACAGCGTTCACCCCACAGGCAAAGGTGGTGTGGTCGGACTTCGCTCCTACGTTGCCAATGCCGTGGCATCTTCAATAATAGAATAGGATAACTTTTAATCAATATGCCAATGAAAACATTTATATATCTTGCTGGCATGACCATCGGCTTGCTGTCGTCTTCGACATCGTTTGCCCAAGGTTGCTCCACAGGCTATTCATGGGAGGCTGACTTGCACCATCGACTGCTCGTGGATTTCTGCAAGGATGAGAAGAGCGTGCTCGACTACATTCATCGCTACATCCCCAATGTCACTGATGAACAAATGAGGGCGTGGGAGAAGACTGGTGCCTTGGAGCTTCGAATCATTGACGGTGAAAAGAGGTATTTTCAAAATGCCGCACCCAACTTGTTCCGCATAGATGATGCTTGCCGCGCCATAAAGCTGAAGAAAGACGGTGAGAGTTTAAGTGCCTCGGAGAAAGCCGACATAGAGAACCTTCCCAAGATAATAGCCAATGCCC
Organism: Escherichia coli; assembly: GCA_963593695.1. Taxonomy (GTDB): domain Bacteria; phylum Bacteroidota; class Bacteroidia; order Bacteroidales; family Bacteroidaceae; genus Prevotella. The sequence continues at coordinate 53,560 of CAVBBO010000044.1, read as the reverse complement.
CAAGCAGCAAGAGCCACTTGGCTGAGCCAAAGAAAATGAAGGTGAGATACACGCTGACCGTGAAAGCCGACGCGGTGCCCGCAGGCGAGACCATTCGTTGCTGGCTACCTTTCCCAAGGACCGACGTTGAGAGGCAAAAGAATGTCAAGCTGTTGTCTACAAGCGAGAGTCAATATCAACGCTCTCCAGTGGAATGCGCCCACTCAACCGTCTATATGGAAAAGAAGGCAGAGGCTGGAAAGCCAACCGTGTTCTCAGAGGAGTTTGAATATGTGTCAAGCGGCTGTTGGTTTAATATCCTGTCGAAAGACGTGAAGCCATACGATACGAGTTCCGCCTTATACAAGAAGTACACATCCGAACGCGACCGCCACATGGTCTTCACCCCAAGACTGAGACAGCTTGCCGACAGCCTTACGCAAGGCGTTACCAACCCCGTGATCAAGGCGCAACGCATGTTTCAGTGGGTAAACGACAACTTCCCTTGGGCTTCGGCACGAGAATATTCAACGATAGAGAACATTCCTGAATACGTGCTTGAGAACCATCATGGCGATTGTGGACAGGTGTCGCTTCTCTTCCTCACGCTCTGTCGCATCAGCGGCATCCCAGCACATTTCCAGAGTGGCTTCATGATGCATCCAAACGACGAGGGGCTTCACGATTGGGGCGAGATCTATTTCGAGGGCATTGGTTGGGTCCCTGTGGACATGTCGTTCGGCATCCCGACCTATGCGAAAAACGAGAACGAGAAGTGGTTCTTCCTTGGAGGCATAGACTCTTGGCGCATGATAGTCAACTCAGATTTCGGAGAAAGTCTCTTCCCCGCGAAAACATACCCACGCAGCGAAACCGTTGATTTCCAGCGAGGTGAGGTAGAATGGAAAGGCGGCAACCTCTATTTCGACAAGTGGAAATGGCACTTGGAGGTTATCGACTGATAAGTCGCACCTCCAACAGACCGCTTTATAATACTGCATAAAAAAAGTCCGCAATGCCTTTCAAGAGACATTGCGGACATTCTTTATGCGGCGGAAATAAGGTATTCATTTTTTTTGCTGTCAAGTAAAATATCTGTTTGGCACAGTAGAACTCTACTCCTTTGGCTTTGACAGATTTGACTCCACAACAGAGGATAGAGAAAAGCCGTCAGTCTCCACTTCCGCGGCAACATATACAGGGCGGTTTTTCGACTCATTGAAGATACGACCCAAATATTCTCCGATAATGCCAAGCGAGAGCAATTGGACACCACCCATAAACAATATCACAGTCATCATGGTGGGGTAACCTTGCACGGGGTCGCCTAAGGCCATGGTCTTTAACAAGGTGTAGCACATGAAAACAAATGCTACAAAAGAGACAATGATGCCTAAATAAGCCGACCATCTCAATGGTGCCACCGTAAAAGACGTGATTCCATCTATCGCCAAATGCAGAAGAGTGTGCAAATTCATGTGAGACTCTCCACCCACACGGTCTTGGGTCTCGAAATCAACTCCACATTTCTTGAAGCCAATCCAAGCATACATTCCTTTCGTGTATCGCTCGCTTTCTCTCAATTGCTTGAGTACATTTATGCAAGCCTTGTCTAACAAGCGGAAGTCGCCCACGTTGGGCAGAATATCATATCTTGCCGTCTTTTGCAAAAGGCGATAAAACAAAAGCGAGGCTTTCTTTCTGAGCCAACTTTCCTTGCCTCTTGACAAACGGTTGCCATAGACATCTTGGAAACCAAGCTCCCATTTCTCCAGCATCTGGGGGATAACATGTGGTGGATGTTGTAAGTCAGCGTCCATTATTACAACGCAATCACCCGAAGCATGGTCGAAGCCTGCCAACATTGCGCTTTCCTTGCCAAAGTTGCGAGACAGGCTGATGTAGCCGAAACGGGAATCCTTAGCTCGCAGCTGTTTGATAATCGACAAAGTGTTGTCCGTACTTCCGTCGTTTATCAGCAATACTTCCCAGTCATATTTCTTATTGTTACCCATCAAACCTTCGAGAGCCTCAAAGAGATTCGTCAAAGTTTCCTGTTCATTATAACAGGGAATCAGAATTGTAACTTTTTTCTTATTCATATCATTCTCTTTGTTTGAAGGCAAAGAAGCGTTGTCCTAAGTAATTGATTACCACAAACAAACCGCTGCCAATCAACATTGATATATTTTCCAACAAACTTACTTCCATTTGCCATCCGATGTGTGAAAGGCAGAACCTTACCATGGGACGAGCCAGGCTGAACGCAATGAAATAGCAGACCGCAATATTCAAAACAAACCTCGCAAGCGACCACCATCCCTTCTCATGATAGCCAAAGGTGAAATGCTTGTTCAGAAAATAACTCACAATACTCGCCAAAACATAGTCTGTGGCTGAGGAAAGCCAATATCCAAGGTGCAAGATATTGTAGCATGAGAACATTACCGTCAGTCCGACTATGGTATTGACAATACCCACCAGGACGAAACGCACGAAAGACTTGTCATAGAAAAGTTTCCGCAGAATACCTATCAGCATTTCGACAATTCTTTAATCTTTTGTTGTGCAAAAACAGTATATGTCACGAAATCTCCACCTGTGGTTTTAAGCATCTTAATCAGACAGTCCAGTCTCTTCAGCAACTCATCGCCACAGTTCATCTTGATGATCGCTTGTGTCTTCCATTCGGGATGCGCTTTGAGGTCGCAAAATTCCCATGGATGCATATATGTGGTGAAATATCCATCATGCCTCAATGTCCGTCTAATCATCAAATGATATAATTTGATGGGCAATACATGATTTGCCAACCAGAACAAGGGGAAGCGAATAATAGGGGTAACGGAAGACGGAATCTGCAATACTCCATCTTGCATAAAGCATGTTCGAGGCATGTCCAAATGCATGTATCGGCCAGGAATAAACGCTGGATTAAGCGAGGAATTATACAGATAACCTTCGTCCTTTATTTTCTGATTGGATACGGGAAACATACGAGGTTGCCTGTAACCATAGACGTGGACGTCATATAAACCTTCGATAACTTTCTTTGATTGTTCCACATCTGAAGGCTGGGGAGTGAAATGGTCTACTCCGTGGCAAGCCACTTCGTGCCCTTCGTCCATGATGCGCTTCATCACCTCGGGGGCGTTCTTTGCGAAGTTGGCGGTGCAGAAGAAGGTGGCTTTCACCTGGTTCTGCTTCAAGCAGTCGAGTATGCGGTTGGTTCCGCGAACCGACACTTTCATACCTTCCTCAAGCGAGATATCGACACCATGCTCACGGGGCAGGTCAAACTCCTCTGTGTCGAAACTCAATAATATCTTTGGTTTGTCCATTGTCTTAACAGTAATACTTGGCAAAGATATCTAAAAAAAAACGAGTTTGAAAATAATTAGCCATTTATTTGTCAAGGCATACCCAATGTTTGGTATTTTTCGCGTCCGCACGCTAATATTCGTCAAAGATTGAATACCTTTGCACCGTTTTGAGGCATAAAACACAGGATAAATTATGGAGAAATATAAAATTATTTATTCCGAAAACAAAGGCTTGTTTCAGGATCAAATATCTGAAATGAGTGAGACACTGAAAGAATATCTTTCTAACGAGGCTTCCGAAGGAAGGCAAATAGCCTATTCCAAGGTGTTTTTGAGCGATATACAAAATCAATACGCCGCCTTGAAAACATCGTCAGTTTTCTGCGACATATTGTCGAAAGCCCCATGCAGCATCATTGGCCAAGCACCGCTCAATGAATGCAAAGTGGCGGTGCTCTTGAAGACGACCGATCTCTCTGAATGCCTTACGTTTCATAGCATGCGCGTCAGCGACGACGAAGCCATAGGACAAAGCTCTTACCTGCAAACCCTCCAGCTTTTCAACAAATATATAGCTTATCTTGACGAGCAAGGGCTCGACATGAAGACGCACCTCGTGCGCACGTGGATATACATAAGCGACATCGACATCAACTATAGTGGGGTAGTGAGGGCACGCAACGACATCTTTGCCCAATACGGACTCACTGCTGACACCCACTTCATAGCCTCAACCGGTATAGGCGGCGACAGCCAAACGCGCCACGCGTGTGTGGCAATCGACTTCCTCACGTATCCACATATCGACGAGTCGCAAAAGAAATATCTTAAAGCCCTCGACCATCTCAACCCAACCCATGAGTATGGCGTAGCATTTGAGCGCGCCACGCGGCTCGACACCGGCAACACGAAGCATTATTACGTTTCGGGCACGGCAAGCATCGACTGCCATGGAAACGTGATGCACATCGGCGACGTGAGCCGACAGGCCGAGCGGCTCATTGAGAACATCAGCGCGCTTCTTGCCGACGGCGATGCCACACTGGACGACATTCGCTACCTCATAGTGTATCTGCGAGACATAAGCGATTACCAAACCGTTGAGTCCATCTTCTCAAGCCATTTTCCCAACACGCCCTTCATCGTCGTACACGCCAAAGTGTGCCGCCCCGAATGGCTTATCGAGGCGGAGTGCATAGCCGAGAAGGAGAGTTAATTTTCGATAGCCTTCTGCAGTTCCTTTTGGTTCACTACGGGTGAGGTTATAAGCTCGGGCAGGTTGTATGTCTTCATGAAAGTGTCGTAAAACGTTGGCGACTTTTGCGGCAACACGAATGGCTTGGTGAAACGTCCCGTGCGCTTGTCGAAATGAGCGAAGTAGGGGCGTGCCCAACCGCCATCCATACGCTTGCTGCTGAACACCATCCAACGGCCCGTAGACGACCACGTGTGGAAGCTTTCCACATTGCGGCTGTTTATCTCGTCGAGAGGGCGCACGCTGCCTGTCTTCAAGTCGAGCATCACGAGGTCTGCCTCAGTATGCCAGATGGAGAAGTTGCCATAATTGGATTCCACGAACACAATGTACCGACCATCGGGCGACACACGCGGCAAGCTGACAGAGTGATGCTTGGCACTGGCGTTATAGACACACTTCGGCATACCAAACTGCCGCGTCTTGGCATCGAAAGATACCGACCACAGGTCGTAGCGAATGCTGTCGAGCGGTGTTTGCTTGGTATAGGCGTTGCCACGGCAGTAGAACAGCGTCTTGCCATCAACGCTCCACTCTGGGAAGGTCTCCATGGCGTTGTCGCCACTCAATTCGGGCGAAGTTATTATCACGTCATGCTTTATGTCGTAAACGCCGAGGTCGGCGGCAAGGTCGCTTACCTCTACGGGTTTCTGACCGCTCGAATGGAAAAACTGTTGTATCTCGTTCATAGAGAACGCTATGAATTGTCCGCTTGGATGCCATCGGGCATAGGTGGCTCCATTCTTCACTGTTGGACAACGTGGCGTGACCTTGCGCACGGAACCGCCCTGACTTATAAGCGTGCCGCCATTCTTGCCACGCACATGTACCATGAAGTCGGTTGTTGAGTTCTGGCGAAACGTGTGGCAATTCAAGCATCGTTTGGTGGACGAATGGTTGTCGAGTATCGTGATCTCGTCGAAGTTGGTCAGGTTGCGTTGGTATATGCCCATCTCGTTCCATAACTCGTAACCAGGATAAATAAGTCTGTAGGCAAGATACGAGTCGATGGTGTCGCGACTAATCATGTTTGTTATCGGGCGATACTCTGTCCATTTGCCGTCTCGCTTCACGCCTATGGTGACAGTAATCTTTCCGCCCTTGTTGGCATTGAGCATTTCGTGCCATGTATCCTCCGGCATCTCTACATCAGCGTCGGCAGACACGGAACGGAAATATTCCTTGCCACCTGACGCCACAATCACTTGATAGGCATCACCCATCTGTTCTATGCGAAAATTGGTCGGGGCTATGTTGCAAGGCAAAGTCACTCCGGCATAGTCGGGATATATGTGTGGCTGCGTCTTGGCAAAGGAATCGGGACGCTTATAGCCACCGTCGCACGCGGCGAGCAGCGCGAGCGTGGCAAAGGAAAGTATTATGTGTTTTATAATCATTGTTTCGCCATCTTTTTATTTCTTCAACTTGTTACCGTAGGGGCTCACATAGTTAAGATAGAACCAATAGGTATTGCCAAACTTAGACTGCAACACCGGCATATTGCCCGTTTGGGCGAGCTGAGCATATTGTTGGAAACGGCCGCGGGTCTCAACAGAAGGCTGCATGCCCTTTGTATCGTTGCCTCCTATTTGGTAAACGAGCAATGCCTCGTCGAAGACGCGCGGCATGCCTTCGGGATGGAAGCGTTTGCACAGGGGCAGATTGTCGACGAAGCGCGGCAAGTTGTTTGACAACAGGAGGTCGCACATCAGATAGTCATAAGCCATCTTGTTTTGTGGGTCGTGCTCAAGCATGTATTGCAGGTTGGGGCCTATGTTCTCCACGTTTATAAAATTGGCTTTTTGCGGTTCACCCGTGCTGAATGCATGTAGGCCGGGCACCTTACCGCTCACCACGCATGCCTCAAGAGCTTCGGCATCGTGGCGGTAAAATAGGCTTTGCCGCAGTCTTGCTATGTATTTTCGCGCTATGGCCTTTCGACCGTTTACAATGTTGTAGCGGGCGAGATTGATGAGTCGCGGAGCCGTTTCGCCCCATACCACCATAGCCTCAAACTCCCAATGCTGTGCATCGTTGACACATCCGAGTTGTTCGAGCAGGTAATGGCCATACTCCGTCTCGCGTGTGCGGCTCTGCCAGGGAAAGTAGAGCGCGTTGACACCAACGACAGGCTGCACATCAAACAAGTGGTCAAGAAGCTGCCCCTTATTGTAGAGCGCAAGATTGTGGAAATAGAAAATCAAGGGATTGGCTTGCTGGTTGTTGGCAAGATAGCGTTCCGTGTGGTGCAATGCCGCGTCCCAGTCGTGGTGGTCTATGGCTTGCTGCGCCTTGAGCATGCGAAACTCGCTCATCGAGAATGTGCGCATGAAGCTATAGCCCGAAATGATTGTGATGACTACGACTGAGGCAATATTGACAGCGGCAAATTTCCATCCTTTCAACGACGATGGCCTTACCTTTTTGCCTTTAACCCAAAAACATGCCACCAATGTCAGAATGACAAAAGCCATGAAGACCCAGATAACGACCGACAAGGAGTGAGATACGCGTGCTGTCCACACCCAAAGAGCCATGGCGGGTATGAGCGCCAAACGCAATATATCCTCGCGAAGTGTCAGAGCTGTGATAATGCGCCATGTCATAAGGTAAACGCCCGTGATCAATGTGCTCATGAGCGCGGCGCCTAAAACGGGATAATAGAAAAACTGCACGACGAAAGCCGTGAGCCACTCGTTCAGCGTGTGGCTACTGAAATAGTCGGCAGTATAGAGAAACAGCTGATGTTGCTCGTTGTAGTAAAGCACGTGCGACAGCAAATCGCTATACGACACGAAGACAACAACAAACAGCACAATGGCCAACAGATAGTGTAAACGAGCTCTCATTGCTTGCTTTTTTGAAAATATAAAAAGAAATGTACTGATGATGGATTGCATGTACAATCCTTAAACAGTACACTTCTTTTTATTGCTTATTGTTCAGTATGACTTATTCAGCACCATATCCAGGATTCTGCTTGAGCTTGGAGTTGAGATCCATCTCTGTCTGCGGAATTGGGTAGATATAGTTGTTGTCGCTATACTTGCTGCCTGGCAATTCCACATGCTCTGTGCCAACATACGGAGTGAACTTATCTCCAGAGAGTGTCCAAACCATGCTGTGATACTTGCGGTTGAGCACGGCCTTGGCATCTCCCCAACGGCGCAGGTTCCACTTACGAATCGGACCTTCGAGGGCAAACTCCACACGCCACTCGTTCTTGATGCGCTTCAAGAGCTCTTCCTTGGTGCCACAATAGGTTGGCTTGCTTGAATCAGTGTTCTGCAACGCCGGCATGCCTACACGAGCGCGAACCTGGTTCACGGCATCGAAAGCCTCAGCGCAGAGAGGCTGGAGGTTGTTCATTGCCTCAGCGTAGGTCAAGAGCACCTCAGCATAGCGGATGATAACCTCGTCCTTGCCCATATCCCAACCTTTGTCTGATGGGTTGATTGCAGGGTCGAGCCACTTCTGCTGATAGTAGCCAGTCTCGGTGGCATCACCGTGGCGGCCTATACCTGTGTTGCCGCTGCTTGACACAGGAGCCACCTTGATTGTTACGCCATACATTTGCTCACCGTCGTGGAGCACGCAAACCTCAAGTCGTGGGTCACGGTTCTTGAATGGGTCAGCAGGGTCGAAAATCTTCGAGAGCTGCGGACTTTGAGCCGTTGGGTTACCATTGTCATCGCGATCTACCACGCCGGCGTCGTTGGTCTTATAGATTGGACTACCGTCGGTATCCTCAAATGCGTCTACAAGGTCCTGCGTTGGATCCATGCCACCCCAACCGAGTGTCGGGAAGCACTCCCAACCAATGAGATAATTGGTTTTGGTTGGAGCGTTGTACTGTATGTAGAGGATGTTCTCTGCACAACCGTCCGTCTCTTCCCAGAACAAGTTGGCATACTTGCCTGTGTTGTTCTTGTCCCAAAGGTCGTATTGGCCCGACTGTATGATGGACTTAGCCTCGTTTGCTGCGGTCTGGTTGTCGCCATAGTACATGGCAGCACGCATCTTGACTGCACGTGCGGCGCCCTTGGTTACGCGTCCTAAATCAACGCCTTCCCATTTCTCAGGAAGGTATTCGATGGCCTTGTCGAGATCGGCCATGACCTTGGTGTAAACTTCCTCACGCGACGACTGCTCAATGTCATTGAGGTCGGTAAGAGTCAAAGGCTTGTCAACATAAGGCACGGAGCCAAAGGTCTGAATGAGGTTAAAATAGATGTAGCCACGGAAGAAGTAGGCCTGTCCTTCGAGCTTCTTGCGTGTGTCATCGCTCATCTCCACTGATGGCATCTTCTCTAGCGCCAGGTTTGCCTCACGTATGTAGGTGTATTCGCTACCCCATCCATAGTCGGAAGGGTCGTATACACCCTTGGCTTCGTTGCCTGCAGCCCATTTGATACCCATTGTGGCGTCATCGGTGTTGATGGCCTCATCTGCTGACCAACCGAGATAGTTGTACATGTCGCTTACATACATCTCGGCATCGGTGCTGCTCTTCCAGAAACTTGCGTCGGAGAGTTCATCCTTTGGCGCCTTGTCAAGGAAGTCGCTGCACGATGAAAAGGCAGCCATTCCGACAAAAGCCAGCGCTATATTAAATATTTTACTCTTCATTTTTTACTTTATTAGAATGTAAGTTTAACACCAAGTGAAATCTTTCTCACGTTACTGTAAGACCAGCCACGAGAATTGCCCGACTCTGGGTCAAGGCCCTTGTCAAGTCCTGTGATAGTAAACAGATTCTCGCCTGTAACGTAAACCTGGGCATACGACAAACCAATGTGCTTGATAATATCTGTGGGCAGTGTATAAGAAAGCATAAGGTTCTTCAAGCGAACGTATGATGCGTCCTGCAGCCAGAATGTTGACAACTGGTAGTTTGTCTGCGATGAAAGTGACAAGCGTGGGAAAGTGCCGCTCGTGTTTTCCTCGCTCCAGCGGTTCCAGTGCTTGTTCAAGCAAGAAGCGCTGTTGAAGAAGGCGTATGAACACTCACCATTATAGTAGCGCTTGCAGTCGAACGCTCCTTGAAGAAGTCCGCTCAGCTCAATGCCCTTATAGCTCACGCTGAAGTTGAAGCCACCTGTCCAGTTGGGGAACTGGTTGCCAATGATCTGGCGGTCGCCAGCAGCTGTGATCTTGCCGTCGCCGTCGAGGTCCTTATAGCGGATGTCGCCAAGTTTCTCGTTGCCAGTGCGCTTCGGGCCCTTGTCGAGTTCCTCCTGTGTACGGAACAAGCCGTCAGCCACATATCCATAGTAAGAGTTGATGGCATATCCCTCAAGGTTCCAGATGTTGGAATCGCTTGTTGGACCTTCAGTGCCTGCCATGTCAAGAATCTTATTCTTGTTGTAAGACATGTTGAGTGACACATTGTATTTCCAGTCCTTGCCAATGCGGTTGTTGTGGCCAAGCGTAAGCTCGAAACCGGTGTTCTGCACGCTACCCACATTCTGTGCTGGTTCCGACAGGCCAATTACGCCCTGAAGCGGCAAGTAGAGGAGCATGTCGTTGGTCTTCTTCTTATAGACAGAAAGCTCCATCGTGATCTTGTTGTCAAGGAAGCCAGCATCGAGACCCAACTCGTAGTTGGTGACGGTTGCCCACTTCAGCTTGTCGTTCACAAGACGGCTCTCGTAAGCGGTGGAATAAAGCGTGTTGTTGAACATGGTAGAACCATAAGCATAAGTAGCCACCGAAGGATAGAGGTCGGACGAAGACAGCTCCTCGTTACCGGTCTTACCCCAACCGAGACGCAGCTTGAGGTTGCTCAGCCAATCGACATTCTTCATGAACTTCTCCTCAGAGATACGCCAGCCAGCAGAGAATGCAGGGAACGTACCCCAACGGGTAGCCTTCGGGAAGCGTGAAGAAGCATCGCGACGGATATTAGCCTCGAAGAGGTACTTGCCGGCGTAGTTGTACTGCAAACGGCCGAAGTATGACAGACGTGTCATCTCCGTGCCACCGTTCGTGTTCTGTTGTGAAGAAGAATCGAGTGTGTTGAGCGACTCGTCGAGATTGTTGTTGCCACCGCCCTGACGTGTAGCCGTAACATAGTGATACTTCACGTCATACGACTCCAAACCGGCAAGCACGGCGAGGTTGTGATCGCCAAACGACTTGTTGTAGTTGACAAGAATCTGGCCAGTGAGATAGTCGTAGTTGTAGTTGCGCACGTATCCCTGGCGCTGGCCAGAGCTGTATGTGCCATAACCCCAAGTCTTTTTGAATCCGGTCTGGTCGTCTGTCCAGTTGCGCCAAGAGTAGACACCCTTGATGCTGAGATCCTTGATTGGCTTGATTTCTGCCGTACCGATGAGGAACACCTCTTGGTTTACGTCCTTGGTCCAACCGGTCTTGTCGCGTCCCTGCACGGCGACTGGGTTGTCAACACCAACATACTTGAAATTGCCTTTTTCATCATACACGGGATCTGTAGGATGCGAGCGCGAAATACCCTGGATTACCTGCGTATAACCACTCCATGCGTCGCGCTTTGTGCCACGGTAGCCTGAGGCGTTGAGGCCGAGAGTTATGTACTTGTTGATTTGCGAGGTGATGTTCATGCGGGCATTGATACGTTTGTAGTCGATGTCCTTTGTGACACCATCCTGTCCGAGATAGCCAAGATATAGATTATAGGTTGTCTTCTCGTTGCCGCCGCTCAGCGTCAGGTTGTGCTGGTGCTCGAATCCGCTACCAGTAAGAGCCTCCTTATACCAGTCTGTGCTTGCCAGTTCGCCAGTGCGGTATTTCTCCACGGTTTCGTCGGAGAACGGTTTTGTTGCGCCTGGGTGGTCGTTAAGATAAGCCTCGTTGTAAAGATATGCGTAGCCGTAGGCATCTACGAGGTCAAGCTTTGAAAGGAGCGAAGACCATGAGAATGTAGCGTTGTAGGAGACTGTAGTCTTGCCGGTTTTGCCTTTCTTTGTGGTGACGAGTATGACGCCATTTGCGGCCTGCACACCATAGATAGCTGCCGATGCGGCATCCTTCAACACCGTCACCGACTCAACTTCAGAAGGGTTGATGACGTTCAGCGAGCCAGGCACACCGTCTACAATGACGAGCGGAGAGGCTGAATTGATGGAGTTCTTACCGCGCACGGTGATTGTGGCGTTCTGGCTACCAGGAGCACCGGTGGTCTGCACGGCTGTGACACCAGGCATCTCACCTGCCAATGCTGAAGAAATGCTTGACACAGGACGGGCAGCAAGCTGCTCTGCGTTGACGGAAGCCACAGCACCTGTAAGGTTCTCCTTCTTCTGCACACCGTAACCGACCACGACAAGCTCGTCGAGCACTTGCGAATCGTCCTTCAGCGTGACCGCGAGGTTGCCCTTGGCCTTGACTGACTGTTTGATGTAGCCTATAGAACTGATTTCGAGTTCGGCACCTAATGGGGCGTCGAGCGTGAATTTACCATCGACATCGGTAACGGTACCGCCTGTGGAGCCTTTCACTTTAATCGTGGCACCAATGATCGGATCACCATTGGTGTCTTTTACAGAACCTTTGATGGTCTGTTTTTGTTGATCAGTAGACAATAGCTCGGTAGTCTTACCTGTGCTTGTGCCGGATGTGGCAAAAGTTTGCATTGCTCCCCCCGAAAGCAATGCCGACAGCATAAGAAGCCTAGCGTTGAAATAGGATTTTTGCATATGCATGCGTGTTGTTTTGACCGCTAACTATTATTATTCGTGATGCAGACATAACGGCCATTGCCCGCACTCGTATTTTTTAAATGTATTATAATTGTCAAAAGTGTTTGCAAAAGTAAACATTTCTTAGAAAAGAACATCAAACAAACAATAAAAAGTAGGCATAAAGGTCAAAAAAATGTAGTAGAAACTGCAAAATCGTTATTTTAATATAAGTCTTCTTTCCATCGTGCTTGTTTCCGTCTTTTGAAATGTATTTTTTGTATATAAAAATAAGAACTCGTTGCTTGGCCTTCAAAGAAAGCAAGCAACGAGTTCTTATTTTTCTTTAATTTAGGATCTAGATATACCCCTGTCTTTTTAGATCTTTACCACGCCAATGCCGGGGAGGTCAGGCAAAGTTATCTTACCTTTCACAACTTCCATACCCTTGAACCTGTCGTTGGAAATGAGAAGGTTGCCGTCAAGGTCGGCGAAATCGACAGCAGGTGACAGTTGTGCCGCTGCACTGACCGCACAGGAGGTCTCCGTCATGCAGCCCACCATCACCTTCATGCCTATGGCCCGTGCGTAGTTGAGCATTTTCCAACCCTCGTGCAAGCCGGTGCATTTCATCAGCTTGATGTTGATTCCAGTATAAGCGCCTTCCAGGCTCTTGATGTCTTTCAACCGCTGTATGGCCTCATCGGCGAAGATGGGCAATGGGCTCTTCTCGGTTATCCAAGCGATGTCGTCTATCATCTCTTTGGGCATTGGCTGCTCAACCATCACGATGCCGTGCTCTTTCAGCCAATAGATTTCATCGATGGCTTTCTCTTTGTCTTTCCAACCTTGGTTGATGTCCACGGCAATGGGCAGGTCGGTGACGCTCCTTATGGTCTCTATCATCTCCTTGTCGTTGTCGCGACCCAGCTTTACCTTTAATATGTTGAACTGGTCTGCGCACTCCCTTGTCTTTTGTTTCACCACCTCTGCCGTGTCTATGCCAATGGTAAAGGTGGTAGATGGTGCCTTGTCCTTGTTCAATCCCCAAATCTTATACCATGGAGCACCCAAGAGCTTGCCCACAAGGTCGTGGAGGGCGATGTCCACAGCGGCTTTGGCTGCCGTGTCGCCGGGCGAGAGGCTGTCTACATAAGCCAAGATGTCTTCCAGCTGAAAAGGATCGCTGAATTGGCTCAAGTCCACCTTTTGCAAGAACGCCGTGACGCTCTGCACTGTTTGCCCAAGATACTGAGGCATGGAAGCCTCACCATATCCTGTCACGCCGTCGTAGGTTATTTCGACCTGCACGTCGGGTGTCGTGGTGCGAGAGTATGTGGCCACGGTAAAAACATGACGCAGTTTCAGCTCATAAGGGAAGAATTTCATTTCCAGCTTTTTGGACGTTCCCTTCCTGTTGATGTTCACGTTCTTGGTTTTTGAACCGATGATGTTGAGCGCGTCGATGTTAGACAAGGCCAAGGCTGAGCCAACCGTCGTCAGTGCGGCTTTCTTGATAAAATCTCTTCTTGATGTCATATCGTAGATATTTTCTTCGTTTTATGATGTCAACGGTTAATATTGAATCTATTTGTAGAACTCGTTTTTGTCTGTTGTGGTCAATCCATCTTCCTTGTTGATGTATGGCAAAATCCTTTGCGCCCACAACAAGCGGTTAAGGTCGTATTCATCATATTCGGGATCGGAGGGATTGAAACTGCTCACATGAACCCACCCAAGTGAATGGATGAATTTCTTGTTGCCAATATACATGCCAACGTGAGAGACGTGAGCGGGCTTGTCTTCTGTCGCCTTCCTGCCAAAGAACACAAGGTCGCCTGGGATTAGGTTGCTGAAATCCGGTTCTATCACCAGATGCTGCCCTTTCTTAGCTTGCTGCGAGGCATTGCGTGGAACGACAATGTCGTGCATATATAATATTGTGCGGATGAAACCGCTGCAGTCAACGCCCTTGGTGCTCATTCCGCCCCACATATAGGGAATGCCATTGAGTTTCATCCCAGTTGCTATGATGCTATTGGCATCTTGCTTAATTGCTTTTCTCCAGTCGGCTACTTTTTGGGCGTCTTTTACCGAGATATATCCTTTTCTGCCGTCAGGATATTCCACCTTATAGAAAGAGCCTGTCTTTCCCAATAGCTTTAGGCGGTTGCTTGCCACAACATCGCTTACGTGTTGTGAACTCGTGCTTGGTTTTTCGTAGACGAAGCCATAAATAGACGTCACGACAACTTGTGGCGCTTGGTTCCATGCTTCCAATTGCTGTTTATTGACCAAGACAAGTGATGACTTCAGCACCCATGCCGGATATTCGTCGGGCGTCTCAATCTTCACCCATGTTCCGCCCTCTATGACCTTTGCGGGCATGCCAAGCAATGCCTGCGACTCCATGCCTGCATCATAATCACCTGTGGTGCGAAGGTTGCAACAAGACACATTGATGATTGCCCATCTGGTGGTGTCGCTGTCTGCCGATGACCGTGCCACGGCCGTGGCAAAAGTCAAGACGAACATAAGCATTAATAATACTCTCTTCTTCATATCACACTATATTTTATTGTTATCATCCAAGAGTTACAGGTTTCTTCTAAGTTCATTCCCTGTAAAGATATCCCAACAACGCGTTTACCCACGGTATGTTTATCCTGAACCATCTGTATTTGCCGACAGGCTTGCCGCCAAACGACAATATGAATTCGCGGAAAGGATTCTTGTGGAATGGCAATCCCACGTCAAGGAAATTGATGTGGGCGTAGTTGTGTTTCCATGACCACGAGATGGCTTCCCAAACCGTCATGAGATTTGGATGGAGTAGGGCATAGCGCTTGCGTTTGGACGCGAGATACCAAAGAAACGAGTTGCCGTCGCTGAACACACAAAGACAACCGCCTATCACCTTACCCTTGAACAGGGTCAAGAATATCCTGACGTTGTCGCTATCATACAGTTGTCGGATATGCGCTTCTTGGGGTATTATCCTGCGGAGCTTCAAGCGGTAGAAGCCGTGCAGTAGCTTGTAAAAGCTATGCACTTCCTCATCTGTTTTAGCCTCACGTGTCTCCACACCGGCATTATAGCTCTTCCTTATCCGCTCTTTCATCTTTTCCGACAGGCGCTCAACGGGAGGCCGTGAATGGAGCGAATTGTGCACTTCTTGCCAGTTGACGGGAAAGAACTTCTCCTTGCGGAAATATTTGTAACCGAACATCTTCGTGGAGAGGTCGCTAAACTCTATGTAGAGACAAAGCTTCCTGCGCAACTTAACAGTAATCTCGTGAAGCATCAAACTGAATATCAACTCTTTGTCCGTGTCGTCCTCATATTCGCCCTCACCGTATATTCTGCCTTGCGAATAAAGGAAAGGTGGCAAGCACGTCTTGCGATGATGTATATAAGCAAGCATATGAGCCACTATATCACCATTTTCCTTATAGGCTACGGCCATATAAGGTCGCTGCCCCTGAGAATTCTCCATGATATGGAACAATTCAGCGGAGTGGAAAAAGTCGTCACAACGCATCTGTGGCAACTTGTTTCCCTTGGTGAACAATCGTATCTTATACTCGCTCATACTTGCATCCTCACTCCTTGTACAAGAGGTATTTGCGTCGTTGTTTTTTAAACTTTTCCACGTCGCCTTGCCACATTTGGCTTATCTCCGCCGCGGTCTTGCCTTGCTCAATCATCTCGCGCACATAGTCAACGCCAACGAGTTTCTCAAAAAACGAGGTGAAGAACTTGTCACCTATATTCACTGCGTTGTATGCCTCAATGAGGTAGCCAAGGTCTATCTTGCGCGCCCAAATGTCAGAGTCTCCCAACTGGCTAAGGTCTCTGCCGTAGCACGTCTGGCCAAGCTGTGGTGGGTTCTTCGCCCCGGGACGACTTTCAGGAGTGAAACTGAAACCGTAGCCTTTCATCGCAGGGTGTCCGAATATCTGGAAAGGCTTGTCGGTGCCACGCCCTAAACTCACAGGGGTTGCCTCGAAATAACACAGAGACGGGTAAAGATACACCGACTTCATGTTTGGCAGGTTGGGCGACGGTGCCACAGGCAGGTCATATCTCGTTTGGTGCGTATAATTCTTGCAGGGAATCACTGTCAGTTTGCATGTCTTCCCCGACTTGAGCCAACGCTCACCGTTGATCATCTTTGCCAACTCTCCGAGAGTCATGCCATGTACGATAGGAATGGGCAACGCTCCAACACCCGAAGCATGTTTCATGTCCAGAAGCGGACCATCCACATAGAAGCCGTTGGGATTTGGACGGTCGAGGATAATCATGCGCTTGCCATATTCTGCACAACGATCCATCAGCCGCATCATCGTTATATAATATGTGTAGTATCTCAGACCAACGTCTTGGATGTCGGTGACGAGAATGTCAAACTTCGCCATCTCGTCCTTGTTGGGCGCATCCTTTGGCGCGCCATACAAAGAGAATACATGTACACCGGTTTTGCTGTCGACCGACGAGCTGACCTTCTCGCCAGCATCTGCCTTGCCACGGAAACCATGCTCAGGGGAGAATATCTCCACCACGTTGACCTGATGTTCAAGCAAGACATCCAATGTCAACTTATCGCCCACTACTCCTGACTGGTTGGAGAAAAGGGCCACACGCTTGCCCTTGAGCAACTTCAGGTAAGCATCGGTTTGTTCAGCACCAGTAACAACCGCAGAGCGCGCGCTGCTAATGAAAAAAGGAAATATAAGGGTTAATGCTGTTAGAATCAGTGTATATCTCTTGTCTATCATTCCAATACTTTTTATCATTTACCTTTTAATCAGTTGCAAATATAAGCATATTTAACTATAAATCTTTAAAAGGTAGTGATAAAAAGTATTAAATGACAAGAAAGCCGACTGATTACTTGCCTACAGCCTTTGGTGTCCAGTTGTTCAGGAAACGCAACACCTTATCCTTGTTGTAGCCTTTGCCTTCCTCCAGGAAACTTGAGTCTTGGATATGCAGCACCTTGCCGTCACCGTCGAGCACGACAAAAACGGGGAAACCAAACCGCTGGGGATTGTCGAGACGTTTCATCAAAGCCTCTGCCGTGGCATTGTTGTCTTTTCGTGGATTATAGTTCACATGAAGGTACACAAAATTGTCGTTGACAACCTTCATTATGTCGGAATCCTTGCTTATGAAGTCGGCAAATCGAAGACACCAAGGACACCAGTTGCCACCCACCTGGCAGATAACGAACTTCTGATTAGAGTCAGATTTTACAGTGGCGAGCGCCTTGTCTATCTGTTCCATGGGGTTAATGGTCTCGTCGTAAACCTTCTTCAATTGTGACTGGGCGCTAATCATCATTGTGATGACGGCAAAAACCAAGGTTAATGTAAGTCTCTTCATATCGTGTTGTGTTTTAAGTGGTTGCGTATGCAATGCTTGCTTGTTTTTGTTTAAAGTGTGGTATGCTGACCGTATATTCTCTCAAATGTCTGCCTGAGCATGGCTTTATTGGCAATGATTTCACGCACTTGCTTGAGACGAGCCTCGTTGGGCGAGCCGTTGATCCATAGGTGTATGTAACCATTAATACCGTATTTCTCCTCCATGTGTCCGCAGAACCTTTTCCACTGCTGCTCTTTGTTGAGTTCGGGCTGGCGTTCGAGTCCAAACTCGATGGCGCGTGTGAATATAACCTCCGGGTCAAGGTCCCTGTCAGCTTCCGCCACTATCTTTCCGTATATGGAGCGTGGCGCATGAGACGAAGACGCACGGTGATCCTCCACTGCCTCTTTCATTATCTTTATCTGCTCTGGCGAGAACCATTTGCGAAGGCGCGCGTCAGAGGCGAGAATCTTGCCTCCCAAGATGTGGTGAATGGCGCGCGGACCTTCCATGCCTAAGTCGTGGTAAGCCGCTATGACATATGCCATGTCCACATCGGCACCAAGCATATTGGCAAGCTCCATCGAGTTTTTTATCACTCTCAACGCATGGACTAGGCCATGAGAACGCCCAAAGGCATTGTAGCGTGGCAATATCTGTTGCTCAATGAAACTCATTATGTCGAGACTGACATTCATAGGCAAAATAGAATTTTATAAAGTCGTGGTGTTATAAGGAAGAAAGGAATATCGCCATCACGGTCATCAAGCCATAGACGAACATGTCGCGTGCCGTCATGCCGAGCACTTTGTTTAGTTCCCGACCTTTCCATATCTCTCGCAACTTGGCATTACTCTGAGAATGCTTGTAGGCGTAGACAAGAAAAGGGAAGACACATACCGCCGCCAACTGGGCATGGCGTGCCAGAGACATTATCACGAGCATGGTTAACGCCGCACCAAAAGAGCCGACCGCATTGTAAAGCATGGCACCGCGTTTTTCGCCCAACCTGACAATGAGCGTGAGCTTTCCGTCTCTCCTGTCGTTGTCGCGGTCGCGGAAGTTGTTGACGCACAACAAGGTGTCTATGACCAAGCCGCAACCGACGGAAATGGCTATCACTTGCCACGTCACCACACGCATTGCGTCGGGAATTATGACATAATAGGTGAAGCATACGGGCACGACGCCAAAGAAGACCAACACGAGAACATCGCCCAGACCTTGATAGGAAAAGAACGTGGTATAGAGGAAGGCAAAAAGCACACAAGCCGCACCTACGATTATCATCTGCCAGCCTCCATACCATATAAGCGGAAGCCCAACGGCACAAGCCAAGACCGAAACAATGGCAATGCCTGACACCATCGCACGAGGCGTTATCCAACCTTCGGAACAGGCGCGCTTGGGTCCAAGACGGGTAGCGGGATCGTCGTTGCCATGGCGAAAGTCGAAATAGTCGTTGATGAGGTTCGAGTCTATCTGCATGAGGAAAGCAAACAAGAAGCACAATGCCGCAGGCACCAAGCGGAAATGTTGCATCCCGGTAGCGTGCAACGCAAGCGCAACGCCTATCATCACCGGCACCGCGGCACCGGCAAGAGTCTTGGGGCGCGCGGCAAGCAACCACGCGCTTATGGAATTTGTTTTTATCTGCTCGTTTTCTGTCATTGTCTATACGCAAGGTCAATCGGCAAAGTTCCAGCTGATGCCGAACCTGAACACACGCCCGTTGAGCGGATAGTTTGGCGTGAAGAAATATTCCTTGTTGCCAGATCCGCAGTTCACATGGCTCATCATCACGAAGAAACGCGCGCGGCTGAGCTTGAAATTCAAGTAAGCGTTGATGACAGGATAGCCGCCAATCTTCTGCTTGGTCTCATTCTCTTGCACGGTATATTGCCCGAGGGAGGGGGTATATTCGGGAGCTGCGTATTTGGTGAAATACCTCGCGTCCGCACCTAAGTCACAATTGAGCACACGCGCTATCTTGAAGCGCAGGTACAGATTGGTATAGGCGTTGATGCTCGGCAAGGGCAACACATCTTGGTTGGTAGATTTCTGCCATGTCAGCGTTGTCTCCCAATGGAGCGGCCCGAAAGCCACATCTTGTGCCACTTCAGCCGTGAGCACGGTTATAGGGCTGCTTGCTTGGCGCGAGTAAGCCATGTTGTATAGGCGACCTTTATCGTTAGAAGCAGTGAAAGAACTGGCGAAATAGGCATAGTTGCTTATCTCATCGAATGCGAAGCGGAAACGCGTGCGCGTCTTGGCATAGTTCAACACGCCCTGCGCGCGAAAATGGTCTATCATCGACAGATCGTCCGAGTTCCACCAAAGGTGGCGCGACTGGTAATGGCGATAATAGAACGATGGCTTGACATGGTGGTAGAATCCAGACGCGGCAAGCGTCATGGTGTCGCCAAGGAGAGGAAAGTTGAGGTCAATGCCTCCGTCTATCTTGATCTCTCCGACATTGTATCCCAAAAGAGCCACGTCGCCTGTGACATTGAAGTGAAGGCTCTTTCCCTGAGCCTTGCTGAGCTGCGCGCCTACCGTGACGCTATGCTCATTCCACGACGTGGTGCCCACAGAGTCGGGCAACACATAGTGGCTCAGCGTATGGGTGGCGAATATCTTCGCTCCCGTCTTAATCCATTTGTTGAAACCCTCAAGCAAGGCTATGGCAAAGGTGTTGCGCAGGTTCCAGTTGCTTGTCTTGTCGTAGATGGAATCGCCCGTCAGGCGTTCTTTCACCTTGTAAGTGTCGAGATAATAGTTATCTGGAGTGTAATAAGACTGATAGATGCGGCGATAAGTGGTGAAATCGGCAGTGTGGATCAAGCTTGTCACTGGCACATACTCATCTTTAAGCCACGCTGTGTCTTCCTTGGCCTTGTTGGATGCGGCCAAGAGACTGTCGGCCATGTTCTTGCCGTCAACCTTCACTCTGTCCGCCATTGTGGCAGTGGAGTCGGTCGGAGCTGCCTTGGCTGCTACCTTGGCATTGTCTGGGCGGCCGGCGTATGACTTGGGCAACTTGACATTCTTCTTGTCAAACTCCATGCCTGCGTCCTTTGCCTCCTGCTCGGCCTTTTCCTTTGCCTTTCTCTCATCCTGCTCTTTTTGCGACTCAATGGCAAACTTCCTCGCCTTGATTTCCTCTGGCGTCATTGGCACCTTGCGGTTGAATCCAAAGCTATAGCGATGGGTGAAGAAAATATGCTGATTGTCGTTGCGGTTCCAGTTTTGCTCAAGCATCGTCGGTATCTCCGAAGTCGCGAAATTCTCTTCTATCGACTCTGGATGCGTTATATAGAGGTCGCTCTGTATGCCGCCATTCTCCGTAACCTTCTGATGGAGGGTGTTGAAAAGGAGGTGAGCCTGATAACGGTCGCCGATGTAGCTGCCAAAAAGCGAAGCCTTGAAATGTGAGGTCGACTGGGCATTGTAGTATCCGCGACCATAGATATAGTCGATCAAGAAGCCCACGCCAAGACGCTTGCCGGCATTCACGGCAAATTTTGTCTTGAAATGGTCTTCACCGTTGGTGCGGTTGCCACAGGTGTTGTAAGCGATGCTCGTGAGTGGCGACAGGGTATTGGTGAATTGGAATTTCTCCACGGGTGTCACCACAAAATCGTATGGATTGACGAAGATGAAATTGTTGTTCTCCATCCTGTCAATGAAGAGCCTCGCTTGGCGGGGCGCTCCAAGGTTTCCGGTACTGTTATACTCCGATTGTTTGCCGGTGGTGAAAATGGAGTTCATGAACATGTGCGAGAGCGTGTCGGGCTTGGCCTCCACACGATCTCCGAATCGAGAATCGACAGTCCAAACGTGTATGCCTTCGGGTATCTCCTTGTCGGTTCCGAGCGAGTCGGGCTTTCCTGTGCGGTTGCTCTGGTTGCCCATAGTGCCGCCCAACCCCGTCATCTCGGAATTGGCAGTCTCAAACTGTGCCCACAGAGGGGTTGCCGACAGGATCGCAAGAAGAATGAAGGAAAGGATTTTCTTCATTTAATAAAGCGTAAAGCGCATTCAACGATTTTGAAGACCATGGAAACAAGGACAATTATTATTCCCAAGGTCTGGGGCGTGTGAAACATGTAAGTCAGGACACCGGCAACGGCACCCACCATGAAAATGATGTTCAGCCATTGGCGAGTGCTGCGGAATTGGTCTTTCTCCGGCAGTTGCGGCTTGTCCCTGTATGAGCTTTTTGTTAGCATTTGCTTCGTGTTTTTCGCTTATGGCGCGTTCGCATTAATATTTCACGTTGAGAGCTTCGCAGATGCGCTGGAAAATATTGTCCTTGCGGTCAATGGTCTTGCGCCTGAACTTTCCGCTGATAGGGGAGAGCTTGGTTTGCTTTTTGTTGAGCGCGTACTTGTCGGTAATCCATTTCTCTGCCTTCTCCTTCATGCCTGATGCGTCTTTGCGGTTCATCTCATAAGCATAACTGATGCGTGACATCTTCAAGTTGACATGGCCGTCAGAAGCCGTGGCAATGAGCGTGTAGTTGAACTCCGTCCTGTCGAGCGAGATGAAGTTTGACGAGAACACGAGCCACTCCTTGACACGTGCGGCTATGCTATGCTCGGCCTTGTTGACGGCAGCTATGCGTGCCTCAGGCTGTAAGCCCGAGCTCTTGCCTTCTTCCACTACGCTGGAGATGACCTCGTAGACCTTTTCGTAGATGTTGTCGGCCGACATGCCGGGCACATCCTTGTCGAGGGTGAAAACGACCTCGCCGTCAACCTCGGGCACCGCGCCGGAAAGATATTTCTGGTCTACCTTTTTCACTTCTTTCTTCTGGACGACCTTTGTTGTTTGCTTTGGCTGGTCGGGTATCTCCCAGGCATTGTTTTGAGCCATAGCCAACATTGGAACGAGAGCAAGGATCGAGGCTATCAATTTCTTCATATGCATAGTGTTTTAAAATTCTTGTTAAACTTATCGTTAATATCCCACTTTATAAAAGCAAAATTACAAATTAACATCGTCAATCTATAGACATCGTCGTGATTTAACTTTTTTTGAGTTCAAGCATCTTCTGCAACCTGAGCATTTCGTCACGATATTGGGCGGCTTGTATGAAGTCGAGTCGTTTTGCCGCTTCTTCCATGAGACGCTTGGTGTTGTCGATGCTTTTCTCAAGTTCGGGGCGGGTCATCTCGTTTATTATCGGGTCAGCGGCAAAGGCGGCCTTGTCTGGCTCCACATAGCTATACGCCATTCCGGCTTTTGCCTTTGGCTTCTGCGAGCCGTCAGTTTCGGGCAACGAGCCTTTTATTTCCTTGACGATTTGCCTTGGCGTGATGTTGTGGTCCTCATTGAACTTCATCTGTATCATTCTTCGCCTTGAGGTCTCGTCTATAGTCTTTTGCATGCTCTCCGTTATGGTGTCGGCATACATTATCACCTTGCCGTTGACGTTTCTCGCCGCACGTCCCGCAGTCTGCGTCAGACTTCTATGGCTGCGCAAGAAACCCTCCTTGTCGGCATCGAGTATGGCGACAAGCGAGACCTCGGGCAAGTCGAGACCCTCGCGAAGAAGGTTGACGCCCACCAACACATCGTAGACGCCTGCCCTGAGGTCGTTCATTATCTTCACCCTGTCGAGAGTGGCCACGTCGCTATGTATATAGCTTGCCCTGACATTATGGTTTAGCAGATATTCGGTAAGCTCCTCTGCCATGCGCTTCGTGAGCGTGGTCACCAACACGCGTTCCTGCTTATGGCTACGCGTGAGTATCTCGTCGAGCAAATCGTCAATCTGGTTTTCCGAAGGTCTGACTTCTATCTCAGGATCAAGCAGACCCGTGGGACGGATAAGTTGTTCGACAACAACGCCTTCCGACTCTTGAAGTTCGTAGTTGGCGGGGGTTGCCGAGACATAAATGACCTGATGAAGCATGTCGTGAAACTCATCAAAGCGCAACGGGCGGTTGTCGAAAGCCGCGGGCAGACGGAAGCCATATTCCACAAGGTTGCGCTTGCGGGCACGGTCGCCTCCAAACATAGCGTTGATTTGCGGCACGGTGACATGGCTCTCGTCAATGACCAACAGGAAATCCTTGGGGAAGAAGTCGAGCAGGCAATAAGGTTTCTCGCCAGGCTGCCTGCCATCAAAATAGCGAGAATAGTTCTCAATGCCCGAGCAATGCCCCAACTCTTTTATCATTTCCATGTCGTATTCCACGCGCTCCTTTATCCTCTGCGCCTTTATCTCGTCTCCAATCTCGTGGAAATATGCCTCTTGCTTCACGAGGTCGTCCTGGATCATGCGTATGGCGTTGTCCGTCTGTTCGTTGGAGGTCACGAAAAGGTTGGCAGGGTAGAGGTCGTATTCGGCAAAACGCTGTATGGTGTGCATGGTAACGGCGTCAACCTCATCGATGCTGTCGATCTCGTCGTCCCACCAAGTCACCCTGAGCAGCGTGTCGGAGTAGGCCATGGCTATGGTGACCGTGTCGCCCTTGACCGAGAAGCTGCCACGTTGGAGGTCGATGTCGTTTCTTACGTATAGCGAGCTGACGAGCTTGCGCAAGAATTCATTGCGGTCCAGCCTCTGTCCGCGCTTTACCTTTATAATATTCTCTTGCATCGCCACAGGCGCGCCCATGCCGTAGATGCACGAGACCGACGACACTATTACCACGTCTTTCCTGCCAGACAGCAAGTCGCTCACGGCGGCAAGACGCAGCTTGTCAATCTCATCGTTTATGGCGAGATCCTTTTCAATGTAAGTGTCGGTGGACGGGAGGTAAGCCTCGGGCTGGTAATAGTCGTAATAGCTTACGTAGTAGTCGACAGCGTTGTTCGGAAAGAAACCTTTCATCTCCTCGTACAACTGCGCCGCCAATGTCTTGTTGTGGCTCAACACGAGCGTTGGCTTGTTGACATTGGCTATGACATTGGCCACGGTAAACGTCTTACCAGACCCCGTCACACCCAAAAGCACTTGGGCGGGATCACCTCTTTTCACGCCTTCGGTAAGCTGCGCGATGGCCTGTGGCTGGTCGCCCGTTGGTTTATACTTGGAAGACAATTGAAACTTCATGTCAGACAAAGTTAGCTATTTTATGTCAGTTATGCACATATATTCTCGAAATTTTGCTAAAAAAATCACAACATATTTGGTTTACCAGATAAATGTGTGTAAATTTGCAAGTCGTATTTAAAGGCTCATTAAAAAGAGAGTATGATAAAACAAGCTTTAGCAGCGCTTACCCCATTGATGCTCCTTAGCGGTTGCGCCAAGGAGTTCAACAGCGTGTACAAGTCGAATGACACCAAATACAAATATGAGTATGCCAAAGAGAGCTACGCATTGGGCAAAAACCAACGTGCGGCAACTCTGCTTCAAGACTTGATCGTGCCGCAAAAGGGTAGTCAGGATGCCCAAGAATGTTTGTATATGCTCGGTATGGCTGAGTATAAGAACATGGACTACGAGACGGCTGCGGAGACTTTCAAGAAGTATTGCAAGTCTTACCCCCGTGGCGAATATGCCGAAGTAGCCAAATATTATATAGGTCAGAGCCTCTTCATGAGCACGCCGGAACCACGCCTTGACCAAACGGAGACTGTGGCGGCAATCAACGCCTTCCAGGAATACATGGACTTGTATCCAGACTCAAAGCATAAGGAGGAAGCGCAAAACAAGCTTTTCGAGTTGCAGGACAAACTTGTGCAGAAGGAATTGTACTCAGCTGAATTGTATTATAACCTCGGCACATATTTTGGAAACAACAGCGGTAGCGACGACGGCGGAAACAACTATCAGGCTTGCATCGTAACCGCGCAAAACGCCTTGAAGGATTACCCATACACTAAAAAACGCGAGGAATTTTCCACGCTGATAATGAAAAGCAAGTTCCACCTTGCCCAGCAGAGCGTAGAGGAGAAAAAGCTTGAACGCTACCAAGACGCTGAGGACGAATGCTACGGTTTCCTCAACGAGTTTCCAGACTCAAAGGAGAAAAAAACGGCTGAGCAATTTATAGAAAAATGCAAGGAAGTGACCGCAAACGCTAAAGATTAACAATAATATATTATTATAATATACTGTATTAAGATGGATTACAGAAAATCAAAGGCTCCAGTAAACACCGTCACTCGCAACATCATGGATATGTGCACGGAGACAGGCAACATCTATGAAAGTGTGGTTATTATTGGCAAACGCGCTAACCAAATCGGTGTTGAAATCAAGTCTGATTTGAGCAAGAAGCTTCAAGAGTTCGCATCCTACAACGACTCGCTTGAGGAAGTGTTTGAGAACCGCGAGCAGATCGAGATCAGCCGCTATTACGAGAAACTGCCCAAGCCAACTCTTCTTGCCACACAAGAGTTCATGGAGGGTAACGTCTATTGGAGAGACCCTTCAAAGACAACCGACGAGGCAGCCGACATGGATTTGTAAGCTCTATGATACAGCGTAAACAAACCATATATCTGCTCCTTGCGCTGGCAGCACTCATCGTTTGCCTTTGCCTACCAATAGGCAAACTGACGAACAGTGCCACGTTGGGGGCTGAGATGGCTGTGTATAATCTCGGATTTTACACCAGCACAGGCATCAAGGCGCATCCTATCTTGTTTGTCGACATTGTAATAGTGGCGACGCTATCGTTGATTAACATTTTTCTCTACAAGAAACGCAAGTTGCAAATGACGATATGCGTTGTAGGCATCATCCTTTGCCTTGTTTGGTATGCGTATTATGCGTTCATGGCATTTTCAATGTTTAAAGGCATAGGAACCTTCTCCATGAACTTTGCGGTATGCTTGCCATTAGTGGCAATAATCTTGCTTGCTCTTGCACGTTCAGGAATCAAGGCCGACGAAGAGCTGATAAAATCGATGTCAAGAATCAGATAATCAGGGATTTCCGTTATATATCATTAAAACAAAAATGGCAACCATTGAACTCAAGTCAATGGTTGCCATTTTTGTTTTTATCAATCTCACTTTGTCGTCTTCGGCTTTGCAATGGAAAAGCATCGGCTTTCCAATGCAATCTACACGGCTTGTCAATGGAAAGGCAACGGCATTGCATTGGAAAGCCGAATGCCTTTCATTGTGTATTATCATTAGCACGCTTATGATAAATAGATGAGGCCAAATGTATATAGAAGTCAACTCCTAATTCCTAAATCACAAATCTCTTTGAGAGGCGTCATCACGAAGTCTCTTTCATACATCAGAGGATGAGGAATCTTCAAGTCTGGTTCATCTACATGAAGGTCATCGTAAAGAAGTATGTCTATGTCAATGACCCTGTCACTATAGTTACCATCAACGCTTTTACCTGTCCTGCCTATGGTCTTTTCAATTCTTTGGGTAAGTATAAGTACATCCCTTGGCGAGAGGCTTGTCTCACAACAAACGCAAGCATTGATAAACTTGTTAGGTGAAAAGAATCCCCAAGGATCTGTCTCGTAAAGGCTTGATTGCTTAACGACATGACCGACCTCTCGATCGATCATGTCTATCGCAATTCTAATCAATCGTTTCCTGTTGCCTATATTTGAACCCAGGCTAAGATAAACGGTATGCATCAACAAGTTTGTTTAATCTACAATCAGAAGACTGTCGCCAAAGCAACCGAACTTGTAGCCGTGCTCCACTGCGAGCTTATAACACTCCATCACGTTATCGTAACCGCCGAAGGCAGCCGTTGACATGACGAGGGTTGACTCTGGATGGTAGAAGTTGGCAATCATTGAGTCGGCAAGCTGATAGTCATATGGCGGGAAGATGAACTTTGATGTCCATCCGTCATATTCCTTCAAATAACCATCTGTTCCGGTGGCAGTCTCCGTAGCCTTGGCCACACTGCAACCCACTGCACAGATACGATGACCAGCGTCCTTGGTCTTGTTCACAATCTCGCAACATTCCTTGGTCACGACCATTGCCTCTGAGTCCATCTTATGCTTTGACAAGTCCTCAACCTCTATTTGCGAGAAGTTGCTAAGGCTGCAGTGCAAAGTGAGATACGCCGTGTTAATGCCCTTGATTTCCATGCGCTTCATCAGCTCGCGGCTGAAGTGAAGACCTGTGGAAGGAGCGGTAACAGCACCAATGTTTTTCGCATAGATGGTCTGGAAATTCTCCATGTCTTCCTTGGTTGCATGAGAGTGGACGTGCATATTCTCCATGCCAGACTCAGCAGGACGATTATTCAACACATAGGTAGGCAACGGACATTCACCGAGAGAATAAAGGTCTTGAACGAACTGGTCGTGTGGACAATCATACAAGAAGCGCAAAGATCTTCCACGACTTGTGGTATTATCGTAAACCTCGGCTACCATAACACCCGCATCGTCAAAGAAGAGCTTGTTTCCAATCCTTATCTTCCTTGCAGGCTCAACGAGAACATCCCAAAGATGTGTCTCTTCGTTGAGTTCGCGCAAAACGAAAACCTCTATCTTCGCGTCAGTCTTCTCTTTTGTGCCATACAAGCGAGCAGGGAAAACCTTAGTATCATTCAAGACGAACGTGTCACCTTCATCAAAATAGTCGAGAATATTGCGGAAGTCAAGATACTGTCCTTCAATGGGTTGACCATCGCTATCTTTCTTGAAGAGGTCAATGACGCCACTTTTGCGATGAAGCACCATCAAGCGCGATTCATCACGACGGAATACACGGAATGACTCTTTTTCTCCTTTATCATTAACAAACTCACGCTCTACGCTATGAGGATATAAGGCCACAAGATCTTGAGGCAAATTGAAATTAAATTGAGATAATTTCATAGTTTATCATTTAGCCACTCGTTGAAGTGTTCAAAATTTATACAATCGTTTACAGTTATGTCACCCACTCTTGTTCTTCTGAGAGCAGTGAGATATGCTCCGCTATTAAGAGCCCTGCCAATGTCTCGGGCAAGAGCACGTATATATGTGCCTTTGCCACAGACAACCCTAATAGAGACTTGGGCGTTTTCCTTGTCAAAGTCGGTCAACTCAATCTCGTCTATACGAACATGCTTTGGCTTGAGTTTAACTTCCTCTCCTTTTCGACGTAGCTTGTAAGCTCTGTCTCCATCTACTTTCACAGCACTGTATGATGGTGGCACCTGTTCTATCTCGCCGACAAAACGTTTCAAGGTCTCCAACACCAACTTTTTTGTTATATGGTCATGTGGATAAGTGTTGTTCACCTCATGTTCCAAGTCGTAGCTGGGTGTGGTAGCTCCAAGTTGCAGAGTAGCAGTGTACTCCTTGGTATGGCTCTGCAACTCCTCAATCTGCTTTGTGCACTTGCCTGTGCAAAGAATGAGAACACCAGTTGCCAATGGGTCAAGCGTGCCCGCATGACCAACCTTCACCTTCTGCCCTACCGCCTGAGACAACAGATACCTACAGTGTGCAAGTGCGCCAAAACTGCTCATGTGGTATGGCTTGTCTATAGCTATAATTTCTCCCTTAATAAAATCCATCAGAGAGCGGGGATTATTCAAACATTACCATGCTGTGACCTGTGAGCATCCATATCAAGATGAATGCACCAATAACGATGCGATACCAACCAAATGACTTGAAGCCATACTTGGAAAGGAAGCTCACGAACCATTTCATGGCGAGCAGGGCCACTATGAATGCAACAACGCAACCAATGAGAAGCATAAGAAGGTTCTCCGACGTTGCCCAACCTGTGCCAACGGCTTCACTGCCCACGAAAAGTTCGAGGATGTCAAGACCCGTAGCAGCTGCCATCGTAGGAACGGCAAGGAAGAAAGAAAACTCGGCGGCACTGCGGCGCGTGAGTTTCTGGCTCATGCCACCGACAATTGTTGCCATCGAGCGGCTTGTTCCTGGAATCATGGACAGACATTGTATGACACCAATCCAGAAAGCCCTTTTCTCAGTTACCTCATTTTGTTCTGTTCCCTTGTTGAAAATACTGTCACAGAACAACATGAACACGCCACCAATGACAAGCATTATCGGCACAATCCATATTGCATTAGAAGGCGTGAGCATGAAATCTATCATACCCGACTTTTTCACTACCAAACCAACAACGCCTGTTGGAACAAAGGCAACGAGCAACAACCAATAGAAGCGCCACTTATGGATGAACTTCTGCCAACCATTGCTTCCTGCAGGTGCAGGCGTGTGGTCGAGACGGAAAAATTTGTTCCAATAGAGCACTACTACAGAAAGGATTGCACCAAACTGGATAATAATGGTAAACGCCCTTACAAAGTCAGAATTCTCTACACCCAACAAGTTCTCTGCAATGAGCATGTGTCCGGTGGAAGAAACTGGCAAGAACTCTGTCAGGCCTTCTATGATTGATATTATTATGGTCTGTAAAAGTGTCATTAGTGCTTTGGCTTACGAATGATGGCATATATCAATGATACAAAGCCTATAAAACAAACAACAGGAGCTATCTTTATACGACGCACGCTGAAGATGTCGGGATTGTAAACTTGCTCACTGGAGCCAGGTCCGCTCATAAGAACAAAACCGATTATCACAATCGCGAAACCAATTGCCATTAGCAGAAAATTGGTACGGTCGAAGGCATAGTTGCGCCCACCACCCTGATGTTCATTTGATGAAACAGACATTTGCTTAGAATTATTATTGTCTGACATACGACAAATTGAATAATGTTATTTAAATCTTATATAAGTCCCCGGCTTTCATGCGCAGGAATCTATTGACAGAGATGTTTGCGCAAATCATCGTTATTATAATACCACAAAGCAGTACCGTGGCACCGGTTATAGCCATTTCGCGCCATGTAACGATGTTTAGGATTTCGGGCTCATAGCAATACAGCGCATACATGCCCACACCCAAGACTGCACAAGCAAGGAGTGCCGCCACGATTCCTATCAAAACGGCATTCAAGACAAACGGCCTGCGTATGAAGCCCCATGAGGCACCAACAAGCTTCATGGTATGGATGGAGAAGCGTCGGGCATAGATGCCAAGGCGCACCGTGTTGTTGATAAGGGAGAACGAAACAAAAGTAAGCAATAGGGCAAGAACCATCAACGCCATGCCTATCTTCGCCAAGTTGCGGTTCACCGCGTCGACCAAGTCCTTTTGATAGGTTATGTCAGAGACCTTCGGGTATTTCTTCAATTCCTTTGAAATCCAGGCCAAAGAGTCGTTGTTGGCATAATCGCTTTTAAGGGTCAATTCTATGGATGACGAAAAAGGATTCACGCCATCAGTAAAGGTTGAAGGGTCGGTGCCCATCTGCTTTGCCGCGTCGCGAAGCGCAGTTTTCTTACTGATGAAATGAATGGTCTTGATATATGGCCTTGACGTAAGGCTGCGTGTTATGGTCTGAGCCTCATTGTCAGCCATGTCTTGCTCAAGCATCATCGTCACGGTAAGATTTTCCTTAACATATGACGAGAGATTGCGTCCCGTCAACGTGGAAAAGACCACCAGCCCCAAAAGGATAAGCACCAACGCCGTGCTAATGCAAAGCGTTACCATTTGCAGGCGTCCTGAACGTCCGGTGCTCTTTATATGTTTTTTCTTCATTATAGAATTTCCACTATATATGCAAACTTATTGCAAAGTTACTAAATGAATACCCCATACACGAATGTTTAACTGCTATTAACATAGCAAACAGACTGTTATGCGTCATTTGCCATTGGTATCCCTCTCGCTGATGAACCCATGCCTGTAAGCGTAGAGCAACTCTTGAAGGTCATCGATTTGCGCGTTTATCTCCTTGCCCTTGTCTGTGTCTGCCACGAGCATGCGGCGTGATGACATCTCCACAATTTGTGTTGTAGATTTAATGTCGGTACCTCTAAGTATGGCATCCTCTGTACTGGTAAACGGTTCGTGTTGGACAAGTTGGAATCCTCGACTATGATATACGAGAGTGTAGCCGGCAATGCCCGTCTCGTGATGGTAAGCCTGCGAGAATCCGCCGTCTATGACCATGAGCTTACCGTTTGCCTTGATTGGGCTCTCGCCCTTCACCGCCTTCACTGGCACATGGCCGTTGATTATATGGCGATTCGGGTCTGTTATGCCAAAGACCTTAAGGATATTGTCGCAAACTTCCTCATTGTTGCGCAAGATGAAATAATAGCCTTTCTTTTCCTCGTGAGTCTCTTTTTCCTTGATGAAGTAACGCTCGAAGGTTGCCATTTTCGACTTGTCGAACAGAGGGCTGTCAGGACCACACCAGAGATACATGAAGTAGTCGATGGCATAATCTATCATGTTTTGCGTTGAGTCGTTCTGGAACGCGCACCTTATCAGCATGCCGACATCGGTCATGAGTTGTTGACCGCTTGCGTAATGCCCTGGATAAATCTCCACGTTTTTCATTGAACCGTCCTCGCAAAGTGGAATGGACGCATGGAAAAGGAGGTTGTTGTTCCAAATGGAGTACATGCAACCGTGAGAGAGCATCAACTTGATGTGCTTGTGAAGTTTTTCACTGACCTCGAAACTGTGGTGAAGCTTCTCCACGAGATTAGCCTCTTCCTTGGTGAGCTCGTTTGGATTTTTCGGATCAACCGTAGGGAAGTTGCAGCTTGTTAACTTATATTCCTTTCCGTCGATGTCGATAGTGCCCTTCTCATAGTCGATGCGGTCGAGTAAGGCGCGGTCTTGCATGTTCCATTCAGGGTGTTTCTTGTAGAGTTGTCCTTCGAGCTTGAACTGCAGTATGGCTATCGCCTTGTGCTCCTTGGCAATCAGCTGACGGGTCTTGTCGTCAATGGCTCCTGTGCCTCCATCGGTTTTTGGCAAGAACTCAGTGCATGGATCATCTTCATAGGCTTCCATGGCAAATGTGGCCAAAGGCACAAGGTTGATGCCGTAACCGTCTTCAAGGGTCGCAAGGTTCGCATAGCGTAAGGAAAGGCGTATGACCGAGCACATGCAAGCGTCGTTGCCCGCTGTTGCGCCCATCCAGATTATGTCATGATTTCCCCACGTGATGTCCCAGGAGTGATATGTCTCAAGCAAGTCCATTATGCGGTGCGCGCCTGGACCACGGTCATAAACATCACCAAGTATATGCAACTGGTCGATGGCAAGACGCTGGATTACGTTGGAGATGGCCACGATGAAATCATCCGCGCGTCCTGTCGAAATGATTGTGTCCACGATTACATTGACATAGTCAGCCTTGTTCTTGTCCTCCGGGCGCTCGTGTAGCAATTCCTGGATAATGTAGGAGAAGTCCTTTGGCAAAGACTTGCGCACTTTCGAGCGCGTGTATTTGCTTGACACATCCCTACACACGGCAACAAGGTGATGAAGTGTTATGTGATACCAGTCGTTGATATCGGGCTCGGAAGTCTTTACCAATTCCAGCTTTTGCTCTGGATAGTAAATCAATGTGCACAATTCGCGCTTCTCAACTTCACGTAGCGTATTGCCAAACAATTCGTTGACCTTACGCTTGATGTTTCCAGAAGCATTCTTGAGAATATGCTGAAAAGCCTCGTACTCGCCATGGACATCCGCAACGAAATGCTCGGTAGCCTTTGGCAGGTTAAGAATTGCCTGAAGATTGATAATCTCGGTACTCGCGGCTGCAATTGTCGGGAATGTGTTGGAAAGCAACCTGATATATCTCATGTCATTCATTATGTCGTAATTATTCGTGTTCATTGTTATAAGTAGATTCTGAGGTTAATATGCGTTAGAGGTTTATTAATAGTTGTATAAGCCGAATTTTGTCATCTCTTTTATTATGCTATTTGTTTTCTTGCCGTCCTTTGGCTTGAATATCCAAAACCCGTCTGGCAGTCCAAGAAATGTTGACATAGCCGATGTCAGGCGTGCGGCGAAGTCTTCTATATTGAGTCTCGTGGCCATATCCCTGACAAGGTCCTCGTCTACGTCACTTAGTCTCGTCAGAGAGTATAAATCTATAAAGTGGGACAAGGGCAATGAATGATGATTCAATTCGTAATGGATGTTGAGCAATGCCAAGCACATCTGGCACTCTGCCTTGCCATTATTCTCGAACACTTCCTTCACCTTGTTCTTTAAAAGAATATTCTTTGACAACAATGAATCCGTAACGAGTTTTCCTTCCATGTATCTTGACATGGGTTCGAAGCGGTCTATATTTGAAATGTCTAATGCCGGATGCTGTATTTCCAAGGCATCAAAAGCCTGTAACACATTGTCCGTGATATGTTCTTGGTCAGAATAAATAAGCAGTCGCCTCCAGTCTTCCGCTGAGAGTTGCGCGAATTTGTTTACGAACTGTTCTATTGATTCTTCTTGAAAAGCACGGTTTAGACCCAAGGCATGCGGGTCCGTGCCAATTTGCAACAAAAAGCCGATATTATTCTGTATCTCAGACTTCAAGCAGAGTTGGCAATTTGAGTCTATGACCTTTCTGTAAAGTCTTGCAATTTGATTAGCAGACTCCTCAAATGAAATCTGGCTTGTGAGAACCGGGTTCTTGACAGTGGCAATGCGTTTGTTCCATCCAAGGCTTACAAAGTTGTCATGCTCAAGTTTTCCGCAGACGTGTACGGCGGCAGCCTTTTCAACTAACTGCCGCTGTCTCCTCAACAATATTGTATGCTTGCGCTTAGAAGTCTCCCATGGCTGCAATCCGCCGAGCGGAGTGATTATGTAAGGCAAGCCATGCGAGTATGCCCTTGCAGCCATAATGTAAGCGGCATGACTCCAACAACCAAAGAAATGGATGAGGTCAAACTCTTCAAGTTGCAATGTCTGATGGTGCTCCCCACTTATGTAACACTGCACGTCAACGCCCTCAGGATAGCTGGTGGCTAACCTGCTGACGAGGTCATGATTTATGGCAACAGCATCAATATGGTGAGGCACGAAAAGAAGAACCTTTAACATGACAACTTATTGTAGTGCAACCTATTGTTTATGTGTGGTAAAGTCGAGTTTGTTTGAGAACTTATGACGAAGCAAATAGATAAGATTATTCCATATCAGCGAAAGCTGGAACGGATAGATCAGAAGCAATGGAATGTGCTCATCGAAGGCAGACATCGCCATTCTCGCGAATACCGTGTGAAGAACATATCCAACGATAAAAGCCAAGGCGGAAGCGGCAAGCAAGATAATGTTGGACATCACCCCACCCCACACCATGCCTGCAACGGTCATGAGAAATGATATGTGCAGCGCGAATTGGTCAACGTTGAACCAAAAACGGTGACTAAGGCTACGAGCCAGCCATTTGCGCGTCTCCGCATAGATGATACGATGTGCCTTCCATGTTGAATTTGAGGGAGCGTCCTCTATGGTCCAAGCCTCGTCTCTCGTTTCTAACGCCACACGACCTTCAACCGAATACTTATTCACGAGGAAATCGTATTCCCCATGAATAAGGTTAAGGTTGCCACGGAATCCGTCTTGCTCCATGAATTCTGATTTGCGAATCATTATGTTTGGGGCTATGGCTGCGTAAGCGTTGCCATTGGCAGCCTCCCGCATAAGATAATATGACGAATTGAGTCGCTCGAATCGTTTAAACGCAGACACCTCATCGTTGAATGCTCCATAGCCGACAACAAGGCTGTTATCCTCAGAGCAGTTCTCTGCCATGGTCTGAAGCCACGTGTCGCTTGCGGGATTTACAGTTGGTTCGGTCAGCAACAGCCACTCAGTCTTAGCGGCCTTCACGCCCAATGTAATTGCAAGCTTCTTACGACTCACATAGCGCGAGGACTTCGGAATAGACGTAACATAAATACTGCAATTGGACGATGTTTCGTCGAGCGAGTGCTGAAGACGCTTCATCACTTCCTCTGTCTCGCTCTCACCTTCCTCAATTACAACTATAATCTGGAATCCCGGATCGTATTTTTGCGCCATCAAGCTCGGGAGGTTTCTCTCCAACGCCTCTGGCTGGTCATGTGGGGTAAGAATTACAGAAAGAGGAGGAAGAGATTCGCCCAACGCCTTCCCTTGCCTTTCCCATTTGCCTTTCTTGAACCTAAGATAAGGACAAATGAAAGAGGAGACAATTGCCACAAGCAGCAATATCGCACTGCTTACGATGGTGAAGTTATCTATGTTTATAACCGATATCATTTCTCTTTAAAGCTCTATTTGAGCTTCTTGTCTACTTAAAGTCTTCGCTTGTATAACCCACTGGAAGTTTGCGACAGTTGTATTGGCTCGCCATAATCTCTCCATAGGCACCGGCAGAACGCATGGCTATGAGGTCGCCGCGCTCGCATCCGCCCAATTGTATACCTTTGGCAAAGACATCGCTTGACTCACAAATCGGGCCCACTACGTCATAAGTCTCAGGCGCCTTGTTGGTTGTGATATTCTCTGTCCTATGGGAAGCATCATAAAGGGCTGGCCGTATCAAGTCGGTCATTCCTGCGTCAACGATA
The DNA here is from genome assembly GCA_963593695.1 of Escherichia coli. GTDB lineage: Bacteria > Bacteroidota > Bacteroidia > Bacteroidales > Bacteroidaceae > Prevotella. Next base: position 17,602 of record CAVBBO010000044.1, on the reverse strand, counting down.
CAGAAAAGCTTGTTGACGCCTTTCTTCACGTACAACACCTTTGTTATCAAACTGCCCATCTGCGCTACGATAGAACGTCCGAGCTCAAAGTGAACCTTTTGTCCAGACTCCAGACGAAGACCATTTGCGAAGGTCTCGAAATATGACTTGAAGTCAGGAACAGGGTCCTTCTCTGGGTCGTCATAATTAATTCCGAGTCCGCCTCCCACGTTTATGTTCTCAACTGTGATGCCATTCGACTTCAAGATTTCCTGAAGCTCGTTTATACGGGCACACAACTGTTCAAAGTCGTTCATTTCAAGAATCTGACTGCCGATATGGAAGTGCAAGCCAGCGAACTTGATGTTCGCAAGCTCCAAGGCTCTCTTTATCACAGGCACCATGTCGCTCATGGCAATACCGAACTTGTTTTCAGCAAGTCCAGTAGTGATGTTGGCATGTGTATGCGCGCCAACCTCCGGATTGATTCTGAAGCAGACGTTGGCAACCTTCCCCTTGGCTTGAGCGAGTTCGTTTATCACCTCAAGCTCAGGCACGCTCTCCACATTAAAGCAGAAGATGTTTGCGTCAAGAGCCGTGTTTATCTCCCAATCTGCCTTTCCCACTCCGGCAAAAACAATTCCATCACTTGGGAAGCCCGCCTTCAAGGCTGCCTCTATCTCTCCGCCACTCACGCAGTCAGCGCCAAGGCCGCCTTCGGATATTATCTTCAGGACCTTTGGGTTCGCATTGGCTTTGACGGCATAATGCACCACAAAATTGTCATATTTTGCAGCTTCGCTCTTAACTTCGTCTATTGTCTTGCGAAGAAGAGTGGTATCATAGTAGTAGAAAGGGGTTCGCGTTTCGCGAAACTTCTCTATTGGAAAGAGTGTCTCCATAAATCAGATTGGCTATTAAGAGCTTTTCTTGTTAATTTAAAATAATGTGTCGCTGAGATTCTTGAGGGCCTGCTTCTTGTCCGACTCTTTAATAAGGAAAGAGATATTGTAGTTGGAACCTCCATAACTCACCATTCTCACGGGTATGTTTTTCATGGCATCGGTGGCAATCGTTTCAAAGCCAACGTTGTTCCAATCGAGGTCGCCAACAACGCAAATGATACACATGTCAGGGTCAACCGTTACAGAGCCGTATTTCCTCAACTCGTCTACTATCTCATCGAGATGCGTGTCGTTGTCGATACTCATCGACACTCCCACCTCCGACGTGGCAATCATGTCTATCGGAGTCTGGTAGCTCTCGAAAATCTCAAACACCTTGCGGAGGAAGCCAGTGGCAAGCAACATGCGCGACGACTTGATCTTTATGGCCGTGATGTTGTCTTTCGCAGCTACGGCCTTAATGGTGCCTCTCCCAAGTTCGTTGTTGATGATTGTTCCTTCAGCATCAGGCTTCATCGTGTTTTTCAGTCTTACTGGGATGCCGGCATACTTAGCTGGTTGCACGCATGTCGGATGCAGGATCTTCGCGCCAAAGTATGCAAGCTCGGCAGCCTCCTCAAAATTGAGCTGTCTCACGGCCTTGGTGTTGTCAACAAAGCGAGGGTCGTTGTTGTGCATACCGTCGATGTCGGTCCATATCTGGATCTCGTCGGCAGGAAGGGCGGCACCAATCAACGATGCTGTATAGTCAGAGCCACCGCGAAGAAGGTTGTCCACCTCGCCATAGGCATTTCTGCAGATGAAACCTTGCGTAATGTAAATCTGCTTGCCTGGATTATTGGCCATCACGTCGGCAAAATGCTCTTTGATATATGGCAGGTCAGGCTCTGAGTTCTTGTTGGTCCTCATGAAGCTCAAAGCGTCGATAAGCACGCTCTCTATGCCATTCTCCAGAAGGAGGTTGTTCATCATGTTGGTAGACATTATCTCACCTTGCGACACGATGATTTTCTCCTCAAAACTCGTGAAAATGCCTTTTGTGAAAGAGCGCATATAGTTGAACCTGTCACGTAAGAACTCGCGAGTCTTGTTCTTATAGGCAGCGTCGGAATACAGTTCCTCCACGTGGCCCATGTACTTGGTCTCGAGCTTGTTTATCTCCTCGTTTGCTCCCTCGGGGTTCTTTTTGTAGAGATAGTTGCTTATTTCCACAAGACTATTTGTCGTGCCACTCATGGCAGACAATACCACGACCGTTGGTTCGCCCGATCTTGTTATGAGTTGGGCTACGCTCTTCATGCGTTCAGGACTTCCGACAGAAGTGCCTCCAAATTTCATTACGTTCATAAGAGGGTATATCTTTTTGTTTTAGTCTTTGTTTCTGATCTCCATCACCTTGCCGTCCTCACATTTATATATAATGCCTGGATAGCGGTCTATCATGGATATATTATGTGTTGACATCAACACGGCAGTTCCTTGCCTTGTGATATCTTTGAGCAGTCTCACGATATTGTCCGCAGTTTCGGGGTCGAGGTTGCCGGTTGGCTCATCGGCTATGATTACTTTCGGGTTGTTGAGCAATGCCCTCGCGATGGAGATTCGTTGCTGTTCACCACCCGACAGTTCATGCGGCATGGAATGAACCTTACCTTCCATCTCCACCATCGCAAGCACCTCGTGTATGCGTTCCTCTATCTTCTTGCTGTCTTTCCATCCTGTGGCACGCAAGACGAAACGCAGGTTATTCCAGATGTCTCGGTCGCGAAGCAATTGGAAATCCTGAAATATGATTCCCATTTCACGCCTCAACGCCGGAATCTCCCGTCGTTTCAGCGTGAGGAGGTTTCTTCCAAGCACCTCTGCTTTCTCCGATTCTTCGGGATACAAGTCCAACTCGCAATATAAGGTCTTGAGCAAACTGCTCTTTCCAGACCCCACCTTTCCTATCAAGTAGATAAACTCACCTTCGTTGGCGTGAAGACACACGTCGTCGAGTATCAGCTTGTCTTGTTGATAGACCTTTACTTTATCGTAATCTATAAGCATAACCTGAAATAAATTATCTTGCTATTCCGATTATTCCTTGCTCTTCTTTATCCTCCGCGCCTTGTCCCAATCTGGGTTGTGGCGTTTTGCGAGTTCCTGCGCAAGGTCCTCAATGCGCAGTCCCTTTGATGTCAGCAGCACTACGAGATGATACAACAGGTCGGATGCCTCATATACAAGATTTTCGTTGGTGCCGTTAGTTGCCTCGATTACTGTTTCCACGGCTTCCTCGCCCACTTTCTGCGCCATTTTGTTCACGCCTTTTCGGAAGAGGCTCGTCGTGTAACTGCCTTCGGGCATCTCTTCGTGACGTTTCTCTATGAAGTCTTGCAGTTCGGTGAGAAATGTTATCGGATTCAGGTCATTAGACTCGCCCCAGCACGTGTCAGTACCGAGATGGCAGACCGGACCGTCAGGATGAGCCTCTATGAGAAGCGTATCGTGGTCACAATCTTCTTTCACACTGACAAGATGCAAAAGGTTGCCGGAAGTCTCGCCTTTAGTCCAAAGACACTTCCTTGTCCTGCTCCAAAAAGTAACGAGCCCCGTCGCCATGGTCTTCTCATAGGCTTCCTTGTTCATGAAGCCGAGCATCAGCACTTTTGCCGTCACGGCATCTTGAACAATCGCAGGCACAAGCCCGTCCATCTTCTCGAAATCTATATTCATAATCTTACGTTTATACCTTTGTTTTTAAGGTAGAGTTTGAGTTCCGGAATCGTTATCTCTCCAAAATGGAATACGCTTGCTGCCAAAGCCGCGTCTGCCTTTCCCAACGCGAACGCGTCGTAAAAGTCTTCCATCTTGCCGGCTCCACCGCTGGCTATCACAGGTATGGGCACCATGTCGGCCATTTCGGCAAGTGCCTCGTAGGCAAAGCCTTGTTTCACGCCATCATGGTCCATGCTCGTGAAGAGAATCTCGCCCGCGCCACGATCAGCCACCTCGCGAGCCCAATCCATCAAGCGGCGTTCAGTGCGTTCCCTGCCTCCTTTCACGTAGCAATGCCACCCATCAGCGTCATTGCGCGCATCGATAGCACACACGCAAACCTGCGAGCCATATTTCGACGATATCTCATCTATTAGCTCGGGATGCTTTATGGCAGCCGAGTTAACGCTTATTTTGTCTGCGCCTGCACCCAGCAAGCGGTCAACGTCTTCTATGGCATTGATGCCTCCGCCAACGGTGAAGGGGATGTTGATGTTCTGTGCCACACGACTCACCATATCGGTAAACGTCTTGCGTCCATCCACGGTCGCCGTGATGTCGAGAAACACGAGCTCGTCTGCTCCTGCGTCGCTGTAAGCCTTGCCAAGCTCTACCGGGTCGCCAGCCTCTCGGAGATTGACGAAATGGGTGCCTTTGACCGTCTGCCCATCCTTGACATCAAGGCAAGGCACTATGCGTTTTGCCAATCCGTTGTATTTCATGCTTTCAGCTCCTTTAAGTTGATTTTACCCTCATACCAAGCCTTGCCAAAGACTACAGCTGGGATACCGGCTTGGTCGAGCTCGACAATATCTTCGTTGCACCCCACTCCACCACTTGCTATCAAGTGGATGTCGGGGAACGCCTCCATCACCTTACTATACAGTTCAGTGGAAGGTCCTGACAAAGTACCGTCGCGTGATATCTCCGTGCACAGCACGTTTTTAACGCCTGCCTTGACATATCTTGAAAGGAATGGCAGGAGTTCCTCGGCAGAGTCTTCCTTCCATCCATTTATGCTTACAAAACCGTTCCTGACATCCGCGCCTAAAATTATGTTGTCAGCACCATATCGATCAAGCCATTTCATGAAAGTGTCGGGCTGGCTCACCGCCACGCTTCCTATCGTAACCATGGACGCGCCTGCAGAGAAGGCTTTCTCAATATCTTCATCGGTTTTTATGCCTCCTCCAAAATCGACCTTCAGGCTTGTGGCGGCCGTTATGCCCCTCAGCACGCCTGCATTCACTATATGCTTGGCTTTCGCTCCATCGAGGTCTACGACATGCAGGCGCTTCATGCCCAGTTTTTCGAATTCCTGTGCCTGGGCCACCGGGTCATCGTTGTACACTTTCTTTTGACCATAGTCTCCCTTGGTGAGCCTCACACACTTGCCGCCTATTATGTCTATCGCTGGAATAAGTTCTATTTTCATTCTTTCTTCTCTTTAGCTTAGTCCATTTCAAGGAAATTCCTAAGTATTTTCTCGCCCACCTTACCGCTTTTCTCCGGGTGAAACTGCACCGTCCAGAAGTTGTCGCGATGCAATGCGGCTGAATAAGGCACGGAATAATCCGCCGTAGCTATAGTGTACTCACATTTGGGGACATAGAAACTATGCACAAAATACACATAATCGCCTTCGTCTACACCTTTGAACAGTGGCGATGATATGTCGTGCAGCCTGTTCCATCCCATCTCGGGCACCTTCAACTCATGGTCCTCAGGGGTAAATCTCCTGACATTTTCGGGAAATATGCCTATGCAATCCACGTCACCTTCCTCCGAGTGGGCGCAAAGAAGCTGCTGGCCCACGCAAATGCCAAGCACAGGCTGGCGCAGCGACCTTATCACGTTGTCGAGACCATGCGAACGCAAATACTCCATGGTGGTTTGAGCGCTGCCCTGTCCAGGGAAGATGACATGGGATGCCTCCGCCAACTCCTCAGGGTTGTCGGTGATGACCGGCTCGACGCCCAATCGCCTCAACGCGTTGACTACCGAGTAAATGTTACCGGCATTATATTTTATGATAGCTACACTCATATTTACGACATACGATATTTTATCATGCAAATTTACTAAAAAAATAACGGTATGCTGCAAAAGTATGTTTTTTTTTAGAACCTTGGCGTTAAAAATAAACATTTCGCTCGAAAAGCGGTATTTATTTTATAATTTTGTACCGCAAAACGTCAAAAAAGCAAATTATCATCATCATGAGGAAATATATCCTGTCATTTTTCATGGCCATAGCATGTCTTTGCGCTTGGGGAGCGTCTCGTCCGGCAAAGGCTTATATTTTCGGCTTCGCGTCGTCTTTCAACGACTCTACCGTCTATTTCACGGAGATACAAGAACTCGACTCTGTTTATATTGAGGCAAAGACAAAGTTCTTGTACAGTCGTGAAAACTATTCCAGCCAGCTTCGAGAGCATCTCCAGCAGGAAGGTGTCAAGACACCCACTTGCGTCACTTGTTTCGCATTGAAAAGAAAAGACATAGAGAAGAAATACGCACGCTTGAGAAAAAAATACGCCGATAATGGCAAGTTCATAGTCAAAGAGGTAAAACAGCCCGGATTTCGCTATGATGCAATCAGGCCCGACGAGTAAATGACGCCACAGACAATGTGTAGCAGCCCACAGGCCCATGCCGAGGAGACGCGCTTCTTTCAAGTCGCGGACCTTGTTTTTGCTATATCATTTGTTGGATACGACAATGGTTTTCGCTTACTTCCATCGTTTCGCCCTTTTGAAAGAAAGGCTTATGATGAAGAGGCGCCATTGTTCACCTTGACGATAGACGACAGCATACGGCCCGTGCCCAAAGCGCAACGTGAGCGTATAAGGGAGTTTGACACAGGCAACGGCATCACCGTTGTAGACCATCTCCAAGATGGCGGCTACCAATACATAATCAAAGATGTAAACAATGCGGAATGCGCCTTGCTCATCACCGACAAGGAGTTTGCCCATTGCAGATGCGCCCTCAAGGGCAACGCCCCAGCACGTTCGTATGGACTGAACAATGCTTTGATGCTCGTCTATGCCTTTGCAGGAGCCCATAAAGGCGCGGTGCTCATGCACGCGTCCGTCGTTAGGCAACGAGGCTTTGGCTACGCTTTCATTGCCAAGAGCGGCACGGGTAAGTCCACACAGGTGAGCAACTGGTTGAAATACATCACAGGATGCGACATGATGAACGACGACAACCCCGTGGTGAGGGTTGTGGATAAACAATGCTTCATCTATGGCAGTCCGTGGAGCGGGAAGACGCCTTGCTACCGTGATGTCAAGGCCACCTTGGGTGCCGTGACACAAATCGAAAGGCACCATTCCAACTCTGTCGAACGAGCCAGCGCGGTCAAGGCTTTCATATATCTGTTGCCTTCCGTATCATCCATGAAATGGGACATTGAACTATCCAAAACCATTTGCCAGACGCTGACAGCAATCGTGGAACGCGTGCCTGTCTACATTCTTCATTGCCTGCCCGACCGAAACTCAGCGGAGGTGTGCCATGAGGGCATAGCAAGGAAAGACAACGTGCAGAACTAAAAACATGAAGCAGACCATTTCATTCAAGAACGCCGACTTCTTGTCAGAAGTGTTGAAACTCATCAACGAAGGGCATACCGTGACGTTGCCTTTGATGAGAGGTTTCTCCATGCGCCCTTTCCTTGAAGACGGTCGCGACAAGGCCCTGCTTGCCAAAGCCTCTAATCCTCATGTTGGCGACCCTGTACTTGCCATTATAAACAAGCGGTATTACGTGCTTCATCGCGTGGTCAACATCGAAGGCGACAAGGTGACGCTTCTCGGCGATGGCAACCTCACGCCAGAGCATTGCACGACAGACGACATCGTGGCATCTGTCCTTGGCTTCTACCGAAAGGGAAGAAGTCAACTCGATTCGGTAAACGGAACGAAATGGAAGGCATATTCGTGGATATGGATGAGGCTTCTGCCCGTCAGACGATGGTTGCTGGCATTCCATCGTCACGTGTGGATTCCCTTGTTCAACAAGTAGTGTGAAAAGTCGAAAAAGATATATATTATATATGAGAACAAAGAAAGGTTTCAGAGTAAACGAGATATGCGGGGCTCACGTCATCGTGGCTGAAGGCAAGGAGAACATCGATTTCAGCGATGTCATCAACATGAACGACAGCGCCTATTTGCTATGGAACAGCGTTGAAGGAAAGGAATTTAGCGTTGACGACCTTGCCGACATCCTCGTGAGCAACTACGAGATTGACGAGAACACTCCATTGCCTCGCGACATTGCCTTAAAAGACTCGCAAGAACTCGTGGACAAATGGTTGAAAGCTGGCATCATAAGCCAATAGAGTAATACCGCTGGCTTTCATTGCAGCAATATTTATAAGCATAGAACGAAACAGGGACGCTTCGCCGTGTGCGAAGCGTCCCTGTTTCATTGTATGCTTGGTGCATGTCACTCTTTGTGAGTGTCCCATTCTACGTCCTCGTCCCATGTTCCAACGCCCCACGATGTGTCGTTGCGCTTGCTGAGCGATTCCTCGCCCTTTATCTCCTCGCTACCGCCTTTGTCGAATGAATTTATCGACACGGTCAGAAGACTGCACATTTCTACATTCTGCACTGTCACACGAGGAGCAGAATATGTCTTTTTCTTGTTTTCTGTATCTTTCATATTCTATCGTTGTCTTGTTTGCATACAGATGAAACCTCTGTTTATTTCACAAGCACTTTTCTGACACTTCCATCGGTCATCTTCACCATGTTGATGCCGCGCTCCAACTTGGCGCGCCTCTCTCCGTTGATGCCGAACACGGCCTTCACCGATGCCGTAGAAGCGTTGTTGATGGCATCGATTGATGTCTCAGTTTCGAAGTCGAACGCTGCATATTCTTTGCTATCCGTACCGGCAGTCTTGTCGCGCAAGATGTAGGCACGGAAGGTTGGGATATAGGAGTCGGATGCCAAACGATAGAAGCCCACACCCTGGCTCTTGTTGCCCAGCAGCATGTAGTTGTGGTTGGTGAAGTCGAGATTTTCGTTGGCAATCTCCTTGTAAGTACCGCTAAAGATGTTTCCGGCAGGTGTCTCAGCCGCGCTATTGGTGCGCTTGAAGGTATAAGTGCCGGCATTGTCGGAGTGGAGCATGAAGCCTACGCCCTTGGGCAGCACCGTAGCATTATACTTTTCGAGGTGCACTGAGCTTGTGCCATTGGCGTTCTCATTATATTTGGTGGCGATATACACCGTGACACCAGCAGGCACATCGCCGTTCCACGGCAGACAAGTGGTGGCATACTTGGCATCGGTGATAGTCACGTCGAGCGTCTGATACTTGGCGATGATTGCCTCCAATGTCTCAGTGTCGTTGGCTACGGTGTTATAGTTTGACGACTTGGTGCTTTCGAGCGCGCTGATGAGTTCGTCGTTGAGGTCGTCGCGCTCGCCCAGCAGACTATTAGCCTCGTTGTAGAGTTCCACATATTTCAGATAAGCCTGCTTCTGGGCTTCGGAGATGAGGAGCCAGTCGTTGTTTACCGATTCTTTGGTTTCAGCGGCGGTATAGATAGCCTTGCCGTTCTCGATGGCAACACCGAAGAAGCGGGTACGGTTTTGGAATGTTGTCCAATATTTCTTTTTACCGAAACGGTAACTGCCTTCGGTCACACCATCCTCACAAGTTGTGAAAGTCGACGCCCCAGAACCCGAAACGATGCCTTGGTCAGACTTGCTAGTAGTCTCCATACGCACGCGATAGTTATCACTATTGCTGATGGTATACGAACTGGAATTGCCATAAATCCCCCAAATGGGTGCTTGCGAGATGTTGGTCACCGCAGGACCGAAATCGTTGGAGATGAAATAATGGCTTCCTACGTTATAGAGGTATACCTGCTGGCCATTGCCAGTCCAAGTCTCGCCGCGCCAGAAGTCGGTAGATGCAGCAGGTGCATAGGTTGTGCCTTCGGCTTTGAACTCCACTACTACGGGCACATGGTCGCCGAGCAACGTACCGTCGTCCTTGAGATAGTTGTCGGCATCGAAGGTGATGGAGTTGGGCGTGAGCTGCATGCCGCCGTGGGTTGGGTTGAGGTAGAGCACCTTGTCCACAATCTCGTTCTCCACATAGGCACTCGACTTGGTCTTGTCGGCATCGGGCACGACGAGCGCGTCGGCGCCGAGCGTGGGATAGGTGCCGTTCTTGCACTTCTCCACCCACACGTCGCTGACGGTGTAGTTGCCGTCGTCTGTAATGGGGTTGGTGAAAAGGGTGAGGATGTCGTCGCGGGTGTAGCGGCTGTTGGTGTCGCCCATCACAATCTTGGGCAGACCGCTGTTGTTGGCGAGGATGGCGTCGCGCAGTTGTTCCCACTGCGAAGCGCGGGCGGCATTGTCCTCTTCACCGGTCTCGGCATCCATGTGCATGATGTAGAATTCCACCATGATACCTTGGCCGAGGTTCACCTTGTAATATCTGTAGCCCTTGGTCACCAGTTCGTCGGCACCGTCGGTGAACTTGCCGTGGTTCTGTGTCCATGCCGTCCAACTCTCGTCGCCGAAGGTGAGGCCCTTCTTCACGAGCAACTGCAGACCGTCGGTGGGGAAACGCAAGTTGTTTATATCAAGGTTGCCTGTGCTGGAGATGGAGATGCTGCCGCGCCACGTACCCGACTGGTAGTTGTCGCCGGCACCTTCGAGCAGGCTGCCGTTGTAGTTGAAGTCCTCGCTCAATCCGACCACGTCGATGCCGCTCTTGGCGATATACTGTCCGATCTTCTTCGTGCCGTCAGAACCCGGTCCGTCAGCATTGAGGTCGTAAGTTAGGATTTTCTGCGGAAGTCCGTCCACATTGAGGGCACACACCTTGAAGGTGGTCGACACGGTGGTCTGCGCTTCCACTGTCGGCACGCCGCCGACACCAATTGCCACAAGAGCCGCTACGGCAGTGCGTTTGGCCCGCGTGAAAATCTTTTCAAAACAATTTTTCATTTTTGTTTAATCGTTGCTTAATACATAAGACTATTAGTCTTGTTATCCGAGAAGGATGATACCTGTCCCTTTATTCCATAATAAAAAGCTGACATGACCCTTTTAGTGGAATTCTATTCACACTGTCGCCGTCAGCTATTGCAATTTATTTACAAAATTACGACTTTATTGCCAAACACTGCACACGCAATATGCGAAAATTTGTTAACCACATAGTATGAAAACACTTGTTACTAACATGTTACGCAATATTGCCGCCAACGCTCTTTTGTCATATACGCTTAACAAAGCCGATACGCCTTTGTAATATGCAAATCATAATTTTGCAGCCGAAAGATTGTTTTACACCAAATGGACAACATGCATTATTACAAATCGAAAAAGAAATCCATGATGAAATTCAAGGCAAACGTTGCCTTGACTCTGTTGTTTGCAAGCGGAAGCGCATACGCGGCAATGCCTGCCTACAACGTTACGCAAACCTCCCCAAGCGAATGCCTCAGCGCCGATCCCACGCCCAGCAACATGCGTGGAACAGTGGTCGACGAGAAAGGCGAACCCATTATAGGTGCCTCGGTAAGCATTGTCGGCACCAAGGAAAAGACCGTCACCGACATTGACGGGCGTTTCTCGTTTAGCGACTTGAAAGCTGGGACTACAATCGAAGTGTCGTATCTCGGCTATAAGCACCAGCAGCTCGCATTCACCGACGGTGCCACAGTGACGCTTCAGGAAGACAACCACCAGCTCAACGAAGTGGTTGTCGTGGGCTATGGCAAGATGCGTCGCAAGGACATAACGAGCAGTATAACAACGCTGCAGGCCGACGAGCTCGGGCGTGGCGTATATACCACGCCGGCAGAGATGCTTCAAGGCAAAGTGCCAGGCCTCTCGATAACCACAAGCAGCAACCCCAACGAACCCAACATGTCGGTGATTCTGCGCGGAGCCTCAACGCTGCGCGAGGGTGATGCCATGCAACCTTATTATATAGTGGACGGCATACCGGGGGTTGACCTTTCGCTCGTTGCGCCCGACGACATCGAGTCGATCGACGTGCTGCGCGATGCCACCGCAACAGCCATCTACGGTTCAAAAGCTGCCAACGGCGTGATCATCGTCACCACAAAGCGCGGCCAACAAGGCTCTGCTCATGTGAGCTACAACGGATATGTGGCCTTCGACAATGTGGCAAAAGACTTGAAAGTGGCCACCGCCACGCAGCTGCGCGACTACGCCGCAAAGAACAACTTCACCCTGCCCAGCGACGAAGGAGCCGACACCGACTGGCAGAGTCAGGTGGAGCGCACGGGAGTGTCGCACAGCCACAACCTCGCCGTGAGCGGAGGCAACGCGAAGTCGAGCTACAACGTGAGCCTCAACTACATCGACCGCCAGGGCGTGATACGCAACACCGACAACAAAACCTTCGGTGCGCGTGCCTTCGGACAGTCAACAGTGCTGAAAGACCACCTCACCCTCTCGCTTGGAGTAAATGCCAACCAAACCACAGCTGAGGGCGTAGTGTCCGACGTGAAGGGCATGAGCATAACCGATGCCATGGTGTATTACTCGCCGTTGCAGCCCGTGCGCAACGAGGACGGATCGTGGTATGGCTCTACATCGGTCACAAACTACTACAACCCAGTATCGATGCTCAACGAAGACACTGAGAAAACTGTCTACAAGCGACTTCAGGTCACGGGCAAGGCTGACCTTAAAATCACCAAGGAACTCATGCTCAGCGCCAACTACTCCTACATGACCGACCAGAACACATATAGCCAATACCACTCCACCAAGTCGCAGATCGTGAACACCAATGGCCAGGCACGACGCAACACATACATGAACAACAAGAGCGTGTTTGAACTTTACGGCAACTACGACAAGACTTTCGCCGACGTACACCACGTAGGTGCCATGCTCGGCTACTCATGGGAAGAATCGAACAACAACGACGGCTTCGGGCTCACGGTGAAGAATTTCTACAACGACGCACTAAAATGGTACAACCTGACCAATGCCAACAGCATCGACGGAATTGACGGAATAGAGAGCGGCACAGAGTCTACGCTGCGCATGATCTCGTTCTTCGGTCGTGTCAACTACTCATTCGACAGCAAATACAACCTTCAGGCCACGATAAGGCGCGACGGTTCGTCGGCCTTCGGCAAGAACAACCGCTGGGGCACGTTCCCGTCGGTATCGGCGGCATGGCGAATGAGCGAAGAGAACTTCATGAAGAAGCTCAACATATTTGACGACCTGAAACTGCGCGTGGGTTATGGCGTGAGCGGCAACTCGCTCGGTTTTGATGCCTACACAGCCATACGAACATACGGAGCATCAGGATGGTTCTCGTATACCGATGCCAACGGCGTGACGAGCCAGATGCATACGATAGCCGCATTGAGCAACACCAACCCCGACTTGAAGTGGGAACGCACAGGAATGTTCAACGTGGGACTCGACTTCGGGTTCTTCGGCGGACGACTGACCGGTACGGTGGAATATTACGACAAGCGCACCTCCGACCTCATCTACGACTATCCCGTGTCTACCAACCGCTACCCCTACGGCTTGATGACGGCCAACGTTGGCGACATAAGCAACAAGGGCGTGGAGCTGACAATCAATGCCATACCCGTGCAGACAAAGGATTTCAGATGGGCAACCACGCTCAACCTCTCGCACAACAAGAACACCGTTGAGAAACTGAGCAATGCCACCTACTCGGTGAACTACATCGACGAGGCTGAACCAGAGATAACAGCCAACACGGGAGTTTATGTACAGAGGCTCATGGAGGGTTGCCCCATAGGACAGTTCTACACCTATGAGTGGGCAGGCTACAACGAGGACGGCGTGTCGCAGTTCTATGTGCACGACGAGAAGACCGGCGAACGCACCGGCGAGACCACAATAAAGCCGCAGGACAAAGACCGCACCAAGACTGGCAGTGCACAACCCAAGCTCACCTTTGGCTGGAACAACACGCTCACATGGCGCAAATGGTCGCTCGGAATGTTCTTCCAGGGCGTTGTCGGCAACAAGATATTCAACGGACTGCGTGCCCAGTACAACACGGTGTCGCTCATATCGCAAGGCAAGAACGTGCTCGCCGAGGCTCTCACCGAACAGCGTTACGGCGACGTGAACTCGCAGAAACCTTCCGACCGCTACCTGGAGAACGGTTTCTACCTGCGTCTTTCTACTCTCACGCTGGCTTACGACTTCGGCAAGATTGGCGACTGGGTGAACTCACTTTCTGTATATGCCACGTGCAACAATGTGTTCACACTCACCAGCTTCAAGGGCGTAGACCCCGAGGTGAACCTCGGCGGACTCACACCAGGCATCGTGTGGCGCAACAACTACTATCCACGCACACGCACCATAATGGTGGGAGCCAAGGTGAATTTCTGACGCCACCGGCAACACCAACGATACAACGACACTAAAAGAACTCAAGAGCAAAACTCTTTCAAACAAGAACAAAACAGAACATCAAAATGAACAACATTATAAAGACAACGTTGCTGGCAACCATTGCAGCGTCAATGGCAAGCTGCGCCGACCTCGACGTGGACGTAAAGTCGAAATACACGGAATATCCCGACAGCAAAGTGGCGATAGAGGCAAAGATGTCTGACGTGTATTACGCATTCCGCAGTGCCTTGGGCAACAACTACAACCGCGTGCAGACATTCTCATCCGACGAAGCAACAGGCGTCTCCTACGACGGCGACTACTGGGACAACGGCGAGAACGTGCACCCCACGCTCCACGCCTTCCTTGCCGAAGACGCACCGGCAACCTACTGGACCGACCTTGCGAGTGGCATAACCAAATGCAACAAGGTAATCGACGACCTAGGCGACAAGCCGGCAAGCATAGCACCGGCACGCGTGATGCGCGCTTTCTACCACTTCATCCTCATGGACAGCTATGGTGATGTGCCAATACTCGACCACCTTCCCGACGACAACGAAGCCGTGAACCGCGACAAACGCAAGGATGTGGCCGAATTCATAGAGAAGGAACTGAAGGAATGTCTGCCCTACCTGTCGGCAGACAACAACGCCTCAACCTACGGCAAGCCCAACAAATGGATGGCCGAGGCTCTGCTCGTGAAGCTCTACATCAACTGGGCAGTCTACACATGCGGCGATGTCACCGCCTACGACGCTGCCACGGCAAAGAACGAGAAGCTAGATGCCTGCGTGCAATTTTGCGACGACATAATGAAAAGCGGACTTTTCGACCTGAGCGACTCCTACCGCAAGAAGTTCATGTATGACAACGGTTCGCAGATAAAGGACTTCATCTATGCCATGCCCTACGACAAGGTGAACGCCCCCGGAATGTATTACGGACGCTACCGCACGTTCCGCAAGATTGACAACGGCGACACTACCGGCTATTACAGCGGCAAGATGAGCAAGTCGTGCGCAGGAATCTGCGCCATGAACTCCTGCTTTGCCGACCTGTTCTCGCTGCCAGGCGACGACCGCAACGATGCCGTGCTCGGCGGCAAGGTGAACATACACGATGCCATAACGGGCGAAGACACCGGCAAGCCGTATATGTACAAAGGCGCACAACTCGAGTTCACGAAAACAATAACTCTGAAAGACGGCGGACTGTCGCAGCTCAACTGTGGTGCCACCGCCGACGGATGGCGGCAGGGATGGCGTTCGATCAAGTTCTATCCCAACCCCAACGAATACAGTGCCTACAACCGTTCGCAGAGCAACGACGTGCCCATTTTCCGCTACGCCGACATCATCCTCACCAAAGCGGAGGCCATATTGCGCGGTGCCTCAGCCACCAACGGCGACACACCGCAGTCGCTCTTCAACCAGATACGCAGCTATGTGCACGCGCCGCAACTCGACCACACGCCCTCATTGCAGGAACTTCTCGACGAGCGCGGACGCGAATTCTTCGACGAAAACTGGCGACGCAACGACATGATACGCTTCGGCACGTTTGAAAGCGAATACGGATTCCATGTGCACAGCAACCCCGACGCACGCTTCGAAAAGACCTGCCGCATACTGCCCGTGCCGCAGAGCGTGATGAAGGAAAACACCAACTGGACACAGAACGCAGGATATTAAGTGACGATAAAGTCGAGGAATATGAAACCATTTGCACGCATATCGTTCCTGTTGGCGGCACTGCTCGCCACGATTACGGCAATGGCCCAATGGGAACGCTACGGCGGCATATATGCCGCCTACCCTGCCCCCGACAAGACAATAAGCACGCCTGCCCCCAACGGCTACACGCCCATATACATCAGCATGTTTGCCAGGCACGGGTCGCGGTGGTTGCCCGACGAGCGGCGTTACGACGCTATCGACAGCGCATTTGCCGACACGCTAAACCTCACCGCGCTCGGCAAAGACGTGCGACGAAGGCTCGCCGCCATTCACGACGACGCACGCGGACGGGCTGGTGGCCTAACCGCCACGGGAGCCAGACAGCATCGCGACCTTGCAAGGCGCATGGCAGAAACATATCCCGAAGTGTTCCGGGGCGGCAAACGAGTGCATGCGCAGTCGAGCACCGTGCTGCGGTGCGCCATGAGCATGACGGCTTTTGTGGCGCAACTGGGGCAGATGTTTCCGCAGATAAATCTGTCGGCCGAAACGGGACAACGCTACATGGCCTACATAGCCTACACGTCACCTGAGGAACACGCCCTCGAAGACAGCACGCACAACCAGTGGACAATGCAGCCCGAAAGACTCATGCAGTCGCTGTTCATCAATCCGTCATGCTTAAACGCGCGCGACATGGCACAAGAACTGCACACCATAGCCAGCGACATGCAGAACACCGACATCGGAATTTCGCTCTACGACATATTCACCGAGAACGAGATGCGGCAGATTTATGAGATGAACAACCGCCGCATGCAGTTGTGCAACGGCATAAACCCGGCCAATGGCGGCACGCCGCAACGCTGCGCGGCATCCCTGTGGAAGCACATCGTGGAGAATGCCGACGATGCCATTGCCACGGGCAACAGCGCTGCCGACCTGCTGTTCGGCCACGACACGAGCCTCTACCGACTTCTGTCGCGCCTCGGACTATATGCCGACGAGAACCGCATGGACGTGATAATACCCATGGCGGCAAACCTGCAAATGGTGTTTTTCGACAACGATCACGGCAAAGTGATAGTGAAATTCATGCACAACGAACGCGAGATCACACTGCCTGCAGTGGAGGCCAAGCGTGGAAAATCATTCAGTTTGCCAAGTCCTTACTATTATTGGGACGACGTGAAACGCCAGTTCCCAACTGAATGAGGAAGCAAACGCACACATATCTTACAGGACTCCTATAAATTATAATATAAAAATAATACCGCCCGGTTTTCCGAAAATCCAGCTCATGATTTTGTGCATGGGAAATTTATCGGAAAACCAGGCGTTTTTTTCTTGTCCTACTTCTTATTTGGTGTCTACTCCGCTCGCATTTAGTCCAGGTCCGCCTCCTGCGGTATATCCTCGGCTTTCGCCTGAAGTCCAGGGTGATACCCAGAAGGCGTAGAGGTCGCCACGGGAGAGATAAAATTTCATGCGTACGGTTTTTCCAATGAGTTCCGAAACATCCTTTTTGTTCTTCCAAGTGATGATTTGCTTGGTCTTGTCGGCAGATCGCATCACCGTGCACTCTTTCTTGGAATAGCCTTGGATGACGTTGCAGTCGGCATCAAGGATTTCTGCTCTTAGCGATGCACCTTTTGCCTTCACGTCGGCATTAACGAAAAGGTATTTGCCGTCTATTGTCATTGTATCGGTCAAGAAAGTACCGGAAGCGGCAGCGTGCATAGACACAAAACCGTCGCGACGCAGCATGGCTAAGCCCGTGGCGAAGTTAGAGTCGTGAATGGGCTTGCTGTTGTAGCGGCCAGAGCAATAGAAGTAGAGCGAGTCGCCCACGATA
>CAVBBO010000043.1:0-51924 GCA_963593695.1 Escherichia coli | reverse complement strand
TGAAGAAACCTGCTGCGATGGTACCGCGGCGGGCACGCTTCATCACTTCCTCGTTCTTCTCGCCAGGAACCTGACCCAAGACACGCTGCACGATGTGCTGGTCGGTACACCAGTACCAGAAACCGATGATGGTGGCACCGATGAACACCACGAAGCCAGGGTATTCCTGGTACATGGAGTCGCCTGCCTCCCAGTGGAACATGTGGGTTGTGCCGTAGCCGTTGTTCAGCTTGCCGCAGTAGTCCATCATGTCGGCCCAGCCTGCGGTGATGCTACCGCCACCGAGGGCGGAGAGACCGAGGAAGAGAACCAAGAAAGAACCGATGACGAGGATAGGAGTCTGGATAGTGGAGAGAGTCATCACACCCTTCATGCCGCCGAACACGGTGAAGATGGTAGTGAGAATGATCAAGCCGATGGCACCCACCCAGAAGTTAAGACCCCAGAGGTACTCGAAGAAGATACCGCCGGTGAGGGCCGTTACGCTCACTTTGGTGAGGATGTATGCCACAAGTGTGATGATGGAAAGCCATGAACCTGTGCGCTGCGTATAACGGAACTTCAGGAAGTCGGGCATGGTGATGATCTTGCCCATCTTGTTGATGAGCAACTGGTAGAAGGGTACGAACAACCAACCGAGGATGAGAATCATCCAGCCTTGCATCTCCCAGTGTGCCATTCCGACACCACTCTTGGCACCAGTGCCAGCAAGACCGACGAGGTGCTCTGAGCCAATGTTGGCGGCGAAGATTGCCATACCGATTACATACCATGGCTCACCCTTACCGAAGAGGTAGGCGGAAGAGTCCTCTCCCTTCTGAGCCTTTCTGTCCTTAACGATCGCATGCCATACTGCCCAGATTACACCCACCACGCCAATGGCGAGCACTGCCCAGTCGAGCCACACGAATTCTGTTGAACTCCAATTCATAATACTTTATTACTTATATATTTATTATTATTTCTTTACACTAAACTTGTAGGCCAAGTGTGAGTAGTACTTCTCTCCTGGCTTCAGGGTGGCATCGGTCCAGTCCTTCACGCCCTCTGAAATCTTGGTTGGAGAGTCGGGGTACTTCTGGCTCTCGAAGCATACGCTCACATGCTTGGGGTACTTGATGCCGTGCTTGCAGGCAATGCCTGTTCCCTGGAAGTTACCAGTATACACTTGGATGCCTGGCTCGTTGGTGAACACTTCGAGCAGAATGCCACTCTTGGGAGAGTAGAGGCTGGCGCATACGGTCTTGTCGTCGCCCTTGCCGTCTTTGTATGTGTTCAGGCACCAGTTGTGGTCGTAGCCTGTGGCATTCTTTATCTGGTCGTAGGTGTAGTCAACCTTCTTGCCGATTTCGGTGGGTGTGCGGAAGTCCATGGGAGTACCCTCAACGCTCTTGATCTCGCCCGTGGGGATATAAAGGGCATCGGCTGGCGTAAACTTGTCGGCATTGATGTACATCACCTGGTCGAAACCTTCCTTGGATGGGTCACCGTTCAAGTTGAAGTAGCTGTGGTTGGTCATATTGACCACAGTCTCCTTGTCGGTTGTCGCACCAAACACGATGTCGAGGGTGTTGTCGCTCTTCACGGTGTAAGTGGCTGTGGCGGTCACGTTGCCTGGGAAGCCGTTCTCGCCGTCCTTGGCGTTGATGGTGAAGGTCACAGAGGAGTCGTTCTTCTCTGTCACGTCGTACACTTGGTTCAGCCAGCCTGTTGCACCGCCGCCATGGAGGCAGTTGCCGTTGTCGTTGGGCTTCAAGTTGTATGTCGATCCTGCAATCGTCAATTTTGCGTTCTTGATGCGGTTGGCGTAGCGACCCACTGACGAACCGTAGTCGGAGGGTGAGTTGAGGGTGTCGGCATACTGGTGGATGTTGTCATAGCCCAGGACAACGTCTGTCGGCTTGCCGTCTTTGTCAGGAACGGAGATGGAAACCACGCGACCTCCATAGTTGGTGAGGCACACTTCCATGCCGTTGGCATTCTTGAGAGTTACCAACTCTGTTTTCTTGCCGAGAATAGTTGAGTCGAAATCTGCGGGATTCAAGCCAGACTGTGTGGTGGCAATCGACTGATTCGAGTTACACGACATGAGAGCCAAACTTGAAAGGGTAGCGCCCATAATTAGGTAATTAACTTTCTTCATTTTTAGGTTGAATTGGTTCTTGATTAATTATGGGTGTAAAATTACAATATTATCTTTTAAGTGACAACATTTTCTTGGTGTTTTTGTTGTTGCGGTGTGTTTTTAACAATATTTTTGTAAGACACGACGGTTTTCGATTAATTCAAAGGATACAGACATCAAATCTTCTTCATGCCGAGGAGAATATATTTTCCGTCTTTTCTGGATGTATGGAACATCTACATGAAGTGAAGTGGGATACCTGTCGATTCCAAAATTTTGGTACAAATGTTAGCTTTGACTATGTGATAGACTCAGACAAGGTAGTTGGTTTCATTACACTTTCGACGATCAGGCTGCAGAGCTTGCCGAAACGTCAGGATGGAGAAACTGGTATTTCACGTCCGTCAGCATAGCATTATTTGCATAGACCGTTACTTGGTGGATGGCAAGCAATGGGATATGTCTATCCGATACAGACGGAATCGAAGAAGCTGCCAACAAAAGGGAGATATCATTGGGATGTGACGGACTGAAGATACATGCAGTTCTTGATGCTTTCGCTGGAACACTTCATGAAGTAAAGATAGAATCTAATCAAATAAAAACATTGAACTACAACTATGTACAGCTTCCCAAGAAATTGGATGGCTTTGTAGTGAAATGATGTTGTCTTTGCACTTAAATGACGTTGCCTTTCCAGTGCAATGGCGTTGCCTTTCCACTGAAAAGCCGATGCCTTTCCACTGAAAAGCCAAAATGGGACAGAAGCAACACGAGAAAGAGAATGAAAAAAGCAGATTGCAAAACCGGTATGACGGTAAATGCAATCTGCCTTCATATTTTAAAAAGGTTGAGGGTAAGTTTTCAATACCCGCACCAACCTCTTTCTATGGTTCAATTAGAGGGTCTCGCTCCAATCCTCAGCTGCCTTGCGAACGTACGACTGATAGCGGCGCTTTGCAGCCTTCTCAGTCTCGGCATAGAGCTCAGCAGCCTCTGTTGGGAATGCCTTCTGCAGAGAAGCGAAACGAACCTCGCCGAGGAGATACTCGCGGAACTTCTCCCACTGTGGAGCCTTGGAATCGAGCTGGAACGGAGTCTTGCCCTCATTGGCCAAACGTGGATCGTAGCGCCAGAGATGCCAGTAACCGCACTCAACAGCCAAAGCCTCCTCATGCTGTGAACGACCCATATTGCGTTTGTCGTTCTTGGTGCCCTTGATACCGTGGTTGATACATGGAGCATAGGCGATAACCAATGATGGGCCTGGATAAGCCTCTGCCTCGCGGATAGCCTTCAAGGTCTGTGCATTGTCGGCACCCATGGCAATCTGAGCTACGTAAACATATCCGTAGGTAGCCTGCATCATGCCGAGGTCCTTCTTGCTCACGCGCTTGCCGGCTGCGGCAAACTGGGCAATGGCACCGATAGGAGTAGACTTAGACGACTGGCCACCAGTGTTGGAGTAAACCTCAGTGTCGAGAACCAAGATGTTCACGTCCTCGCCAGAAGCCAACACGTGGTCGAGACCTCCGTAGCCGATATCGTAAGAAGCACCATCACCACCGATAATCCACTGGCTGCGCTTCACGAGATAGTGGTCGAGAGTCTTGAGCTCCTGGCAGATTGGGCAACCTGCCTCAGCACCCTTGGCGATGATAGGCTTCAGCTCGGCTGCAGCCTCCTTAGAACCCTCAGAATCGTCCTTGGCTGCAATCCACTTGTCGGCTGCGGCAACGAACTCGGCAGAGATACCCTCCTGAGCCTTGCCTTCCTCAAGCAGGTGAACGATGCGCTGCTTCATCTTCTTGTTGCCCATGGCCATACCAAGACCGAACTCACAGAAGTCCTCGAACAATGAGTTGTCGAATGCAGGGCCCTGACCATTCTCGTTCTTTGTATATGGCGTAGATGGGATAGAAGCTGAATAGATTGAAGAGCAACCTGTAGCGTTGGCAATCATCTGGCGGTCACCGAAGAGCTGGGAGATGAGCTTAACGTAAGGTGTCTCACCGCAACCAGAGCAAGCGCCTGAGAACTCAAACAGAGGAGTAGCAAACTGTGAGTTCTTGGCAGTCTGCTTGATGTCGATGAGGTTCTGCTTGCTCTTCACGTTGTGCACGAGGTACTCCCAGTTCTTTGCCTCCTGTATCATGTCCTCAGCGTCAACGTTGAATGGAACCATCTTCAGAGCCTTCTCTACGACGCCTGTCTCTTTGTTCTTCTTGCCAGGGCAGACATCGGCGCAGTTGCCGCAACCCAGACAGTCGAGAACTGAAGTCTCGATGCGGAAGTGCATGCCGGCCAGAGCCTTAGGAGCCTTGATGTCCTGAGTCTCGATATTGATGCCCTTGAGCTCCTCGTCGTCGAGAACGAACGGGCGGATGGCAGCGTGAGGACAGCAGAATGCACATTTGTTACACTGGATACAGTTCTCAACATTCCATACAGGAACGAAAGCCTCTACACCGCGCTTTTCCCAAGCGGCAGTGCCGTTCTGCCATGTACCGTCTACTGTGTCGTGCTTCACGAAGTCGGACACCTTCAAGAGGTCGCCTGCCTGGCCGTTGATAGGACGAACCAGCTCCTTAACGAATGCAGGAGCTGCATCTTCATTCTTCTCCTCGTCGGCAAGGTTAGCCCATGCTGGGTTTACAGCGAGCTGCTTGTACTCACCGCCGCGGTCAACGGCTGCATAGTTGAGATCTACGATATCCTGACCCTTCTTGCCGTAGCTCTTCACGATGAAGGCTCTCATCTGCTCTACTGCCAAGTCTACAGGGATGACCTCTGTGATGCGGAAGAAGGCAGACTGGAGGATAGTGTTGGTACGGTTGCCGAGACCTATCTCCTGGGCAATCTTTGTGGCGTTGATATAGTAAACGGTGATGTTGTTTTGTGCAAAGTAGCGCTTCACCTTGTTGGGGATGAAGTTGACGAGCTCCTCGCCGTCGAAGATGGTGTTCAAGAGGAAGAAACCATTCTTGCGAAGACCGCGAGTCACGTCATACATGTGCAGGTAAGCCTGTACGTGGCAAGCCACGAAGTTAGGTGTGTTAACCTGATATGCTGAGTGGATGGGCTCATCGCCGAAACGCAAGTGAGAGCAGGTGAAACCACCCGACTTCTTAGAGTCGTAAGAGAAGTATGCCTGGCAGTACTTGTTGGTGTTGTTACCGATGATCTGGACAGAGTTCTTGTTGGCACCTACGGTACCGTCGGCACCCAAGCCATAGAACTTAGCCTCGAACAAGTCGTCGCCACCCATTGGGATTTCCTCCTCCTCTGGGAGAGAAGTGAAGGTAACGTCATCCACGATACCCACTGTGAAGTGGTTCTTAGGCTGTGGCAACTCGAGGTTCTTGAACACTGCAACGATCTTGGCTGGAGTAGTGTCGGAAGAACCGAGACCATAACGGCCGCCTACGATCAATGGCTTGCGCTCGTCGTCGTAGAGAGCAGACTTCACGTCGAGGTACAATGGCTCGCCCTCTGCGCCTGGCTCCTTGGTACGGTCGAGCACAGCGATACGCTTAACACTAGCTGGGATAACCTTCTTCAAGAAGTCAACAGAGAATGGACGGTAGAGGTGAACAGCCACCATACCTACCTTCTTGCCCTGCTTGTTGAGGTAGTCGATGGCCTCGCGGGCAGGCTCTGTGGCAGAACCCATCAGGATGATGATGTTCTCGGCATCCTCGGCACCATAATAGTTGAAGAGGTGATACTCACGGCCTGTAATCTTTGAGATTTCAGCCAGGTGCTTCTCTACGATCTCTGGGATTGCATCATAGTAGCTGTTGCAAGCCTCGCGGTGTGTGAAGAATGTCTCTGGGTTCTCAGCAGTACCGCGTGTGACAGGGCGCTCAGGTGTGAGGGCACGGTCGCGGAACTTCTTGATCCACTCAGGGTTAACTAATGGACGGATATCTTCCATGTCCATCTCCTCTACCTTGTGGTACTCGTGAGAAGTACGGAAACCGTCGAAGAAGTTGATGAAAGGTACTGAGCTCTCAAGTGTGGCGAGGTGAGGAACGGCTGAAAGGTCCATTACCTCCTGCACTGAACCAGAGCAGAACATAGCAAAGCCAGTCTGACGGCAAGCCATGACATCCTGATGATCACCGAAGATACACAGTGAATGAGAGGCCAGTGTACGGGCTGACACGTTGAATACGCAAGGAAGCAACTCACCGGCAATCTTGTACATATTAGGTATCATCAACAGAAGACCCTGCGATGCCGTGTATGTACTTGTCAGGGCACCAGCTTGCAGAGAGCCATGAACGGCACCAGCGGCACCACCCTCTGACTCCATCTCCTGGACGGATACAGTCTGACCAAAGAGATTTTTGCGACCCTTAGCAGCCCATTCATCCACATGCTCTGCCATAGGAGAGGATGGGGTGATAGGGTAAATGGCTGCAACCTCAGTGAACATGTAGCTCACGTGAGCAGCGGCGGTATTACCATCAACCGTCACAAATTTCTTTTTTTTATCCATATTACTACAATAGAAATTAATGTTGTTGTATAATGTCTTGTTTGTTAATATTTAAATATGTCTTGCCTAATATAAGAAACCAAAGAGCCAAAGCGGTATCTGGTTGTCGAGTCCCACTTCCGTGTTGTATCTCGCATACCAAGTCCCCTTGTTGAACCTCGTCTTTATGGACGACTTGGCATCGCACACCTTAAACCTTTGCTCACCGTCAATCATGTAGCTTTGCGGCTTGTCGCCTTGGTTTACCACATGGTCTTTCCACATCGTGTTGACAAAGAAAGTCTCCATAAGCTCTTGCTGAACGACCGTTATTGGATAAATGGCGTACATGAGGTTAGGATTGTGCATCATCACTTTCGCTGGCTTCTTGGGGAACTCCATGTCTTTACAGTAGATCATGTTCAGCAGACGGGCGTCCGTGAGATATTTTATGTAGTTCATTACCGTTGCACGACTCGTGTTTATCTGTTGGGCCAGCTGGCTGACATTAGGAGCGATAGAACCTTCCATGGCGAGAAGATAGAATAGCTTCTTTATCTTTGTCAAGTATTTAAGCTCAATCTGCTTGATGAAGAGTATATCTACCTCTGTCATCATGTTCATGGTCTTCAACAGGTTCTCCGAAAAATTGCGTTGCTCCAGAAAGAAGGGGTAGAAGCCATGATGAAGGTAGTCGTCAAAATAATTAAGCGGGCTAACTATCGGCAACACTTTCTTGACTATATGCTCATGATTGTTCAATATCTCATCCAGGGTGTATGGATGAAAACTTGTACCTGCGGTGAGATTTAGGTATTCACGGAAAGAGAATCCCCTAAGATAATAGAAATGCAAGATATCTTTAATGGCAGGATAGTCGGTCTTCAAACGCATGACGCTTGATCCAGTGAAAACTATTCTTAACTCTGGATACAGGTCATAACATTTTCTGAGCTCTTGACTCCAATTGGGCTGCTTGAATATTTGGTCAAGCAACAAGACCTTTCCGCCATTGCGAACGAACTCTCCTGCGAAATCTGAAATGCCATTGCCTTGAAAATAGAAGTTGTTCATGTTCACGTAGAGACACTGGCGATTGTTCTTGCCAAACTTCTCTTTGGCATACTCAAGAAGGAAGGTGGTCTTTCCCACGCCACGCGTGCCTTTTATGCCAATAAGCCGATGACTCCAATCGATTTCTTCCATCAGGCTGCGGTGTACCGTAGCGTTGGTGTGATCGATGAGATAGGCGTGTGTCCTAAAGAAAGATTCCATCAACTCCATATGCGTGCATTTGCGATTGCAAAGATACAAGTATTTTTGTTTTTTGCAAAGTCTACATTGCAAGACTTGTGTTTTTTAGTTTTTTTTAATGATGCGCCCTTAATAATCAAGTTTCTCGGCAAACTTTTGTGTCTTTCATAATTTAATGTTAGTTTTGCGATAACAAAAAGAAATCGACAATTTCAATGAAGATATTATTATTCAATCCCGAACACGATATGGCGCTTGCTGCTGGCTTGGCTAACTTTACCCCACCTCGTGCTGGTCGCTTGCTACGCCATGACTTGAGCTTTCTGCCTGCCGTATGGGCTAAAAAAGATGACGCAGTGTTGGTAGACGATGTTGACTATGCATGGAAACAATATAAAAGCACAGGTTTAGGCAAACGATGCAACTTCATTGACAACAACGAGTTGTCACGCATAGCATCCATTGACAAGACTTTGGAAATTGAGCCTTGGGGATGGGATCTGAGTGTGCGAAATCATCTTTTGCGATGTGGTGTACCGTCGTCTTCATTGCCTGGCAATGATTATCTCAGCATAATCAAGGACATAAGCCACCGTGGATGGAGCGCGAAGAATTTGTTACCCTCGCTTACAAAAACTGGAGATACCATTGGCGAGGCTAAGACAGGTCACGACTTGGAAGAAATAAAGAGATACCTTTCAACATATCATCGCATAGTGGTAAAGTCGCCATGGAGTTGCAGCGGAAGGGGAGTAAGATACGTTGAGGAAGATTCGTCTAAGCAACTTGAAGGTTGGTTCAATAATATAATCAAACATCAAGGATGCGTATTGATGGAACCTTATTATGACAAGATAGTTGACTTCGGGATGGAGTTTGAATGCAACGGGAAAGGAACTATAGACTATCGGGGTCTATCTCTTTTCAAGACAAGCAATGGCGCGTATATTGGCAACATAATAGCTGACGAAACCACCAAGGAGGAAATCATGGCAAAATACTTCCGATTAAGCTTGCTCCATGATATTCGACAATCCATAATCGACATTCTCATTCCTCTGTTGGGCAATACATATCGCGGACCATTTGGCATCGATATGATGGTTGTCAATTATGGCGGCAGAATCCTTGTGCATCCTTGCGTCGAGTTGAACCTTCGCATGACTATGGGCCATGTAACATTGGGATTAACCGAAACCTCTTTCCATCTCATGAGCATTGTCTATCAACAAGGCAAATACAACCTTAGACTGGAATAAACATGGATTACGAGAGCTTGGCTTCAGAATTTCCACTGCATCTGCATTTCGAGCTCTGAGATTGTGGAACCCTCTATTTGTTGAGGCCCAGAGGATATGACGTCACGGTCGAAATAGTGGGTGCATCCACCTTTGATTACGAACGTTAACTTGTCAGTTGCCGCCACCTTGCAATTAAGGGCAAAGCGCAATCCGTTGCCATAAAATGAAGCGAACGAGAAAGTATAAAGCAGGCCTGGATCATAGATATACACTCGTGAGTTGTAATCACCAGTGTGGAAATAACCTACCAAGCCAAGAATCTTAAGCCATTTTTGTTGCCAACGCACACTCTCTGAAATCATATAGCCATAACTCGCGGTTGTTCCGTGACTTGCGGAGAAATCGGATTGAGTGCTCAATGTAAGCCCATTGTCGGAGTAGGAGAGGGTAGCTCTTGCCCTTGAGTCGACTTTTCTTAAAACAGAGCCCTCTTCTTGTCCGTTAAGTTCTTTCATTTTCATCCTGTACCTGAGCAAAAAAGCCCACTTGTCTTTAGATGTATCGAATTGGATGAAATTGTCCCATCTGTATGTAGACTCCGGTGTGTTGTACTTAGGCCATGCGAAATAAGAGATGTCTGTATAAAGTGTCAGCGTGGCATTGCTCCACGGGTTTATCTTTCCTCCAATCAAGAAACCGCTCTCATCATTTACAGAGCCACCTTCGGCAATGGTGTTAGCATACAGAGCCTGATACTTGTAGGGATAATAACGTTGCAATGCCATAAGTGACAGTCTGGATGACAGTTCATAACTTATCGTGTTGATAGTAGCGACTTGAGCATTCTTGTCTATTGCCGTTTCGCCACTTATGTTCAGCCTGCGGCTAATGTATCCATAGTCGACACTTGCATTGAAAAAGTCGTAACCACAAGGATACCATCTCCTGTATTTCTGTTCCTTATACATATCCAACTTTCGATTGAAGGACGTGTAATAACCAGTCGCACCTACGTGGAATCCATTCCTCAACCAGTTGACGTTTCCGCCGAAAAGCGTCACCGCAGTGTTACCCTTTCTGTCCAATTCGCTCACTGTGCGGTGATAACCAGTCTTGAGGATTGTAGCAACCGACAAAGAGTCTTTATTCAATGTAGCGTCAATCTTTCGGTAAGACGCAAAAGCTGTCAAATCAAGCCCTTTAGCCAACTTGAAGGTAGCAGCAGCACCTTGTAGGTAATTATAGTCTGAACGACTGGCATGAGCAAAGACATGGCTTGGAGAACTCATAAGCGTAGACAGCGTAGCAAGTTTCCCGAAGCCAAAGCCATTGTTAAGGATCAAACCCATTCCGAACCGAAGACGGTATCTACCAAGGGCAAGGGTCTTCAAACATTTAATGTCATTCAAGAGCAGGTAGAAAGAGTAATAGTCGTAGCCCCACTTGTTCTTTCCTGCGAAAAAAGGTTCTCCCGCGTCTTGTGAAGCGGTAAGGCCGAACTTGACACGTTGCCCATAATTAAACGTGTATCTCAACCAATGTTTATACTTATAACCTAGATACTTATCCTCATAACCTTTACGAGTATAAAAAGGAATATTCAAGTCGGCGATTAATGTGTTCTTGCCATATTTCAATACTTTGTTTATATCTGGTATAGTGTCTGAGCGTTGAGCCTGGCCAATTGTCAAGAATTGCCTGAGCAAGGTAATGGTCTGCCTGTCAAGCGACTCTACGAGCAACAGCTCCATAGGGCTTTCTATCCTCCTGACTTTGTCACGATACTCCATGATATCCATCACTTGCTGGAAGGAAAGGAAAGGTAAACTTTCAAGTTGCTCACGAGAACATGTGTTTATGTCCAGTTTGTTCTCATACAACTCGTTTAGTTCATCATATAACTGCTCAAGGCTGCCATCATCAATATTCTCACTTTGCCCCATCTGCTCAAGGAAGTCTTCCCATGAGTAGTTGTTTTGCGAGAAAACATTTAGGGCAAAAAGCAGGGCTAAGATTGTGGTTATAAAAGTTCTCAAAAGATATTTGTTTAGACGTTGTCGCTTTTCCTGCCGTAGAGGATATGTTTATTGCAAAATTAGGTAAAAAAAACAACATCTCCAAACAAAAAAAGACAGTTTCTTTAAAACTGTCTTTCCTTGAGGTATATGTTTTATCTATCGCTTTCTTTGTTTTTCTTTCTGCTTATCAGCTTCTTTGTTATGAAATAAATGATGGCGATAGCGCAAATTCCAATGATTGCCACTTTGATGTATTCTCCATATTCGAGAATCTTGTCGCTCAGCTGATCCTCTGGCACTATAGAGTGCAAATACCAACCAAGGGCAGCAAGAATGACATTCCAGCAACCTGCGCCTATTGTGGTATATAGCAAAAACTTCCAATAAACCATCTTGGCGAGGCCAGCTGGGATGGATATGAGATGTCTTATGCCTGGAATGAGTCGTCCAGAGATTGTTGCCGCCATGCCATGGTTATTAAAATATGCTTCGCTTTTCTCTACCTTGGCTTGATTAAGCATACACAGGTGACCGAGTTTGCTGTTCGCAAAACGGTAAATCACAGGACGCCCCAGATAGTAGCCTGCCACATAGTTGATAGTCGCTCCTAAATCAGCGCCAATGGTGGCTGCCAGAACTACCAATATGATATTAAGGTTTCCACCTGCCGAATGATACGCTGCAGGAGCAACGACAAGTTCGGAAGGTACGGGTATCACGGTACTCTCTAGCAACATCAAGAAAAGCACTGTTCCATAATTTAAGTTGCCGAGCAATGTCGATAAAATACTCATACTTGATTAGAATTATTGTTAAGATAAAACCCTATTTGTCGTCTATTGACTTACCCTTCTTGCTTAAAGGGTGATGAATGGCATAGTTGTAGAAGTCTCTTACGGACATACCATTTGGGAAAACATCGGACAACTCTCTCTGGATACCGACAGGATTACGTTCCGTGGCTTTCTTCAGATCCGCCAAGAACTCATCTTGAAGTCCAAGCTCATAATCCGTTCTCACAAGGTATGCCCATAAGTCAGCATAATCTTTAGTGTTTTCCGAATCTGCAAGATGGCGGAAAATGTCATGGGCTTGACGGAGATAATTACAATCGAACAGGCAATAAGCGATATAATAAAGCGTGTTTCCAAGCTCTTTGTCGGAAGTCATGTGTATAGCCTCGTCAAAGCAGGTCTTGGCCGATTCCACTTCTCCAGCAAGCAAATTGACATACCCCTTAAGCAAGACAACATCCAATGAAGAATTCCCGGAAATTGTCTCCAGCTTCTCAGCAACATTTATGGCATCTTTATAGTCTCCGCACAATGCGTAGACAAGGCTCATGTTCCTGTAAATCTCAAAGAGATTAGCCGACATAGACGGACAAAGGCTTGCCGCGCTCTGCCAATATTTCAAAGCTTCCTTGTAGTTGTTCTCATTCATGTAGACAGCGGCTATGCCCATATCCGCTACTTCACTATGTGGTTGCAACCGTTTAAAGCATTGATAGCACGACATGGCTTCTTTTCCATTGCCGAGCATCATCAGGCAGTTGGCCTTGTTTAATATAGCGTCAGGGTCTTCTGGTGAGATTGCAAGAGAATAGTCGCTGCATTCCAAGCTGCCACTAAAGTCGTTTGTGAGATACTTGGCGGAAGCCAACAGATTCCAGTAGCCATTATTATATGGCTCTTGGTCGATGAGTTTATTGAATATCTCCTTGCTTTCCTTGTAAGAGCCATTGTTCATGGCTATACGACCTTTCAGTTCCAAGTAGTCGCCACATTCAGTGTCGCTGCTCAAGGCAAGCCACCTCTCTGCCAAATCATACACTTCATAGTCGGCAAACAAGGAAGCCACGTCAAGGTAATAGTCCTCTACATCTTCTTCATCAAGCGTCTGCTCTTTGGACTCAAGATATTGTTCCGCGTCTTCCACACGGTTGTCAACAATCATGATTTCAGCAACAATATAAAAATACTCAAGGGCTTGCTTGTCGGCAATCATGTCTACACACTCCATGGCCTTGTCGACATCATGGTATACAAGCATGGAGACCCTTGCCTTGAAAGCAAGAGGCTCCGTAGCTCCAGGGAATATATTGAGCGCATCACCAATAACCTCCATTGCCATCTTCAAGTCACCATGCAGATGATAATATTCTGCGATATCGGTGAATTGCTCTGGCTCAAGAAAAACAGAGGAGTTGTTTTTACGCGCTTCCTCATACTTGTGAAGGTTTTCCTTGAATTCTTTTGAAAAGAAGATATTGTCGCTCAAATTATTACTTTTTTATTTGTTTTGCCCATATATCCTTCAGCCCAACGGTCTTGTTGAACACTGGCGCATTGTCTGTGGTGTCAAGGTCTGCCATGAAATAGCCCGTGCGTTGGAACTGCAAATACTGGCCTGGCTTCATCGTAGCGGCGAAAGGCTCCACATAGCAATTTTCAAACACGTGCAACGACTGTGGATTGAGAAGTTCGCGGAAGTCATGCTCGTCGGCTGATGGGTTCTCCACGTTAAAGAGACGGTCGTATTCCCTTACCTCTGCTTTCACGCAATCATCGGCATTCACCCAATGCAGCGTACCCTTAACCTTGCGGTTTGCTCCAGGCATACCGCTCTTGCTCTCCAAGTCGCACTCGGCTTGTATTTCAATGATGTTGCCCTCAGCATCCTTGGTACAGCCTGTACACTTAACGATATATGCGTTTTTCAAGCGCACTTCCTTACCTGGCGTCATGCGGAAAAATTTCTTAGGCGCGTCCTCCATGAAGTCGGCACGCTCAATCCACAGGTTGCGAGAGAAAGAAATCTCATGGCTGCCTTGTGTCTCATCCTCAGGATTATTGATGGCGTTCATCATCTCTGTCTTGCCCTCAGGATAGTTTGTCAACACGAGCTTCACAGGATCGAGGACGGCCGACACACGTATCGCCTTCTTGTTAAGGTCGTCGCGCACGGCTGCCTCAAGGAGGGCCATGTCGTTTAGCGCGTCAAACTTGGTATAGCCAATGGAACGAATGAAGGCTTTTACAGACTCTGGTGAATAGCCGCGACGACGCATGCCACACAATGTCGGCATACGTGGATCGTCCCAACCGTTGACAAGATGCTCGTCGACCAAAGTGTGGAGCTTGCGCTTCGACATCACCGTGTAGGTAAGGTTCAGGCGGTTAAACTCGATCTGCCTTGGGCGATTGTCGTTCAAGCCTTCCTTGGCCGATTCGTCATACTCCTTCAGATAATCTATGAACTTATCGTAAAGAGGACGGTGGGGCACAAACTCCAGCGTACAGATGGAGTGGGTCACGCCCTCGAAATAGTCGCTCTGTCCATGTGCGAAGTCGTACATGGGGTAGCAGTGCCAGTTTGTGCCAGTGCGGTGGTGAGGTGTCTGGATTATGCGATACATCACCGGGTCGCGGAAGTGCATGTTGGGGTTTGCCATGTCCATCTTTGCCCTAAGCACCATCGAACCTTCAACAGCCTCGGGGGTATTCATTTGGCTGAAGAGTTTAAGATTCTCCTCAACAGGACGGTCACGATACGGACTGAATGTTCCAGGAACGGTAGGCGTGCCCTTTTGCTCGGCAATCTGCTCAGAGGTCTGCTCGTCAACATAGGCGTTGCCATTTTTTATCATCCAAACGGCAAAGTCCCACAACTTCTGGAAATAATCTGAAGCATAATAAATATGCCCCCACTTAAATCCAAGCCACTTGATATCGTTCAGAATATTCTCTACATACTCATTGTTTTCCTTCGATGGGTTAGTGTCGTCGAAACGAAGGTTGCACACACCGCCAAACTGCTCGGCAGCGCCGAAATCCATGCAAATTGCCTTTGCGTGACCTATGTGCAGGTAGCCGTTTGGCTCTGGGGGAAAGCGTGTTTGGATGCGACCATTGTTTTTGCCTTCCTTGAGGTCATTGCTGATTATCTCTTCAACGAAGCTCATGCTGCGCTTCTCTTCTTTTTCGTTCTCTTTAATCTCCATTTTCATGATATACTTTTTCCAAGATGCAAAGTTAGACATTTTATTCTATAATCATAGAAATTAGTTGGAAAAAACTTAAAAATAATTGATATAAATATTGCGCATATCAGAAAAGATTATTACCTTTGCCAATGTTATCCTGAATACAATCTTTTTACCTTAAGAAGGCTAATACCTATTGAAGTAAAATGGCGCTTGCTGTGAAGCAAGCGCCATTAATCGTTTTATAGGTACTGAAAACAAAAAACCTTAGGGTCACATGACCCTAAGGTGAAATTTATGCTTACTTGATGCCTCTTTGGTTGAGTGCCGCCGCATATCTGTGTGCGTTGGCCATGTGTTCAGAATAAGTTACCGCGAAATCGTGTGTCCCGCTGAAATCTGGTTTCGCGCACATATATAGATATTTGTGGTGAACCATGTTGAGCACTGCATCAATTCCAGCTATCGAAGCTACGCGTATTGGGCCGGGGGGCAAGCCTGGGTTCTTGTAGGTGTTGTAAGGACTATCTATGAACAACATATTATGGTAGATGCGCTTTAGGGCAAAGTCTTTCAAGGCGAACTTTATGGTAGGGTCGGCTTGCAGAGGCATGCCTTGCGGATACTCGTTGTCACGAAGCATGAGCCTGTTGTAATACATTCCGGCAATCATCGGTTTCTCCTTGTCGTTGGCAGTTTCCTCGTCCACGATGCTTGCCAACGTCGCTACCTGTACAGGCGACAGGTCAAGAGCTTTTGCCTTGCCCTTACGCTCTTCTTGGTCCCAGAATTTGTCATTCTCTTTCTTGATGCGCTTCAGGAGGTTATCGACTGTTGTGTCCCAATAAACATCGTAGGTGTTTGGTATGAACATTGCCGCAATGGTAGTAGTGTCATAGCCAAACTTTGCACATACCTCATTGTCGGTCAAGGCTTTTTCTATTGTCAAACTGTCAAGCATCAGTTTCTTGCTGAGTGCCCCTGCCATGTCTTGCATCGTTCGCACACTGGGAACCACGAGGTTCAAAGGCTCCTGCATGCCGTTTTTAAGGTGGCGAAAAACTGCGAAGGTGCCCATCGACGGAGTCAGCGCATAGCGTCCCGTACGTACCTTTTTAATAAGGTTGCTGTGGCGGGCAAGTATGCTGAAAGCCTGTAAACAATGCGCCTTGGCTTCTGGCTTCAGTTTCATTACCAATGAATCGTAGTTGTCGTCTTGGTCCACAAAGACGTACTTGGTGACGCTCCGTCCTGTGAATGACGTGAAAAAATAGTAGTATGTCAAGCCAAATAAGGCTGCCACACACACTGCCGCAAGGATAAGATACCTCTTGCTAAACTGTCGTGTCATTTGTTTTTAATGTGTTTGTTCTAATTATGTGTGCAAAGTTACACATTAATGAGTAACTTTGCATCTAGAAAGCGAATATTTAATATCAAAAAACAACATAAATTCGGGATAGAATGAAGTATGAAAGTTATATCTTCGATTTGGACGGCACCCTGCTGAACACTCTCGACGACCTTGCCGCAAGCTGCAACTTCGCCCTTCGCTCTTATGGCTTGCCCGAGCATAGCGTAGACGATGTTCGCCGATTCGTGGGCAATGGTGTGCGCCTGCTCATGACTCGCGCAATACCTGGAGGCGAGAGTTTCGAGAAGTTTGAGGAATGTTATGCTTGCTTCCGCCAACATTACCTTCATCATAACCTTGACACCACCGCGCCTTACCCTGGCATAATGGAGTTGATATCCCAGCTCAATGCCAACGGCAAGAAGATAGCGGTCGTGAGCAACAAGTTTTACCAGGCCACTCAAGACCTTGTGCGTCATTTCTTTGGCGACGAAATAAAAGTGGCGATAGGGGAGCGTCCCGACATTCACAAGAAGCCCGCGCCTGACACGGTCGTTGAGGCTCTACGACAGCTCGACATGCCAAGTTCCACTGCCGTGTATATTGGCGACAGCGATGTAGACATCGATACGGCACGCAATTGCGGGATGCCATGTATCAGCGTGCTATGGGGCTTCCGTGACCGTGACTTCCTTCTTGAGCACGGTGCCACGACTCTTGTGAAGAGCCCAGAGGAAATTCTTGCCATTTAAACACGACTGAATTCAAATCCTGCTTGCTGATATACCTACAGGCAGGATAAAACTATCGCGGACTCTTTTTCAAGGGTCCGCGATATTGCTTTTATTCACTCAAGGGAATACTCTTGATTCTGTCCGCATGGCGTCCACCTTCAAACGGAGTGGCTAAGTACTCATCCATTATCTTGGCGGCAGTATCGTTGTCTACAAACCTGCCAGGCATCACGAGTACGTTTGCGTCGTTGTGTTGGCGTATGAGATGGGCTATCTCTGGAATCCAAGCCAGTCCGGCACGAATGCTCTGATGCTTGTTGAGGGTCATAGATATACCCTCGCCAGAACCACAAATTGCTATTCCTTTGCAAACTTCACCGTTCTCGATGCCACGGGCAAGTGCATGGCCATAGTCGGCATAGTTGCAACTGTCCTCACTATAAGTTCCATAGTCTTTGTAAACGATGCCTTTTGAGTCAAGATACTCCTTGACAAACTGCTTTAGCTTGAACCCTGCGTGATCCGACGCGAGTCCCACAATCTTGGTCTCCATTTCTTTATCTAAAATTTATTTGTTGTTGCTATTATAATAATGTGTAGACCTCACACTGATGCTTACTCTATTATTTTTGTCATCGACAAGGCAGAAACGAGTCCGTCGGGGTTCACTTTTGCCTTAATCTTATACATGGCGCTTTTTTCCTTTGATGGGTCTGTGCGTTGGATGTCCTGCGTAGCCGAGACCGTCACCGTGTACTCATACTCGTCTTCGCCGACCTCACGCTTGTCAATTTTCATGTCGTTGCCCAAACTCCATGTCATGCCTGTGATATCGTCCTTGTAGATCTTTTGCAAGAACACGCTCACATCGGCCTTGGTAGCGTCTTGCTTCCCGAGGAAGTTTGACATAATCGAGGTCACGGATGCCTCAAGCGACTGTTCGTTCTTGGCGTTCACTGCCTGGAAGAAGTGTTTCAGTGAGGCGTTCACCAGCACTTTCTCCTCGGGCTGCACGGTACTTGCCTTTAGCTTGCGAATGGCGTCGTTGGCCTCGTCCACATGTTCGCCGTTGGCATGTTCGTCGAGGTAAGCCTGTATTTCGTCGAGGGTATTGGCATTGGAAGCGAAAGCCCAATCGATAGAGTCTATCTTATGTTGCGCTTGCGCCTTGTGCTCTGACTCAGGATGCTTGGTGAGATAGTCGAGCAAAGCCTGCTTGGACCCACTCACCACGGCGTTTGTCCAGTCGGCATCACTCTGCTGCATTGCGCTGAGATGGGCTTGGATGGAGTCGATATGCTCGGAGGGCGCATCTTTATAGTTGTCGAGATAGGTCTGCAACACAAGCGGGTCGTCGCTGTTCAATGCGAACTCGTAAGCTTCCTCTTCCTTTGAAGTCTTGGCGTTATTATAGAAATAGAAGCAAACGCCACAGAGAACCAAGGCGAAGATTATGGCCGTGACGAGCGCGCCATGATTCTTTTTCTTCTCCACGGGTGGGGGAGTGGTACCGCCATTCACACCATTTGCGCCATTTGCACCAGGTATCGTTGGTGGCACTGGAGGTTGCTGAGCCATTGTGGCATGTTGAACAGGTGGCGTGCCAGCCTCGTTGGCGACATTTTGCCGCGCCTCATTGCCTACGACACCAGCCAATCGGGTGATATGGTGGCAATTTGGGCACATTTCCTGGTCTTTGAAATACACCTCGCCACATTGTTGGCACCTGAATATCTTTCCGGCTATAGCCACGCCACAACAAGGGCAGAAAGGAGCCTTGTCGCTTATCTGTCGCCCACATTCGGGGCACTTAATCATTGCCATAATATTATCTGTATTGCTTTGTTTTAATTTCTTTTATCTATGCCTGAAACGTATTTCCCTAAGCTTGTGCTTGCCCATGAATCGGCTCTTGTCCACGAAACCGTTTATTCCGTCGAGTCTGCCTTTGGCAGAATATTGCCACAACAGGTATTCCTTGCCGTCGGTCAGTACCGGCTCTCGCGAAGAGTATTGGGCAATCATGAGCTTGTAGTCGTCGAGCATGCCTTGCAAGTTGGCGTTGTAGAAGTTCGTTCCCGTGTAGACGAGTGGACGCTGTTTGTAGGCTTCCTCCACAAGGGTGAGAAACTTAGCTAGAGAATCGCGAAACTCCTCACGGGGCATTCCGCTGCGTGTCTCCACGTCGATCATGGGCAAGAGGTCTTGGTCGCCTGGACGGCATTGCGCCATGAAGTTGCGCAATTGCTCCTCTTGGTCCACTCTTGGTCTGTAAAAATGGTATGAACCCACTTTTAAACCGTAATTGTGGGCAAGGTCAATGTTTTGCTTGTATTTATCGTCTATCCTCGTGCCACCCTCTGTGGCCTTGAGGTAAACATACGCCATCTTGCTTTTGCCAACGGTCTCCCAGAACACGGTGCCTTGATAATGGCTCAGGTCAATGCCATGAATATGCCGACAGGTATCCTCGCATTCCACATGCTCGCCTTGAGCGAACGACACCAGGCAGAGCAGGTTGAAAAACAAGATAAGAGAAAAACATTTCATGTTGCGAAGACTCATAATATTTGAATACACCAAACCTATTTATGCTTATGCATCGTTTTTGCGGGCGTTGATGCGCTCTATCCATTCTTGTCGGCGAACCTTGCGCCTACGTGTCGTCCGCTTAAGGCTCATAATCATCCTGAATCCCATCCAAACAAGGATTACCAGGATGACGACAAAGACAGCGATGAGAATATAAAGTTCCTGTTTCATAATGTATTATCAGTTTTCCATATACCATTTGTAGAGCCTTTCCACGCCTTGCTCTATCTCCACCTTGTGAGTCCATCCGAGACTATGGAGCTTGGTCACATCAATGAGTTTGCGAGGCGTGCCGTTGGGTTTGGTCTTGTCCCATACTATCTCACCATCGAACCCTACGGTCTTCTTCACGAGTTCGGCGAGTTCCTTTATGGTAAGCTCCTTGCCTGTGCCAACATTGATGTGGCAATTGCGAATCTCACCCAAGGATGGTATCGCGCCACCTCGACCCTCGGAGTTGTTGCGGTTCACCGCGCCGTCCGTCTTGGCTCCGTAAAACACGCTTGAATACTTCTCTATACCGATTATATCCTTAAAGTCAACGTTGAGCAACACGTGAACAGATGCGTCAGCCATATCCTCCGACCAAAGGAACTCTCTCAATGGCGAGCCGTCACCCCACAGCGTTACCTTGTTGTTTTCTATCCCATAGAAGGCCAGCGTTTTCTCTATGCGTTCTTGCGAGTTGTTGCCATCCACGTTGCCCTCGCCAATAATGGCGCGCAACTTGTCGGTGGGATTAACAGGGCGCAGGCTCATGTCGCGGCGTATCGCTTCCCAATCGTTTTCGTGGAGCAGCTTGGCGAGAAACACCTTGCGCATCATCGCTGGCATGACATGCGAGTTTTCCAAATGGAAATTATCGTTGGGGCCATACAGGTTGGTGGGCATCACGGCAATGTAGTTGGTGCCGTACTGGAGATTGTAGCTCTCGCACATCTTCAACCCTGCTATCTTAGATATGGCGTATTCCTCGTTGGTATACTCCAATGGCGAGGTCAGCAAGGCATCCTCTTTCATGGGTTGCGGAGCGTTCTTGGGGTATATGCAGGTGGAGCCAAGGAACAGGAGCTTCTTCACATGATGCTTGTACGCCTGCTCTATGACGTTGCACTGGATCTTCATGTTCTGCATGATGAAGTCGGCGCGATAAAGCGAATTTGCCATTATTCCGCCAACAAAAGCGGCGGCCAGCACGACGGCGTCAGGCTGTTCCTCGTCAAAGAAACGCTCAACGGCCAACTGGTCTGTGAGATCCAATTCGTCGTGGGTTCGCCCAACAAGATTGTCGTATCCACGCTCTTTGAGGTTATTCCAAATAGCGGAACCAACAAGACCATGATGGCCAGCAACATAAATTTTACTTGACTTTTCCAACATTTCTACGGATTTCCCTGTTTTTTAATCGGTCAACAATCGATTTTACATATAAGTGCAAAGTTACAAAAAAAATCAGACTTTCCAAATGTTTTAACTCAAATCGGTCATAATATTCTCATGCCATTCCTCATTTGAATTCTTCACACTTTTTCTCCATCATTCTTCATTTCCCCTACGTGATGAAAAATCACGACAAAAGGCTCTCTGAGAATCGTTTTTTTTGAAAAACTTTTCCTCTCGTGCGTTTTGAGCGAATTTTGCGGTGGTTTTATAATAACTTTATAATCAATAGGTTGTGTTTTTATAACCTAAAATCACACCAAAATTTGAGCTCTAGAATCGGCTTTCCATTGGAATGATGCCCCGATTCCATTAGAATGATGTCGCCTTCCCATCAGATTCGCGATGCGATAGCATAGCAATCGCGACCCCTTTTCATGATTTTCGGACCCAAAATTGGCTTGAAGGAGCCCTTCTTGACACTTCTGAGCCTGCGTTGGCGTGCTGAATGGTGTGCCTCCCAAGTGTTAAATTTTTGCTATAAATCTTGACAAACATGCATATTAGCCATACTCCAATAGCGGGCAAGATGGAGGTGCGTAGGCAAGATTGAAACGGAGAGGTGCAAAACAACCGCAGCGGTTTTGCTTGTATTAGGCAAACAAAACCACTGCGGTTGTCCGAAAAAGTTTATTGTTCTGTGTGAATGGGGCTTACGGAGACCACCCTATGCGTTTTCCAAAAGATTCATGCCTATGTCGGCCAGTGCTTTCTTGATGCTTTCCACATGTTCGAGATTCTTGGTCTCTACGGTCAGGCGGAGCACACAGTCGGTGACGTTCTTGCTGTCGGTGTTGCGCTCGTGGTGCACGCTGATGATGTTGGCCCCCAGGCTTGCCAGCACCTCGCTGACGTTGAGCAGCTGTCCCGGCTTGTCGGCCAGTTCGACGCTCATGGTGCAGACACGGCCGCTCATCGCCAGACCGCGGTTGATGACACGGCTCAGTATGGTCACGTCGATGTTGCCTCCGCTCACTACGCAGATGGTCTTGCAACCCTTGACAGGCACCTTGTTGAACATCACGGCGGCCACGCTGGCAGCGCCGGCACCTTCTGCCACCATCTTTTCGTCCTCTATGAGATGGAGTATGGCGGCGCATATCTCGTCTTCGCTGACGGTCACGATGTCGTCTACATATTTTGAGCAGATGTCGAATGTCAGTTTGCCCGGTTCTTTCACGGCAATGCCATCGGCAATGGTCGACACGGAGGCGAGCTTCTCCTGCTGATGGTCGTGCAGACTCTGCACCATGCTGGCAGCTCCGCTGGCCTGCACACCATAGACCTTCACTTGGGGATTGAGCGATTTTATGGCGTAGGCTATGCCCGAAATCAGGCCGCCACCGCCCACTGGCACCACCACGGCTTGCACGTCGGGCAGCTGGTCGAGCAGTTCGAGGCCTATGGTGCCCTGTCCGGCTATTACATTCTCGTCGTCGAAAGGATGTATGAAAGTGTAGCCGTGCTCATCGCGCAGCTGGAGTGCTTTCTGGTAGGCATCGTCGTAGACACCCGGCACCAGACACACCTCGGCACCCAGCCGCTTGGTGGCTTCTACCTTACTGATAGGTGCTCCCTTTGGCAGGCAGATGAGCGATTTGATGCCCATGGCCGTGGCACCGAGCGCCACGCCCTGTGCGTGGTTGCCTGCCGAACAGGCTATCACACCTTTCTGCTTCTCCTCCTCGGAGAGTTGCGAAATCTTGTAGTAAGCGCCTCTGACCTTGAACGAGCCTGTCTTTTGCAGACATTCGGGCTTCAGAAATACATCACTTTCAGGGTTGATCTTGGTGGCGTGTACCAGGTCGGTGCGCCTGACGATTTTGCTCAACACGTAGCGAGCCTTGTAGAAACTGTCTAAGTTCAACATCTTCCTTTGTTTTACTATTCTAGTGCAAAGGTAGTGATAATTTCCATTAACCCGTGGCATGAACATGCAAAAACATGGCAGAGTGACTGAACTTGCGAAGACTTTTCTAACAAAAATTGGATAAATAGTTCTTGGATGGTTGAAAAATATGTGCTAACTTTGTAGAACGAAATTAATTAGCTAAAAGATGAATAGCGAAAGCACACTAAATAACGCAAACGAAACTACGACAAGCAGACAAAATCCATTTATGCAACCCTACGGCACTCCTCACAACACGGTGCCGTTTGACAAAATCCAGTTTGAGGATTTTGAGCCTGCGTTTATCGAAGGCATACGTCGCGACGACGAGGCGATAGCGAAAATAGTGGACAACCCGGAGCCGCCAACGTTCGACAACACCATCGCGTGGATAGACAAGACCAAGGGTGAACACTATTACGACTTGCTTGACCGTGTTTCCAACACGTTCTCGTGCTTGATGAGCGCGGAGACAAACCCCGACATGGAAGCGTTGGCACAGAAGTTGAGTCCGATATTGACCAAGCACGCCAACGACGTCACTCTGAACCCCAAGCTCTTTGCGAGGGTGAAAAGCGTTTACGAAAACCATCGTGAGCTGACACCCGAGGAAAAAACGTTGCTCGAAAAGGAATACGACTCATTCGTCCGCAGCGGCGCGCTACTCGACGAAAGCGGCAAAGACAAGTTGAGGAAACTGACCGAGGAAGCGTCAATGCTCTCGCTGCAATTCTCACAAAACTTGCTCAAGGAGAACAAGGCGTTCACCTTGCACATTACCGACAAGGCGCAACTCGACGGACTGCCTGACACGGCAATGGACATGGCCGCCCAGGCCGCCAAAGAGAAGAGACTCGAAGGATGGGTGTTCACGCTCGACTATCCGAGCTACTCGCCATTCATGAC
Organism: Escherichia coli; assembly: GCA_963593695.1. Classification (GTDB taxonomy): domain Bacteria; phylum Bacteroidota; class Bacteroidia; order Bacteroidales; family Bacteroidaceae; genus Prevotella. Next base: position 27,901 of record CAVBBO010000043.1, on the reverse strand, counting down.
CTATTCTACGCAACGCGACTTGAGGGAACAACTCTACATGGCACGCAACACTGAGTGTACGCACGACAACGATGCCAACAACCTGGAGATATGCAAGAAAATAGTGAACCTCCGACGCGAAATAGCGCAGCTGCTTGGTTTCGACACCTTTGCCGACTACGTGCTCAAACATCGAATGGCAAGCAACACGAGGACGGTATACAAACTTCTATACGACCTCATAGACGCTTACAAGCCTGCCGCGATAGAGGAGGTGAAAGCCATAGAAGAGGAAGCTCGCAAGATGGAGGGCGACGACTTCAAGCTGCAACCGTGGGACTTCTCGTTCTACTCACACAAGCTGCAGATGGAGAGATACAACCTCGACGCGGAGATGTTGAGACCATATTTCCAGCTCGACAACGTGATAAAAGGCGTATTCGGTCTTGCTAACCGACTCTACGGCATAACGTTCAAGGAAAACAAGGACATCCCCGTCTACAATCCCGACGTGAAAGCCTATGAGGTGTTCGACAAGGACGGGAGCTATCTCGCCGTGTTCTATGCCGACTTCTATCCGCGTGAGGGCAAGCAAGGCGGAGCGTGGATGACAGAATTCCAAGGACAATGGATCACGAGGGAAGGCAAGAACGTGAGACCACACGTCAGCGTGGTGACCAACTTCACAAAGCCAACCGAAACAAAGCCTGCGTTGCTTACGCTCGGCGAGGTGGAGACGTTCCTCCATGAGTTCGGACACTCACTGCATGGCATGTTCGCCAACACGCGTTTCGAAAGTCTTTCGGGCACCAACGTGTGGTGGGACTTCGTGGAGATGCCCTCGCAGTTTATGGAAAACTACGCCGTGGAGCCAGAGTTCCTCCACACTTTCGCCTTCCACTATGAGACGGGCGAGCCTATCCCCGACGAACTGATAGAGCGCATAATGAAGAGCCGCAACTTCAACGTGGCATATGCCTGTTTGAGGCAAGTGAGTTTCGGACTGCTCGACATGGCTTATTACACCATGGCGCATCCGTTTACCGACGACATAGTGCCTTTCGAGAAACACGCGTGGAAAGACGCCATGATAACAAAGCAACTGCCCAACACGTGCATGACCGTGCAATTCTCACACATCATGGCAGGTGGGTATGCCGCCGGTTATTACAGCTACAAGTGGGCAGAGGTGCTCGATGCCGACGCCTTCTCGGTGTTCAAAAAAGAGGGCATATTCAACCAACACACGGCTCAACGCTTCCGCGACTGCATACTGTCGCGTGGCGGAACAGAGCATCCCATGGCGCTTTACAAAAACTTCCGTGGGCAAGAGCCTACCATAGACGCACTGCTTGAGCGCAACGGGATTAAGAAATGAGCGATATATAAACTGACACATTATATAATATGATGGAAGAAGAGGACAAAAAGCGTCAATTGGATTGTCGCTACTTGCGAATGGCGCATATCTGGGCGGAGAACTCATATTGCAAACGCCGCAAGGTGGGCGCGCTTGTGGTGAAAGACAAGACCATCATCAGCGATGGCTACAATGGCACGCCAAGCGGTTTCGAGAATGTGTGCGAGGACGACAACAACGTCACCAAGCCCTACGTGCTCCACGCAGAGGCCAACGCCATTACAAAACTTGCCCGCAGCACCAACAGCGGCGAGGATGCCACACTCTACGTCACCGCCTCTCCTTGTATAGAATGCTCGAAGCTGATTATCCAAGCCGGCATACGGCGCGTGGTCTACGGAGAGAAATACAGGCTCGACGATGGAATAAAGCTGCTCAACAGGGCAGGCGTGGAGACAGAATTTATAGGAGACACACTCCCCGGGAAAGAAAATGAAGAAAGAGAATAAATACCGTTTCATGCCCTTGCTCATGGCATTATGCATGGTGTTGGGCATCATGATTGGATCGTTCTACGCCAATCACTTTTCAGGTAACAGGCTGACAATTGTCAACAATGGTTCGAGCAGGCTCAACAACTTGCTCCGAATCATCGACGACCAATACGTGGACAAGGTAAACATAGACTCACTTGTCGACAAGGCCATACCAACCATACTCTCAGAGCTTGATCCCCACTCGGTATACATCTCTGCCAAGAACGCTCAAGCGGCAAACGACGATCTCAACGGAAGCTTCTCGGGAGTGGGCATAGAGTTTGTGATCAGACAAGACACCATCCGGGTGCAAAACGTGATAAAGAACGGCCCTGCCGAGAAATCCGGCATCATTGCCGGAGACAAGATCGTGTATGTAGACGGAAAGAAGTTCGTGGGCAAGCAAGTGACCAACGAAGAGGCCATGCGGCGCCTCAAGGGTCCGTCAGGCTCGAAAGTAAAGATCGGAGTGCAACGCTATGGCAAAAAAGGCATAGTGAGCTTCACGGTCACGCGTGCCGAGATACCTACGAAGACCATCACCGCGACATATATGCTCGACGACAAAACTGGATACATCAAGGTGAAGAACTTTGGCGAGAAGACATATCCGGAGCTGCTCGTGGCTTTGGCTAACCTTCAGCAAGAAGGATTCAAGAACTTGGTGATCGACCTGCGCGACAACCCCGGCGGCTACTTGCAGAGTGCCGTGCAGATGGCAAACGAGTTCTTGCCAGCCAAACGTCTCATTGTCTACACACAGGGACGCAAGTCGCCAAGGCATGATTATACCTCGGACGGCCATGGGGCTTACCAGAACATTCCGCTTGTAGTGCTCATCAACGAGGGGTCTGCATCGGCATCGGAGATATTCACCGGAGCCATGCAAGACAACGACCGCGCCACCGTGATTGGCCGACGCTCGTTTGGCAAGGGTCTCGTTCAGCAGCAAATACCTTTCTCCGACGGCTCGCTCATCCGCTTGACCATCGCGCGCTATTACTCGCCCTCTGGCCGATGCATACAGAAGCCTTATGTCTATGGAGATGACCAAGATTACGCCCAAGACCTTTTGGAGCGTTATCAACACGGAGAGTACTTCTCGCGCGACAGCATCAAGCATACCGGTCCGGCTTATCACACCAAGATTGGCAGGGTGGTGTATGGCGGTGGCGGAATAACCCCCGACATCTTCGTGCCCGAGGATACTACTGGCATAACATCTTATTATAAGGAAGCGGCAATGAGCGGACTCATCCTGCAGTTTGCCTTCACCTATACCGACAACAACCGCCAAAAGATGAAGGACTTCAAGCAGATGTTGCAACTCGCCGACTATCTAAAGAAGCAGAACACCGTAGGGCAGTTTGCCAACTATGCCGACAAGAACGGCTTGCAACGCCGCAACCTGCTCATAAAGAAGAGTCACAATCTGCTGGAGAAGTATATCAATGGGCGAATAATCTACAATATGCTCAACGAGCAAGCCCTCGATGAATATCTCAACGACGGCGACCCCGTGATAAAAACGGCTATGGGAGTGTTTGCTCGCAATGAGGCTTTCCCTAAGAAACCCGGCAGCAATGCTGGAAAATGACAGACGGAATGGACAAGCACACACTGAGGCAAATCATAAAAGAGCAAAAAAAAAGGTTCAGTGCTGACCAGCTTATCGAGCAATCGATGGACATCACCCTCAAACTCGAGAAGCATCAGCTCTATCATGCGGCGCACACTGTGCTTCTTTACAACAGCATGCCCGACGAGGTCAACACTCATGGACTCATAGCGTCGCTCCACAAGCAGGGGCGATGCGTGCTTCTGCCACGCATGAAAAACCAGGAAGATCTGGAACTGGTAAGGTATAAGGGCAAGCTGAGCATGCGAATGTCGGAGAGGTTCAACATCCTTGAGCCCGAAGGCGAGCCGTTCACACAATATGAGTCCATAGACCTCGCAATCATTCCAGGCGTAGCCTTTACCTTAGACGGAGAAAGGCTCGGCAGGGGCAAGGGCTATTATGACCGGCTGCTGGCGAAGATGCCATCAGTTTACAAGATGGGGCTTTGCTTCCCATTCCAGGTCTTGGATGCCATTCCCACTGACGAGAACGACGTGCTGATGGACGAAGTCTTTGTTTGATGACCTATAAACTACTATTTGAATAAAACCGTTAATACAAAATTATGAATTTGGATCTGTTGTCAGCTAATGACATAACACTTCTGCAAAACAAGATAACCAACGCCAACAACATCGTGCTTGTGTGCCACACTCGCCCCGACGGTGATGCCATAGGAGCGTGCCTGGCCATGAACGCGTACCTCTCGGGGCATTTCGGCAAGGAGTCTGCCATCGTGGTTCCCAATGCCTTTCCCGACTTTCTCAACTGGCTTCCCGGGAGAGAGAAGGTAATTCGTTTCGACAAGCATCCCAATGATGTCAAGCGGATATTCCATCAGGCAGACCTCGTGGTATGCCTCGACTTCAACATGTATTCGCGAGTTGACGAAATGAGCGAGGTGCTGAAGAACTCAACGGCAGACACGATATTGATCGACCACCACTTAGGCAACGACATCAACTGCTCTGTGAAAGTATCATTCCCGGAGGCGAGTTCCACTTGTGAGCTTCTGTTCCGATTGGTTTGGCAGATGGGCGGATTCGAAGAGATGACACAGAAGTTTGCCGCTCCTTGCTATTGTGGCATGATGACCGACACGGGTGGCTTTACGTTCAACAGCACACGCCCGGAGATATTCTTCATCATCTGCCAGTTGCTCACCAAGGGCATAGACAAGGATAAGATATACCGCAACGTTTTCAACAACTATTCATCATGGGCAATACGCCTGCGCGGGTTCTTGATGTCTCATAAGCTGAACGTCATGGACGACCTCCACGCGAGTTACTATACGATGACACGCAAGGACATGAAGGATTTCCACTACGTGCGCGGAGACAGCGAGGGGCTTGTCAACATCCCGTTGCAAATAAAAGGCATGAAGTGTAGCATCTCTCTTCGCGAAGACGACCGCATAGACAACCGCATCTGGGTGAGCCTCCGTTCGGTAGACGACTTCTCCGTGGAAGAGATGGCAAAGCGTTTCTTCAATGGCGGCGGACATCTCAACGCAAGTGGCGGCAAGCTCGATTGCGGCATGGACGAAGCCGTGAAGATAACAAAAGAGGCAATAAACTATTACTCCGAGCAATTGCGGAAGTAAAAGCTTATTGCCTCATCCGAGAAATCATTTAGCCTTCATGGTTATCAGTGGCACAAGCATCTCTTCCATGGAGATGCCGCCGTGCTGGAACGTGTCTTTATAATAAGACACATAATAGTTGTAATTGTTGGGGTAAGCAAAGAAGCTGTTGCCACAAGCGAAGACATAAGACGTGCTGATGTTTGGCGAGGGCAGGAAAGCCTTGTGGGGCTCCTTGATGGCAAACACTTCCTTTGAATTGTAAGCGAGGTTCTTGCCAAGCTTATATCGAAGATTGGTGTTGGTGTTCCTGTCACCGATTATCTTCAGCGGCTTCGAACATCTAATGGAGCCATGATCAGTTGTCAGCACCACGGTGTAGTCGGTGTCGGCAAGCATCCTGAACAAGTCGGCAATGACCGAGTGGCGCAGCCAAGAAAGTGTGATAGAACGATAAGCGCTCTCGTTGTTTGCCAGCTCGCGCACCATTTTCGACTCCGTGCGAGCATGCGAGAGCATGTCTATGAAATTGATAACCACTACATTAAGGTCGTTTTCCTTTAGCGCATTGAATTGTTGCAACAATTTAGCCGCGGCATCAGAGTCGTTAATCTTGGTATAACTGAACTTGTCGTGCCTGCGGAATCGCTCAATCTGCGTATGTATCAGCGGTTCCTCATTAAGGTTTTTTCCCTCTTCCTCATCTTCGTCGACCCAAAGTTCTGGAAACATTTGTGCTATCTTGTTGGGCATCAAGCCTGAAAAGATGGCATTGCGCGCATATTGCGTCGCCGTGGGCAAGATGCTCATGTACATGTCCTCTTGCATGTCAAAGCGATCGCCTATCTCCCTTGCCAGCATTATCCATTGGTCCCACCGGAAATTGTCTATCACGATTATGAACACTTTCTCGCCCTTGTCTATCAATGGGAATACCTTTTCCTTGAATACATCTTGGCTCATGAGCGGACAAGGGCCATTTGCGTGTTTACCCTTGAGTCTTGCAGAGATGGCATCCATCCAATCCATGTAATGAGACTTAATGTATTTGGCGAAACCCAAGTCGGCCTCTTCCTTTTGCATGGCAAGCATCTCAGCCATTCCGTTGGCTCCTGTGCTGAGATCCACTTCCCACCTGACAAGTTTACGGTAGACGTTCATCCAGTCGTTCCAATCATTGCATCCGTCTATCATCATCGCTATCTTCTGATAGTCGCTTCGGTAGGTCATCTGCGTCACCTCACTCTCTATCTCTTTCCTGTGGATGTTTTTCTTCAGCGACAGCAATATTTGGTGAGGGTTGACAGGCTTTATGAGATAATCGGCTATCTTTGAGCCAATGGCCTGTTCCATAAGGTCTTCTTCCTCACTCTTCGTGACCATAATCACGGGAGTCTGCGGCTGAATCTCCTTTATCTTCTGCAATGTTTCAAGACCTGTAAGACCTGGCATCATCTCATCGAGCATGATAAGGTCGAAAGAGTGTTTGCCACATTCTTCCAAGGCATCCGTGCCATTAGACACTGGAGTCACCTCGTAACCCTTGTTTTCCAAGAATATTATGTGACCCTTGAGAAGGTCTATCTCATCATCAGCCCAAAGTATCTTTCCGTTGTTCATGCAATTAGTTCGTTAAATAACTATCCCGTTAATAATTATCTCATCAGAATCCTTCGAGTTCGTAATCCTCACTCTCTATATCGAATGTCTTTTTCTTTTCCACTTGCCGCGGCTCATTCTTCACCTGTTTTGGCTGAGGCTTTTGCGGCGTATCGGCCTTCTTTTCGGGCAAGACGGGAACATCCTTTGCCGGTTGAATGGTCTTGCTTTGCCTATCTAAAGGCTGCGCGTTTGAGGTTTGGTGATCTGGTTCTTGCGGCACAATGACACCGCCCTGTTGTCCGTTGGGTTCCTCTTCTGCCTTTTCACCGTTGTTTTCAGGCTCGGTGACAACATCTTCCGGCTCCGTAAGAAGCTGAAGGGTAGAAGGCTTTATCGGCGCGAAGTGGATGTCATAGAATTTCTTGTAATCGTCATAGCTGTATGCAACGCCCAGCAAAGGCAGGTTCTCCACGCTGACAATAAATGGCCGCGCCTTGCCCATAAGCTTCAACACTTGTGGTTGCGACAACAAGCTGCGCGAATATTGCAACGCCTCATCATAATTGCGGAAGCCTGAGACGCGCATACGGTGAAGAATGTCGTCGTTGTCGATGGCAATGTCGAAATCACGGACAAGGAAACTCGTGAAATTGTATTTCGCCACTTGGTATAGCAACTTGTTCTCTTCGACAGAGTCGGGCTGGTAGACCAACATGAAGACAAACTGAGTGTTGCGCTCCTCGCTCAACGGCTTTGCCTTCAGTTGCTCTGTCTCGCTTAAAGTCTCGCTGCGCATTGCCCAAACATTGCCAATGTCGAACTTTGCCCCGCGCAATCGCCTGCCACTCTTCACGCCATTGATGATCATGCCGGCAATCTTGGCGACATCGCTCTCTGGAAATTTCTCCACAAGGCTGTTGAGACCTTTCAGGCAAGCCTCGTCGTCGCCCTCGTTCAGCTTGCTTAGAGAGCCTATGAAGATGAACTTGTCTCTGTTGGCACCTTGGGGGAACCTAGTCTCCGACAGGCTGACGTTGGCATCTACCATCTGACGGTTGTCGGCCTTGAAAGCATCATAGGTTGCCGCATAGAGCGAGTCCTCGATGTGCACTCCATAGCGGGCGTTGACAACATAGTTGGGGTCTGAAAGCAAGGCTGTCCACTCACTCTTGGGATAGGCAGCTTTAAGGCTGTCGACAAAAGATTCCGCTTTGGCATGTTGTCCTTTTCTTGAATACAAAAGGAACAGATGATAGAAAACGTCATCCTTGCGCTCAAAGTCTGAGTATTGGGTTATGAGTCGTGTCAACGCCTTCTCGCTCAGCGCGAGGTTGTCGAGCTTGTCCTTGAATATTACTCCGCTATTGTAAAGTCCATCGGCGATGATGTCATCGCTTGCCTTGACTTGCTCTTTGCTGAAAGGTATCTGGGCAAGATAATACTCGCGTTGGTGAGGGTCGTTGGCGGCATCATTGTTAATATTGTTTGCCGAATCCAATGCCTCTTGCGCGTTAAGTATGGAGTCGCGTTGCTCGTCGGACATATCGGCAAAATTGTTTTCCTGCTGTTTCACCACAGTCCTGTTTGTTCGCTGCCAGTTGTCTACGTTGTCACGTTTGCCCCACAGCGTCTGGAACTGTTGCTTTCCCTTAGCCACCGCCATGGGGTTATAGAAATACCATTCGCCTGCCTGTTGCCCTGTGTTCGTATTGTTGGTATTGGTTTGGCTGGCTTTTTTGTTCGTTCCAGAATCAAAGGCATTGTCGTTGTCTTGTTGCCTGTTAGCGGCCTCGTTCTCAGCCTGCTTTTTCTTTTCCTCGGCTTCTTTCTTCTTCAGCGCGGCTATAACCCTGTCGATTGCCACGTTGCGCTGTTTCTCATCCATGCGAGCAAGGCTTTGCAAGGAGTCTTGAAGATGAATGGCATCTGTGTAGGGCACAAGTTCGTCGAGCACCTTCGATCGGTTTGTCAAACGCTCGTATGCCTTGTTGTCCTTGTCGGTCATGCCCAACGCCAGGTTATAGCATCGGCGAGCGTCGGCATATTGCTCACGCACCCAATACAAGTCGGCAAGTTTTATAAGCAGAGCGCCACGTTCCACACCCGACCTCGTTGCCTTCTCGTTGCCTTTCTCGTATGCCGCTATTGCCTTGAGCGTGTCTTTCCTAAGGAGATGGATATTGCCAATGGCGAAATACACTTGGTCGAGATATTCCTTGTTTTTATCCGATTTTGCCATTCGTGTCAACTTGGCAATCATCCCATCCGACTTGGTGTTTGCCATAACCTCTGTTCTGGCTATACGAGCGTTGAACTCCAACTGATAAGGCGGATTCATGCCTATCACCTTGCCGTAAGCCTTATAAGCCTCATTGTTCATGCCAGCCGCCTGGCAAACTTGCCCCATGATGAACCATTCACGAGCCTTCTGCTTGCGTCTCTTCTCATGGCTTATCACGTTTTTCAGATACGGTATGGCCTCCTTGTAGTCGTGGGTGAGAAGGTAATAGTCGGCAAGGGTATAGTCCCAATCCTTGGTTGCCTGCCATGGAATGGAGTCGCGCCTGCTGTTCCTTATCACATCCTCAGCGTCGTATGCTTGGTCGTTCTCTATATAGCACTTCGCCAACCATGCTTGCGCCCGCGAGTAGATGGCAGGTTGTGTGCGGTAGAGCATGCTCATATAGGCGAAAGTGGAGATGGCATTGTCGAGATTCCCTTCATGAAACTGCGAGCGTCCCAAGAGCATCCAGGCTTTCCACATGAACGGGTTGTATTCCTTCCTTGACAGCCATTCCCTGTCGCGGTCGGTTTTGCGCTTGTTAGATTTCCATTGTGGGCGTTGCTTTATGCTATGCCTGTCTATCACCTTCTCTGCTTTCAAGATGGCACGGTCGAAGTTCGCCTTGCCCAGATCCCGGCTGCTCTTGTTTCTTACGGTATAAAGCGGAAGGATGCCAGTATAGTTGTCTTGGTTACCATTCTCTTTCTCCAACGAGCCGTCAACATAAGCCACGGCACCATTATAATATGTGTTGTAGCGTGAGTTGAACGCATGCCACCAACGCGTGGCGGCAGTGTTTTTTGCCGTGGAGCAGCTCTCTATCAAAATAATGACAAAGACAGCCGCCAAGCCAAAGACTAATATATGACGATTCTTGTTCAATGCTGGATAAGATGTGATATTACACTGCTAAGTGGCTAGCGAGACATACTCGTCCTTGATGCCATCAGGCATATTGATACCTCTGAGAATCAAGCTGCGATTCCATGCCTTTACCTCATCGGGCCGAAGAGTCTCCAACACTTCGGCAAACAATGTCGTCTCTTCCTCAGTGTAACTGTCAGACGGTTTGCCCTTGAAGACGTCGAGCTCCTCGTCGTCGAAGTATTCAACAGGTTCTGTCGCAGCTTTCATCATGCACTCTTGCTCACACATCACGTTTTCTGGTGAGCAATGGGTGCAGTCGCCTTCGCCAACGACAACCTCTTGACTCTCTCCACGTTTGTGGGAAATATAGCCAAGCATGGCACAGAACAGTCCAAGGGCCACAAGTGAAAGCAGAAGGTACCACATGACCTTATTTTGACTTGATGGTGAATCCTGCCTTGCGAAGGTCATCCCAATAAGACGGGTACGACTTTGACACTACCTCGGGGTTGTTGATCCGGAGACCCGGGAACTTTATTGCCAAGGGCGCGAACGCCATTGCCATGCGATGATCCTCATAGGTGTCGATAGCTTCCATCGTGGGCTCACGCTTTGTGCCGTCCCATGTCATCTCCGAGTCGTTTGCCACATTTATCACAAACCCGAGCTTGCCCAGCTCCTTGCGCATGGACTCCAAACGGTCGGTTTCCTTAATGCGAAGACTGGCCAAACCTGTGAAATGGAATGGAATGTCGAGAGCGCAACAAGTCGCAATGACTGTTTGGGCCAAATCCGGGCAATTGATGAAATCGTAGTTCAACTTTGCCACGTGCTCAAGATGGCGTGATAGCGTCACGGACGTTGGCTTGCCAGAATGCAACTCTTCAAACGATGTCCTTATTCCGAGCAATGAGAAGATGTATTTCACCACCGAGTCGCCTTGACGCGAGCTGTCCTCAAGTCCTTTCATCACAACGTCAACCGCGCCAGAAGGATAAAGCGATGCCATCTCGTACCAATATGAGCTCGCACTCCAGTCGTTTTCTATAAGATAATGTGAATCCGCATAAGGCTTTGGCTTTACTTCGATGGTGTCGGTACTTGTCCATTCCACGCTTGCTCCAAAGCCATGCATCACATGGATTGTCAAGTCGATATACGGACGCGACACTATATCGCCAGTCAAGTGGAGAGTCAGCCCTTGCTTGGTAACAGGACCAACGAGCAACAAAGCGGAGATGAATTGCGAGCTGACATTTCCCGGTATCTCAAGTTTTCCGCCCAGCAATGGATGTCCGCAGATGTGGAGTGGGGGAAAGCCTTCCTTGCCCTCATAACTTATCGAGGCACCCAGCATGCGGAGAGCATCAACAAGAACACCGATGGGCCTATGACACATGCGGTCAGAACCAGTTATCGTATGGTCGCCTTGGGTCACGGAAAGATAAGCTGTGAGGAAACGCATTGCCGTGCCAGCCGCCCCGACATTTATGGTCTCGGGCATATCTCTAAGGGCATTGATCACGGCATGGGTGTCGTCACAGTCAGACAAGTTTTCCGGCAATTGCCCACCACTCAGGGCGTGAATGATAAGGGCACGATTGCTTATGCTCTTCGAGGCGGGGAGATTTATTGTGGCTTCAAGATTCTTTGGGGCGGTAATCTCGTATGTTGACATGTCGTTTAGTTTATTATTTTATTGTAATTGGTTTTATGTCCACAAGACCATTGAGCCCAGTGGCTTTCGTCGTGCGGTATTTCTTCGGGCCGGGAATCAGCGGAGAATAGTAGAGCACATGGCGAATGCGCTGTTTCTGTTGTGGCGTTATCTTGAACCCCAAGCCCACGCTGTAATCCATGATGTTGTCAGCCTCGTATTCTACGCCTTCGCACGAATGACGCTTCAGCAATGGGTCAATATACGTCTCGTTCTTTCCCTCATACTCTAAATATTCGATATACTCATGGCGGTTGTACGAATAGGTGTCTTCACAATAGTCGGTATCGGCGCATGAGTCTACAGGGAGAACGCCTCCGTCACTGCTCGCGTCATGCCTTTCGGTAAACACATGATAGAGACCGAGATAATGGCCAAGCTCGTGGGCCAACGTCATCACCACGTCTGCCGAGGTGTAAGTAGTCATCTTGTGATTGGAGTTGGTGTAGCGGTCACTTTGATAGTAGCCACCATTCGGCGACGTGTTGGCATACAAGCTGTTGATGGCCGAGCAATAGGCAAAGCGCAGATTGCTTTTATTGACACTTGGCGTAGTCACGGTCTCCAATCCTTTAAGCTCGTTGTCGCCCTTGATGGAGAAAGGCATGTGGGATATGCCAAGGGTCACTCCACTGCTGTTGGTGTTCTTGAAATTGAACATCATCACGTTAATATACTTGCTTGGTTCCCAAATATATTTCACGTTCTCGCCAGTCTGGTCCATCATGAACTCATCCTCGTCTATGGGATATTCGCCAGTGTATTTCACGTATTCCACGCCCGGGTGGGCAAGCTTCTTGCCATTCTCGTCGGTCGTAGCAAGCACAAACTTTATGTTTAGGTTCTCGCTCTCTCCGTAAACACCGCCCTTGTATATCTCATTGACATATTGCAAGAGATTGTCAAGGCGTTGGTATGGAATGTATTGACTCGAATTGCTACTGTTGGAGTAAAGCACATGGAAAATCACGGGCAGCTCATACGTATAACTATCGTTGAGCGCCAATGTGTCCACGTTTTCATTTTCACTGCCGGTCCCGGTTTCATCATCATTGTACGCACTGCCACAAGCTTGAAGCAAACCGGCGATAAACATTAGCATTATGCCATATTTCAACATAAGTATTGACCGTTAATATTATCTGTCTATTTTCTTGCAAATTTACTAAAATTGTCTCTAAATACACGACTTGCGATGTCTATATTATGTTTAATTATATGAAACGAATAAAAAAGTTGGCAGATTGTTTGGTGGATTAAAATAAACATCGTAACTTTGCACTCGCAAAAACGGAACGGGATTTAGCGCAGTTGGTAGCGCACACGTCTGGGGGGCGCGAGGTCGCTGGTTCGAGTCCAGTAATCCCGACCTAAGAGAGTGGCAAGAGAGAATATCTTTTGCCACTTTTTTTATATGCCAAAGGCATCGTTTCTTTACGTTGTGGTTTTTTATATGTTGAGATATTTTGTCGGTTCTGACCTTTTTTATATCTTTGCAAGTGATAAAAAGAAACAAGCCAATAAACACGGCCAATATATATATAATATCTGATGTGCGGTTTTCCCATTCTGCTCTCGCTCTTTATCTCGTCCATGGCGGCGCTTCCACCGACGAGTGACAGCACGGCTGCCCCAAAGAAGAAGTTGTCTTCTTTCAGGAGAATGGTGCGCAATTTCTCACGGGTCGACACCAACTATATAGAGCCGCAGAAATATGACTTCACCGTGATGTTTCAGAACACCGTCAGCTTTGAAAGTTATTCGCTCAAGACAGATGGTGACCATGAGGTTGTCTTGGCACCATTGCCGGCTTGCAAGTTGGGACCCTATTTTGGCTGGCGATTCATCTTCCTTGGATACACCATCGACATCAAGCAACTGAAAAACGAGGCGAGAGAGGCTTTCAACCTCAGCCTGTATGCGCCACAATTGGGCGTTGACCTTTTCTGGCGTAAGTCTGGAAACAACTATCTCGTAAGCAGTGTGGACTATGGAGACAAATCCATAAACAAGGCTATGCAACACTTGCAGTTCAGCGGCTTTGAGACATCCGAGCGTGGCATCAACGCCTACTACATATTCAACCACAGCAAGTTTTCATACCCCGCGGCTTATAGCCAGAGCACCATCCAACGTCGCTCGGCAGGCAGCGCGCTTGCCGGAATAAGCTACTCCAAGCACAAGCTCAACATGGATTGGGACAAGTTTCATCTCTTGATGGCCGATGCCGTTGGCGAGGAAACCGCAAATGAGGTTTGCGACACCACCTTGCACTCCACGAAAATAAGCTATTCCGACTTATCCATTGGCGGAGGATACACATACAACTGGGTCTTCGCTCGCAATTGGCTCTTCAACATATCGCTGCACTTGGCGCTGGGCTACAAGCATTTGACTGGTGAGCAAAACAACTTGAAGAATTTTTTCCAAAACTTCAACTTCAAGAACATCATGGTCGACGGAGTGTCGAGGGTCGGCTTGGTGTGGAACAACATGAGATGGTACAGTGGCGCAAGTGCGGTCTTCCACTCATATAACTATAGCAAGTCCAACTTCTCGGCAAACACCATATTCGGCAACTTATATATATATGTTGGATACAATTTCGGACTGAAAAAACAATACAGGAAAAAGAAATGAAGAAAACTATCATTTGCATACTCGCGCTGTTGCTGGCAGTAAACGTCTCAGCACAAGGAATAGACTACACCAAGGCTGACTCGCTTAAAGTAATGGATTTGCTCAAGAAGGCAAAGAGCCTGAAAAACAAGACTATGGCTTCTTATATGGTTTTCTTCGGGCGTGAGTTCAAGGGCATGCCCTACGTGGCAAAGACGTTGGAGAAACATGCCAACGAAAAACTCATTGTCAACCTTCGCCAGCTCGATTGCACCACCTACGTGGAAACCGTATTGGCATTGTCGAGAACGATGGCACAGGGCAAGCCGACATTCGCCAACTATTGCGAGAACCTGAAAAAGGTGCGCTACCGCGATGGCAACGTGGCTTACCCTTCAAGGCAACACTATTTCACCTATTGGATTCAAGAGAACACGAAAGAGAAAATCGTGGAAAACATACAGACTCCCAATCCTCCTTTCTCAGCGACTCAAAACGTTAACGCCAACTTCATGACCACCCACCTTGAGAGCTATCCCATGCTTAAAGGCAAGCCACAATGGGTTAAGCAGATTGCCGAGATGGAGGAGTCTATCACCGGCACCAAGCAAAAATATATGCCCACCAATGCCGTCACGAATAGCAAGGTGACAAGAAAGGCCGTACACGATGGCGATATCATAGCTATCGTGACAAAAAAGGCTGGTTTGGAAATCAGCCATGTGGGCATTGCCGTTTGGCACAACGACGGTCTGCACATGCTCAATGCCTCGTCGCTCAACCACAAGGTGATAGAAGACGGCGAACTCTTGCAAACATACCTGCGCAAGCAGACCTCGGCATTGGGCATACGCATAGCAAGACCTTTATAAGCTTAACGACACCGTCGCCAATAAATAACAAGCACAGAATGGAACCATTAGCAGAACGAATGCGGCCACGCACGCTCAACGATTATGTTGGGCAGGAACACCTCGTGGGCGAGAATGGCTTGATGCGCAAGATGATAGAGGGCGGAAAGGTTTCCTCGTTCATACTTTGGGGACCACCGGGGGTAGGCAAGACCACATTGGCAGAGATTGTGGCTTCTGCCATGAAGGTGCCTTTCTATACGCTCAGTGCCGTAACCAGCGGGGTGAAGGACGTGCGCGACGTGATAGAACGCGCCAAGAAAGGCAGTTTCTTCAACAATGCCTCGCCAATTCTTTTCATCGACGAGATACATCGTTTCTCCAAGTCGCAACAAGACTCCTTGCTTGGTGCCGTGGAGCGTGGCGTGGTCACGCTCATAGGTGCTACCACGGAAAACCCCTCGTTTGAAGTGATAAGGCCATTGTTGTCTCGCTGCCAGGTCTATGTGCTCAAGCCTCTCGACAAAGACGCCTTGCAAAATATACTCCAGCATGCCATCAGCACAGACGTGGAGCTGAAGAAAAAACACATCACGCTGAAGGAGACGGGAGCCATGATGCGTTTCAGTGGTGGCGACGCGCGCAAGTTGCTCAATATCCTTGAGCTCATCGTGGAATCAGCTGCGGGGGACGACATTGTTATTACCGACCAAAAGGTGGAAGCGGAGCTTCAGGCCAATCCCCTTGCCTACGACAAGCAAGGCGACATGCATTACGACATTATCTCCGCATTCATCAAGAGCATACGAGGCTCTGACCCTGACGCCGCGCTCTATTGGATGGCAAGGATGATAGAAGGAGGCGAGGAGCCACAGTTCATAGCTCGGCGCGTAGTCATCTCGGCAGCTGAAGACATAGGCCTCGCCAATCCCAATGCCTTGCTGCTTGCCAACGCCGCCTTCGATGCGGTCATGAAGATAGGGTGGCCCGAGGGGCGCATTCCTTTGGCTGAGGCCGTGGTTTACCTTGCCACCAGCCCCAAGAGCAACTCGGCTTACATGGGTATAAACAACGCCATTGAGGAAGTGAAGAAGAGTGGCAACCAGCCTGTGCCAATGCATATTCGCAACGCGCCTACAAAACTTATGGAGCAACTGGGCTACCACGATGGCTATAAATACCCTCACGACTATCCTGGCAACTTCACGCCACAACAATATCTGCCGAGCGACATTGCGGACAAGCGGTTCTGGCACGCGCAACATTCTGCAGCCGAAGAAAAGCTATACCAACGAATGGTAAACTGCTGGGGCGATAGGTATAAGGAGTGAAGAGTGATGAGAGAAGAGTGATGAGTGATGAATGAAGAGTGAAGAGTGATGAGTGAAGAATTAATGAATTAAAACAACAACACTATATGAACATTGTAGTACTCGACGGATATGTCGGCAATCCGGACAGCAGTTGCTGGGAGCCTCTAAAGGCTTATGGCACACTCACGGCATATGCCCACACGAAGCCCAATGAGATTATCGAAAGGGCAAAGGATGCGGAAATATTGTTAGTCAACAAGATAAGCCTTACAGATGAAGTGATGATTCAACTGCCCAAGCTGAAATATATCGGAGTGTTGGCCACCGGCTACAACAACGTAGACACCGTGTCGGCACACAAGCATGGGATAGTGGTGAGCAACATTCCTTCTTACTCCACCGAGAGTGTCGTGCAAATGACGTTCGCCCACATCTTGAACATCACGAACCAAGTGGGCCACTATGCCGACCAGAACAGGGTGGAAAGTCAAGGTGGCGAAGGACGATGGGCGAAAAAGCACGACTTCTGCTATTGGGACACGCCTCTGTCGGAGATGGCAGGCAAGACGCTGGGCATCATCGGTCTCGGTAACATTGGCATGCGCGTGGCACAGGTGGCACTCGCCTTCGGTATGCACGTCGTTGCATCCACGTCAAAAGACGAAGCCGAACTGCTCGCTGGCATCCAGAAAGCAACGCTTGACCAGCTGCTCCGCACGTCCGACATTGTGTCTTTGCATTGTCCACTCACCAACGACAACCTCCATTTCTTCAATGCGGAGATTATAGACAAGATGAAACAAGGTGCCATTCTTGTGAACACGGCTCGTGGCGCGCTTGTAGACGAGCAAGCCATAGCCGAAGCCCTTGCAAGTGGTAAGTTGGGAGGCTACGGTGCCGACGTGATGGACAGGGAACCACCACTTGCCGACAACCCGTTGCTCGCACAGCCACATGCTTACATCACGCCCCACATAGCCTGGGCAACAAAAGAGGCACGGCAACGGTGGCTCGACATCTGCTTTGCCAACGTAGAGGCTTTCATCAAAGGAGAACCCACAAACAAAGTTTAATCATTGCTATGCATTTCACTGACCCCCAGTTTCTTAACTCCGTACAAACCATCATAGAGATTCTTGGCACATTAGCGTTCGCCATCTCGGGAATACGTCATGCCGCGGCAAAACATTTCGACTGGTTCGGAGGGTTTGTTTGCGGGTTTGCCGTTGCCATTGGTGGCGGAACATTGCGCGATGTCATGTTGGGATTGCCACCTTTCTGGATGACGTCACCTCTCTATATCGTATGCACCATAGTGGCCCAAGTATTCGTCATATCCTTCTCTAAGATGCTCAAACGGCTCGACAACGCTTGGTTCTTCTTCGACACCCTCGGGCTTGCGTCGTTCACCATCACCGGCATACAAAAGACCATAGAGTGTGGCTACCCATTCTGGGTGGCGATAATAATGGGATGTATAACGGGAGCGGCAGGAGGCGTGATACGCGATGTGTTGCTCAACAAGACGCCTGTGGTGCTCCGCAAGGAGATATATGCCATGGCGAGCATCGTAGGCGGCTTGCTCTATTGGGCGCTCACCGACATGCACGTCAACTTGGCCATCACGGTTGTCGCCACATTCGTATTCATCGTGACAACAAGGATTTTGGCCGTGAAATACCACATCTCCCTTCCCGTATTGAAAGACGAATGACCGCTTTTTCTTTCTTTGTAACCGTATGTTCACCTGATCTTAACAAGTCAGAAATATGCCGTATGTACCTTTGCCTTTGAAAAAAAAATCGTAGCTTTGCACCGCTTATGGCGCTATGTAATAAATAACATAACCAAACAAAAGGATAATGATTGTTAGTGACAACGTAAAAGAATTTGCTACTATCGCAAGCATAGCCGTGCTATCGTGCACGAGTTCTGTTTCATACGGCAAGGTTAAAACCACAGAGATAAAAAGCACAGAGGCAAGAGAGGTTGGGATAAAAGGCATCATCATCGACAAGGCCAATGCCGACAAGCTCGTTGGTGTGGTTGTCGTGCCCGACGACAACATGAAGGCAGCCACACTGACCGATGCCGACGGCACTTTCCATATTTCCACAAACGGTGTGAAGAGCTTGCGAGTGTCGTGTGTCGGCTATGCCACAAAGACCATCATGCTCAACGGCAACGCGCTTTCGGGCAAGGACATAGAGAAACAGGGCGACTGCTATGTCATCTCTCTCGACGAAGATTATTTCAAGATAAACGAGGTCGTGGTGACCGGGCAGGGAGCGGAGATAAACAAGCGCCGACTGTCGTCGAACATCACCACGGTCAATGCCTCCGACCTTGAAAAGGTGAAGGTGGGGCGCATCGACCAGATGCTGCAAGACGCCTTGCCAAACGTGCAGATAAACCTCACCACCGGTCAGCCAGGCACCACGTCGATGATCAAGTCGCGGGGCTTGTCTTCCGCCTACACCAATTCCACGCCTGTCATCTATGTGGATGGAGTGCGTGTAGACAACATGAACTCCGGTGCCACGCTCAACAATTACCTAAACGGCCAAACCGCTACGTCGGGCTCCATTGGCGACATTCCAATGGAAAACATCGACCATATAGAATATGTGACGGGAGGCGCTGCCACCACGCTCTACGGGTCTGATGCTGCCAACGGCGTGATACAGATTTTCACCAAGAAAGGTTCAAACAGCAAAATCTCGTTTTATGCCGGAGCCGACATTGGCGCGGATGTGGCTTCAAGCCAGTTCTACCACTTCAAGCGCACCAAGCAGCTCCTCCACCAGACGGGCTTCCAGCAAAAATACCGTTTCGGATTCGACGGAGGTACCGAAAGATATGGCTACAGCTTTGGCGCAAGCATGAGCGAGAACACTGGCACACTCGTCCACGACGGCAACAAGGACCGCAAGTATGACATGCGCTTTGGCTCGCACGTCAAGTTCAACAACCTGCTCGAATACCAAAACTCCTTTGGCTTTGTGGTCGAGGATTTCAACCGCCGACGCAATGGCAACGAGGGCTACTACACCGGACTGTGGTTCACGGAGGGAGCGGCATGCACCAATTTCCACTATGTAGACGCCGAGGGGAATACAAGAAACTATGATGCCGACATCGACGCCCTCGACGACTACGCCTTCTCCAAGATGAAGGAGTTTGTGGACAAGGCCGAACGCCTGCAAGACAACAAGGAGTCGGTCAAGCGTTTCCAGACATCGCAGAGCTTGGTGTTCAAGCCCATCAGCGACCTCACGCTGAAAGCCACGCTTGGTGTGGACTATCGCGTGAACAGCAACAAGAAAATTACCACCAACGAGTATCTCATCCACACACAGCAAAAGCCTGAAGGAACTTCCAACGCCGGAAGCATAGACAACTTCGACAGAAAATATTTCGGACTAACGGCCGACATCAACGCCCAATACAAGTTCAGGTACAAGGAATGGCTCAGCTCCATCACCACCGCCGGGTTCCAGTTTTTCAGCACCAACGACCACCAGTCGGTCTACAACGGCAGCAACGTGCGCGATGGGGCTCAAATCATTTCCGGCGCCGGCACCCTCACCGCTAACGAGTGGCTCAGCTATCTCTACAGCTATGGCGTGTTCGCACAGGAGAACATAGGTTTCTTCGACCGCTACTACATAGACCTCGGCTTGCGCTCCGACTACAACACAGCGTTTGGTGACAACGTTGGCTGGCAGTTCTATCCCAAGGTGGGCCTCTCTTATGTCATCAGCGAGGAGCCTTTCATGCAGAGGCTCACGCAGGGCGGCATAGTGAACAACCTCCGCATAATGGCCAACTATGGCATAGCAGGCAGCTACCCCCCGGCCTTCGAATACCAGCGCACGGTGGCGTTTGGCTCCTACAACGACCAGCAGGCAGCCTACTTCGGCAAGTATGGCAACCCCGACCTCGCACCAGAGAAGAAGCACAGCTATGAAGTGGGCATCAACGCCACGCTATTCAACAATGTGCTCAACATCGGTTTCACATATTATTATGCACTGACCAAGGACGCGCTCTTCAACGTGCCGTCGCTGCCTTCATCCGGACAGTCGGCCAACTATCTGGCCAACGTGGGCAAGATTGAGAACAAGGGCATAGAGCTTGCCTTGGGCGTGCAAGTGCTGAACACCAAAGACTGGAAGCTTAGGGTCAACGCGTCGCTCAACACCAACCGCAACAAGGTGCTCGACATAGGCACTGCCGTGCCATTTGCCATCGGCGGCTTCTCGTCGCGCACCATACAGACCGTAGTGGCAAAAGGCAAGCCCGTGGGCTTCCTCCGTGGCTACAAGGCGGTGCTCAATGGCGACGGCTCGCTGAAAGAGGTGCTGCCTTTGCAAGACCTTGGCACGACACTGCCCACTAAATACGGCAACTTCTCAATGACTGGCAACTGGCGAAAACTCTCGTTCATCGTCAGTGGCGACTGGCAGACTGGAGCATACGTCCATTCATTCGACCGACAGTTCCGCTTCGCCAAGGGACTGAAAGACCCTGCCGTGCCCGACAAGGCTCTTGAGGGAACGACGCAAGCCCTGCAATGGCTCAACTTCACCAACTTCTTCGTGGAGAAGTCCGACTTCCTGAAAATAAGGAACATCGGCGTGAGCTATGAATGGGATTTCAAGCGCGTCATCAAGACGGCAACTGTGGGCTTCAACGTCTACAATCCCTTCGCCTTCACGGCATCATCGGTAGACCCCGAAGCATCGCTTTCAGGCGCACTCTCGCAAGGTGCCGTTGCCGTGGGCGGTCTCAACTACTCGTCTTACTCCACTCCGCGAAGCTTCGTCGGCTCCATAACCATCAACTTCTGACAAATATGAACACCATCAACATAAAAAACGCCGTGGCATGCGCCATGACCCTGATGTCGCTTTCTGCATGCGACCTCATTTCGCCAAGCGACATCGTAAACCCAAATGTGGACGAGGACACGTTCAAGCACACAACCAACGCCCTGCAGAGCTGGGTCAACGGCACCAACAGCACCTTCGCCACCACGGTGGGCGAGTTTGTGGAACTGACGGAAATCCTCTCCGACAACTATTTCAACAACTACAGCAAGGGCAGCAAGGTGTTCGACTTCCCAACCATTCTCTATACTGACCCCGATGTCGCCACATTGCAACGTGGGGTAGGGGCGTTGCGGGAGATGGCGCTCAATGGGCTCAACAACATATCGAAGACCGACAACACCATGACCGTGGAGCAAGAGTTCAACCTGCGCTATGTCGAAGGCTATTCCTACTTGCTCGCCGGGGAGTATTTCGTGGGACTGCCCGAGGAGAACGGCGGCGAGATAAAAGACTGGAAACACAACCTCAACAAGGCCATCGACACCTTCAACACTTGCCTCACGCTGGCGCAAACCAACGACGACAAGGCCTTCATCCAAACTCTCCTTGCGAGGGCTTTCTACAAGCTTGGCGACAAGCAAGCTGCGGTGAGCCATGCGCAAGCTGCGCTCGACCTCTCTGCCTACTTCATCAAGCAAGTGACGTTCGACGGCAAAAACAGCGTGGACAACAGCTTCCAAGGCTACACCTACGGCTTGCCCTATGGCACGGCGTTCCAACCACTGCCGCGCCTCGACTTTCTCGACCCCAAATATTTCCAGACCACGGACCCGTTGGAGCAACGACCCATCTGCATAGCAAAGGCGGAGGAGCCTTATCTCATAATGGCTGAGGCGGAGATAGCCGACAACGACCTTGCCCGTGCCAAGCAAACCATGACAAGCCTCCTTGCCCTGGTCAAGACTCGCCCCGTGCAGAAAGGCGTAAACGACCAAGTGGAGCAACGCGACAACGGAGGCTACAAGAAATACCCCAACAGCTCTGCCTTCAAGGTGGCAGCATCGGCAACCGACTCCCTGCGCTCCGGTCTCATTCTCGACCGTCAGGCACCAAACCTCATCGACATACCTTACATCTCGGGCACGTCGGTCACCCAGCAGATGATAGACCAATGCGAAGGACAAGACAATCTGTTGCGCCTCGTCTACCTCATGCGTCAGGAGATTTTCTTCGGCGAGGGAAGGCGTGCTGCCGACCTTGGCATACGTCTCCCAGTGTGCGAGGTGGAGGCAGCCAACACAGCATCCGAAGGTTACACCCAAGCACAGATACCATCGTTCATACCCTTGAACCAGGACATGGACGCCTTCACCATCGACTACGAGGCAAAGACGGTGGTGATAAAACACAACATGAACAACGTCATAGTAGACAACAAAAACACAGAATATGTCGCGCCTTTCTTCCATTAAGTCATCAAGCCGGCATCTACCGACAGGCACTTACCGCGCGCCCTGATGAAGAAAAACGCAAGTAGTCTTGCTTTACTCACAGATTATTAGTAATTTTGCACAAAATATCAATAATTCAAAATGAAAATATCATATAAGTGGCTAAAGGATTACGTTGATTTCGACCTTACACCACAGGAGACAGCCGACGCGCTGACCTCCACAGGTCTTGAAGTGGACGCCCTCGACGAGGTCGAGGCCATCAAGGGAGGCTTAAAGGGCCTATACGTGGGCAAAGTGCTGACATGCGAGCAGCACCCCAACAGTGACCACCTGCACGTCACCACCGTCGATTTGGGCAAAGGCGAGCCGCAGCAGATAGTGTGCGGAGCACCAAACGTGGCTCAGGGACAGAAGGTGATAGTGGCTGACCTCGGCTGCACACTCTACGACGGCGACAAGGAGTTTGTGATAAAGAAGAGCCGACTCCGCGGAGTAGACTCCTTCGGCATGATTTGCGCTGAAGACGAGATTGGCGTGGGCACCGACCACAACGGCATCATAGTGTTGCCCGAAGACGCTGTGGTGGGCACACCGGCAGCCGAATACTACCATCTCGACAGCGACTGGGTAATCGACATAGACATAACGGCAAACCGTGCCGACGCCCTCTCTCACTATGGAGTGACACGCGACCTCTACGCTTGGCTCAAGCAGCGCGGCTACAACACGAGCCTGCACAGGCCCAGCTGCGATGCCTTCCACGTGGACAACGAGGACATGCCCATCGAGGTGAAGATAGAAAACACGGAGGCTTGCAAGCGATACGCCTGCCTCAGCGTCACAGACTGCGAGGTGAAGGAAAGCCCAAAGTGGATGCAAGACAGGCTCAACGCCATCGGCCTGAGACCGATAAACAACATCGTGGACATCACCAACTACATCATGATGGCTTACGGACAGCCCATGCACTGCTTCGATGCCGACAAGATGACTGGCCACGAGATAGTGGTGCGCACACAGCCTGAGGGCACCAAGTTCATCACCCTCGACGGTGCCGAACACACCTTGGGCGAGCACGACCTCAGCATCTGCAATGCCGAGGAGCCCATGTGCATAGCCGGAATATTCGGAGGCAAGGGCTCGGGAACCTATGAGACCACACGCAACGTGGTGCTCGAATCTGCCTACTTCCACCCAACATGGATACGCAAGAGTGCGCGCCACCATGGCCTCTCCACCGATGCCAGCTTCCGCTTCGAGCGCGGTGTGGACCCCAACGGCACCATCTACGCCCTCAAGCAAGCAGCCATGCTCTGCCAGCAGCTTGCCGGAGGCAAGGTCTCGATGCAGATAAAAGATGTGTACCCACAACCACTGCCCAACTTCGACGTGCGTCTCAACTATGAGTATTGCGACCGTCTGATTGGCAAGAAGCTCGGAGCCGACACCATAAAGAGCATCGTGACGAGCCTTGAGATGAAGATAAACAGCGAAGATGCCGAAGGACTCAACCTCACCGTGCCAGCCTACCGCGTGGATGTGAAGCGCCCTTGCGACGTGGTGGAAGACATTCTGCGCATCTACGGATACAACAACGTGGAGATACCCACGCAGCTCAAGTCGTCGCTCACAACAGAAAACGATGAGGACAAGCACCACAAGCTGGAGAACATCATCTCTGAGCAGCTCGTGGGATGCGGCTTCAACGAGATACTCAACAACTCGCTCTCCAAGGAGGCCTACTACGTCAAAGACGAGCTCAACACTTACCGTTGGGCCAACACCGTGAAGATAATGAACCCGCTCTCCACCGACCTTGGCGTGATGCGCCAGACACTGGTCTTCGGCGGACTGGAATCTCTTGCGCGCAACATCAACCGCAAGCGCGAGAACCTGCGCTTCTTCGAGGTGGGCAACGTCTACTGCTATACACCCGAGAAAGACAACGAGGAGGCACCAATAAAGGCATACGCACAGCAATACCACATCGGCTTGTGGCTCACCGGCAAGAGAGTGGAAGGGTCATGGGCTCACGCCGACGAAGACTCATCGTTCTATGAGCTGAAGGCGTACGTGGGCAACATCCTCAGCCGTGCCGGACTGCCTGCCGGTCTCGCACTGGAGCAGAAGACCACCAACAACCTCTTTGCCTACGGCCTTGCGCTGAAGACTCGTCAGGGAGCCACGCTCGTGGAGTATGGCAAGCTGACAAAGAAAGTGGCACACGAGTGCGGAGTGGAGAAAGACGTGTTTTATGCCGAGCTCAACTGGACTGCCATATTGAAGGCCACGAAGAAGAGCCAAGTGGAGTTTAAGGAACTGTCCAAGTATCCACAAGTGAGCCGCGACCTCGCCCTCCTCGTGGACGACAGCGTGGAGTTTGCCCAGATAGAGCAGATAGCACGCAAGACCGAGAAGAAACTCCTGCGCAGCGTCAGCCTCTTCGACGTGTACCAAGGCAAGAACCTGCCCGAGGGTAAGAAGAGCTACGCCGTCAACTTCGTGTTCGAGGACGAGGAGAAGACCCTATCCGAGAAGCAGATAGAGGCCATGATGCAAAAGCTCATTGCCAACCTCACCAAGCAGTTGGGTGCAGAGCTGAGATAAGCTTGATAGGCTTGATAGGCATAATAAGCATAATATGCATAGGCCTAATGAGCCTAATAGGCATAATATGCCCACCAACAAAAAAGAAAAAACAACAAAAAACAACATAATCACCAATGGGAAGAGCATTTGAATACCGTAAGGCTACAAAGATGAAAAGATGGGGCCACATGGCCCGCACGTTTACGAAGTTGGGCAAGGAGATTGCCATAGCCGTGAAAGCTGGCGGTCCCGAACCTGAAAACAACCCACGCCTACGCGCCATCATAGCCACTTGCAAGAAAGAGAACATGCCCAAGGACAACATCCAGCGCGCCATAAAGAACGCCATGGGCAAAGACCAGAGCGACTACAAGGAGGTGACCTACGAGGGATACGGACCTCACGGAGTGGCTATCCTCGTCGACACACTCACCGACAACACCACACGCACAGTGGCAGACGTGAGGTCGGTCTTCAACAAGTTCAGCGGCAACCTCGGCACCACGGGCTCTCTGTCGTTCCTCTTCGACCACAAGGCTGTGTTCTCGTTCAAGCAGAAGGAAGGCGTGGAGATGGATGAGCTCATTCTCGACCTCATCGACTTCGGAGTGGACGACGAGTTCGATTCTGACGAGGAGACAGGAGAGGTGACCATCTACGGTGCACCCACAAGCTTCGGCGACATGCAGAAATATCTTGAGGACAACGGCTTCGAGATTACTTCTGCCGAGTTCACCTACATACCCAACGACCTCACCGACATACCTGCCGACCAGCGCGAGACCATCGAGAAGATGGTTGAGAAGCTTGAGGACTTCGACGACGTGCAAAACGTATACACCAACCTCAAGCCGGCAGAGGAGTAAAAAAACACACACAGCTGGCCCCTCCCTGTATCCCTCCAGACCCCTACTGGCCCCTCCCTTTATCCCTCCCCCACCCAGGGGAGGGAGAGATGTGTCTCAAGAGGCGATTGGAGAGGGGGATTGTGATGTTGCACATCCTTTTTTATTTTTGCCATCGCGTAGTTTGCGCGATTGCGTATAATTGGCAGGGGCGGCCCCTGTGGCCGTCCGCATCCCTTGTGGCAGCATTGAAAAAATCATGCATCGTGCCATTCGGCAGCATTGACAAATTTCATGCATCGTGCCATTCGGATTGCGGACGGGCACAGGGCCCGCCCCTGCTTGTCGTTTGTCGGTCACCGTATCGTTCATCCATCTCCGCGTAGCCGCTTGCGGCGTAGCAATCTTTAAAATCTTTTGAATCCGTGTGAGGAAAAAACTACCCCGTGTGAGGAAAACTGCCCGTGTGAGGAAAAAAGTACCCCGTGTGAGGAAAAACTGCCCGTATGTGAGGAAAATAAACCCCGTGAGAGATAATAAAGACCCCGTGAGAGATTATAAAGACCTTGTGGAGATGGGTGCGCATGTTATTCGGTGGTGCCCGCAGTGTCCGTGGTTGTAGCGGCAGATGAGGGCAGCTCCTCAGCCGTCACACCATCGAGCAGGCTCTTCACGAAAGTGCCCTTGCGATAACCCTTCGAGGTTATCTGTCCGGTGGGTACAAACTTGGTGTTGGGCTTGTAGATGATGCGGTAGCCATAGATGTTGGTAGCCTTGAAATCCTCTGCCGTGTCTGCCACCTTGCACTTGATGCCGACCCTGAACGAGCCAATCTCGTCGAGCGAGACAGTCTGCGAGTTTTGCAAGTGGGTCTTCATCGCCTCGAAGAGCTCGATGAGCACCGCCATGATGTCGGAGCGTGTCACCGTGGTGGAGTGGCTTATCTCCTCGGCAAGCTGGCGGGTAGTGACCTCACCCAGGCTTACCGCCTTGCCATACCATTTGTTGTAAGTGGTGAAACCTTCGGCTTTGCATTGCTGCTTTTTGTAACGTATTGCCATAATCCATTCAATTTTTTAATTGTTAGTAATAAAAACATATTTGATAGAGCTCTAATCCTCTGTTTTTCTGTATGCAAAGTTAGGCATTATTTTCGAGAAACAGCCGTTTTTCGCGTCTCCCCGACAACAAGTCCCGACTTTTCATTTTCCCCCAACTTCAAGCCCGATACTCACCAAACCTTCAACCCAATACTCACACTCTCAACCTTCAAGCTCCTACGGGTCCTGCCATAAAAGCCTAAAGACCGTGCCATTGCGCTTGAATGGGCAGCCCTTGCAATAACAATGGGTTTGCAAGAGAGGTTTGAAGGGGTTCGCGCAAAAGTCAGTGTCAGAATCAGTCACGATTTATTTCGGTAATGTGATTCCCAAATCCATGACAATAGAAGTTGGAAAATCCCTTATATAATAATGTACGCGCGTACATTATTTATATATGACATTTAGCTGGAAAAATATATGGTGAATAGGAGTCAAAAAACTTATCGTGACTTTCTGATAATGACATATTCAATATTCCTGTTTGGCATAGTGTTTGCATAATAAAAAAACGAATGTAGGTTTTGTTAATGTTTCATAGGCATTTGTTTTGCTTAATGTATTAATATAACATAGCAAAGATTAGCCATCCATTTGCATAATAAGTATATATCTTGACACAAAATTCATGCCATGAAAACGTCTTCTTCAATATACTTTTGACGAGCAAAAAAATTACTATTGCTTCAACTATCTATATACCAACATTTTTACACACAAATGCTCAATGTATTGTTTAAAACT
>CAVBBO010000042.1:0-34177 GCA_963593695.1 Escherichia coli | reverse complement strand
CTGCCAACTCAGCCTTGCGGTCATGCCCCTCCATATATTTCTTCCATTCTGGATAGATGTTGGACAGACGAACAGGACGTTGCAACTGTTGTTTGACGGTCAGATAGTCACGGAGAAACTTAGTAGGTTCGTTTTCCGTAGCCGCTTCAATCTTCTGCCAATATTCCTTGAAACAAGTCTGTTGCTCATCGGCAGTCAATACCATCAAGAGGTAATTGCGGATTTTGTCAGCCTCGGTCAGAGCCAACCCTGTAGAGTTGAGGCTTTCGAAGATAAGTTGTGCGTCATCGTCAGCATCCAACTCTATTGATATGATTTGTAGGCGCTCTATGGCATCAAGCAATTGGTCGAAAGACAATGCTTGCGGCTTCTTGGTCAACAATCCGTAGAAATGACGGAAGTTGCGAGTCACCTTTGAACTTTCATCGTAAGCTTCAGCGTTATTGAATATCTTGTCGTACGCAATCCTATCGTTCTCAATGGGTACGAGTTTTATTTTGCGCTCGGAATTGCAGTATTCTGCATTGAGGAACAAATCATAAGCCTCTTCTTTGCGTTTTTCGTTGCTTATTTCCAACAACCCATCGTTCACGGCTTTAATGCCAGCCAAAAGTAATAAAGAGATTGTTGTCAAACGTTGTTGACCGTCAATGACAAAGCGATTGAATCCGTTTCCTGCCACTGACGTCACAATAGAGCCAAAGAAATGGGTGTGTCGGTCGGATTTATTCAATTTTACCAAGTCATTGAACAACTGTTCACAGTTATCCAACTTCCAATCATAGTTGCGCTGATAAACTGGTATCACAAATTGAATTTTGCGACCTTCAATAAGTCCTTGCAAAGGTTTAGCATATCCCTTCATAACCTGATGTTCTAAAAGCTATTGTCAATTGGATTACAAAGATAAATTATTTCAACGAGAAAACGAAAGCGAGAGGTTGTTTTCCACATAAACGAGATGAGATTTCCATCTTCTGCCGTATGTCATGCCAAAGAAGCCTCAACCAGCCTGAGGTGCTTGTCTATTCCAAGATTTGGCTGGCGTGTTCCTTCACTTTTAGTTATCACCAAGGTGGGTGTCAATTTCGACTCAACGAAGGGAAACATCGAAGATTGGAAGATTGAGGCATAGAAAACGACACAAAATCGTGCCCCTTCGGCATTGCATTGAAAAGCCATCGGCTTTCCATTGAAAAGGCACCGGCTTTGCACTGAAAAGGCATCGGCATTCCATTGGAAAGCCGATGCCTTTTCAGTGTTATGTCTAAGAGCATGCCAGGCTCATGGCAAACGAGCCATTTGCCTGGCCAAACAAGCTCTGCTTTTAGTAGCCATCATTCTGTTTCAGGTTCTGGTTAGCGTCAAGTGCGCCCTGCGGAATAGGAAGATAGCGGTTCGTGGTCTTGAACGTACGGTCTTCTATCTTCTTCTCGGCAGCGCTTGCGTTCACGTTGATGGTGGCGCGCATGCCTGGGTCCACGCTCGCGTCCATGTTCACCGTACCCACGCGGCGCTCAAGGGTGCCGTTCATCACGGTCTCTGCCAGCATCTTGCCATTGGCGTCCTTCCAGCGAAGGATGTCGGCACGGCGAAGGCCCTCGCCAGCCAGCTCCACTGAGCGCTCGCGGCGGATCAGCTCGCGCAGCTTGTCCTTGGTGTTGTACTTGGCCTCGTCCACCTTGGGCATTCCGGCACGCTGGCGCACCATGTTCAAATATTGGTAAACCTCGGCTGATGGGCCTTTCAACTCATTGGAAGCCTCGCAATAGGTAAGCAGGACCTCGGCATAGCGGAACACGATGGGCTTGCACTTGGTGTTCCATATGTCAGAATACTGGTTCATCGGAGCCAGATACTTAGCCCATGTCAGGCCCGTCTTGGAGCAGTTGTCGGCTCCGGTCATGTAGTTGGCGTTGGTGCTGCCTTTTATTTCCTTGTCCAAACTGTTGTAAATGGCTTTATTGCCACTGCCATCGATATAGTCGCTACCCGGGAAGGTCACGGTCATGGCCAGGCGAGGGTCGCGGTTGGCAAACGGGTGTGTGGGATCGTAGCCAGAGCCTGCCTCGTCGATGGTCATGCCGTTGCTCATCTCATAGGCATCCACCAAACCGTAGGTGGGAACGATGGAAGACCATCCACCATCGGCGTTGTTGTACATACGGCCAATCACATTGTTCTTGTAGTCGTTCTCCACAGCCTGTACGGCAAGTATAATCTCGCTAGAGTTTTGTCCCGCCACAGTGAAAATGTTGGAGTAGCTGGGATCAAGCTTGTATTGTCCAAGGGCTATGATCTTCTGCGCGCGGTCGAGAGCCGTGGCATAATCGCCATAATAGAGAGCCTCGCGCATGCGGAGAGCCAGGGCTGCGCCCTTGGCAATGCGACCAGATGCGGATGGTTTCTTGTTGATGTCGTTCACCAAGCCGTCGAGCTCAGTCTCGATGAAGTTCTTCACATCTTCCTCGCTGTTGCGAGCCACCATGGCATCCTCGGCAGAAGCATAGTTCTCGATGATTGGCACGCCACCATAGTTCCAGTTCATCAGGAAGTAGCGGTAAGCGCGAATCCAGCGAGCCTGCGCTTTCATGTCGTTCTTGACAGAATCTGAAGCGATGCCGCATTTGTCCACGTTGGCAAGAAACTCGTTGCATCGACGGACCAGCGTGAAGCTGTACCAGTCTCTGCCGCTGCTGGCAGTCACCGTGCCATTGCCGATAGGAGTATAGCCCTCCCATGAGAACTGGTCGTAGCCGAAGTCGGATGTTCCGTCCCAATAGAGGAGGAAGCCGTCCCATCCCCAACCACTGTCGTAGTTGTCCTGCCAGTCGCTATAGCAACCCACAAGAAACTTGTCGGCATCCTCTTGGGATTTCCACGTCGTCGATGGCGATAGCGCATCTTTCGGGGCCGTATCCAAGAAATCGGAGCATGAGGTTGCCATAAGAGCCGTCATGCCGATGAATATGTATTTTTTAATCTTTCTCATAATAGTGTCTGTTTAAAGTTACTTAGAATGTTACGCTCAAGCCGAAAGAGTGAGTGCGAAGCAATGGATAGGAGCTGAGTCGCTGGCTGGTTGCCTCGGGGTCTACATTGATGTCGAGGTTGTCGATGGTGAACAGGTTCTCGCAAGAATAATAGACACGCACCTTGTTGATATGCAAGAATGCAAGTGCCGACTTAGGCAGAGTGTAACCAAACTGCAGGTTCTTCAGGCGGCAGTAAGAAACGTTCTTGAGCCAGAAGGTGGAAACCACCTGACGAGAGGAACTTGGCGAGTTCATATTCGTGAATAGGCGTGGCATCTTGGGGTTCGACTTGTTGTAGGTCCAGGAGTCCTTCCAGATGGTGGCAGGGTGAGAGCTGTCGCCCACGAATGCTCCTTCCACCTCATAGGCATCGAAGTAACGGTAAGCCTTAAACTGTCCGTTGAAGAACAGGGAGAGGTCGAATCCCTTCCAGGCAGCGTTCAGGTTCAAGCCGAAGGTCCAGCGAGGCACGGAACTGCCGGCATAGATACGGTCGTCGGCATTGATCTTGCCGTCGCCATTGGTGTCCACATACTTCAGGTCTCCGCCCTTGAAGCTACCGCCCGAGAACGGGCATGTGCCCTTGGAGCCGTCGGATGGCCAATAGTAGTCCATATACTTCTGGGCCTCCTCGTCGGAGCTGAAGAATCCGTCAGCCTGATAGATATAGTAGCTGTTGTACTCCTCGCCGGTGGCGTTGCGCTGGTTGTAGCCTGTAGACACATAACCCTTGCCTGGCATGCTCTCGATCTTGTTCTTGTTGTAAGCCACGTTGAAGCCTGCGCCAAAGGTCACATCGCCAAACTTATCATTGTAGTTGACGCTGACCTCAACACCTTGGTTGCGCATCTTGCCCACGTTGTCGAGGTAGCTGCCCAGTGCAAACTCGTAAGGAGCGTCCACGGAGATGAGAATGCCGTCGGTGAGACGGTTGTAGTAGTCCACAGTGGCATTTACCTTGCCATTGAGGAAACCTAAGTCAACGCCTATGCCCCATGTAGTGGCTTTCTCCCAAGTGATGGTATTGATCTTATAGGAGCCCTGATAGTAGCCGGAGTTTATCTGGCCGTCGAAAACATAGTTGGCTCCGATGCTATAGGTGTTGATGGCTGGATAGTAATCGCTCAGGGCCTCTTGGTTGCCGAGCTGTCCCCACGAAGCGCGAATCTTGAAGTTGGAAAGCCACGACTTGGTGCTCTCCATGAAAGGCTCCTCGCTGACACGCCATCCTGCGGAGAACGATGGGAAGTAACCCCAACGGTGTCCGTCGGCAAAACGGCTGGAAGCATCGGCACGGAGGTTGGCCTCGAAGAGGTAACGACCTGCGAAGTCGTAGTTGATACGGCCAAACCATGAGAGCATGTTCAGCTGGCGCGTGTTGCCACTTGCCTTCTGTGTGGAGACATCGCCGGCATCTATGTCGGTCACGTCATTGTTGGGGAAGTTCTTGCGATAGGTGTACCAATACTTATAGTTGTATCCCTCGGCATGCCATCCTGCCAATGCGCCCACGGTGTGCTGACCGAAGGTCTTGTTGTAGGTGAGCAAGGCCTCAAAGGTCTTGCGCTCCCACTTGTAAACACGCTCGTCGTGGAAGTTGGGGTCGGTCTTCTTGGTGGCGTTGTATACGAAATACTTCTGGAAGTAGTCGTAGTTTTGGTTGTTGTTGACATAAGACGCACTGACCTTTGCCGTCAGTCCATCGATGATGTTGTAGTCTACGCCCAAGAGTCCCGTGAAGTTGGTGTTCTTGCGTTTCACCTTCAGTGCGTTGTCGAGCCAAGCTATTGGGTTACCGTCGGAGATGGTGTCCCACGTGCCGTCGTTGTTGCGGGCTTTGATCCATGGCGATATCAAGTTGAGCTGACGGATGATCTGGTCGGAACTGCCACCGGCATAGGCTGACGATGGGTCGCAATAGTCGTTCTTGATGAAAGAGAGGTTCATGCGGGCGGTGATGCGCTTGCTGAGCTTCATCTCCAAGTTGGTGCGGCCGTTGAACTGCTCACGTCCGGCGTGTGGCAAGATGCCCGACTGCTTCAGGTAGCCTGCAGAGGCAAGATAGCTGAAGTTGTCGTTGGCACCGTTCACGCTCACGTTGTGGTGCTGCAATGAGCCAGTCTTGTAAGCCAGGTCATACCAGTCGGTGTTTGGTAGGGCGCTTATCTCCTCTTCTGTGGCAAACTTCTTTGCCTTGCCCTCGCTCTCAAGAGCGTCGTTAAACATGTGCGCGTAGTCGTAAGAGCTCAACCTGTCGATTAGGCTCGTGGGATTCTGCACACTGATGTAGCCATTGTAGTTGACCTGCGGCTTGCCGCTCTTGCCACGCTTGGTGGTAATGAGGATAACGCCGTTGGCAGCCTTTGAACCATAGATGGCGGCAGAGGCGGCATCTTTCAACACGGAGATGCTCTCGATGTCGTTGGGGTCGAGGCTGCTCATCGTGCCCGACTCCACGCCGTCTATCAAGATATAAGGAGACGAAGTGTTGAGAGTTCCCACGCCACGCACGTTGATGCTACCGGCATCCATACCTGGCGCACCGTTGGTGCCGCTGATGGTCACGCCCGGCATCAAGCCCTGGAGTCCGCTCTGGAGGTTCTGGATAGGACGGCTTTCAAGCACCTTGCTATCCACTGAAGAGACGGAACCCGTGAGGTTCACTTTCTTCTGCGTGCCGTAACCCACGACCACGATTTCGTTCAGTTCCTTGTTCTCCGGCTTCAAGGTGACCTTCATGTTGCTTGCGGCTTGCAGGGTCTGCGCCGTAAAGCCGACGTAAGAAATGGCAAGCTTGGCATTGGGGTTCTTCAGGTTCAAGGAGAATTTTCCATCCAAGTCGGTCACGGTTCCGTTGGTCGTTCCCGCTTCCATCACGGTAACGCCTATAAGCGGTTCGCCCTGATTGTCGACCACGCGTCCTGTAGCCACTTGCTTCTGCTGCAAAATGCTGCTACCGGGAGGTGTAGAATTGTTAGCAATAGCTTCAGAGCCTTCCCCAAACACAGGAGTCATAGAAGTCAGCGCGCAAATAAGCAAGGCTGTCTTCAATTGGTTTTTAGGTTTAATGTCCTTACTCATGTCATTGTGTATTAATAGTAAAAATCTGCTTGCGCAAATTTAAAAATATAGGCTTAGCACAGGTGTTCTTATTCATTTGTAAAATTAGGCAAAAAGAAGACAAGTCGCAAGGAAAAAGCAAGTTTTTTTTGTAAAACACACAAAAAAACCTGCCGGTTTCACTCCGACAGGTCAACGTGACATTAAGGAAGGTATTGCAAGTGGTTCATGGCATGACCGCCCCACGTGGTCTCATCGACAAACTGGAAACCTATGGCTCGGTAAAGACGCTCTGCCCAAGGGTGCGTGTGGTCCACGAGCAAGCCTATAGGCTGCGTTCCGTGCCGCCTTATGGCCTCCTTTATGAGCTTGGTGGCTATGCCTCGCTTGCGGAAGTCAGCTTTCACGCATAGCGAGTCAAGATAATATTCGCCAGCCTTTGTCTCCTCATCCATGGCGGAGAAGTCGCGACCTAGAAACTCATGCGCGGCTTCTACGAACCTCCGGCGCAGTCTGAGCAAGTCTTTGCCGTCATAGGCCACAAGGCATCCCGCAATATCTTCACCAACCATCGCCACAAGGGTGTTGCGGTACGAATACTGACTGTCGTCCATGGCGACGAGCTTGGTCATCATGCGGTGGAAATCGTCTAAGGTGTGTTGCGGGCCGGCGAAATTCTGACAACAGTCGTGATCCATCGCCTCCATGATAAGCGAGGCTATCTCCGGAGCCTGACTCACGTCGGCACTCTCTATCCTTACGTTTTTCTCTATCATAAGACGATGACAGATTACAGTTTCACAGTCTTGTTCATTAAATAACCGTCGAGGATGACCATTGCCGCCATGCTCTCAACGATAGGCACCGCCCGAGGCACCACGCAAGGGTCGTGACGCCCGCGAACGTCTACCGTGGCTGCGTTGCCGTCCACGTCTATTGTTGGCTGTGGCATCAGCAATGTGGCTACAGGCTTGAACGCCACTCGGAAGAAGATGTCGGCACCGTTGGACACACCGCCCTGAATGCCGCCCGAATGGTTGGAGAGCAGCCCCTCGGGGGTAATGATGTCGTTGACCTCAGAGCCAAAATGCCGCACCATGTCGAAACCATCGCCAATCTCAAAGCCCTTCACGGCATTGATGGAGAGCATAGCCGCGCCCAGCTGGGCGTTGAGCTTGCCAAACTCGGGCTCGCCAACCCCTATGGGGCAGCCTTTAATGACACAAGTAACCACTCCGCCCACGGTGTCGCCCTTCTCCTTGACATCAAGGATGAGCTTTTCCATCTGCTTTGCCTTCACCGCGTCGGGACAGCGCACCACGTTGTCCTCTGCCTTGGAAAGGTCGTAGGCCTTATAGTCGCGGTCAAGCTCAATATCGCCGACCTGAGACACATAAGCCTGAACGGTGACTCCAAGTTGGCTCAAGGCGAGTTTGGCCAATGCACCGCCAACACATCGCGCTATGGTGACACGCGCCGATGAACGGCCTCCGCCTCGGTGGTCTCTAATGCCATACTTTGAGAAATAGGTGAAGTCGGCATGCGACGGGCGGAACACCTGGCGAAGGTTGTCATAATCCTTTGAATGCTGGTTGGTGTTGCGCACCATGAAACCGATGGGCATGCCTGTGGACTTTCCCTCAAACACACCGCTGAGCAACTCCACTTGGTCGGGCTCGTTGCGCGACGTGGTGATTTTGCTCTGCCCGGGACGACGGCGCGAGAGTTCGTGTTGAATGAAGTCCATGTCAATGTCTATCCCTGCCGGCATCCCATCCACGACACCACCGACAGCCGTGCCATGACTCTCACCAAAAGAAGTAAGGGTGAAGACATTTCCAAAAGTATTGCGCATGATTATTTGTAGGATTATTGTGAATTATATCTGGTTTATATTACAAAGGTACGCTTTTTGGTTTTAATTCAATAGCTTGCGACCATGTTTTTGCCAAAATCACCAATTTTAAGTATTGCGGCAATGAAAGAAAACAAGTAATTTTGCAAACAGAAAAAGGAAAGGTATAGAGACCAAAGATGCCTAGTACTTTAACTAGATAGATATCATAATGTTTTTGTATAATTCAATATTAGGCCCGCCGTGAGGTGTGCCTTTTATTTTTTTATTTACCCAACGACAGTTTGTCCACGTCCATGCGGACCAAGCCCTCACCAACGAGAAAACGAAGAGCCTTGTCTATATCCTCGTTTGAGGCGTCCAGCGCAGCCACCTCGTCCAGCGAATGTTGCTGCTTGTCGGAAAGGAGGGCGAGAATGAGCTTGACCGTGGTGTTCTTGAAAGTCATTGGCTCGTGCCTGCCTTTTATGCACACGTCGCAGTGGCCACATTCCTCCACGTCGTCCTCTCCAAAATAGCGAAGCAGTTGTTGGCTTCGGCACACGTTGTCGTTGCCGGCATAGGTCATGACCGCTTCTATGCGCTTGACAAACTGCTCTTTACGGTCCTCGTATATCGACTTGGGGATAAACACCTCCGTCTCCCTGTCTCGTTCATAAGAGACGAAAGGCATCTTGCGTTGAGGTATATAACTTATGATGTTGCGCTTGCTCAAGCTCTTGAGCACTTGATAGCACTGGTCGCGCGTGAGTTGCGCTTGTGAGGCTATGAGCGACTCGTCAACATAACTATAGTCGGAAAAAAGTCCACCATAGCAACGAAGCAAAGCCGTCATCACTGCCTCGTCGTTGCCAGACAGGGAATCGAGTTGATACAAATCGTTGCGACGCAGCAAGACATGGACGCGAGCGGCAGCATCGGGGTCGGTCTCATAGTGCAGGTAACCGGCATTGTCGAGGATATGAAGTGAGGAATCCACCTGAATGGGAAACAGATGATAGGTGGCACAAAACTGCCCGATGTCGAAGGAGAATCTGTGACCCGCGCCACTTCCATCGCCTACGCCATTATAATACGCCAAGCAGTCGTACACATTATTAATATAGTCTTTCGGCGGGAAATTCTCATCAACGCGTCGCGTCAGCTTGCCCACATCGCTGCCATTCCACAGCAAAACGGCATAAGCCCTGTTGCCGTCGCGCCCGGCACGGCCCGCCTCTTGGAAATAAGCCTCTATGGAGTCGGGGCAGTCGAAGTGGACCACAACCCTCACATTGGGCTTGTCGATGCCCATGCCAAAGGCGTTGGTTGCCACCATGACGCGTTTCTTGTCGTCCTGCCACAACTTCTGACGCTCGTCGCGAGTGGAATGCTCAAGGCCTGCATGATAGAATGTGGAGACAACGCCCGAGGCGCTCAAAAATTCAGAGATCTCCTTGCAACGCCGTCGGCTCCTGACATAGACTATGGCCGAGCCTGCGACCCGTTTAAGGATATGCACCAGTTCTGCTGGCTTGTTCTCGGCCTTTCGCACCACATAAGACAGGTTTTTGCGCTCAAAGCTCATACGGAAGACATTCTTCGACTTGAACGCGAGCTTTTCTTGTATATCGTCGACCACTTGGAGCGTTGCCGTGGCGGTGAGCGCCAACACGGGAACGTCGGGTTTGATCTTTCTGAGGTTGCTTATTTCCAAATATGCCGGACGAAAATCATAGCCCCATTGACTGATGCAATGAGCCTCGTCGACCGTGATGAAGCTCACGCGCATGTGGCGCAGCTTGACCTGGAAGATATCAGAGGCAAGACGTTCGGGGGAGACGTAAAGCAACTTTACGTCGCCGAGGATGCAATTCTCCAACGTACCCACTATCTCGTTGCGCTTCATTCCCGAATAGATAGCCGCAGCCCTTATTCCCTTGGCCCTTAAATGCTGGACCTGGTCTTTCATCAAGGCTATGAGGGGTGACACCACTATGCACGTGCCCTCTGCGGCGAGAGCCGGAACCTGAAACGTGATGCTCTTGCCACCGCCCGTAGGCATCAGGCCGAGCGTATCCCTGCCAGAGCCAATACTCTCGATGATGTCACGCTGGATGCCGCGGAAATCGTCATAACCCCAGTATTGGCGGAGAATGTCTCGATAGATGTCTTTTTTCTCCGGTTCCATTTGCTTGCAGCGTAACTTTTATATGTCTTCTTCCGTGGGGCGTATGTCCTCTATCTGGAGCTGCACCTGGTTGCGCTTAAACACGTTTGCCTCCAAGGTGTAGGCTATGTCAAACGACCTCTTCGACTTTATATACCTTGCCGAGGCACTCTGCCCGAAGGCTATGCCATTGACGACAGTGCCCGACTTGGAATCGACGAGCTCCAACTTGATATGCTCCTGCGAGCGTCCCACGACCTTGCTCGTGCCATAATCATACACACCCTTGGTGCAAAACATCGGCTTCTCATTGCCTGGGCCAAAAGGAGAGAAACGCTTCAGGTCATTGAAGAAGCGCTTGGTTATGTCCTTGAAGTCGAGCACGTCGTCGATGCGCAGCATCGCCTCGGTTTGCTCCGCATGGATATGCTCATCCACATAACGCTGGAAACGGTTGCGGAATTCGGGCACCTCGCTCCATTTCAAGGTCAAGCCCGCGGCATAAGTGTGCCCGCCAAAGTTGAGCAGCATGTCGCGACAGCTCTTTATTGCCGAATAGATGTCGAAACCCATCACCGAGCGCGCCGAGCCCGTGGCAAGCTCGCCATCACGCGTTATGACCACCGTGGGGCGGAAATAAAGTTCGGTAAGGCGCGATGCCACAATGCCTATGACACCTTTCTTCCAGTGCTCGTCGTACAACACGATAGACGAATGGTGCTTCTGGGCATCGATGCGCGACACTATATGGTTGGCCTCTTCCGTCATCTGCTTGTCTATGTCCTTGCGCTGCTCGTTGTACTCGTCGATGTGGCGCGCTTCCTTCACGGCGGTGTTGAAGTCTTTCTCCACAAGCAGGTCCACGCTCTCCTTGCCGTTTTCCATTCGGCCAGAGGCATTGATGCGCGGGCCTATCTTGAAGATGATGTCGCTCATGGATATGTCGCGACCACTGAGCCCACAGATGTCGATGATGGCCTTCAAGCCAATGGAAGGGTTCTGGTTGAGCTGCTTCAAGCCATGGAAGGCGAGAATGCGGTTCTCGTCGACCACGGGAACGAGGTCGGCGGCAATGCTCACCGCGCAGAAGTCGAGAAGCGGAATAAGCCTGGAGAATGGGATGCCGTTGTTTTTTGAGAAGGCTTGCATGAACTTGAACCCTACCCCACAGCCACAAAGGTGCTTGAAAGGATAGGTGTCGTCGGCGCGCTTGGGGTTGAGGATAGCCACGGCATCGGGGAGGGTCTCGTCGGGCATGTGGTGGTCGCAGATGATGAAGTCGATGCCAAGGCTCTTGGCATAGGCTATCATGTCGTGGGCCTTGATGCCACAATCGAGGATGATGATGAGCTTCACGCCTGTCTCATAGGCGTAGTCTATGCCCATCTTGCTCACGCCGTAGCCTTCGTCGTAGCGGTCGGGGATATAATAGTCGATATTCGAGTAAAACTGTTGCAGGAACTTATATACCAGCGCAACAGCCGTGCACCCGTCAACGTCGTAGTCGCCATAAACAAGCACTCGCTCCTTGCGTCCCATGGCATCGTTGAGCCTGTCCACGGCAATGTCCATGTCCTTCATCAAGAAAGGATTGATGAGGTCTGAAAGCTGAGGACGGAAGAAGCGCTTGGCAGCGCTTTCCGTAGTGATGCCACGCTTGACGAGCAATCCCGTAAGAGTAGGGCTCATGCTGAGTTTCTCGCTCAGTTCGAGTGCCTGCCGGGATTCCTCAGTCGTTAATGGGTCGTGCTTCCATTTGAAATGCATGTTGATATTTTTATTTGCAAAGATAAGGAAAAAAAGGAACAAAAGGATGCTTTGCCATGCAAAAAGAACAAAAAAAGAAAAGGCCCACCTTGTTGGTGAGCCTTAGTATCATGTTTTTACGAAAATGCTTAGAAACCGCACTTCTTGCGGATGTCTTTTGGCACTGCGTTCTTGTTTACCATGAAGTCCATGGTGTTCGCCACGATGAAGTTCTTGGTCATGTACCAGATGCCCTTGTAGTCACCAGTGGTGCCCCAAGAGTTCTTCACCATGTAGTATTCCTTGCCATTCTGGTCTTTTGCGATACCATAGATGAGCATGCCGTGGTCGTCGGTAAGCTCCCAGTCGTCGTAGCGCTCTTGGCGCTGCTTCTGTGTGGGCTCAATCTCAGGCACGTTCACGCCGAGAGAATCTACAAGGTTCTTTTTCTTGGCAGGAGCGAGCTTGAGCCAGTGTGCCATGTCGGACCCCTCCATGCTGGCGAGCTTCTTGGTGTCGTACATGTAAGCGAGACCTGCGCGGGTGAAGCCGTCCTCCGACACGTCACCACCCCAAGCCACTGTGTAGCCGTTCATGATGGCATTGTCGATGATCTTAGCCAAGTCGTTGATAGGAACGTTCCAAGACAATGGGTTGCGCCAGTTGTCTTGCACCTCTACGGCGAAAGCCGTCCAGAAAGGATGGTGGGTATAGCTCGTGAAGCTGACGTAGTTGTTGCAAGCCATGCTGTCAAGACCAATGCTTGCAGCAAAGCTCTTCGGAGTGTATGTCTTGCCCTGATAAGTGAACTGTGCGGGACACTTGCCAAGATAAGAGTCGAGGATGCCCTGCAAGCCGTTCTTCCAAGCTGGAGACAGCTTAGAGGCATTGCTCTTTGCGACTGCTTCAACGTAAGGACTCATCACTTTGAAGAACTCGTTGAAGTTGAGCAGAGAGTCGCCATAAAGGCTGCCAGTCTGAGGCATTGCCGTCTCAGGGCAAATGCCATAGTGCTGAATCACATAGAGAGGATCGTAGGCGCTGCCACCCTGCGCAAACTGGCAATCGCCATGAAGGCGAACCACCTGAATGGCGCGATCCATGTATGTCTTGTTGGCTACAAACGACTCGCAAAGGTCGTAGGTCTTGCCTGTGTTCTTCAGAATCTCGGCCTCAAAGAAAGCGAGAGTTGAATAATCCCAACACGTGCCCGAACGGTTCTGGTTCTTGATGCTGGTAATTGGGTTCTCCTTAACTACGGTAAAAACCGGCTTGTTTGGGTTAACGCTGTCTTTCTTTTCCGCTGCCCCAGCATTGAGGGAAAGCAATACGGCCATCGCGGCCAAGATTGTACTCTTCATCAAATTGATATTAGTTTTTAATAATTGTTGCAAAAGTACGCAAATTTGCTCTTATAAAGAAACTTATCGATACTATTTTTAAACAAAATCGAACTTTTCAAGTTTTTTGCTGCAGGTAGTAACTATTAAACACGAAACATTTTGCCATTCCGCATATTATTACTACCTTTGCAACACTTCAAACGAAATGGCCCCGTAGCTCAGTTGAATAGAGCATCAGATTCCGGTTCTGAGTGTCGCGGGTTTGAGTCCCACCGGGGTCACACAATGTCAAAACCCTGCAAGACGCTTGGCTTGCAGGGTTTTGCTTTATCTACAAGAAGGCACGAGAACGTACCTTTCTTGGTTTTCTACAACATATCTTCTATTTCTTCAACTTGAACGAGGTCTCAATGCTTGTAAGCTCGGCTGAGAACGCCTTGTCTACCTGCATTCGCTTCTCCACCTGCGAGCATGAATGTATGACCGTGGAGTGGTCGCGGTTGCCCACGAGCTTGCCTATGCGACTTGCAGGCATCTTGGTGTATTTCTGGGCAAGATACATCGACACCTGTCTTGCCACCACATAACTGCGCTTGCGGCTCTTGGAGTTGATTTGCGAGGTGGTCACATTATAATGCTGGCATACTTTCTCAAGGATGTCGTCCACCGTGAGCGGGCGGTCGTCTATCTTCACGGCACGCTTCACTACCCGTTCGGCAAGGCGCATGTCTATATTGCAGTTATACACGATGGAATAAGCCATCAGGGAATTGATGACTCCTTGCAAGTCGCGCACGCTGCCGCTTGCCGTCTCGGCTATAAGCTCTATGACGTCGCGGGGTATCTTCAATCCGTCGCGCTTGATCTTGTTTTCCAAGATGTCCACGCAGAGCTTGCGGTTGGGCTTCTCAAGCTCGGCTATCAGTCCACACGAGAAACGCGTGAGCAGACGGTCGGGCATGTCTTTAAGGTCTACCGGCGGACGGTCGGAAGCCAGAATTATGCGCTTGCCATTGCGGAAGAGGTTGTTGAATATGTGGAAGAAGGTGTTGAGCGTGCCCGTCTTTCCCATCCATTCCTGAATGTCGTCGACAATGAGCATGTCGATGGTCTGATAGAACGCTATGAACGAGTTTACCGAGTTTTGCAGCACCGCGTTGCTATACTGCACCTGAAACAACCTCGCCGAGATGTAAAGCACTCGCTTCTGAGGATAAAGTTCCTTGGTGCGCACGCCAATGGCATTGACAAGATGCGTCTTGCCGCAGCCCGATGGTCCATAAACAAACATGGGGTTGAACTGCATGGTACCCGGATGCTCCGCTATCGACAATCCCACCGAGCGCGAAAGCTTGTTGCTGTCGCCCTCAATGTAATTGGAGAATGTGAGGTGAGGGTTCAATTGCGGGTCAAGCGCCTGAGGCTGTGCCGCGTCGAGCGGTGTCGGACTTTGGTTTGCCCTTTGCGTAGGCTTTGGCTTTACGCTG
Source organism: Escherichia coli (assembly GCA_963593695.1). Classification (GTDB taxonomy): domain Bacteria; phylum Bacteroidota; class Bacteroidia; order Bacteroidales; family Bacteroidaceae; genus Prevotella. The sequence goes on along the minus strand of CAVBBO010000042.1, from coordinate 19,502 downwards.
TTTGCCGGTTCCGACCAAACTGTCTCTGTGCCTCCCTTGTCCTTGCCGTCACGATCCACGACGACACGATAGGACAAATGAATCTTGGGGCCAAAACACTCGTAGAGCACCTTGGTAAGAAGATCCACGAAGTTCTCCTCAAGATATTCGTAGACAAAGGGACTTGGCACCTGTACAAGAATCATCCTTTGAGCCTCATCGAAGTGCTCAAAGGTGATTGGCTTGAACCATGTGTCATATATTTGCCCGGTTACATTTTGCTGAATGAGCTTCAAGGCATTCTGCCACCGGGGATCAATTTTTGCTGTCATTTTGCTGTCTCAGAGATGTAGATTGTCTGCCATCAAAACGCCTCATTATTGAAACGCAAATGCAAAGCTACACAAAAAAATGATACGTTGCAACCCCCAATTTCACCATTCTCAATAGTTGGTTCCTTATAACCTCTTATGAATTATGATATTAGGGGTTGAGAATACAAGCTTGTTAACGTAATTTAAAAATCGCGCGAGTCTTACTTGTCCTTCTTTCCGAACAGGGAGAAATGGACGTAACGTTTTGGGTGTGCCTTGAGGTCGATAAGCAAGGAGTCGGCCGACTTCATCGTGCTGTTCAAGTTGTAGTAAAGGTCCTTGTCGTTCATGAGCAAGCCCAGTGTTCCGTGTGGAGACTTGAGCTGCCGCGTGACGCTCTCCACGTTGTCGAGAGTGCGGTCCACCTTTGCCATTGTTTGCGCAAGGTCGAGATGCGCGAGGTTTGCCGTGAGCTTATCGGTGTTGTCGAGCGTGGAGCCCGCCTTGTCCATTGCATAATCTGCTTTCGACAATATTCCTGGCACCTTCTTGTTGGCCTGAGCCACAAGCTTGTTAAGATCAGCCGAGGTGGCCGCGAGGTTTGTCGACATCGTCTCAATGTTGTGCAACGAAGCCTTGAGGGCTGGGTCGGCAAGAAGCGTGTTCACGCTCGTCAGGATGCTGTCCACCTTTGGCAGCAGGGCGGCGATGGTGGGCACGAGTTGCTGCACAGCGCCCATCACTCCTACGTTGAGGTTGCCTGGTATGGTGTCGCCCGGCTCTACACGCTCGCGAGGATTGTTGGCAAGCAGAATGTTCATCTTGATGTTGCCCATAATGTCGCTGTCTATCTCAGCCGACGATCCTTTCGGCACACGCAGGTCGTCGTTCACCTGAAACTCCACAAGCACGTTGCCGCTCTTCTGGTAGTCGTAGATAATCGACTTTACCGTTCCCACCTTATAGCCATCCGCATAGATGGGGTTTGAGGCGGAGAGGCCATCGATATTCTTGAACGTGGCGTAATAAACGTTGTCGGTTGAAAATATGGACATGCCCTTGAGGAAATGGAGCCCGGAGAAGAGCACCGCGACACCCACGATAGCCACTATGGCAATCTTGACTTCTTTTGTAAAAAACTTCATATTTATCTTCTTATGTCGTTGTTTTTATTTCTTTTTCTTGTTCTCTAGAAACTCTTTAATGGCCTTGTTCACATCCATCACCTTCCCGTTTTTCATGGCTATGATGAAACTGTCGGGAAACTTGTCGAGAACGGTGCCACGAAGCTTCTTTATCTCGTTGTAGTTGGCCGATGCCCCGTAAGTGTATCTCAACTTGTCGCCATCGGTGAAGCTCTCGCAATTTTTCAAGCCTTTGAAGAGCGGGCTGCCATCATTGAGTTTCTGCTTTCCCGCAAAGATTTGAATCTTGAACACGGGCGCGTTCTTGTCAGTCTTTCTCACGCGCTCGGTCTTCTTCGATTCTTCTCGCGCCGTTTGCTTTTTCTTATCTTGAGTTGCCTGTTTTTTCGTTTCCTGAGCCGTTTGCTTTTTTTGTTCTTGCACGTTCTCGCGCTTGCGTTCCGTGGTTTGCCCTGTCGCTCTTGTTGTCTTGGCATCATTGTCGGCTGCGGCAATGTTGGCTGACACATACGCCGAGGAGCCATCATCGGCATTGTCGTTGAAAGGTATCTCCGTGCCCAAGGAGCCATAGCGTTGCTTGTAAATCCTGAAAGCATTTACAATGCCGCTCGTGAACGCGTCGAGGGCAGCGTCGGTGTTCAGATAGGTCTCCTCGTCGGGTGTGGTGATGAAGCCAAGCTCCAACAGCACCGCAGGCATCGAGGTGAGGCGCAGCACCGCAAGGTTGTTTTGGTGGGCACCGCCATTTTCCCTTCCTGTGGCTCGGCAGACCTCCGTCTGCAAAAGGCGCGACAGCTCCACGCTACGCTCACGGTTCTTGTCGGCGATAAGCTCAAACATGATGTCGCCCTCGGCAGAGTTTTCCAGCCCCTTGTATCGGGTTTTGTAGTCTTTCTCCAGAAATATCACCGAGTTTTCGCGCTTGGCCACCTCAAGGTTTTCCTGTATTCCCTTCGTGCCCGTGCGTTCTCCGTTGCCCAACGTGTAGCTTTGGAACCCGCGGCTTATCTTTCCACCGGCAAGGGCGTTGATATGGACCGACATGAAGAGGTCGGCCTTGATATGGTTGGCAATATCTGCCCGCTCGTGCAACGGCAGGAAGACATCCTTGCGCCGGGTATAAACCACACGCACATCGTCGAAGTTTTTCTCGATGGCGTCGCCCACGGCGAGGGCGTAACGCAGTGTAAGGTTCTTCTCGTATGATATCAAGCCCTTGGCGCCACTGTCGTTACCACCGTGACCGGCATCTATCACGACCGTGAATTGTCGCGGGGCGGCATTGAGCGCCAACGAGACAAGGGCCAGCAGGCAGAGCGTGAGAAATGACTTGTGGAACATAATTCTTTTTATTCTGTCACGTATTTCTTCAACGCCCTCACCACTCCATTCTTCCACGTATTGATGTTGTCGTCGTTGAGCGACAATGAGCTCACGAGTTTCACCACATGGTCGATTGGCATTCCATAACGCAGCACTCCAGAAATGAGTTTGGCATAGTTCCAATACTCCGGATTGAACTTGCCCGACAAGCCCTCCACGGTGGTCTTGTAGCCACGGCGGTTCTCAAACTGGAAGTCGTAGCGATGCGATCCGTCAGGATTGGTCTGTCTGATGATCTTTCCCTTCACCACGGTCTTGGGCAACACTATGCCCTCCTCGTCGTCTTGCAGACCGGTGAAAATCTCGTAAGGGCGACCGCCAAGAAGGCCAACGAAAGCCACCCATTTGTCTTTGTTGTTCTGAAAACGCACAACGTCGCAGTCGAGCTCGTCGGGACGATTCTCTATCACTTGAGGACGCGCGTAGTCGCCATTAGCCCAAATAGAACCCTCCGACGAGGCGGTTGACTGGGCCTTTATTTCTTTGTCTGATATTTGTGAATCCATGAAAAATATACAAGCTTGTTTTGTTCTGTTCCCGTTCCACGGGAGTTATTAATGTGCAAAAATACCTTTTATTTTCCACATTCTTTATAAAACTCGATAAAAGAACCGTTTTTTTCAGATAATTTTCCATAACTTTGCATAAATACGTTCAAAAGAGAACAGTAAAAAAGGAATTATGGATAGTTTGAATCACAGAAAGAGCATAAGGAAATATTCATGCCGTGAGGTGCCTTCCCAATTATTGACAAGCCTGCTGCAAGCTGCCGAGCGCACTCCGACAATGGGCAACCTCCAGCTCTACAGCGTTGTAGTGACACGGAGCAAGGAGATGAAAGAAAAGCTTGCGCCGGCCCACTTCAACCAGCCCATGGTGACAGGCGCGCCCGTAGTGCTCACTTTCTGTGCCGACTTCCGCCGTACCACGCTTTGGGCAGAGAACCGCAAGGCCGAGCCCGGCTACGACAACTTCCTGAGTTTCATCAATGCCGCCACCGACGCGCTGCTCTTCTGCCAGACCTTTTGCAACCTTGCCGAAGAGAAGGGATTGGGCACTTGCTTCCTTGGCACCACGGTGTATCTCCCGCAACATATCATCGACACCCTAAAACTGCCGAAGCTCACCTTCCCCGTGGCTACCATCACGCTTGGATGGCCCGATGAGGATCCGGCGCAAAGCGACCGCCTGCCAGTGGAAGCAATCGTTCACGAAGAGACCTACAACGACTATACCCCCGAGAGAATAGACACATTCTATGCCTACAAGGAGTCGTTGGCGGAAAACAAACACTTCGTGGAGATAAACCACAAGGAGACACTGGCACAGGTTTTCACCGACCTGAGATACACCCGCAAGGACAACGAGGCGATGTCGGAAGGACTGAGAGAAGCTCTTAAAAAACAAGGTTTTATCAAGTAGGCTACAATGATTTCATTCTCAGACATACAGGTCATCGAGGTGGTGACCAGCAAACAACACAAGGCCTTCGTAGACTTTTTCTACGATCTTTATCGTGGCAACCAATATGCGGTGCCGTATCTTTACCTTGCCGAGAAGCTCACCCTGAAGCCCGGCTCCAACCCCGCGTTCGAGTTTTGCGAGGCGCAATGTTTTCTTGCCTATAGGGATGGCAAGGTCGTGGGCAGGGTGGCTGCCATAATCAACCATCGCGCCAACGACTATTGGAAACGCAAGATGGTGCGCTTCGGCTGGTTCGACTTCATCGACGACATCAAGGTCACTGAAGCCCTTTTGCTCGCCGTGGAGAAATGGGGAAAAGAGAAAGGCATGACCGAGATAGCCGGGCCTTTCGGCTTCGAGGACATGGACCGCGAGGGCATGCTGGTAGACGGGTTCGACCAACTGTCGAGCATGTACATCAACTACAACTACCCCTACTACCCCACCCACATGGACAAGCTCGGTTTCAAGAAGGACAACGACTATGTGGAATATCGCATCAAGGTGCCAGAGGTGACACCGGAGAAGTTTGCACGAACCGCACAGCTCATCAAGACGCGCTATCACCTTGAGGAGCGAAAGTTCAACTCCCGCGAAATGACCAAGGGCGGCAGGGCGCGCGAGCTTTTCAACATCCTCAACATCACCTACGGCAACCTCTACGGATATTCGCAGCTCTCAACCGAGCAGATCGACACCATAACAAACAATTACATAAAACTTGCCGACCTCAATCTCGTCACGTGCGTAGTCGATACCGAGAAAGACGACATGATGGTGGGCTTCGGCGTCTCCTTCCCCTCTTTCTCCGAGGCTTTGCGTCGCACCCACAACGGCAAACTCCTGCCTTTCGGCTGGTGGCAACTGCTGAAAGTGCTCAAATGGCACAAGACGCCGATTGTGGACCTGCTGCTCATCGGCGTGTTGCCAGAATACCGCAAGAAAGGCGCCAACGCCATCATCTTCAACGACCTCATCTCATGGTACAGGCGCTACGGCTTCAAATACGCCGTGACGGGACCGCAGATGGAGACCAACAAGGGCGTGCTCTCGCAATGGCAATACCTGGAGTCGGAAGAGCTAAGGCGGCATAGAATATACGTCAAGGACATTAAATAAAAAGCAACAGCACAATGGAAAACGAAGTTTTAAAGGCCATCAAGGAGCGTCGAAGCATTCGCCGCTTCAAGAAAGAACAAATCACCGACGAGGAACTCAACACCGTGCTTGAAGCCGGCACATGGGCACCCACAGGCATGGGCACCCAAGAGCCGTTTATCGTAGCCGTACAAGACGAGGGTCAAAAGTCGGTCCTATCGACAATCAACGCGGAGATAATGGGCGCCAAATCGGATCCTTTCTATGGCGCGCCAACACAGGTGTATGTTTTCGCGCCTGCTGCCAACGCCAACAGCGTGAAAGACGGCAGCCTCATCCTCGGCTCCATGATGCTTGCGGCACATTCCATCGGACTTGGCTCTTGCTGGATCAATCGCGTCGACAAGATGGTCGACTACGACGAGGTGAAAGACCTCATGAAAGCGTGGGGACTGCCCGAAGATCTCATGGGCGTGGGCTCCTTGGCCTTGGGTTATCCCGAAGGCGAGCCTCATCCTGCCAAGCCTCGCAAGAAAGACTACGCAAGGGTCATAAAGTAGGGCAAGACAATTATCACCAATGATAGACAGGCAGACATCTGAGAAAATCAAGGACGCGGCAAACATCGTGGATGTGGTGTCGGAGTTTGTCACGCTGAAGAAGTCGGGCGCAAACTATAAAGGTCTGTGCCCCTTCCACAACGAGAAGACCCCGTCGTTCTATGTCTCCCCAGCCCGTGGCACCTGCCACTGCTTCGGTTGCGGCAAGGGCGGCAACTCCGTGACGTTCATCATGGAGCACGAGCAGCTCACCTATCCCGAGGCCCTCAGATGGCTCGCCAAGAAATATCACATAGAGATAAGAGAGCGCGAGCTGACCAACGAGGAGAAGGAGGAGCAATCGAAACGCGAGTCGATGTTTATCGTCAACGAATGGGCGGAGAAATACTTCGAGGACATTCTCCACAACCATCCCGACGGCAAGGCCATAGGCTTGCAATATTTCCGCTCGCGAGGCTTCCGCGACGACATCATCAAGAAGTTCAACCTCGGCTATGACCTGCCCGACCGCTTCTTGCTTGCCACCGCCGCCAAGCAGAAAGGTTACAAAGAGGAGTTTTTAGTTTCCACAGGCCTGTGCTACAAGACCGAGCGCAACGAGCTTATCGACCGGTATGCCGGCCGCGTGGTCTTCCCCTGGACAGGCGTGAGCGGAAAGGTGGTGGGCTTCACGGCGCGTGTGCTCGACAAGCGCACGAAAGGCGTAAACCAGAAATACGTCAACTCACCCGACTCTGAGGTCTTCCACAAAGACCACGAGCTCTACGGCATTTGGCAGGCCAAGCGAGCCATTGCCAAGGAAGACAGGGTCTTCATGGTTGAGGGTCAGGCCGACGTGATAGCCATGCACCAGTGTGGCATAGAGAACGTCGTGGCCAACTCTGGCACGGCATTGAGCCTCCACCAGATACACATGCTCCACCGCTTCACGGGCAACATCACGCTCATCTACGACAACGATGCCGCCGGCATACACGCCGCCCTGCGAGGCACCGACATGCTGCTCTCCGAGGGAATGAGCCTCAAGGTGCTGCTGCTGCCCGACGGCCAAGACCCCGACGAGTTTGCGAGAAGCCACGCGGCCGAGGAGTTTCGGAAGTATATCGACGACCATCAGGAAGACTTCATACAGTTCAAGACAACGTTGCTGCTAAAGGGCGAGACCGACCCGAAGAAGCGCGCCGACGGCATCAACTCCATCGTGGAAAGCATATCCATGATACAAGACCCCATATTGCGCGACACGTATATCCACGACTGCTCTCAACGCACTGGCATGGCCGAAGCCACGCTCATAAGCAGGATGAATGGATATATCAGGAGCAAGAGCCCTAACGCAACGCCTGCTCCCCAGGCCACCGAGCACAACGCCGAGGAACGTATCGTAGACGACAAGGGCGAAGCGTCATCGCTTATCATCAGGCTCATCGTGAAGCATGGAGAGTGTATTATATATAATAATGTGGAAGACGACAATGGTGTATGCCACAATCTCACGATAGCGCAGGTGGTGTACTACAGTCTGTCGCAAGACCATCTCAGCTTCAGCAACGAGCTATACAACCGCATATTGCACGAGGCGGCGGAGCGAAGCGCAGACCCTCAATGGAAGGCGGAGCCTTATTTCCTCCATCACGACGACATAAACATCTGCCGCGTGGCCTCCGAGCTGTCGGCTGACGCATACCATGTGACACAGCCAAAAGACGATGCACCCATAAACGAGGAGGCAAGAAAACAGAAAGAGGCCAACCAGATGGACACGCTCAGGGAGCAAACGGAGCACTTGCTCCTCGACTTCCGCATGAACTACGTGGAGAAGCACATGAAGGAGCTGCAGGCGCAAATGATGAAAGTGGCAGGAGACATGGACAAGCTGAAGAAACTGATGGAAGAGTTCAAGGACATGCAGCAAATACGCAACTTGCTTGCCAAGAAACTCGGGAACAACATCTTCATATAATTTCTTCCACTGAAAATGCGTCGGCTTATCACCGAAAAGGCGTTGGCTTATCATTGGAAAGCCAACGCCTTTTTAGCATGCAGTCAAGCCTACTGATTTTCAAAGCCTTGCATCACCCACCAAAATTAATATTATATAAAACCATACGAGTTCTAAACAATATTTGCTACCTTTGCACATTACAAAGGAGAAGGCCATGCAAATAATCGACATCATAACCAACATATCTTTCTTTTTGATAGCCATCGCCTTAACAGTAATCGTCGTGTTAAGGATTCTGGGCTTGAGGAAAGCCATGGTGGCACCACGCGAAAGCGATGCCAAGGCTATAATAAAAAAAGCCTTGAGGCAACTCAATGTCAACGCGGAATGGACGAAAGACAAGGACACTTTCACCTCACGCTTCGTTTACCAGGGAGGCCACTTCACCATTGAGGTAGAGAAAGGCCACACGTTTGCCACCATAAACTATCTCTACTTCTACAAGGCAGACATGGACAGCATTGAGAATGTGCGCTCCGTGTGCAACCTCTGCAACATCAACGCCGAGAACTGCCGCATAGTCTATACCATAGACAGCAAGGAAAACTGCGTGGACGTGCATTTCATAAGCGAGACACCTGTCGCGCAAGACGGCACCGAACAGTCGTTGCAGATAGCCATGGGCAACGCCTTTCGCTGGCAAAACACTTTTATAAAGAAATTTGAGGCTCTAGGCAGAAACAAGAAAAGCGACCAAGAGAAAAAGGCTGCCGACATCGACAGCGAGATTGAGCTCATGCGTGAGCAAGAGATGACCCACCAGCAGGAAGGGCCCGAATGGCACGAGACGGCAGACAAGCCTTTCAGCCTGGGCCACGTGCTTGCCACCACCATGGGCCTTGCCGACATCGTGCCTATCAGCTTGACGATAACCGAAAAGGAGGCGACACGAACAATCTCAAGCACCGATGAAATACTGGGACTGACAGTTCACGCCGTGCTCATCGGCGACGGGAAGTTCAAACACGAGTCGGCATTTGCCAAGCTCGACTTCTACGACCCTCGCGACCTGTCACGCGAAAGGCACATGATGATAGACTTTGAGGCGGAAGGGCACACCAAGGACACGCTCTACTATCGTGTCACGCTGTCGACGCCGCCTGCGTCGCTAGACGGCGAGACCGACGACGGCTCATGGCAAAGACAAAAGTTGATGACGAGCGTGCTGCTCGGCTACGACCTCACGCCTTCGGAGGAGCGGCTGGCTCATTTCCGCTATGTTTGGAAGGAGGCCATGAGCAAGGTCAAGAACGGCGACGAGGCAAACATGACCGAGGAAGAGATAGTGCTCGCCAAGATGCAAGACACGCATACGGCCGAGAGCTTCCACATTGGCAAGCGGCTGTATTTGCAGAGGCGCTTCTACGAAGCCTTGGGTCACTTGACCTACACCTACCACGAATTGGGAACCAGATGGGCCAACAATGACCGCACATGCAAGGATTCAATCAACGAGACCGCGTATCTCATAGCCTGCTGCTACATGGGTCTGGGGCAATATGAGATGGCGTGCTTCTACATACAGACCACGATGCCCTATGAGATTGGCAAGTACACGGAGGTGTATGTCAACTGTTTGGTCAACAACAAGGACTTCAGGGCCCTCGATGCCATCAACAACTTGATCAACGACCTGTCGCGCCTGCTGGAAAACAGCTTCGCGGACAACGACGAGGACGACGATACATGCGACTCAGGCAGGACGCGGCTGGAAGAATTCATCAGCTTCGTGAAGCGACGCAAGGCGTTCCTGCTCGTCAGCCTCCACAGATACGACGAGGCGGAGGCCATACTCACCAAGATGCTCAACGAGCCGGAAAACAGCGACTTTGCGCTCAACGAGCTGGCGTATATACAGAAAAACAAATAACATTGGGAAGCCAGTGCAACCTCGACACAAACACTTAATCATATAAAAAGAATGTACTACATAGAAAAATCGTTTGAGATCTCAGCCTGCCACCACCTCATGCTCGACCACGGCAGCAAATGCGAGAACACACACGGCCACAACTGGCAAATAACGGTATACTGCAAAGCCGAAGAGCTCGACAACAACGGGATGGTGGTAGACTTCACGCTCATAAAGCAGAAGATACACGGCAAACTCGACCACCAAGACTTGAACGAGGTGCTCAACTTCAACCCAACGGCAGAGAACATAGCCAAATGGATTGTTGACGAGATACCCTACTGCTACAAGGCAAGGGTAGCGGAGACATCGAGCAACGTGGCCATTTACGAGAAATAGATGATGGGGAAGACCTACCGCGTCAACGATATTTTCTATTCGCTGCAAGGTGAGGGACACAACACCGGACGGGCAGCCGTGTTCGTGAGGTTCAGCGGCTGCAACCTGAAATGCACGTTTTGCGACACCGACTTCTCCACGTTCGAGAACCTGACCGCCGAGGAAATAACGAGGCGGATGACACGTCTCGTCCCGGAGTCGGCAGCAATGCCCATGGTGGTGCTGACCGGCGGAGAGCCCACCTTGCAAGTAGACTCCGCGCTCATCGACACCATTCACCACGCGGGATTCAGCATGGTGGCCATGGAGAGCAACGGCACCAACGAGCCTCCGGCAAATCTCGATTGGCTGACGGTGTCGCCAAAGGAACGAGTCAAAGTGAGGCATTGCAACGAGCTGAAGGTGTTGTTCAACGGCAAAGACGAACCCTGCGAGCATGGCATTAGCGCTGACTTCTATTATCTGCAACCACTTGACTGTGGAGAGAAAGAAGCCAACCGCTCCATCATGAAAAGCTGCGTGGAATACATCACCGCGCACCCACAATGGAGGCTCAGCCTACAGACCCACAAGCTCATAGGCATAAAATAAGTATTGGCAATGGGAGGTACAGATTATATCTATTGGCTTTTCTACGTCGCGTATGTCGCAGTAGACATCATCGTGATGCTGAAGGTCGTGATGGACAATCGACAGCCTTCAAAGACCATGGCATGGATTCTCGTGCTTTGGGCGGTGCCTTTCGTGGGCATACTCCTCTACTTCTTCTTCGGACAAAACACCCGCAAGGAAAGGCTCATCTCCGAGAGGTCGTTGAGCCAGCTCACCAAGCGGTCAATGTTTGAGTATATAGAGCAGAGAAACCTCCGATTGCCAGAATCGCACCGCCCGCTGATGATGCTCTTCAAGAACCAGAGCATGGCATTGCCATTCAAGGACAACGACGTGGCCATCTACACGTCGGGCTATGAGTTCTTCCCCAACCTGCTGCGCGAGATTGGCCTCGCCAAGAAGCACATCCACATAGACATCTATATTTTCGAGAACGACGAACTTGGCAACCTCATTGCCGACGCCTTGATAGAAAGGGCGGAACACGGCGTGGAGGTGAGGGTGATATACGACGATGTGGGATGCCTTAAGGTGAAAAACGCCTTTCACGAGCGCATGCGCAACGCCGGCATCGACATACATCCTTTCATGCCCGTGAAGTTTCCCATGTTCACGTCGAAGGCCAACTACCGCAACCACCGCAAGATAATCGTCATCGACGGACAGGTGGGGTTCATAGGCGGCATGAACATAGCCACACGATACGTGAAGGGCACAGGAACGCAACCTTGGCGCGACACGGTGACGCGAGTGAGGGGCGGGGCGGTTTATGGATTGCAAAGGGCGTTTCTCGTGGATTGGTATTTCGTTGACCGCACGCTCATCACAAACCAAAGCTACTATCCCCCACTCGACCCTGCAATCAACAACAACTGCCTGGCGCAGGTGGTGACCAGCAGCCCCATAACCCTCTGGCCCGACATCATGCAGGGTTATGTGCGCATATTGCTTGAGGCAAAGCGCTACGTCTATATGGAGACCCCTTACTTCCTGCCCCCGGAACCCGTGCTTTTCGCCATGCGCACAGCCGCGCTCGCCGGCGTGGACGTGAGGCTTACAGTGCCCATGCACAGCGACTCGAAGATAGTGGAATGGGCAAGCACGAGCTATATCGGCGAAGTGGCAGAGGCAGGGGTGAAGGTCTATTTCTATCAGGCTGGATTCAACCACTCCAAGTTTCTTGTCAGCGACGACAGCATCTGCACTTGTGGAAGCACAAACATAGACTTCCGCAGCTTTGAGCACGACTTCGAAGCCAACGTTTTCTTCTACGACGAGGGCGTGGCATTGCGCATGAAGAAAATATTTCTCAACGACCAAGCCCTCAGCCAGAGCTACAACGAGATGTCCGCGCGCGCACACCTCTCGTTCCGGAAAAGGCTTTGGACGAGCTTAATAAGGCTTTTAAGTCCGCTCTTGTGATTTTTTTCGTAACTTTGCACCATAGCAGTTCATCTTACACATAGAGGAAAGAGAAATGAGATTGAAAGTCAACAAAACGTGTTGTCTCGGCGGATGCGTCTTCCTGTTAGCCCTCCTATGCCTTTTGAGCATCGGCTCTCCCATCCATTTTGAGAAGCAGAAGGCGAGACGCGAGAAAGCCGTGAAGGAAAGACTCATGGTCATCCGCGCCGCAGAGGAGAAATACAGGGCAAGGCATGGCGTATATGCCGCAAGCTTCAAGGAGCTCGCACGGTGCGGACTTCTCGCCGACTCGCTTGGCTACATCCCATGTGTGGAAGGCCAGCGATTCACGCTCACCGCGACAACGCTCCCTGGAAAGAGCGGGAAGGCAATACCCGTGATGGAATGTGGCGCGACATACAAACAGTACTTAGACGGGCTCGACAAGTCCATCGTCGGCGAGCTCACGGAGGAAGCCAATGCCAACGGAAGATTTCCGGGGCTGAAAATAGGTGACACTGAGACACCAAACGACAATGTGGGCAACTGGTAAGGCCAACCCAGCCACGCTAACAACATGAATATCTAAAAGACCATGCAAAAAAGAATGACATTAAGGGTGACGGCCGGTTCCCTCGCCTTCGCACTTCCCAAGGACACGGACCGCACCCAAGTGGACTTTTACAAATACCCCTCGAAAAACGGCATATCCGCAGCCGCGCAGCTCAGGGACGCTTTCAAGACCGTGGAAATGCTGAAAGACCCTGCCATCGAAAGGGGCAAGGTGCTTGTCGACTCGCCCGTGCTCTTGATACCACTCGACGAATACAACGAAAACGACAAGGAGACCCTCTACAAGCATTCTTTCCCCTCCACCGAAGGGTGTGTCATCGTGGGCAACGTTCTCCCCGACTTGAACGCCGTGGCAGTGTTCGCGCTAAACCGCGACCTGAAGCTCGTGGTGGAAGACCATTACAACGATGCAAGGTATATCCATCTCATGCAACCCGTATGGGACTACCTGCACCGGAGGCATTTTCTTGGCAACAGGCGAAAGCTGTATGCCTATTTCCACGACAACGAATTGGAAATATTCAGTTTCGAGCGCAACCATTTCATTTTCTATAACCGCTACCAGGCCCACTCCGTCAAGGATGCCGTCTATTTCACGCTCTTCGTGTGGAAACAACTCGCCTTGGACCAGATGCACGATGAGCTGTTTCTCGGGGGCGAGATTCCCAACAAGGAAGAGTTGCTCAAGAACCTGCGCGCATACGTCCAGATGGTTGCGGTCATCAGTTCAACGGCAAGTTTCAACAACGTGCCGTTGACACAGGAAAAGGGCATCACGTTTGACATGATAACATCTTTACTCGCATGAGAATAATAACAGGAAAATACAAAGGACGCCATTTCGACATCCCACGCACGTTCAAGGCAAGACCCACCACCGACTTCGCTAAAGAAAACATCTTCAACGTGCTCAACGGCTACATCGACTTTGACGGATCGTCGGCCTTGGACCTCTTCTCCGGAACGGGAAGCATCTCACTTGAGATGCTGTCAAGAGGGTGCACCCCGGTGATCAGCGTGGAGGCGGACAGAGACCATTCTGCCTTTATATCGCAGTGCATGAAGAAGCTTGGCGCTACCGACAACATCTTGATACGCGGAGACGTCTTCCGCTTCCTGAAAAAATGCCACGAGACATTCGACTTCATCTTCGCCGACCCTCCATACGCCTTGGACAACCTCGCCAGCATACCAAACCTGATATTTGAGTATGGGCTATTGAAACCCGAGGGCATCTTCGTGCTGGAACACGGCAAGAACTATGACTTCTCCCAAGAGCCGCACTTCGTGGAGCACAGAAGCTATGGGAGCGTAAACTTCTCATTGTTCAGATGAAGACCTTCGAACTGGTAGAGCGCATCATCGGCAATTTCGGGTTTTCTCCCACAAAAGACCAGTACAACGCGCTTACCGTTTTCTCACGCTTTCTTGCCGACCGCAGGCAAGAGGCGGTAATGGTGATGCGAGGCTCGGCCGGCACCGGCAAGACCTCGCTCGCCGCAGCCATAGTTTATACCCTCCGCTCGCTCGGCCAGCATCTCGTGCTCATGGCACCAACGGGCCGCGCCGCCAAAGTGTTCTCGCTCAGCAGCGGCATGCAGGCCTCCACCATCCACCGTGCCATCTACCGGGAAAAGAGTTTCACAGGGGTTGACGGCAGCTTTGACCTCAACTTCAACGTACACAAAAACACCTTGTTCGTGGTTGACGAGGCTTCCATGATAGGCAACGGCAGCGCGGGGGAAAGCGGATTCGGCTCAGGCAGCGTACTCTACGACCTCATGCGCTTCGTTTACAACGGCAACAATTGCCGGCTCATGCTCATAGGCGACAAGGCGCAGTTGCCGCCCGTGGGCGAGGAAGAGGCCCCGGCCCTGTCGCCGCAAGAACTCGAAAGCTATGGCTTGAGCGTCTACCAATGCGACCTCGACGAGGTGCTCAGGCAAGGACGGGACTCAGGCATATTGTTCAACGCCACGCTCATAAGGCGCATGATTACGCATAGCGAGATGACCCGTCTGCCAAAAATCCACTTGCGCATGTTCTCCGACATAACTGTCATGCCTGGCAACGAACTGATTGAAAGCCTCGCCTCAAGCTACAGTAAGATGGGCACCGACGAGACTATAGTGATAACACGTTCCAACAAGAGGGCCAATATATATAATAATGGTATAAGGAACAGCATACTCGACAGGGAAGAGGCAATATGCCCGGGAGACATGCTGATGGTGGTGAAAAACAAATATATCCCCAACGGAGACATAAACAACGACAAAGAGCCAAAAGAAACCTTCGTGGCCAATGGCGACCGCTGCATAGTGCGCCGGGTGCGCAACTTCATCGACCTTTATGGCTTTCACTTCGCCGATGCCACCCTGCAATTTCCTGACTTCAACAACAGCGAGCTCGACACCACCATCCTTCTCGATACACTCACAAGTGAGGCACCCGCACTGACAAGAGAGCAAAACGAGATGCTGTTCAACGCCGTGATGGAAGACTATGCCGACATTCCCATCAAGGCCGACCGCATGAAAGCATTGAGAAAAGACAAGTATTTCAATGCCATACAAGTGAAGTTCGCCTATGCCGTCACTTGCCACAAGGCGCAAGGCGGACAATGGCAACACGTTTATCTCGACCAAGGGTACATGACCGACGACATGCTCACCCCCGACTACATCCACTGGCTATACACCGCCTTTACCCGTGCCAAGGAAAAATTGTTTCTCGTGAATTGGCCAAAGACGCAAATAGAATATTGAAAACACAATAAGCCGCTTTCGAAATGCACAAAATGATATGAAATGTGCGAAAAACGGCTGTTTTCATGCTATTTCTTTGGTAGGGAGTTAAATTTGTTGTAATTTTGTCCCGATATTTCATCCGTAACTTCAAGAAGATTACATAATTATATATTTTAAGAATACATGAAATTAAACATTGTAGTGCTTGCCAAGCAAGTACCCGACACGCGCAATGTGGGCAAAGACGCAATGACAGCCGAGGGCACTGTGAACCGTGCCGCGCTTCCTGCCATCTTTAACCCAGAAGATCTCAACGCGCTGGAACAGGCTCTTCGCCTCAAAGATTTGGATCCAGAGAATGTACAAGTCGGTGTTGTGACGATGGGCCCTCCCCGCGCCGGAGAGATTCTGCGCGAAAGCCTCTACCGTGGCGCCGACCAAGGCTGGCTCCTCACCGACCGCAAGAGCGCTGGTGCCGATACTCTCGCAACAGCCTATTTCCTCTCAAAAGCCATTGAGAAAATCGACAAGGACGTGTTCCACGTTGACCTTGTCATTGGTGGCCGCCAGGCTATCGATGGCGACACGGCACAGGTGGGTCCACAGGTCGCACAGAAGCTCGGACTCAACCAGGTGACTTACGCCGAGGAGATCAAAGAGGTGAAAGACGGCAAGGCTACAATCGTGCGTCATATCGATGGCGGCGTTGAGACTGTCGTGGCTCCGTTGCCAGTGATGATAACCGTCAACGGCTCCGCAGCTCCAGCACGTCCATGCAACGCCAAGCGCGTGATGAAATACAAATACGCCTCTTGCCCCATGGAGCGCAAGGGCGATGAGCCTTGGGCTTCCCTCTATGAGACACGCCCATATCTCACGCTCGGCCAGTGGAGCATCGCCGACTGCGAAGCCGACTACGACCAGTGCGGTCTGGCTGGCTCGCCCACGAAGGTGAAAGCCGTGAAGAACATTGTCTTCCAGGCAAAGGAGAGCAAGAGACTCACCGCTTCCGACGAGGATGTGGAGGGACTCGTAAAAGAACTGTTAGACGAGAGCATAATTGGATAAGTAGTTAAGACAATGAATAACGTATTTGTATATTGCGAGATAGAAGGCACTACCGTACAGGAGGTGTCACAAGAACTGCTCACCAAGGGTCGCAAGCTCGCCGACACTCTCGGTGTGGAGCTCAACGCCATCGTGGCAGGCACAGGCATCAAGGGTAAGGTGGAAGACCAAATACTTCCCTATGGCGTCGACAAGCTCTTCGTCTTCGACGGCGAAGGACTTTTCCCTTACACGTCAGCACCCCACACCGACATCGTGGTCAACCTCTTCAAGGAGGAGCAGCCACAGATTGCCCTCATGGGAGCGACTGTCATCGGCCGTGACCTCGGTCCAAGGGTGTCGTCATCACTGACATCTGGTCTTACCGCCGACTGCACCCAGCTGGAGATTGGCGAGTACGACGACAAGAAGTCGGGCAAGCACTACGACCAGCTGCTTTACCAGATTCGCCCAGCTTTCGGTGGCAACATCGTGGCTACCATCGTAAACCCTGAGCATCGCCCACAGATGGCTACCGTACGTTCGGGCGTCATGCAGAAGGCTCTCTATGAGGGCAAGGCAAAGGGCGAGGTTGTTTACCCAGACCCAAAGAAGTATGTCAACCCATTGTCATACGCCGTTCAGGTTATCGACCGTCATGTCGAGGCTGCCAAAAACAACCTCAAGAGCGCACCTATCGTCGTGGCCGGTGGCTATGGCGTAGGCTCAAAGGAAGGCTTCGACCAGCTCTTCCAGCTTGCAAAGGAGCTCCACGGTGAGGTGGGCGCAAGCCGCGCCGCAGTGGACGCAGGATGGGTAGACCACGACAGGCAGGTGGGCCAGACAGGCGTGACCGTGCATCCTAAGGTGTACATCGCTTGTGGCATCAGCGGTCAGATTCAGCATATCGCAGGTATGCAAGACTCTGGCATCATCATCTCTGTCAACAGCGACCCCGACGCTCCTATCAACCAGATTGCCGACTACATCATCACCGGCACCGTGGAGGAGGTCGTCCCGAAACTTATCAAATATTACAAGCAGAATAATAAGTAACTCTTTTATTCTCCAAAATATACAACAATGACAGACGCAAAAAAACTACAATATTATCTCGACTCACCTCTGATGAAGCGCATTGTCGAGCTAAAAGAGCGCGACTTCGCCGACAAGGACCAGTTCGATTACGCTCCCGTCTCTTACGATGATGCCATCGAGAACTACAAGCGTATCGTTGAGATCACCGATGAGGTGGCAAAAAACATTATCGAGCCTAACTCTGAGAGCGTTGACCTTGAGGGCCCGCACCTTGAGAACAACCGCATGATTTATGCCTCAAAGACATACGAGAACCTCGACGCCACACGCAAGGCAGGCTTGTGGGGTGTCACCATGCCACGCCGCTTCGGCGGACTGAACCTCCCCATGACGGTGTTCTCCATGCTCTCCGAGCTTGTCTCAGCCGCCGACAGCGGTTTTCAGAACGTGTGGTCGCTCCAGAGCTGCATAGACACTCTCTACGAGTTTGGCACACCTGAGCAGCAGGCCAAGTATATCCCACGCATCTGCGCTGGCGAGACAATGTCGATGGACCTCACCGAGCCCGATGCTGGTTCCGACCTTCAGCACGTCATGCTCAAGGCCACACAGGATGCCGACGGCACTTGGAGGCTCAATGGCGTGAAGCGTTTCATCACCAATGGCGACTCCGACATTCACCTCGTGCTCGCCCGCTCAGAGGAAGGCACTCGTGACGGTCGCGGACTCTCAATGTTCATCTACGACAAGCGCGACGGCGGCGTGGACGTGCGCCACATCGAGAACAAGCTCGGCATCCACGGCTCACCAACCTGCGAGCTCGTCTACAAAAACGCCAAGGCTGAGCTTTGCGGCGACCGCCGTCTCGGTCTTATCAAGTACGTGATGAGCCTGATGAACGGCGCTCGTCTCGGCATCGCAGCACAGAGCGTCGGTCTGCAACAGGAGGCTTACGACCAGGCTGTGAGCTACGCCCGCGACCGCAAGCAGTTTGGCGAGGCTATCATCAACTTCCCCGCCGTGTACGACATGCTCTCTCGCTCCAAGGCCAAGCTCGACGCAAGCCGCGCAATACTCTACCAGACTTCACGCTACGTGGACATCTATAA
The DNA here is from genome assembly GCA_963593695.1 of Escherichia coli. GTDB lineage: Bacteria > Bacteroidota > Bacteroidia > Bacteroidales > Bacteroidaceae > Prevotella. The sequence continues at coordinate 770 of CAVBBO010000042.1, read as the reverse complement.
GACCCTCGAGGACATCTCTCGCGAGCGCAAGCTCACCGCCGAGGAGCGCAAGGAGATGAAGACATACAGCCGTTTGGCTGACGCCTTCACGCCGCTGGGCAAGGGCATGACCTCTGAGTTTGCCAACCAATCAGCTTACGACTGCGTGAGCGTGCATGGCGGCTCGGGCTTCATCATGGAGTATAAGGCTCAGCGCCTGTTGCGCGACGCCCGCATCTTCTCCATCTACGAGGGCACGACACAGCTTCAGGTGGTTGCGGCTATCCGCTACATCACCAATGGCACCTACCTCAACATCATGAAAGAGATGCTCCTTGAGGAAGTGTCAGAGGCCGTAAAGCCTCTCCTCGACCGTATCGCCAAATGCGTAGACCTCTACGCTGAGGCTGTGGACAAAGTCAAGGGCGACAACGACCAGGCTGAACACGACTTCCTCGGCCGCCGCCTCTACAACATGACTGGCGACATCATCCTCTCCCTGCTCCTGCTCAAGGATGCTACAAAGGATCCTGAGGAGTTTGAGAAGAGTGCCAACGTCTTCGTGCGCATGGCAGAAGAGGAGTGCATCGGTTCTCACGCTTACATCATGAACTTCAACGCAGATGACCTGAAGAACTTCGTGACAGAGTAAACCGTATTAAAAACTGAATAGCATTAAAAAGGATGTGTCAAAACTGGCACATCCTTTTTTTTATCAGCTTACAAACAAAGTTTCGTAACCATCCGAATTGAGCCGACTTGTATTAATCACTTCCAATCCCGAACTTTGC
>CAVBBO010000041.1:0-25434 GCA_963593695.1 Escherichia coli | reverse complement strand
CGGGCTTGCAATGCGGTTATGCCATCCGCTTATGAGAACACGTTCTCAACGCGGCGGTCAAAACCACATTGCGGCGGTTGCACCACCAGAGAATACCCTCGGGCGATAAACCATTAAAAACAGCCTTGCAGACTCATTGCCCTGCTTGTTTTTAGACAAAAACCGTAAAAACCCCCGATGGTATTCTCTGCCCTCCGGGCTTTGCAATGCGGTTATGCCATCCGCTTATGAGAACACGTTCTCAACGCGGCTGTCATAACCACATTGCGGCGGTTGCACCGCCAGAGAATGCCCTCGGGCGATAAACCATTAAAAACAGCCTTGCGGACTCATTCTTGTTTGCAGACTCATTCTCGTTTGCGGACTCATTCTTGTTTGCGGACTCATTCTTGTTTGCAGACTCATTCTCGTTTGCAGACTCACTCTCGTTTGCGGACTCATTCTTGTTTGCAGACTCATTCTCGTTTGCGGTCTAATTCTCGTTTGCTGACTCATTCTTCTTCACTTCCCTTTGTTGATCATTTCTGTGTTCAACACCGGAATATTTAAGTTGCCCCGTATATATAGGAAATGTTGAAGGCATCGTGGCGCAGCGGTTTTTGCCGAAGGCACGGTTTATCGCCCTGTTGTGGGCAAAGTGCCGGAACGGCACTGATGGCGGTGGCCTGTGGTGGGCGTGTAAGCTTGCTTACATAGCCCACCACAGGCTGCCACCATCAAAACTCGAAGAGTTTGCCCACAACAGGGAGTTTTTATGGTTTTTGTCCCAGAGTGCATCCGTTAGGCGATGAAATACCCAATATACATCCACGGAACTTACGTTTGCCAACATTTTTATTATTTTTTCGTCGAGTGGGGGTGGGTATTTGCCTTTTTAGTTGTTACAAGTATAGAAACCCGAAACAATAACACTCTTAAAGCACATACAATAATCTCATGAACGAGCAAGAAGCACGACAACTCACCCTCCGTTACCTCTCAGGCGTCATAACCCGTGAAGAGGAGCAACAGCTGTTCGCCTTCATCGAAGAAGGCGACAACAAGGCGCTGTTTCGCGAATGGGAGAAGCAGTGGATGGAGTCGTCGCGCATCGTGCCTTCGGCCAGCAGCGCTTGGGAGCGTCTGGAGCCTATGCTCCAGAATGAGGAGACTGCGCGTCCAAATCTTCATATATGGCGAAAGGTAGCGGCCGTGGCAGCCGTCGTTCTCTTGTTGTTCGGCACGGCGCTTGCCACATGGCACGTTGCCAGCCAGCGCCCCGAACAGTTCTACGCGCTCACCGCGCCTATGGGTTCCACCTCGCGTCTCACCCTGCCCGACGGCTCCGTGGTATGGCTCAACGCCGGGTCGACGCTCCGCTATTCCACCAACTTCAGCGTGAAAAACCGCAACGTGGAGCTGAATGGCGAGGGATATTTCGAGGTGGCAAAGCAAGACGGCAGCGAATTCACCGTGAAGACCTCAGGTTACGATGTCACGGTGAAAGGCACCAAGTTTGACGTCTCTGCCTACGACGACGACCCCGTGGTCAGCACCTCGCTCATGCAAGGCAAGGTGGTGATAAGCCAAGGCGAGACGCGAATGGAGATGAAGCCCGGCGAGACCGTCACGCTCGACAAGACCACGGGAAGCCTCATGAAGACCGCCACGGCGGACACACCAAACGCGTGGACGATGAACAGCACCGACTTCAACGAGATACGCCTCGGCGACTTCGCCAAGATCCTCTCGCGCAAATACGGAGTGGAGATACACATCACCTCGCAAAAGGTGCGCGACATAAGGCTCGCCATGACCCTGCAAAACCGCGAGACCATAGAGGACGTGCTCAAGTCGCTGAAGATAGTGACCAACACGCGCATCGTGAGAGACGGCAAGCAAATCTACATCAACGAGAGGTAGCTCGCGTCGGCTTGCCGCCGTGCGTGAGCCAGCCCCCTCGTGGAAACCTACAGCCGTGCGTGAGCCTGACACCGCACGGACACCTACCGAAGAAAATCAAACAAGGAAACTAAATAATATCTCAATAATCATCTAAAACCCAAAACTAAGCGTATAGCACTATGAAAGAAAACAACAAGCTATTCAGACTCTTTCTCGTGGCCATACTCCTTATGAGCGCCTTCACGGCAAAAGCCCAGACGGTGACGAAGCAGTTTCGCAACGCCAGCGTGCAACAGGTGCTAAAGGAAGTGGAGAAGCAGACAAAGATGTCTGTGATCTACAACGTGGACGACGTGCAGTCGTGCCCACGAGTCACGGCATCGTTTCAGCGCACGCCCCTGCGCGAGGTGTTGAACAAGGTGCTCGACGGCAACTTGAGCTACGACATCAACGAGCGTCTCATCTCCATCCACAAGCGTCAGGCCAAGGCGCCGACAGCCTCGGCGCGTCAGCAGCAATCCTCAGGCAGCAAGCGCACCGTGAAGGGGCGCGTGCTCGACGAGAACGGTGAGCCCGTGATTGGAGCCACGGTGAGAATCAAGGGAACGAAGACCGCCACCGTGACCGACATGGACGGCAACTTCCAGATCGAGGCCTCGCCTGCCAACACGCTGGAGGTGTCGTATCTCGGCTACACTCCCAAGGAGCTTTCTGCCAGCAACGACAACGTGACGGTGAACATGGCGCAAGACTCCAAGACCCTCGACGCCGTGGTGGTGACCGCCCTCGGCATCAAGAAGGAGGCCAAGGCGCTGACCTACAACGTGCAGCAGATAGCGGCAAGCGAGGTGACGGGCGTGAAAGACGCCAACTTCATGAACTCGCTCGCCGGCAAGGTGGCTGGCGTGGAGATCAACGCGAGCTCGGCAGGTATCGGTGGCGGCGTGAAGGTCGTCATGCGTGGTACCAAGTCTATCAGCAACAACAACAACGCCCTCTACGTCATCGACGGCATACCTATGCCTTCGCTCCAGACCACCCAGCCCACCGACTACTTCTCGGGCATGGGACAGTCGGGCGACGGAGCGGCCATGATCAACCCCGAGGACATAGAGTCGATCTCCGCCCTCAGCGGTGCCGCGGCTTCAGCCCTCTATGGCAGCGAGGCGCAAAACGGTGTCATCATGATCACCACGAAGAAAGGCCAGGAAGGCAAGACCACGGTGACCTACTCCAACAACACCTCGTTCATGACCCCATTTGTGCATCCCGAGTTCCAGAACACCTACGGTGCCAACAGCGGCGAGTTCTCAAGCTGGGGCGAGAAGATGACCCAGGCAAGCAGCTACAACCCTATGGACTTCTTCCAGACAGGTTTCAACGAGGGCAACTCGCTGACGCTCTCCACCGGAACCGACAAGAACCAGACCTTCGTGTCGATAGCCTCCACAAAGGCAGAGGGCATAGTGGACAACAACACGCTCAGCCGCTACAACTTCACCATACGCAACAGCTCAAAGTTTCTCAACGACAAGATGCACCTCGACGTGGCAGCGATGTTTGTCAACACCCGCGAGAACAACATGGTGTCGGAAGGCCAGTACATGAACCCTCTCGTGCCTGTCTACCTGCTCTCGCCCTCCTACAGCCTTGAGACCTACCGCCTCTACGAGATGTACGACGAGAGCCGCAACTTTAAGGTGCAAAACTGGCCTTGGGGCAACCAGGGACTCGGCATGCAGAACCCCTATTGGATCATCAACCGCGACAACATGCCCAACAACAAGAACCGCTTCATGTTCTCCACTGGCCTGAGCTACGACATAGCCAAGGGCATACGCGTCAGCGGCCGCGCCAAGACCGACTATACCTCAGCCCGCTTCGAGCGCAAGTATTCCGCCTCGACCGACGGCATCTTCGCCAAGAAGTATGGCTACTATGGCAAGGACGACGCCACCACGCAGCAGATTTATGCCGACGCCATGCTCAACATCGACAAGTATTTTGGCGACTTCTCGCTCACGGCAGCCTTGGGCGGCAGCATCCAGGACATCCGCTATAAGTATTATTCCATCCGTGGCGACCTCAGTTCGGTTGCCAACAAGTTCTCTTTCAACAACCTCAACGTGTCGAGCATCAAGCCCGAGCAAAGCGATTACCACGACCAGGTGCAGTCGGTCTTCGGCACGGCACAGCTTGGTTGGCAGAGCAAGATCTACCTTGACCTCACGGGCCGCATCGACTGGGCGTCAGCCCTCGCCGGCACCACATCCAACAGCGTGGCATATCCGTCGGTTGGTCTCACCGCAATTCTGACCGACCTCATCCCATGCATCAAGAGCAACGTGCTCTCGTTCCTGAAAGTGCGCGGCAGCTACAGCGAGGTGGGTAACGCACCCCGTCGCTACGTGCCGTTCCAGACATATCCGTTCCAGGTGGGCACACCTGCCACGTCGACCACATATCCCAACAGCGACATCAAGCCCGAGCGCACCAAGTCGTGGGAGGTAGGCTTGGAGAGCCACTTCTGGGGCGACAAGATCAACCTCAACGTCTCGCTCTACAAGACATCGACCTACAACCAGCTGTTCAGCCCCACCTTGCCCAGTTCGTCGGGCTATAGCTCAATCTACATCAACGGCGGACAGATCGACAACAAGGGTATAGAGGTGGCACTGGGCTTGCACCAGCCTCTCGGCCCCGTGGACTGGCACTCCAACTTCACCTATTCGCTCAACCGCAACAAGGTGGTCAAGCTGCTGAAACCCACGACGCTGGCCAACGAGCTCACCATCTCGCAAGACCATCTCGACCTCGTGAACCTTGGCAACGTGAAGAGCATGATCACCGAGGGAGGCTCCATGGGCGACCTCTACGTGACCTGCCTGCAGACCGACTTCCACGGATTCATCAACGTGGACTATGTCAACAACACCGTGTCCATCGACCACAACGCCGGACCATACCACGACGGCTACATCTACGCCGGCAACTCGCAGGCCAAATACCGCATGGGCTGGAGAAACTCGTTCAGCTGGAACGGTCTCAGCCTCGGCTTCCTTGTCAGCGCACGCGTGGGTGGAGTAGGCGTCTCCCTGACACAGGCAGCCATGGACAACTACGGCACGTCAAAGACATCGGCAGAGGCACGCGACCGCGGCTATGTTCTCGTGAACGGCGGCAAGCTGCCAGCAGTGCAGAAGTGGTACCAGACCGTTGGCGGCGGTGCCGGAGCCTATTATGTCTACAGTGCCACCAACGTGAGGCTGGCAGAGCTCTCGCTCGGCTACGACATTCCAATAAGCCGCTGGGTGTCTTGGGTGAAGGAACTCAACGTGGCGTTTACCGGCCGCAACCTGTTCATGTTCTACAACAAGGCACCTTACGATCCGGAGCTCACGGCGAGCACGGGCACAGGCTTCGACGGCATGGACTATTTCATGATGCCATCGCTCCGCAACCTCGGATTCTCCGTGAGGGTGAAGTTCTGACGCAGCTCACACACATAAACAAATCTGTTCTTCAAATAAAGACATATCACGATGAAAAAACAATCATACAAGATATTACCTTTGGGATGCCTTCTGCTCGCGAGTCTCGCGGTGACCTCGTGCACCGACAGTTTCGAGAAGTGGAACGTCAACCCCAATGAGGCGACACAGGAAGAGATGACCCACGACAACCTCAACACGGGTTCTTACTTCTCCCAGATGCAGCGTGGCGTCTTTGTCGTAGGCAAGGATATGGGCGGTGAGTATCAGCTCACCCAGGCCCTGCAGGGCGACATCTACGCCCAGTATTTCGCGCCCACGATGAAGTGGAACAACGAAAACCGCAACGACCAGTACAACCTCTACCCACAATGGAACCGCGCGCCTTTCAACGACGCCTACACCAACATCATGCAGCCCTGGCTGGAGATAAACAAGGTGTCCTCCGAGAACTCTCCCGCGCTAGCCATGGCCACGGTGGTGAAGGTGCTCGCCATGCAGCGCATCACCGACATGTATGGCCCCATCATCTACAGCAAGTTTGGCTCGGGCATCAATGTGGCATACGACTCGCAGAAAGACGTCTACTACGAGATGTTCGCGGAGCTGGGCAACGCCATCGACGTGCTCACCCACTATCTGCAGACAAGCAGCACTTACCTTTCCGACTACGACCACGTCTATTCCGGCAACGTGAACAAGTGGGTCAAACTCGCCAACACGTTGAGGCTCCGCATGGCAATGCGCATCTCCTATGTGGATGAGGAAAAGGCAAAGACAGAGATCCGGGCTGCCGTCTCCAACAGCGTGGGTCTGATGCAGACCGCCGACGATGACGCCAGGCTGAGGCAATCGTCCGACCTTACCTTCATCCATCCCCTCTACGAGATTGCCACGAGCTGGGACGACGAGCACATGAGCGCCACGATGGACTGCTATCTCAACGGTCTGGGCGACCCGCGAATCTCGGCTTATTTCCAGCCTGCCACGGGCACGGGCCTCTATAAGGGCGTGCGCAACGGCAAGTCGTCGATAGAGAAAGGCAACTACAAGGACAACACGTCGAGGATGAACTATACCTCCGACCACGACATGGAGTGGATGCACGCCGCCGAGGCTTGGTTCTTGATGGCAGAGGCAAAGATGCGTTTCGACATTGGAACGCAGACTGCCCAGCAATATTACGAGCAAGGCATAAGGGTGTCGTTTGCCTCAGCCGGCGTGTCTGGTGCCGATGCTTACATCGGCAATTCCGAGGCCCTGCCGCTGAGCCAATATGTGGACCCATACACCAACAGGGCAACCAACGTGAGCTCAAACCTGACTATGCTCTCGCCCGCCTGGGACCCCACTGTCGGTGATTCCAACCTCCGTCGCATTTGGCTGCAAAAGTATATCGCGCTCTATCCCGACGGTCAGGAGGCATGGTCGGAGATGCGCCGCACCGGGTTCCCGGGCATCATCCCAATAGAGTCGAACAAGTCGAACGGTGAGGTGCCTTCCGGACAACTCATCCGTCGCCTGAAATTCCCCGACACGGAGTATACCAACAACACTGCCAACACCGAGGCTGCCGTGCAGATGCTTGGCGGTCCCGACAACGCCGGCACGAGACTGTGGTGGAATGTAAATTAAACATCAAAAACGAACTCTTACAAATGAAAGCAATAAAATTTCTCATAGCCCTGGCTTTCGCGGGGAGCTTGTTTGCCGCCTGCGACACAGAGATAGAAAGCAAGGACATACAGAAGCCGCTCACCTACGACGACCTCTATTATCAGAACCTTCGCGACTATAAGAAGAGCGACCATGCCATCGCCTTCATGTGGTTCGCGCAATATGGCGCGCAAAACTCCATGGCTGTGCGCTTCGCCGGTCTGCCCGACTCTCTCGACATCTGCTCGCTGTGGGGCGGCATACCCGACTCGTCGGCAACCGACGTGTGGCAAGAGCTGCGCTTTGTGCAGCGCACCAAAGGCACCAAGATGCTCGTGGTGGCTATCACGCGTATAGACGCCGAGTCGGCTGAGCTCGACTTCAAGAAAGAGCAGCTCAAGGGCCTCGACATGCCCGAGGGAGCAGAGCGCGACTCCGTGCTCAACCACGCCATCGACATGTATGCCGACTATTTTCTCGACCAAGTGTTCAAAAACGACCTCGACGGTTTCGATGCCGACTATGAGCCCGAGGGCGACTGGCTGAGCGGCGACCGCTTCCTGCGCTTCTACCAGAGGCTCGCCCTCTTCCTCGGCCCCAACCCCGACCAGACAAAGGAGGAGCGACTGAAGCTCGTCAAGGAGCGCTATGGCGACAACATGACTCTCGACGACTGCAACAAGCTGCTCTGCGTAGACTCCAACGGTCAGGTGACCAGCAACGCCAGCCTCGTGCCGCTGAGCGACTACTATTTTGTGCAGGCTTATGGAGGCGGCACCGGAGGCGGCAACACCTACGGCTCATGGCCAATCTCCAAGGTGGTGCTCTGCGAGAACGTGGGCGACAACTGGAGCGGAGCCCTGCAAGGCATGAAGAACCAGGCGGCATGGGAGCCCCCAACGGGACACAAGGGCGGATTCGGAGCCTTCTTCGGACACCGCAACTACAACGTGACGCAATACAACACCGAGCCTTATGCCATCTTCCGCCAGTGCATACAAGTGCAGAACCCGGCAGTGCATTGAACGATTTACTCTAAATAAAGAAAGGAAAATCAGATCATGAAAAGATATTTGTTTTTTGTTTTTGCATTTGCATCGCTCTTGGGCCTTGCCGGTTGCACCGACGGTCCGGAGTATGGCGATGCCGTCTACGTGACGGGCACGCTTCAGTCGCCCAACATCCGTTTCCTCGTGGACGGTGAGTCGAGCATGGGTCTCACGGTGTCGTCGAGCACCAAGGCTTCGACCGACGTGAAAGTGGACCTCGCGGTCGACGCTGCCAAGCTCGACGAATATAATGCCTCCAACGGCCGCAGCGCCATCTTGCCTCCAGAGGGCAGCTATTCGCTCGACTCCAAGGAGGTGACCATCGAGGCAGGCAAGGCGCAGTCGGGAGCCATCAAGATCACGGCCGACGCCAGCAAGCTGCAAGAGGGCCAGGCCTACTGCCTGCCCGTCTCCATCACGAGCGTGAAGGGTGGCGACCTGAAGACGTTGGGCTCGGGCAAGACCGCCTATATCGTTTTCACGAAGGTGATCGACATCGAGGCAGCCAACCTCAACAAGAGTGGCTCGTTCGACATCCCCGGCTTTGGCGGTGACGACAGCCCCGTGAAGGCATTGACGCAGATGACCCTGGAGATGAAGATCAAGCCCCTGTCGTTTGGCGGCATCAGTTCGCTGATGGGTTGCGAGGAGAACTTCCTCTTCCGTTTTGGCGACGCAGCCTCCATTGCCGACAACGTGTTGCAGCTTGCCAAGGCTTCTATCGGCACCAACTCCAACCCCGACAAGAAAGACCACTATGAGGCAGTGGCGCAGGATCCGTTCGACACTGGCGTATGGCACCATTTCGCCGCTGTCTACGATGGCTCATGGCTCCGCGTGTATCTCGATGGCAAGCAGATTCAGGGCGTGGAGACCAAGGGCGGAACCATCAACCTGAGCATAGCCTACAACGGCCACGACTGGAGCGACACGTTCTCCATTGGCCGCTCGGTGGGCCACGCCCGCTTCTTCAACGGATTGGTGTCGGAGGCTCGTGTATGGACTGTGGCCCGCTCTGTGGCTGAGCTTCAAGACGGCGTGTGCTATGTAGACCCGAAGTCGAACGGCTTGTTGGCCTACTGGCGTTTCAACGGACAGCTGCAAGACGACGGCACCGTGCTCGACGAGACCGGACATGGATACAACGCTGAGCCTTATGGCAACATAACATGGGAAGGCAACCAGAAGTGCCCGTTCTAAGGCTTAATTTATTGACCATAAATCTTTGAAAAACATGAAATCAAGACATATAATGTTTCTCCTCGGCACGCTCTGCCTGACAGGACTCTCGCTCTCTTCTTGCAGCGACGAGGAGAGCTACGATGTGGTTGGAAGCAACGCGGAGAAGGTGTTCTTCGACCCGCATGCCTCTGCCACCCAGCAAAACGAGATCTACAACACTCCTGCCGGCGTGTTCGGCTTGGCTGGCGGCGCGTTTACGGTACAGTCGCAATATGCTGCAAGCGGAAGAACCATCACCGTGAGCGGTGAGGTGGACAACAGCCTCGTGGCAAACTTCAACAAGCAGCAAACATCCGAAGGCAAGGAGGATGCCATTGTCTACAACGCCCTCCCGAAGGATGCCTTGTCGGCAGTGAACATCGGACAGGTGAAGATAGAGCCAGGCAAGAATGTCGGCGACACTACGCTCATCGTGTCCATTCCGTCGGACAGGTGTACATCGTTGACCGAGCCATACTATGTGGTGCCAATCCGCCTGAAGGTTGCCAATGTGGACAAGGGCGGTTCAAACTATGAGCCTGCCGTGCGCGACACGTTCAACACCGTCTACGCCATAATCCACAATGCCGGAAGCGACTATGTGTACACCGAGGGCACCGACACGAAGAGTTGCGCCATCGTCACCACGCCAGTGGGCGTGTTTGGCGGCATCGACGCTGAGTTCAATGTCTCGGTGCGTGCCAACAACGACGCGCAGTTCACCGTGAAGGGCGAGATAGACAATTCGCTCGTGGCTGCCTACAACAGCGAACATGGCACCAACTACGAGACGCTGCCTTCCGACGTGGCATCGAAGCTGCAAGTCACCGATGGCGTGATTGCCCCGGGCAAGGTCACCACCTCGCCGGGACTCAAGATCACCGACCCCACCAATGCGGCTTATTCGCTCACCGGCAGCTATCTGCTTGCCTTGAAGCGCACGTTTGTTTATCCAAACGGACAGACGGCGGAGCTGCCAAATGCCTATGTCATCGTGGAGACCAAGACCTCGTTTATCAACGACGACGCGACCGAGATTGTAGGTACCAAGGGCAATGGCAAGGAATGGAAAGCCATCGACTGCACGTCGAACCTTAATCCTGACAAATTCAGTGGCCTCTTCTCTGAAAATACTTGGAATTCTTATTGGAGCATCGACAGCAAGGACCTCGACTATGCCACGTTCACCGTGGACCTTGGCGAGGAAAAGAACCTCTGCGGTTTCTATCTTGGCGGCTATGTGATGAGGAACTTTGAGGTGGAAGTGAGCAAGGACAACAAGACATGGACACAGATAGGAGACTCTGAAGGACATAATTATGTGTATGATTATGATTATGAGACTTATTCGACTGTCTGCGAGTATGTGCTTTATGGTTCTGTGGGTTGCCGCTACGTGAAGTTTAAGGCTCATTTCAACACGTCTGGCTACTACTGGAATTATTATAGGAGGTTTAATAACCTGAGCCTGTATTTCAACTAAATAGATTAATTGATATAATACCATGTTACGCAGTCTGCTTTTTCTTCTCCTCGCCTCGTGCTCACTCTCAGGCCGTGCCCAACACGCGCGCAACAACGCGTCGTCGCAACCTCGGCAAACGAAGACGGTTGTGACCGACAGGCAAGTCTACGACTTCGGCGACATTAAGGAAAGGGAAGGAAAGGCCGACTGCGTGATAACTCTCACCAACAAGGGCAAGAAGGCGGTGGCAATCTCCGACGTGCGCACGTTTTGCGGATGCGCCGCGCCTTCCTACTCTCGTGAACCCGTGCAGCCCGGAGGGAAGACGCGCCTTATCATAACCTATAATCCCGAGAACCGCTCGGGTCGCTTCTCCAAGGACGTGTACATTATATTGAATGGTGGCGACAATTATGTCCAAACCAAAATCACGGGCAACGTGGTGTCATATCTGCACCCCGTGACCGAGGAATATCCCTATGCCTTTGGCGAGGGGCTATACATGAGCAACCGAGTGGTGCCTTTTGCCTATCAAGGCAAGGACATCCGCCAAACCACCATGCTCCGCATAGCCAACGACACGCGGCAACCAATGGAAATCGTAATCAGCAAAAGGCCAGCCAACAAGGTGCTGCGGGTGCCGGCGAAGATAACCCTCAAGCCGCTTGAGCGCACAACCATTGATTGCAGCTATGCTTATCCAAGGCAATATTCAAGAGACCGTGTGGTGTGGCTTGACATCAAGGTCAACGGCAAGGCGGTGAAGCCGATGAAGGTGATCTTTTATGGTTCACAGAATGTGCTGCACATGAAGTGAGAATCATCAAACTCACATTTTATTCCGCTTTTTATTCCGTTTGAACTCTGCTTTTCTCGCGGTTTTATTTGGATAGTTTGATTATTCTGAATAACTTTGTAAAAATAAGTTATAAAAGATGCTAATGTATGTGGACAAGGATATACTAATCAACGACCTCAGCGCAGGAAGCAAGGAGGACTTTGGGTATTTGTTCACTACCTATTATCCGCGCCTTCGCAACTATGCCTTGCATTTTGTCGCCGACGTTGACGACGTGGAGGACATCCTGCAAGATTGCTTCGTGAACCTGTGGAACCGCCGCACGATGCTCACGGGCGTTTCCATTTCTTCCATGCTTTTCACGATGGTGCGCAATGGGTGTCTCAACTTCCTCAAGCACAAGGCCATCGCCGAGGGATACAACACGCAGGAGCTTAAACTCATAAGCGGCAGTGAGGCGTTGTACAATTACGACTTCTTGGGTTCTGCCGACGAGGAGCTGCTCTACAGCGAGCTGCAGCGACAAATACGTGACGTGTTGCAGCATCTCCCGGAGCGTTCACGTCAAGTCTTTGTGATGAGCCGTTTTGAGGGGTTGAAAAACAAGGAGATAGCCGAGCGGCTCGACATATCGGTCAAGGTGGTGGAGAAGCACATCACCAAGGCGCTTGCCATGCTCCGCGAGCACATCCTGCGCAGCGGAAACGCCGGGTTGTGCCTCGTGCTGCTTTATTGGACTTCCCACACGGCGTGAACAATCATGTCCGGGCTTTAGACACAAAAAAAAGAGACCAGTTTCAGGTCTCTTCTTTCAAATATGCTCGGATTCTATTTCACGCAGTTTTGGTTTTTGTATTGCGACGGCGTGACATTGTACATCGATTTGAACACACGCGTGAAGTGGGACATGTCGTAATAGCCCACGCTGCGTGCCACCTCGTTGATGGGAACATTCTTGTCGTCGTCTATCATCCTCTTGGCTGTCAGCATCTGTATGCGGCGGATGTAGAAGGCTGGTGTCTCTCCGGTTATGGCATTCAGCTTTCTTCGCATCTGTTGGCCGCTCATGCAAAGTCGCGACGCGATGTTGTCTACCGAAAGGTCGCCGTCGGGCATGGTTTCCGTGACGACGCTGGTCAGTTTTTCCAGGAACTCCCGTTCGTTCTTCTGCAGGCTTTCCTCTGGCTTCTCCTGCTTCTCTTCCACAGCGTTGGAGTATTTCTCGCGCATCAGCCTTTGCCGGCGGAGCAGGTTCTCGATGGTAACGGTCAGCTCGTCGGCGTTGAAAGGTTTGCTGATGTATGCGTCGGCACCCGTCGTGAGGCCTTGAAGGCGGTCACGGTCAGTGCTTTTGGCCGTGACCATGACCACGGGAATGTGGTTGAGAATTTCCGATTGCCGTATCTGAGTGCAGAGTTGCAAACCATCCATCACGGGCATCATCAGGTCGGTGATGATGATGTCGGGCATCAGTTTCTGTGCTTTCTCCAATCCCTCCTTGCCGTTTTGTGCAAAGCGCACGAGGTATTTGTCTTTCAGGCAGAGCTGGATGTATTCTGCCACGTCGATGTTGTCCTCAACGATAAGCGCGATGGGGCGAGTGTCGTTTTCCTGCTGTGCGGTGGCATCGTCTTCCTCTTTCGTTATTTCCGTGTATTGCACGGAGTCTGCCTCAATCTGTTGGTGCGCGGGCAGGCTTGTTGAGAGCGTCTTCGCATTTTGCGAACAAGTGGCTGGGAGAGTGATGGTAAACACGGAGCCTTTTCCCAAAGAGCTTTCCACCGTAACCGTGCCGTTGAGCTGTTCCGTGATCTGTTTCACGAGCGTGAGACCTATTCCCGAGCCCATGTCGTTCAAGCCATCGTTGTTTTGGTGATACAAGTCGAAGATGTGTTTTTGGTCATCCTCCGACATTCCCACTCCGAAGTCGGCGATGCGCAGCGTGAAGATGTCATCATCCAAGGCTGTCGTCACGAGGATGTTGCTGTCGGGCTTGGAGAATTTGATGGCGTTGGACATGAGATTGCACACTATCTTTTGTATGTAGTCGGGCACGAAGTCCACCGTCATGTGCTCTTGCTTAGGTGCATACACGATGTCGATGTTGCGAGATTCTGCCAATGCCGTGAAGCTGTCGAGCAGCATGGACACGTATGCTGCAATGTCTCCCTTGTACCATTCGGGCGACGCGGCCTTTGCCTTGATTTTCGATATGTCGAGTATCTGGTTGATCAGCGCGAGCAGCCGTCGTCCCTGCCTGCCCACGGCTGTGCCCGTGTCGGCTATGTGCTCTTCTTTCACCAGACCTTTGCACATGCGGTCTGCATGTCCCAGTATGACCGTGAGCGGTGTGCGAAACTCGTGGGTGATGTTGGTGAAGAACGATGCCATGGCCTTCTCGTTTTCCACCATGAGCTTCTGCTTCTGCTTTCTCGACTTGATGACATAGCACAGGAATATCACGGCAATGGCGGAGAGCAGGGTGACGGCAATGGCGGAGAGTATGCCTACGCGCTTCAGTATGCGTTCTGTCTGGTAGTTTTTGTTCAGCGTGTCAATCTCCCTTTGCCGGCGTTCGTATTCGTATTTCACGCGAACGTTCTGCATGTGCACAAGGTTCTTCTCGCTGTTCACGCTGTCGTTGTATTCGCTCGACCTGGTAAAGCATTCCAGGGCCTTGCGGCAATTGTTCTCCTTATTATATATAATGTAGTAGAGTCTGTACAGCTCGGCAAGGTGCTCTATGGAGTTTTGCTTTTTGGCTTCGGCAAGTCCCTTGCTCAGATATTCGGTGGCTAAGGCGTATTGCCCTGTCTGCACATGGATGCGTGCCAGGGCGAGGCACGACTCCAGCCAGTGCCATTTGTCGCTTTTGTCCTCCATCAGCGAATAAGCCTTTTTATATTGCGCTATGGCTTGCTGTGTCTTTCCCTCCTTTTCCAGCAGTCGGCCGAAATGGTTGAGGCAAAGCGATATGCCGAGGTCGGAGTGGGCAGCCTGGTTGCTCTTCATGGATTGGCGATAGTAGACCCAAGCCGAATCGGTGTTGCCTCCGGTTTCAAAAAGCGAGCCGAGATTGGCGAAGTTTATGGCGCGTCCCAGATCGCTGCCCAGATCTGTTTCTCCTGCGAGGGCTGCGCGAAACACGGAGTCGGCGGTGAGACTGTCTTTCAGCGTGAGACTGATGTTGCCGATGCCGTTGAGCGACGTGACCTTGTTCTTCTTTGCCACCTTGTCTTCCTTGTCGCTATATTCGTTGCAGAGCGTCAGAGCCTGGTAGTGGTAGTTGGCGGCTTCGTCGAGAATGCCAAAGCGGCGAAAGTTCGTTCCTATATTATTAAGGGCCTGCACCATGTCGATGGTGTCGAGCAGAGATTTAGCAAGGGCATATTCTCGTTGGTGCCAGTCGATGGCTTTCTGATAGTTGTTGTTCTCGCGCAGGAGCTTTCCCAGTCGCTTGCATGCCATCATCTCGCCCACGGCATCGTGGCGTTGCCTGTAGCTTGCGGCAAGTGCCTTCAGCTGAGTCGTGTCGTCTACGGCTTGCGTCACGCTGTCGGCCTTGGCCCTCTGCTCGGATATGTCGTGGCGTTGCTTTTGCTGTGCGCACGAAACCAACAGAAACGCTGCAAGCATGGAAAGGATTATTGCCCTCATGTTTCTTTTGCGTAGCTTGGTACTTGTGTTTTGTCCATTCATTTACGTCTAGGCTCTTTGTTTTGCTTTTGCAAATATATGAAAAAAAAGCCAAAAAAGGTAACGCAGAGTAGAATATTATTATCAAATCCTATGAAAATTCTATTAAAACGCCCTTGTTTAAGGAGCTTTGTAAAAAAATGGCTAATATTTGAAAAATATATCCTATAAAAAATAGCCGTTGCTCCGTTACTTTGCAGTGAATTCATTTTTAGCACGTGTTGTTTAACTACACTAAAACCATCGTTTTCCATGAACAGCGAAGAGAGAAACACCAAGGCAATAAACCGCAGTTTGTCGTATCAGGAAGTTGATAAGATAATAGAAAATCACCTTGCGGAAATACGTTCGCGCGAAAAGACGGCGAAGAAAAAAACAACCTCGGAAACGGGCGTGGCAGGCAAGGTGCTTGGCTTGTTGATTGCCGCAATCGGTATTTTCATGCCGGCATGCGCCCAATCGGAGATAGGTTGGCAAGGCGGCACGGTCTACGATTTCGGTGAGGTCAAGCAGCAGAAAGGCACCGTGAGCCACACGTTCGTTTTCAAGAACAACGGCGACGAACCCTTCTCTGTCACCAAGATAAGGACATCGTGCGGATGCACGACGGCCACGTCGACCGCTAAGAGGATAGCCCCTGCCGACACCGCCCACGTGACAGTGTGTTTCAACCCTGTCAATGTGGAAGGGTTCTTCCATCAGCGCGTCGTGGTCTATACCGATTCGCCGGCACGCCAAAACTCTTTGTTCATAAAAGGAAAGGTGAAACCGGGCAAGAAGAAACCATCCGCCATCTGACGCTCTCATACCTTAAGAAACAGAATATAGCGAGTACAATATACCAAATTATTAACTTACTTATCATTTAGAACATGAAAAAAGCTATTCTCCTAACAGCAATGCTCATCCTTGCTGTGTTCCGGGTGAATGCGGCGAGAGACTGGAACGTCAACACGAACCAGTATGCCTACCATGCAGTGGTCTATGCTGTTTTGCAGACTGCCGACGGGAAGGCCGTGACCCTCGGCGACTACGACAACCTTGGAGCATTCATCGGCGACGAGTGCCGCGCCATCGCCACAAGAACAACGCTCAACAGCGGCCAGACCCTCTTTACCGTCCGTATCGGCGTGGCGGCTGAAGACAAAGGCAAAGAGGTGAAGTTTGTCGTCAGTTCAGGCATGGCAGAGTTTACGCTTGCCGAAACCATCGAGGTGACCGGAGGCGACGAAACGGTAGGCTCCATTAATCCTTCCAATCCTAAAGTGCTCACCTACACGCCGTTTACAAGCATCACGTTGCCCGAGCGGATCGACATAAACATGGGCGAAGCCAAGGATTTGACCACGCTGATGACCTGCGAGCCTGCCAATGCCACCATGCCCGATGCCTTTTATTGGGATTTTGCAAACTCGCAGAGCTATATAAATATAGAAAACAACATTCTGTCTGCCGTCGCACCTAACACCTTTGGTTGCTATCTTGGATTGTCAGCCGGTTCTGCTGGTGCAACTACAAAAGTCTTTGTTCACCAGCCAATCACGGCAATGGATATCAACACAGCTGACTTTCCCAATGCTACTATAGAGGTGGAGGTGAACAACTTTGACGACCTCAACGCCAAACTGGACCAGATAGTGGTCATCTCTCCGGAGAATGCCACGGAGACAGTGGTGTGGAAACCGTCCGATACGGATGCCATCGTGTGGGTGCCCGGTGAGAATGACAATCCTGGCTATTGGAACCCGGCGACGCCCGGAACCTACACCATGACCGGAAGTGCCGCCTATGGCGGTTCGGTGACTGTGACGGTGAAGATTATCCAGCCTGTAGAGTCGCTCGAACAGCTGTATAAGGACATCGTCGTTGTCAAGGGCGAGGAGGTCACTCAGTATCTCAAGCACGTGCTCAAGATTCTTCCCGAGAACGCCACGACACAGACGGAAGGCCTCACCTATACCATAGGGCAAGAGGGCTACAACACTCCGACGCTGCAGCTCAACGACGACGGCACTATCACCGCCAAGTCTGCATGCCGCTCGGTGACGGTCTACGTTTCCCACCAAGACATCCCCGACACGCAGATACCAGTGGTGGTGCAGGTGATCCCCAACGACAGCGTCTTTATTAAGGCGAAAGAGAACCCGATGCTCCAGGAGATGATTTCAAGCGAATTCGGACAGACCAACCTCTACCGCACCTTGTTTTACAACTACGACGCCAGCGACCTGTATGCCGAAGCGCAGAAGAGCGAGGAGTTCAGCAACTGGTACAAATACAACTTCAGCATCAGCATGAAAGAAGTGCAAGACGAAGGCAAGGACAATCTTCTCACCATCGATGCAGACAACTCTACTGCAACCGTCAACGCCTATGGCTCTACCAATGTGCGTCTCTACATGCCTTTCACCGCTTCTGGCTTCGATGAGAACGGCACGTTTGTGCCAAACAAGGCCTACGAGTATGGCGTGACCTACAAGCTCGTTATCTCCCAAGGACTGGAGTCAATCTCGCTTCAGACCGTGGAGCTCGGCATGGAAGACACTGAGGTGCGCCTCGTGGCAACGACCGTGCCCGAGGGTTATATCCTCAACGAGTATGACGCTAAGCTTTCGTTTAGCGGCAATGAGGAGCTGGCTTCCTTTGAGCGCGTAGCTGGTACCAACGAGTGGATTATCACACCGCTGCATGTCGGAGAAGACATGGTGAACCTCACCTATCAGAACTATGGTTGCGAAACTCAGCTCAACGTTTCCCAGCGCCTCAACAAGGAAGCTGGTTGGCATTGGGTGTCGCTCTATGGCGGCGGCGTGGACGTGAGCAAGTATTTCGACAATGCACAGGAACTGCGCAGCCAGTCGGCTTTGGTCTACAATGACCCCGAATACGGATTCTTCGGCGACCTGCAGCGTCTCGATGTGCGCAACTGCTACAAGATACAAGTGAAGGAAGGTCAGAACCTCAACTTCATTATCCCCGAATGTTACAGCTACCGCGACGACACCACACACGTGAACCTTTCCGCCCAATGGAACTGGATGGCCAATCCTTACTGCAAGGACCATTCGTTCGACGATGTGTTCAGCAGCATCAAGCTGCCCGACAATTCCGTGATCCTGTCTAAGAGCGACGGCATGGCTACCTACGCCGAAGGCACATGGAACAGCACCATCAAGACTTGGAAGGCCGGCGAAGGCTACCTCGTCTATCTGCCAGAGGGCAGCATGGAGATCTTGTTCCAGTCAGAAGGTGTAATACCTACGCTGACCAACTCCAGCGGCGCTAAGTCTGCCGTGACACGCAACAACAAGGTTTGGCTCTACGACAGTCACCGTTTTGCCGACAACATGGCCATCATAGCCAAAGGTGCCGTCAATCTGGAAGAGGGACGCCACACCATCGGAGCGTTCGTGGGCGACGAGTGCCGCGGCGAGGGAACGGTGGTCAACGGGCGTATCCTGATGACCGTCAACGGCAAGGCCAACGAAAACATCACGTTCAAGCTTTACGACAGCCAAACGGGATTGATTACCAACTTTGCCGAAGAGATCAAGTTTGGCGACATTGCCGGCTCGTTCACCAAGCCTGTCATCCTGCACTCGTCTACCACAGGCATCGAGAACGTGAGTGGCGACAACGGTGTCAATATATCAGTGAACGGCAACAGCATCTCTGTAGACGGAGCCGACAAGGGCAGTGTGGAGGTTTACACTCTCTCTGGCCAGCGCGTAAGCCCTGTTGGTTTGGCAGCCGATGTCTATGTGGTCAAGGTAAAGACCGCCGCTGGAACAATAATGAAGAAAGTGGTTGTCAAGTAACCAATGCACGACCGCTTCTTTGCTAAAATCAAAGACTAAAGGGAATACCACCGTTCGCCGTAAAAGGCGGACGGGCGGTTTCCTTATAAATCACAAATTCAAGGCGGACAGACGTTTCGCTTGACAAAAGACCTACGCAAATGACAGACACATCACCAGTACGCATAAAGAAGCTGCTGTCCCGGAGGCTGACTACGGCAATTCTCGTTGTGGCTTGCCTGATTGGCACGGTGAATGTTTCGGCACAAGACATATCCCAGATAGGGAAGAGCGACCCGCTCATCATTACCGGGTCCATAGGCACCAACAACACCTACTACCATTCCACCAGCGGGGCAGGCTACATGTCGCCGCTCAGCAACTCGGTGTTTGCCAATCTCAACATCAGCCTCTACGGCATTTCCATGCCGTTCACCTTCTATTATTCAAACAGCAACCTCGATTTCACCTATCCACAGTTCTCGTTCAACATCAGTCCGAGCTACAAGAACTTCACGGCACACATCGGCCAATCCACAATACCTTTCTCCAACTATCTCCTCAACATGTCGTTCAATGGAGTAGGCCTTGAGTACCACGGCGCACGATTCAGGGGATCGGCGTTCTACGGCATTCTGCGCAAGGCCATCAACGACAACCCCGAAGACCCCAACCCCCGCAAACCGCAATACCGGCGACTCGGATGGGGCTTCTCCACCGGCTACACGTGGCGCGGAAACAGTGTTGACCTGTATCTGCTGCGCGTCTACGATTCGCCGGGCTCAATAGACGAATACTGGCACCAGTATTATCATCCCCAGGAAAACCTGCTCGTGGGACTGAAAACCATGGTCAACATGAAAAACTTCCTGTCGTTTTCGGCAAACGTAGCTACATCGGCATTCACTGCCGACAAGGAATCGCAAAAGATCACTTCGGGTGAGGCAACGCGTTTCGACAAGATTTTCGAACCGCGCTACACCACCACGATGCGCTTCGCGGGCGACGCCACCTTGGGTCTGACGTTCCCGTGGATGCACGCCTCGGTAAGTTACAAGATATTGCAACCCGACTACCAGTCGCTGGGCACCTATTACACCTCCAACAACTACCATAGCCTTGGCGTCAATCTCGGCACGACCCTCTTCCGTCGCCTCTCGCTCTCGGCGTCGTTCTCCGGCCAGGCCGACAACCTCGCCAAACAGCAGCTTTACACCACCAAGGGCTATGTCTACAACACCGTGGCAGCACTCAGGCTGGGCGACAACTTCAGCCTTTCGGCCATGTACAACGGTTATCTGCAAAGCCAAAGCGAAGGCACGCAAAAGGTTAACGACACCACCAAGGTGCACCGTGTGCTCTACAGCGTGAGCCTCGTGCCCACATATAATATAATGGGCAACAGCTACGACCATTCCATGTCGCTCTCAGCCAACTACACGGTCAACAAGGACCTCAATAGATTTGCCGAAGGAAAAAACGACGTGACGACGCTTGCCCTCGGAGCTTCCTACGACCTCGGCGTGAAGCCTTGGGAAACCAATTTCACCCTCTCGTTGAGTCACCAAAACACCAAGGGCTACAACACGGAGTACACCTCCGACGTGATGTCGCTCTCCACTGGCCGCTCTTTCCTCAAAGAGAAAAACCTGTCTACATCGGGCACCGTGTCGCTCTGCTATAATGAGGTGAAAAACCAGACTCGAAACCTCTCGCTTGCCCTCGACCTCAGTGCCAGCTACACCATAAAGAAAGTGCATGCCATCAGCCTGTCGGCATCGGTGAGCAAGTATGGCGACGTGAACATGCAAGACTCGGATTCATCCTACGACGCGACCGACATACGAGTGTCGGTCAACTATCTATACACCTTCACGTTGCTCGAAATCAAGAGGAAGGCAAAAAACAAATAACACCATATAACTCTGACGACGTATGAGAACAAGACGATACATCTGCACGCTGCTTTTAGTCATTGGCTATGCACTGGCGTTACTGGCACAGGAAGTCAATCTCACGATAACTCCCCTGAGAAGCGTACTGCCGCCTCAGGTAATGTATTACCTGTCCAACACCGGCCAGTATTTCAACGTGTCGGTGCAAAACACGACCAACGAGACGCAACGCATCTATTTCGGCATTGAGGTGAGGCAGCTCACGCCGGCTTCATCGCTCGAGATCATTGTCCCCGGAAAGACGATGCCTCGCCAGGCCATCGAGCTCCAGCCGCAGCAGACGCATGTGCTGACCGCCTCCGAGATGCGCACCCTGTTCAACCATGTGCGCAGCGAAGACATTGTCATGCCTGCCAATCTCTTCAGCGATGTCACGTCGGGGGCGTTCGGCAATCTGCCCGAAGGCACCTACGAGATATGCATGACGGTCTATCGCTGGGACCCGCGCCTCACCACACCGGTGGTGGTCAACAACCCGGTCGTCAGCCGGTGCATGTTCAATGTCTGCTATGAGGCCACGGCGCCGCAATGGGTCATGCCGATTTCCACCGGCGAATACGAAGACCGCAGCATTGCCACGCTTTCGCAGCAGGCGCCTCTGTTGCAGTGGATGGCACCGGTGGTCAACTGCGACCCCAAGCCGCGCACTTATACCTACGACCTGAAGATTGTGCAGCAGTTGCCGCTGCAGCCCATCGACCAGGCCATTGAGCGCAACCCTGTGGTCTATCAGGCCACGGGGCTCACCATGCCCCAGTGCATGATTCCCGCCAATGTCGTCAGCAAGTTCTCGTCCGTAGAGACTTATGTGGCGCAGATCACCACCAGGTCTAACGCCACCCAGGAGGGCGCACTCGACTATATCCATCTGCAAAACGATGGCAAGAGCGACCTCAAGATGTTCCGCGTGAAGGACTACACGCAGTCGTCAGACGTGAAGGTGACGTATAGCGCGCCCACTATAACCACTCCGAGCGCGGAACAGAAATACCAGAAGTTTATCAGTTTCACCGCGGCGAATCCGCTGGTGGAATGGAAAGCGCCTGCTCCCAACGTGGCAGGCGGACAGAAAGTCAACTTCACCTACGACATAAGAATTCTTTCTCCCGACAAGTACAACCCCAAATACACGGAGAATCGCCTCAAGGCGGCAAAGACGGTCACTCCCTATTGGCAGCAGACGGGCATCACCGGAACCAGCTTCACACTGCCGGCGAGTGCTTTCGAAGGGCTCGACAAATCCAACGTTTACTTGTTGGCAGTAGTGGCACATCCCGACACGGTGGCAGGCGCCTACCGGTCTATGAGCTTCAATGACGACGGCTATAGTGTGGTCATGTTCTCTACTGCCGACAATGTCATTTCGCGTCCAGAGTTCCTGTTTCCCACGCCGTTGACGGCGTATGACCGGAATATAGATTGGGCTCCCTATGAGGTGTGCGATGTCATCGACCTTAACAATGCCACTATCCGGTGGAAGGCAGCCGAAGGCATAGCAACCAGCGGTGCACTGCCGGAGATTGTGTACGATCTGAAAATCATGGCACCCGATTTTGATGCCACTGTAGACTATGTTCTCAACGAGGCAACACCCGTCTACGAGCGCAAGGGGATAAAAGGCACCTCGCTGCAGCTGGACGCTGAGTTTTTTGACTATTTCGACAAAACCGACAGCAAAGACTTTTTCCACTTGCTGCAAGTCACGGCGCGGTTTGCCGACGGTGCTGAAAATGCAGGCGACTACCATCTGGCATTCGACGGAAAAAGCAATCTGGCTTTGGCTGCCATCGTGGCCGATTCGGTTAAGAACACGATTTATTCCGCTCCAAAGTTTATTACGCCGAAACCTTATACGGACCTTACCAACGAATATATTGACGAAATCGGATTGAACAATCCGGTGGTGTCATGGAAGAAGCCCGAAGCCAGCGGCAACAAGAAAGTTCCGGTCGATTTCATCTATAACCTGAAGGTGATAAAGCTCACCCACGAATACAGTCTGGCAATCTCCGACTTGCAGGCGGCCGTGGAGGAAGTGGAGCCTATCTACGAGGTCAAAGGCCTCACGGAAACGTCGCACACGCTGCCTCAGAGCCTTCTCGACGAAATCAGTACGGACAACATCTACGTGATGCGCGTATATGCCGTTCCGGATACCGCGTCGAAAAAGAGCGCCGTAAGGTATTTCTTCCGCAACTACGGAAGGTCGGTGCCTGCCATGGTGCGCTTCGTGACCCACAAGGAACCCGACGAGGAGCAGCTCTCCGACTCGCTCTACAATTTTGTCAATCCCGAGATTGTGCTGCCTCGCTACCTCGACGAGGACGCTGCACGCAAGGAGTTTGTCGAATGCGACATAGCCATGGAGTGGCGCAAGCCGCAATTCCAGGGCGGAAGTGGCGAAGCACCCGACAGCGTCAAGTTTGTCTACGACATCGAGATGTACCGCGCTGACACCTACACCTCGCGCGACTCTATGCTCCTGCAGAAGCCGGTCTATACGGTGGAAGGTGTGGAGCATACTGCCGACACCCTGCGTTGGGCAAAGTTCAAGGACAAGGTGTCGAAGGGCGACTATATACTGTTGCGCGTCAAGCCGCGTGCGCTCAACGTGACCTCTGTCCACTATGTCAACGACAGCATCAATACCGTCGACTTTGCGCTGACTGAGAAATACACCAAGCGTTATTTCCAGTGTGCCAACCAAGTGGTCATCGACAACGAGACTCCCACCACCAAGAAGGCCGATGAGCTGAAGGGCAAGACGGTGACCATTGGCGAGTACGACCTCGTGCTCGACGGCAAGCTGAAGGATGTGGGCGACGGCAAGTTCTCCGGCACGGGACACGTGATCTGGGAACCGCTGGCGTTGACATGGAAGCTTGCGGTGAAGTTCGACTCCATCAGCATCAACACCGAGAACCAAGTCTACAAGGGCTTGGTGGTCACCTATGGCGGCGACGACCCGATGACCAGTGCGCAGGTCGTGGACCAGCTGTTCTCCGACTGGGGCATCGACAACCTCATCGGCGACACGGGCATACCTTATGCCAACCAGTTGCAGAGTGCCGCGAAGGACAAGATCAAGGGCTTGGCAGAGAAATACGACCTTGCCAAATATTATAAGGAGGTGATGGACGGCAAGGCCAAGGTGCTTGGTCTGCTCAAGGGCAACGTGGAGAACGTCACCTTCCCGCTGGAGATACCCAAGGAGCTCAACTCCACGCCGGTCAACCTCCAGATCTCCACCATGAAGTTTGCGCCCACCTACGCCACGATGGATCTCATCGGAACCTTCGTGGTGCCCGAGACCGAGGCCACGCACAACCAGATATTGGTCTTTGGCGCGCCGCGCCTGTGCATCAGTCCCAGCAGTCTCATTCCCGAGGCGGGAGCGGTGTCGCTGCTCAAAGACTTTGAGGTGCAAGACCCGAAGACGGGTTTCATGATCAAGTTCAAGGCTCCGCAAAACGTGATGGAGCCCGAAAACGACGGTTGCTTCATGTCGTGGAGCAACAACAAGTTTGAGGCTCTCAACGTGGACCTCGACATGACCATGCCCGACGACCTGAAGAAGGTCAGCAACGGCAAGGCCACCGACGATGCCGTGCAGCTGCACGTGCAGACCACCATACAGAGCTGGGACGACTGGCACGCGTCTGCCAACCTCGACCCGTTTGAGCATGCAGACCTTCCGGGCTATGTGTTCACGGCACAGAATGTGGTCATCGACTACTCGCTTACGCAAAACGAGAAGACCATGGGTGCGTTCCCCTCCGACTACAAGAAAGACGAGGCGGGCATCACCAACAGCAACGAGGCCACCTGGCGCGGTCTCTACATGAAGGAGCTGTCCATGGAGTTCCCTGCCGACATCAAGGTGGGCAACGGCGACGAGCGCATGAAGGTGCAGCTCAACAATATGTTTATCGACAAGTCGGGCATCACCGTCGACTGCAAGGTGGTCAATGCCATCAACTATACCAGAGGCGAAGAGGGTACCATCGGCGGATTCGCGTTCACCATGGACAACATCCGTGCAAGCGTGGTGCAAAACAACTTCCGCGACTTCGGATTCGACGGAACGCTGAAGATACCGATGTTCAAGGGTACCATTCAGTATGCCTGCAACATCTACAATCAGGCTTATACCCGGAAGGGGACCAAGCAAGGCTATGCCTATGTGTTCAAGACGCACCAGATAGAGAACCTCGACTTCGACTTCATGCTGGGCAACCTCTCGCTCGACAAGAAGATGACCTACTTCCTCGTTGAGGCTACGCCCAACGACATTGGCGCGCTTGAGACCAATGTGGAGCTGTGCGTGGGTGGCGCAGTGACCATCGCCGGTGCCGATATGGTCAACAAGAAGCTCGCCAAGCTTCCGATGAATCTGACGTTGCCGGAGATCAAGTTCTGCA
>CAVBBO010000040.1:0-18243 GCA_963593695.1 Escherichia coli | reverse complement strand
GCAAAGTTCGGGATTGGAAGTGATTAATACAAGTCGGCTCAATTCGGATGGTTACCGACATAACATAGCGCAGGGGCTTGCCCCTGCGTTTACAGTTTCCAAAGGATTTGCCCCTGTAGGGGGCGCATAATTCATGGTGATGTTGAAATATTCGCCCCTTACAGGGGCAAGAGACTGTGATGTTGATAGATAGGGGCAAGCCCCTATCCTCTAATATGCGCCCCTTACAGGGGCTGTTTTCTTACTGCATGCAATAATGGTACGTACAAAAATAGAACGACCCGCCGATTTAAGCATTGCTAAGAGGCTTGGCGGGTTCTTGTAATGCAAAGGTACACATTTTTTGGTTGAAACAAACAAATATTTAGGAGTAAAATTTTCTTTTGCAGGACATTTTTTGATGAAAACGGGAAAACAACAATCAAGCCGCTGCCCCTTTATGAAAAAGCGCAACATGCGAGCTGATAAAATAGGTAACGGGGGACATTCCCTTTTCCTTTGGGGAGATGATAACCTATGACGCGACCTTTTAATATCCCCGATATTTGGTACGCTCCTTGAACATCTGCTCCTTAATGCCGCCATTATCCTTGAAGTGCTGCTTCTGCCATTCTATCAATCCCTTTATCATCACGTCGGCTTGCAGGATGAGGGTGATGGCAATGTTGCAAATGGTCTCGGGAGAACGCGCTGCTATCTTTTCCCTATAATCAGCTGGGTCGTTGTGGTCGCGGCAATAGCGACGCGTCTGCTCCGCCTTTGGCGAGTTGACCGCCCACTGCTCCAGGCCGTGCACACGAAGATAGTCTTTGTAATCCTCCAAAAGCTCATGCAGGCTGGCACGGTTCACGTTGGTGAGCTTTATCTCCATCTCGGTGGAGGTGACGCCGTCGATGTTGCCCTCCACGATATTCTGCTTGCCCGACCGCGCCGCTTGTATCATCTGGTCGATGGTGCGGTCGCCACGCTCCAGATACTTGTGGGCAAAATAATAGGTGATGTCGTAGATGATGACCGCCTTCTTGTAGCAGATGAGCGTGGTGTAGTCCTTGCCTTGACGTATGAAGCCTTTGTCTACGGGGTGAGGCATAGCGATGATGGTTAATGGTTAATGACGGGTGATGGGGTTTTTGATTGGGTGGCGGATTCCTTGGGCCTACTATGCATATTGGGCTTGTTGGGCATATTATGCATACTAGGCTTATTAGGCATATTCATACTAGGCTTATTAGGCTTATTAGGCCTATTGTGCATAGTGGGCATAGCAGGCATATTATGCGCATTGGGGAATGTGGGCACCTTGGGCAGCGTGAGCTTTGAGAAATCGAACTCGAATTCCGGCAAGCTCGTCTGCACGTTGTCGCGATAAGGCACCTTGGTATTGTCCACACGCTCTATCTCCACCATGGCAATGCCCTGCGAAAGCATGCCGAGCTCGCGCGCCGCACCGTAGCTGAGGTCTATGATGCGCCCTCCACGGTGAGGTCCGCGGTCGGTGACTCTCACGACGACGCTCTTGCCGTTGCGCATGTTGGTCACCTTCAGCAAGGTGCCGAAGGGATAAGTGCGATGCGCACAGGTGAGACTGTCGTGATGGATGCGCTCGCCACTGGCGGCACGCGCCCCGGTGGCTCGTTTTGAATAAAAAGAAGCCCTGCCTCTACGGGTTTGGGCACCCACAGAGGCAACGCCTGCCAATAAGATTGCGCTCGCCAACAATGATATGACGAAAGCTGTATGATGTAAATGTTCCACTCTATATTATGCGACAGCTAATGTTGCCGCCTTGCTCCACGCGGTGGCTTTCGCCCCCGTTGTGGTTTCTCAGACTATGCCTTGCGCCATCATGGCATTGGCAACCTTCATGAAGCCAGCCACGTTGGCACCACGCACGTAGTCGATGTATCCGTCGGCCTGCCGCCCGTACTTCACGCACTGGTCGTGTATGGAGTGCATGATGTAGTGTAGCTTCTCGTCCACCTCGTCGGTAGACCAGTGCAGGCGCATGGAGTTTTGGGTCATCTCCAGTCCCGACGTTGCCACGCCACCGGCGTTGACCGCCTTGCCCGGGGCAAAGAGGGCCTTTGCCGCCACAAGCTTCTCCACCGCCTCGGCGGTGCAACCCATGTTGCTCACCTCAGCCACGCATAGCGGATTGTTGGCAAGGATGCGGTCGGCATCGTCGGCGTTGAGCTCGTTTTGCGTGGCACAAGGGAGATAGATGTCGGCTTTCTGTTCCCACGGTTTCTTGCCTGCGAAGAACTTGGAGCCCTTGAACTCTTCCTCGTAGGGCTGGCACACGTCGTTGCCACTGGCGCGAAGCTCAAGCATATACTCGTTTTTCTCGCCCGAGATGCCCTCCGGGTCGTAGATGTAGCCGTCTGGTCCGCTGATGGTTATGACCTTGGCACCCAGCTCGGTGGCTTTCTTCACGGCACCCCACGCCACGTTGCCGAAACCCGAAATGGCGATGGTCTTGCCCTTGATGTCGATGTCGTGGGTCTGCAGCATCTGGTTGACGAAATAGAGCGCACCGTAGCCCGTGGCCTCTGGACGCAGTATGGAGCCGCCCCACTCCATGCCCTTGCCCGTGAGCACGCCTTGGAACTGGTGGGTCAACTTCTTGTATTCGCCAAAGAGATAGCCTATCTCCCTGCCGCCGACACCGATGTCGCCTGCCGGCACGTCCTCGTCGGGACCTATATATTTGTAAAGCTCCTGCATGAAGGCTTGGCAGAAACGCATCACCTCGTTTGACGAGCGTCCGCGAAGCGAGAAGTCGGCGCCACCCTTAGCACCGCCCATGGGCAGCGTGGTGAGCGCGTTCTTGAAGGTCTGCTCGAAGCCCAAGAACTTCATTATGCTCAGATTGACCGATGGATGGAACCGCAATCCCCCCTTGTAGGGGCCGATGGCGGAGTTGAACTGTACGCGATAGCCCGTGTTGACATGCACCTCGCCCTGGTCGTCGACCCAAGGCACGCGAAACATGTGTACGCGTTCCGGCTCTACGAGTCTCTCTATGATCTTGGCTTTCTCAAACTCCGGGTGCTGATTGTAGACATCCTTTATCGAGATAAGCACTTCTTTCACCGCTTGCAGGAATTCAGGCTCATTGCTGTGTTTCCACTCAAGGCCTTTCAATACATTTTCGACTTCCATAGTAGATTTGTATTAGTTGACAAATTGTCTTGTTAGTGATAGCAAAATTAGGTTTTTTAGGAATACATTCCAAATAAAACACTTGGAATTTTGCCTCGCAACTTACATTTTGTACTATTTTAAGAAATCACTACCGCGCCCACTTGCTTTTTGCCGTCCATCATGATGCGCAGCGGCTTGGGGGACCTGACATGGCGCACGAGCGGTGTTTCCGAGACTGCCGGCATGGCGTCGAGCACGTCCTTGCGCACCACGCCACCGTCGGCGCGGTTGGTGTCGATGGTGAAATAGCCCACGCCAAACGACGTGAGGTTCTGGAAGAAGTGGGTGCCCTGGCTTGGGTCTACCCTATAACCCGGCAACGCCACCTCGGCTATGACGCGCGCTGCGCTGATGGCTGGCCACTTCACCGGCACTCCGAGCCAAGGGTCGCTGCTGCCCCAACGTCCGGGGCCTATAAGGATATAGTGCTTGCCATTGTCGAGGAAGCTGCGGTTTATCTTCTCTATGTCCATTGCCACCTGCGGGTTGTTGGCCGCCGAGAAGTTGTCGTCCCAGCGCACGTAGACCACGTCGGCCACGTCCTCGGAAATGCCATGGCCGAGCGAGTTGGCGGTCTTCAAGAGGCAGTCGGCATCCGGTGTCGCTGCCACATCTTCCACGAGCTCCTGCTTGGTGTCCACGATGGGGCGTATCTGCAAGAGGCAGAAGTCGCCCGTGCGGTCGTCGTTGATGTTGCAGGCAAACTCTATCTCCACGGGTCGGCGCATGGCGTTGGCACCATATTTCATCGCCATCTGCATGAGTCGCGGCAGGGGGAACACTCCTTGCTTGAGCACTCCGTCGAAGGATATGACCTTGCGCCCCACGTCGTAGAGGCCCTCGCGTATGATCTGGTCGTCGGGGTCATAGGTCGAGGCTATATAGGTGAGGGCGCCGTCCTTGTAGGCTTCCTTCACACGGAGCTTCTCGATGTTGAAGCCGTCGTCCACGCTGAAGTCGAGCTTCGCCCTTGACGTGTCGAGGGCATAGAAGCGCGTCTGCGTGTCGCGAAGGGCGATGTCCATGTCGGACATCTGCAGCACCTGGTCGGGATGATATGGCGAGACCCTCAGCGTCTGCCCTCCGTCGACGATATACTTGCCCAGGCCCAAGGCGAGCGATGCGATGCCGTCTTCCGACTTCTCCTCGCCTATGGGATAATAGTTGAGCGAGCGGATCACGCCCGATATGTTGGGGTAATAGTGTCCGCCATATTCCTTTCCCACGACCTCCTGCATTATCACCGCCATCTTCTCCTCGTCGATGACGTTGCTCGTGGCGGTCATGTAAGCCTTTGAGTCGCGATAGAACACCGAGGCATAGACACCCTTTATCGCCGAGACGAGGAGCGAGAGCATCTCCTGCCTGTCGTCGAGGCGCGGTATCATGTAGGTGGCGTAGATGCCGGCGAAGGGCTGGTAGTGGCTGTCCTCAAGGAGCGAGCTCGACCTTATGGCAATGGGGGCATTGGTGGCGTTGAGGAAGGTGAAGAAGTCGGCTATGTAGCCGCTGGGCAACTTCGCCTTGAGAAACCTCTCAAGGATGAGCTCGTCGGGGGCGTTGCTCAAGGCTATGGGGTAGAGGTTGTTGAGCTCCATAAACTGGTCGAAGATGTCGGTGCAGAGCACCACCGTCTTGGGTATGCGCGTAGTGGCACCGGGAAGCTCGTTCATCTCCGGGTGCGTCTTTATGATGTTGTCGAGGAAGGCGAGGCCACGGCCCTTGCCTCCGAGCGACCCGTCGCCGATGCGCGCGAAGTGGGCGTAGCGGTCAAACTTGCCGCGGTCGAACACCGCCACCACGCCGATGTTCTTCATGTGGCGGTATTGCACTATGGCGTCGAAGATGATTTGTCGGTGTGCGTCCACGTCTTGCAGCTTGTGCCACGTGACCTGCTTCAGAAACTTGCTCACGGGGAAGATGGCTCTGGCGCAGAGCCAGCGCGAGATGTGGTTGCGCGAGATGTGGTAGAGCATGGAGTCGGCAGGCACCTTGAAGATGTTGTCCTGCAACTGCTTCAGGGTGCTGACGCGCGCTATCTCCTTGTGGGTGTGGGGGTCGCGGAACACGAAGTCGCCGAAGCCCATGTGGTCTTCCATGAGGTGGCGCAGTTCCACGGAGAGCATCTTCGAGTTTTTGTCCACGAAATGGAAATGCTCACGCTTTGCCCTGCTCTCGTTGGCGGTCTCCGAGCTTTCCATTATCAAGGGCACATATTCGTCCTTCTTCCTTATGTCCTCAAGGAGCTTGAATCCCGCCTCCGAGTTGCGCTCGCCATGCATGGGGAAGCGCACGTCGCTGATCACGCCGAGGCAGTTGTCCTTGTATTTGTCGTATATGTCCATCGCCTCCTCATAGGTTCGGGCGAGCATCACCTTGGGGCGACCCCTCATGCGCAATGTGGCGGCGTGGGGGTTGAGCGCCTCGGTGGCGAAGTTGCGGCTCTGCTGGAGTATGTAGCCGTAGAGGTTGGGGAGGATGGAAGAGTAGAACCTGACGGAGTCTTCCACAAGGAGGATCATCTGCACGCCCGCCTCCACGACATCGTGCTCGATGTTCATCTTGTCCTCGATGAGCTTGATGATCGACAAGAGAAGATTGGTGTTGCCAAGCCAACAGAACACGTAGTCGAAGATGCTGAGGTCCTCGCGCTCCATGCGCCTCGTGATGCCATGCGAGAAGGGCGTGAGCACCACGCAGTGGATGTCCGGAAACTTCGTCTTGATGGCCCTCGCCACGGTGAAGGCGTCGCTGTCGGCATTGCCGGGCATGCATATCACGAGGTCCACGCTCGTGGTGGCGAGCACGCGCTCTGCCTCCTCGATGGTAGACACCTTGGTGAACGTGGGCGGATAGCGCAGGCCAAGGGTCATGTACTCGTCGTAGATCTTCTCCTCCACGCGGCCGTCGTCCTCGAGCATGAAGGCGTCGTAGGGATTGGCCACGATGAGTACATTATATATACGGCGGGTCATGATGTTGAGGAAGGTCACGTCCTTCAATATGAATTTGGCCCACTCCTTGGGAATATTGCTCATAACGGTAGAGTGTTCTTAGTTTATCACAAAATTACGGTAATTTCGCCATATTCAGCAGGAAAAACACGAAAAAAAATCGCTTGCCGGCGGCTTTTCCCTTGGTTATTACGACTTATTTGGTTAGCTTTGCAACCGAAACCCTCGCTTGGGCCATATAAGAACAAACAAGAACGCACCCATATAAACCTATATAATATATGTACCGCCTGATACTAATAATAACGCTTGTGTATTCTTCCACCTTGGCATGCAGCGCAAACATGGACTTCGACTACCTGCGCCGCGTCTATGGCAACAGCACGAAGAAAAAGAAGGCATGGAACAACATCAAGGGCTATCTTGCCTCGCTGGACCAAGTCCTCGAGGACACCGCCCGATACAACACCGCGAAGCGCAAGCACATCGAACGCCTTGAGCAACGGCTCCATGCCACGCGCGACCCAAAAGACCGCTACAAGCTCATAATGGACCTGGAATGCGAATACTGCATCGTCAACTTCCGCACCGCCCTGAAATACGCCCAGATGGCAAAACACGAAGCCGAAATCATGGGCGACCGCCATGCCTACATGAAGGCGCGCCTCAGGGAGGCAGCGCTGCTCATCAAGGGCGGATACTTCAAGGAGTGCTCCGACATACTCAACGGCATCGACAAGGCCGAGCTGTCGAGAAGCAACCTCTTCAGCTACTATCGGGTATCGTTCGACATGTACTACGAAGACGGCTTCATGTTTCCATGCAATCGCAGCGCCGACGACCCCTACTCCATCGCTATGCGCAAGATACACAAGGCCATGGTGACGGAGTTTCCCGACAGCACCTACGAGCACACACGCATGATGATGGAATATCATTTCCACCTGCTCGACTACAAGCCTGCCTACACCTACGCGCTCAGGCTCGTGGCGGCCGCCAAGCCTGGCACCGAGGAGCACGCCTACCAACTGGGCAACGTGGGCTACAACAAGATGGGCGCAGGAGAGTTTGTGGAGGCCGTGAGATACCTCACCGAGTCGGCGACAGAGCAAATAAAGCTCGGCTCCAGGGAATATCCCGTGATGCGCAAGCTCTCCGAGCTGCTCACCGTGCTCGACCGCGACAAGGAAGCCTACCACTACAGCGAGGTGGGCATGGCCAACGCCAGGAGCTACGAAAGTATGTACCGCATATATGAGGTGTCGCACTTCTACCCCTTGGTCCACGAAAAGATGTTCTGCACAATAAACAAGCAGCACGGCATGCTCGTCACGGCGGTCGCCATCCTCATAATCTTGGCGATGATGCTCGCCACCAGCTTCGTGTTCATCAGGAAGCAGAACATGAAACTGCAAAAGAGCAACGCGCTGATTTCACTGATGAACCAGCAGCTCAACGAGGCAAACAACATAAAGATAAACGTCCTTGGCAACATGGTGGCACAAATCACGGCATCGAAGAAAAACACGAGCGAGTTTCTGAAGAAGCTTAACCGCCAACTCACCGTGGGCAACTACACCGAAGCCAAGGACATGGCACAGAAGAGCCAGGTACGCTACAAGGAGCAAAAAGAACTTATCGACACCCTCATCCTGTCTATCTTACCACAGTTTGTCACGCAATACTACGCCTTGTTGAAGCCCGAGAACCGCCCCCAAGACCCGCCCACCGACAGGCTGACACCGGAGATGCGACTCTTCGGACTCATAAGGCTGGGCATAACGAGCAACGCCCAACTGGCAGAGTGTCTCAACTATTCGCTCAACACCATAAAGCACTACAAGACCATAGCCTTCAACGCCTCCGACTATACCAACGAGGAGTTTTACAAGCGCCTGATGGGGATCCACTATGAGTTGACCGACGACAAGAAGGGTGTACAAACGGGTGTACAACCAAGCAACGGCTAAGATAACAAACTCTTTATTCTCAATATGTTATATAAAATACACCGTCATAAAGGCGGTGTATTTTTTTTTGTGTGTTGGTTTATTGTCTAATTTTGCAACCGAAAACCAAACAAGGTCTCTTAAGACTCGAAAACCATTCTAAATTCTTAAAAACCCATGAGAATAAAGCATCTCTTATTGTCAGCCGCAGCAGGCTGCATCGCCATCAGCGCCCATGCACAACAGAACGTGGGATTCCGCACGGCCAACGTCAACTCACCAGTGGTCAACGCCGACAAGACCGTCACCTTCAACATCGTCGCGCCCAAGGCGAAAGCCGTGAGCGTGGCAGGCGACTGGGAGGCCAACGGCGGCAAGGGCACCCTCACCAAAGGCAAGAACGGTGTGTGGAGCTACACCACGCCCGCGCTGCCCTCGGAAATGTACACCTACCGCTTCACCATCGACGGTGTGACGACCATCGACCCCCTGAACTCGTTCACTCGCCGCGACGTGGGCAACGTGTTCAGCACATTCTTCGTGAACGGCGGCAATGCCGACTACTATCAGGTGCACGACGTGGCGCACGGATCCATACAGACCCTGTGGATGCCACAACAGGGACTCGACAACACCTACCGCCGCATGAACGTCTACCTGCCGCCCCACTACAACGAGAGCGACGCCACATATCCCGTGCTCTACCTCCTGCACGGCAGTGGCGGTGACGAGACGGCATGGCTCGACCTCGGTTTCGTGAACCGCATCATGGACAACCTCATAGCCGAGGGCAAGGCGCAGCCGATGATCGTGGTGCTGCCCAACGGCAACGTGTCGGTGGACGCAGCGGCTGGCGAGACAGAAGCCAACCTGAGCTACATGCCCGTGCTCACGAAGTTCCAGAAAGACTACAAGAACGCGCGCTTCGAGGCTGCCTTCCCGCAGATCGTGAGCTTCGTGGACGGCAAGTTCCGCACCAACGCCACAAAGAGCGGCCGCGCCTTGGCTGGTCTCTCCATGGGCGGATTCAACACGCTTTTCATCTCTGCCGCCTTCCCCAACCTCTTCGACTATGTGGGACTCTTCTCGGCCGGACTCGACTACAAGGGCCTCGACATGACCAACCCCATCTACAGCGACCTCAAGGGCAAGCTCAAGGCACAGAAGGAGGCAGGCTACAAGCTCTACTGGATTGGCGACGGCGACGAGGACCCATGGCTGCCGGGCGTGAAAGACCACATGAAGCTCATGGACAGCGTGGGCATGGCATACACATTCTATCCCGTCACACGCGGACACATCTGGGC
Organism: Escherichia coli; assembly: GCA_963593695.1. Lineage (GTDB taxonomy): Bacteria > Bacteroidota > Bacteroidia > Bacteroidales > Bacteroidaceae > Prevotella. The sequence goes on along the minus strand of CAVBBO010000040.1, from coordinate 8,829 downwards.
CAACTGGCGAAAGTTCCTGCTCGAATTCGCTCCAAAACTTTTCAAATAGGAAACCATCAATTATCAACAATAAAAACTAAACCCTTTATTTCAAAATGAAAACTCATCTTCCATACACCGGCAAGCTCGCCGCGCTTATCTTCATGGCAAGCCTTGCGGCAACCGCATCTGCCACGCCTGAGGCTGACGTCAAAAACGAGGTGAAAAACGAGAATGCCCTGAAAACGCTCTCGCAGCAAAAGCAAAAGAAAGACTCGACCGAGCAGAGTTCCGACCGCGGCATCATGCTCAACGCCAAGAGCACCACTGAGCCACGCCAGGTGGAGATCGGCTTGCCCATGACCTACACCGCCGTGATGTTCAACGGTCTGCCAGCCGTGTACTATTACTGGCCAAACACCACGAGCAACCACTGGCGCTCGGAGCAGCTCTTCTCAAACCAGGGAATGCTCGACATGCCCCACGTGGCAATAACCGAGGGCGAGATAGGCTATGGTGTCGACTCATGGGCTGAGCTCGGAGGCGACAAGTTCAAGGGCAAGGTGAAATATGGTGTCAACACCTTCGGCTCGCAAAACGTGGACATAAACCTCTCAGGCCCATTGGGCAAGGGATGGACCTACACCGCCAGTGCCTACAACAACTTCGACCCGGGCAGCTTCAAGATAAAGTTTGCGCAATATGTGGACCGCAGCCAGTTCTACACCGGCGGCCTGACCAAGCACTGGGACAACGGCGCCATGCTCACGTTCATGTACAAGCACACCGACGTGCACAACCTCACCAGCGCAGCCAACTACGCCCCCTTCCAGTGGAACAGCGACGGCAGCGTGACCACGGTCAACGGCTTCAAGATCGGCCGCGACTCCTACCTACCCGTGGACGGACAGATAGAATATATCGACGTGCGCAACGGCGAGCGCAAGACCACGAGTCTCTACGACGGCACCCACGCCGTGACCAACGAGGGCAGCGTGTATTTCAACACGCCTCTGCGCAACGGCTGGAACCTCTCCGTGCGCGGCAAGATCTCGCACAGCGAGGGCGCGTCGAGCGACATGGTGGCCACGGGCGTGCTCAACACTGCCAACGGCGTGACCGCAACCTACACCGACGGCAGGGCATACAACGGACTCATACAGGGACGCACGCTGCAGTTTAACAACTTCCAGGTGAACGATGCCCTCTTCACCGCGCAGATGAAGGCCAAGAAGGGATACCACGACTGGATCATCGGCCTTGACGAGCTGCACACCAACATCCACTACGCACGCTCAACCTCAGCCCTGTATCACGAGGTGGCTGCCAACCCGGAGAAGCTCCTCATCAACGGCGCAAGCTCGCCATACTCCAACTTCAACAACGGTTCGGAGTTTGACAACGGCAACGAGAACAAGCTCGCCGCCTACGTGTTCGACAAGTGGGAGCCGACCTACAGCTTCCGTCTGAACTACGGTGTGCGTCTGGAGTGGTTCCACGCCAACGTGGACAACATAGCCAACTCGCGCGGCTCATGGAGCGACGCCAGCGGCAACCACTATTTCTACGTGGGCGGCACCGATGCCAACGGCAACAAGATTGCCACCACTGCCAACAACGCCAACAGCCTCAACTACGCTTTCACGCTCGCACCGAAGTGGAACATCACCGACGCATTCGGACTCACCGCCGAGGGCAACTTCCTGAAGCAGCACCGCCACCTGGAGGCTTACTCAGGCACATCGGAGCCTCTCTACACCTCGCGCAACATGCTTGTGGGCCAGGCCGGCATATTCTACAACGCATCGTGGGTGAACCTCGTCAGCGCCTTCACATACGCCTCTCAGAACCACAACTACAACCGCCTCTACGTGACCAACCCAAGCGACGCCACGATGACGGAAATGGTGGCCAACACGTATAGCATCAAGACCATCGGCTGGACTACCGATGCCGTGTTCCGTCCGTTCAACGGCTTCCAGCTGCACGCCCGCGTCACCCTGCAGTCGCCCAAATACGGCGGCTACTCGTTCAACACCTCATGGAAGGACTACAGCTTCAAGGACATGGTCGTGACCAAGACCTCGAAGTTCCTGCTCGAACTTGACCCCCGCTACAGCATAGGAGCATTCTCCGTATGGGCCAACTTCCGCTACTACAGCAAGCAATATGTCAACGTGGGCAACTCCGTGTTCTTCAAGGGTCGCTGGGAGACATTCGGCGGCATGAGCTACAACGTGAACAAGTATCTCACGCTCAACGCCAACGTGACCAACTTCCTCGGACAGAGCGGCGCGCAGGGCACCATCCCAAGCTCCGACACCGTGGAGGACGCGTCAAAGCTCAACGGCACCGTACTCGCCGGCAACTACATCCTGCCCTTCCAGGTGATGTTCTCGGCACAAATCAAGTTCTAACATTCGAACAAGACAAACAGGAGCAAACCCAAAACATAAACGCTTGAAAAACAAGAGGTTCGGCTTAACACTGGAAAGGCGTTGCCTTTGCGGTGAAATGGCAACGCCTTTGCAATGGAAAGCCGACGACCTTTCAGCAAGCATGGTTTTGCTCCATCACAAACAAACCTAAAACAACACGACATCATGAGAATCAAGACCGTAATGCTCTCGCTGCTTACCCTCGCCAGCACGGCAGCCATGGCACAGCAAAACATCAACAACAATGGCGAGAAAATAGTGTCGCCACAAGTGAACGCCGACAAAACAGTGACTTTCACCCTGCTCGCGCCCAAGGCCAAGAGCGTGACCGTGAAGGGCGACTGGGAAGTGAACGACGGCACGGGCCAGATGAAGAAAGGCAAAAACGGCGTGTGGACCTACACCACGCCCGCACTGCCCTCGGAGATGTTCACCTACCGTTTCGACATGGACGGCGTGGTGGCTCCCGACCCATCCGACCCCTTCACCCGTCGCGACGTGGGCAACGTGTTCAGCATCTTCTTCGTCAACGGCGGACATGCCGACTACTATCAGGTGCGCGACGTGCCCCACGGCACGGTGGAGACTGTGTGGTATCCCTCCAACATGCCTAAGAAGAACCGCCGCATGAACGTCTACCTGCCGCCAATGTACGGCAAGGCCAACCGCAACTATCCCGTGCTCTACCTCATGCACGGAAGCGGCGGCGACGAGAACGCATGGCTCGACCTCGGCTTCGTGAACCGCATCATGGACAACCTCATAGCCGAGGGCAAGGTGGAGCCGATGATCGTGGTGCTGCCAAACATCAACCCAAGCGTGGAGGCAGAAGCAGGAGAGACATCCGACAACCTCAGCTACAAGCCCGTGATGACAAAGTTTCTGCCCAACTACAAGGAGGGCAAGGTGGAGGAAAACTTCCCCGAGATTGTCAACTATGTGGACTCCCACTACAGCACACTCGCCGACAAGCAGCATCGCGCCATCGCCGGTCTCTCCATGGGCGGCATGACCTCGATGTTCGTATCGGCAAACTATCCCGACCTCTTCGACTATGTGGGCCTCTTCTCAGCCGGTCTCGACTGGAAGGGCTTCAACTGGGACTTCCCGGCATACAAGAACCTTGACCAGAAGCTTGAGAACCAGAAGAAAGCCGGCTACAAGCTCTACTGGATAGGCATCGGCAACACCGACTTCCTCTATCAGGACAACCAAGACTTCATGAAGAAGCTCGACAACATGGGCTTCAAATACACCTACCATGAGTCTACACGCGGCCACCTGTGGAGCAACTGGCGCCAGTATCTGCTCATCTTCGCACCCCAGCTCTTCAAATAATATGAAAGCGATAGTCACTACTTGCATAGCCATGGCTTGCTCTGCCATGGCTATGGCGCAAAAAGCGCCCCAGCTCAACGCCAACAACATCGACGAGGTGGTGAAGGCCATGACGCTGCACGAGAAGGCACTGCTCTGCGTGGGCACGCACCGCGCAGCCGACGTGTCGCAAGGCGGCAAGCTCGCCGACGTGGTGAGGGGCGTGGCAGGCGCAACGATCGACATTCCGCGCCTCGGCATCCCCTTCACGATACTTGCCGACGGCCCTGCCGGAGTGCGCATAGACCCCACGCGCCCCTACGACAGCAACACCTACTATGGCACCCACTTCCCGATAGGCACTTGCCTCTCAAGCTCATGGAACACACAACTCGTGGGCAGCGTGGGAGCCGCCATCGGCGACGAGGTGCACCGCTATGGCGTGGACGTGCTGCTCGCCCCCGGAGTGTGCATACAGCGCAACCCGCTGTGCGGACGCAACTTCGAATACTACTCTGAAGACCCAACCCTCGCGGGCAACATCGCGGCTGCCTATATCAACGGCTTGCAGAGCCAGGGCGTGGGCGCGTCGATAAAGCATTTCGCCTTCAACCAGCAAGAGACGGCCCGCCTGGGCAACAACGCCATCGTGAGCCAGAGGGCGGCAAGGGAGATATACCTGAAAAACTTCGAGATAGCCATCAAGAAGTCGAATCCCTGGACGGTGATGAGCTCTTACAACCTCGTCAACGACACCATGACCAGCGAAAGCCACAGCTTGCTCACCACCATCCTGCGCGACGAGTGGGGATACAAGGGGATAGTGATGACCGACTGGGGCGGCGGACGCGACCCAATCCGCAGGCCTCACCCGGGATGTGTCGGGCTATCAGCCTTCAACGGACTTGCCGACCGCGCCGCCAACATCCACGCTGGCAACGACCTGATAGAGCCGGGCGGCGAGGACGACATAGAGGACATAGAGAATGCCGTGAAGAGCGGGCGCCTGAGCGAGAAAGACTTGGACAAATGCGTGCGCAACATCCTGAGCTACATAGTGAAGACACCACGCTTCAAGGGCTATCAGTATAAGGACGACCCCGACCTCAAGGCGCATGCCACCGTGACACGCGACGCAGCTGCCGAGGGCACGGTGCTGCTCAAGAACAACGGGGCGCTGCCTTTTGCCGACGGCGTGAGAAAGGTGGCTCTCTATGGCGTGGCGGGCTACAGGCCCATAGCAGGCGGCACAGGCTCGGGCAACGTGAACAGGCGCTACACGGTCTCTGTGGTGGAGGGCTTGCGCAAGCAGGGCTACACCGTCGACGACTCGATGATAGACAATTACACCACGCTGCTGGAGAAGCACGACTCCACGGTGAACACGCTGGACATTCCTTGGTGGATGCCCAAGCCTGTGGCAAAGGAGATTTTGCCCGACGATGAGCTGCTGGCCAAGGCAGCCGAAAACGACGACGTGGCGGTGGTGGTGCTGCAACGCCTCTCGGGCGAGGGAGTAGACCGCACGGCAACCGACTTCAACCTAACCGACACGGAGCGCCAACTGCTGGAGAACACCGCCAAGGCGTTCCATGCCAAGGGCAAGAAGATGGTGGTGGTGCTCAACGTGGGCGGAGTCATAGAGACGGAGTCGTGGAAAGACATTCCCGACGCCATTCTCCTGCCATGGCAGTCGGGTCAGGAAGTGGGCAACTCCGTGGCGGCTCTTCTCGCCGGCAAGCTCACACCATCGGGCAAGTTGCCAATGACGTGGCCTGTGAGATACCAAGACGCGGCATCGTCGGCCAACTTCCCGTCGGAGGCTACCGACTATTCGGTCGATGGCGACCAGGCACAATACAAAGACCGCCGCAACTACGGCTACACGGTCTACGACGAGGACATATATGTGGGCTACCGCTATTTCGACTCGTTCAACAAGAACGTGAGCTATCCGTTCGGCTACGGTCTGAGCTACACCACGTTTGCCTATAGCGGCGTGACAGCCAAGGCCAACAACGGCAAGGTCACGGTGAGCGTCACCATAACCAACAACGGCACGCGCCCAGGAAAGGAAGTGGCAGAGGTGTATGTCACCGCGCCCAAGGGAAGCGTTGACAAGCCGGCACAGGAGCTCAAGGCTTTTGCCAAGACTCGCACGCTGCAGCCAGGAGAGAGCGAGACGCTCACGATGGACATCGACCGTCGCGACCTCGCTTCCTTCGTGACGAAGAAGAGCGCATGGGTTGGCGACGCGGGCACCTACACCTTCAAGGTGGGCGCATCGAGCCGCGACATCAAGGGCTCGGCTTCCGTGAAGATGGGCTCATACACCGAGAAGGTGCACAACGTGCTGAAGCCAGCCACGAAGATGAACCTCCTGAAGAGATAAAGACACTACAGGGGAAAACACAAATCGAGTAGGAAGAAAACGAAGCAGTTTTCTTCCTACTCGATTTATTTGTTTATACCACACTTTATGAGGTTCGCCACTTTTGTATTGGTCAGTTTACCGAGCGTGGTCATAAAAACCAAGCTTTTCATGGCTATTAGTACATTTTCTTTCACTTTCTTTCTTTTGCTCAACCTCAATAAGACGTGGGTGCAGAAGCAGTGTGTATACGGGGCGGCTCTCGGATTGTATAATTCCCACATCGTCAAACTCATTAACAAGAAGGGCAAGCTCAAATCCTCGATTATCATAGACGAGCTCCCGACGATATACTTCAAGGGGCTGGACAACCTTATCGCCACCGCACGAAGCAACAAGGTTGCCGTACTGTTGGGTATTCAGGACTTCTCGCAGCTCAAAAGGGACTACGGGGACAAAGAGGCGACCGTTGTAATGAACACCGTGGGCAACATCTTTAGATGACAAGTGGTTGGGGAAACCGCCAAGATGCTTTCGGAACGCTCCGGAAAAGTATTGCAGAAGCGACAGTCCATATCCATCAACCGGCAGGACATTTCCACCTCCATCAACACACAGATGGATGCGCTTATCCCGGCATCGAAGATCTCCAGTCTCTCACAAGGTATGTTCGTGGGGGCTGTGGCAGACAGTTTTGACCAACCCATCGAGCAGAAGATTTTCCACTGTGAGATAGTCGTGGATGCCGAGAAGGTGAAGCGCGAGGAGAAAGCCTACAAGCCAATCCCCGTCATTACCGACTTCACGGACGAGAACGGACTGTATGAAGGAAACGGTGCAGGCGAATTACAGACGCATCAAGGAGGAGGTGAAACAGATTGTCACCGACGAGCTGGAGCGTATCGCTGGTGACGAAAACCTGAAGCATCTGTTGCAACAGAAAGGGTAATCATTCTCAAAATTAAAAACGGTTGATTTTTAATTATCAACTATTTTTGGTTGATTTTGAAAAATCAATCGTTTTTGGTTGTTTATTGAGATAATCGTTGTACCTTTATAGGCGATTATAAGCAGTAAAGAATATGGATAAAATAAAAGGAGTTATTACTGGAGATATAATAGAGTCCTCTGCTATACAAATAGAATATCGGGACTTCTTGGTGAATTCCATTCAGAAGATAGCCAATGAATTGATGGTAATTGAACCTCTGAAAATTGAGTTTTTTAGAGGTGATAGTTTTCAGATGATTATTGATTTCCCTGAAAATGCAATGAAAATTGCGGTTCTATTACGTGCAGGGCTGAAAAGCCATACTCCTAAAGAGTGTAAAAAATTGTGGGATGCTCGTCTTTCTTTAGGTGTGGGTACCATATCTTATCACGCGAATAATATTGTACTTTCAGACGGAGAGGCTTTCCAATACTCTGGAAGAGAACTTGATGAAATGGGTAAACGACGTCTTATTGTCAAAACAAGATGGTCGGAAGTAAATGAAGAATTGCGCGTGAGCACAGCCTTTGCGGATGATGTTATTTCTTCATGGAGTGTTTCTCAATCGCAAGCTACTTATCAGGCTTTATTATACAATACTCCTCAAAAGGATATTGCGCATAAATTCCAAAAGTCGGCGCAGAACATCAGCAAGCTATTAAGTGCAGCAAAAATAAACCTTATCCAGATGTATATCGACCGTTATAATAGTCTGATTTCAAACTTAATAAAATAACAAATATGGCTATACTGCTAAGATTGTTATTTGCTCACATCCTTTCTGATTTTATTTTTCAGAGTGATAAGATATGTGACGGCAAACAAGGTAATACAAAAAAGAAGTACGTTTATCAATTATTGCATAGTACCATCCATGTTTTGACGGCATATCTCTTTGTAGCAGACTGGAGCAATTGGATTATCCCTTTGGTTATCTTCGTATCTCACCTATTGATAGATTACATCAAGATTGAGTATCTGAAAAAAAATGTCGCATCGTTCCTTATAGACCAACTTGTGCACATAGCCGTTATCGTTGTTTTATGGCTATCCTTATTTGACCAAGGTAAGGCTTTCTGTCAAGAACTTCTTAGAATAGAATGGAATGATCTGACCACTTGGACTGTTTTCACTGCGTATTTGTTGATGTTGAAACCAGCTTCCGTCTTTTTAAGCCTCTTCATAAAGAAATGGACTCCTTCTGCGACGGCAGACAAAAGCCTGCCAAATGCCGGGAAATGGATTGGTTATTTTGAGCGCATCCTTATCTTGACTTTTATCCTGACCGGAAATGCTGAAGGTATTGGCTTCTTATTAGCGGCAAAGTCCATTTTCCGTTTCGGAGAATTAAACAAGGCACAAGAAATTAAGACTACTGAATATGTGCTGATAGGTACACTCGCAAGCTTTACAATAGCAATATTAGTTGGCTTTGCTGTATTGCACATCATAAAATAACCTTATACAATATGGACATATACTCAAATTTTGATGAAAAGAAGAATTTCTTTAATGGAAACTATATCATTACTGATATTAAGATTCTTAAAACTAAATTAGATGAACTATCTGGTCGTGGACTTTTCTTTAGAGGTGTTGATAATGCAAGCTATAAAATATATAGTAGCATTCAACGTAAATTTTGTGCAATCAAAAATAATTATCCGCATCTTACTTTATCAGAGTATTCTAACGAAATACTTGATGCTTTCAATAAGAGCAAAGTCTTAATG